>NZ_CDBN01000072.1 GCF_000820085.1 Aeromonas sanarellii
AGGTGCTGCAGATGGGCCACTGGGTGTGGTGGCCCATCTGCAGCACCTCGGGATCCTCGCACAGGCGCAGCAGGAGCGGGCCATTGTGCACCAGGGGGCCCAGTGCCAGTGCCGCCAGGGCGTCCGCCAGCCTGGCGAAGGCCTGGGCCCTGTCATCGCCGTGGGCGACGAGCTTGGCGATCATGGGGTCGTAATAGGGGCTCACCGCATCACCGGCGGCCACTCCGGTATCGATGCGTACCCCTTTGGGCCAATTGAGCCACTGGATGGGGCCGCTGGCGGGCAGGAAGCCGGCGGCGACGTCCTCGGCGTAGAGGCGCGCCTCCACCGCGTGGCCGCGCAGCACTATCTCCTCCTGGGTCAGGGGCAGCGGCCTGCCTTCGGCCACCGCCAGCTGCCAGGCCACCAGATCCTGGCCGGTGACGGCCTCGGTGACCGGGTGCTCCACCTGCAGCCGGGTGTTCATCTCCATGAAGAAGAATTCATCCTTGCACAGCAGGAACTCGATGGTACCAGCTCCCCGATAGTCGATGGCCCGGGCGGCGGCCACGGCCGCCTCGCCCATGGCGCGGCGCAGGGGTGGTGGGATGTCGGGGGCGGGGGCCTCCTCGATCACCTTCTGGTGGCGGCGCTGCAGGGAGCAGTCCCTGTCCCCCAGGTAGAGGGCGTTGCCGAGGGTATCGGCGAAGACCTGCACCTCCACGTGGCGGGCGCGGGGCAGGTAGCGCTCCAGCAGCACCCTGTCGTCGCCAAAGGCCGCCAGGGCCTCGCGCCTGACCGCCGCCAGGGCGGCGTCGAACTCGCCCAGCTGATCGACCCGGCGCATCCCCTTGCCGCCGCCGCCACTGGCGGCCTTGATCAGGAGCGGAAAGCCCACCAGGGTCGCCTGATCACGCAAGACTGCCGGTCGTTGATCCGCACCGTGATAGCCGGGCAGCACGGGCACGCCGGCCGCCTCCATCAGCGCCTTGGCGCCGGACTTGTCCCCCATGGCGAGGATGGCGGCGCCGCTTGGGCCGACAAAACGCAGGCCGCGTTGTTCGCAGGCGGTGGCGAAGTCGCTGTTCTCCGACAAGAAGCCGTAGCCCGGGTGCACGGCGTCGGCGCCCGTCTCCCTGGCGATGGAGAGCACCTTGCCGGCATCGAGGTAGCTCTCCCGTGCGGGGGCTGGCCCCAGGTGCCAGGCCTCGTCCGCTTCCCGCACGTGCATGGCGTTGGCGTCCGCGTCCGAATAGAGGGCGATGGTGTGAATGCCAAGGCGCCTGGCGGTCTTGATGATGCGCACGGCGATTTCGCCTCGGTTGGCGATAAGCAGGCGCTTGATGGGATGGTATTGGGTCATGCTTCGTCCTTGAAACGGGGGCGCCAGGTGGGGGGGCGCTTGTCGAAGAAGGCCTGGATCCCCTCCTGGGCCTCGAGTCCAACCCGCACCCGGGCGATGGTCTCGACGGTTTTCTCTTCGTGTTGACGGCCGGGGTGATCCTCGATGGCGGCCAGCAGCCGCTTGGTCTCCTTCATCGCCTCTGGACCGTTGCGACACAGGCGCAGGGCCAGCAGGCGCCCTTCGGCCAGCAACTGGGCCGGTTTGCTGAGTCGGTGCGCCACATTGAGCCGGCAGGCGGTGATGGCATCGAAGGGTTCGGCGCTCAGCATGTAGCGGCGGGCCTGGCGCATGCCCATGGCGCGCACCACATAGGGGCTGATCACCGCGGGGACCAGGCCAAGGCTCACCTCCGAGAGGCAGAAACGGGCATCCTCGCTGGCCAGCACGATGTCGCAGGCGCAGATAAGTCCCAAGGCCCCGCCGTAGGCGGCGCCCTGTACCAGGGCCAGGGTGGGGAAGGGGAGCTCATCCAGAGCCTGCATCAGGTGTGCCAGCACCCTGGCGTCTTCCCGGTTCCGGTCGAAGGAGCCGGGGGAGGCATCCCCTCCGGCCATCTTGCGCATCCAGTTGAGATCGGCGCCGGCACAGAAGTGGGGGCCCTCGGCCCGCAGCAGCAGCACATGGGGGCGTTCGGCCAGGGGCTGGCCGTGGCAGTGGGCCAGATCCCCCAGGCACTCGAGCAGCCCCTGCATCAGGTCGGCGTCGAGGGCGTTGTGGCGTTCGGGGCGCGCGAGCACCAGCTCGATCAGGGGGCCATGGCGCTCCAGCCGAAAACCTGCCAGGGGGTCATTGCAGATAGGGTCAGACATGTCGAACTCCTTACATCCGGAAGATGCCGTACTGCTCGGGGCTGGTTGTTGAGGCTGACAGGGCCCCCTGGCAGGTGGCCAGCGCCAGGGCCAGCACGGTGCGGCTCTGGGCCGGATCGATGACGCCGTCGTCCCACAGCCTGGCGCTGGCGTAATAGGGGTGACCCTGCTGCTCATACTGCGCTATCACGGGGGCGCGGATGGCGCCTGCCTCCTGCTCGCTCAAGGTCTTGCCCTCGGCGGCCAGCCGGTCACGGCGCACCTGCACCAGCACGCCGGCCGCCTGCTCGCCCCCCATCACCGAGATGCGGCTGTTGGGCCAGCTGAAGAGAAAATCGGGTTCATAGGCGCGCCCGCACATGCCGTAGTTGCCGGCGCCGAAGCTGCCGCCGACGATCAGGGTGATCTTGGGTACCCGGCTGCAGGCCACGGCGGTGACCAGCTTGGCGCCGTGCTTGGCGATGCCCTCTTGTTCCGCCTTGCTGCCCACCATAAAGCCGGTGATGTTCTGCAGGAACAACAGGGGAATCGCGCGTTTATTGCAGAGCTGGATGAAGTGGGCGC
This sequence comes from Aeromonas sanarellii, assembly GCF_000820085.1. Lineage (GTDB taxonomy): Bacteria > Pseudomonadota > Gammaproteobacteria > Enterobacterales > Aeromonadaceae > Aeromonas > Aeromonas sanarellii. The sequence continues at coordinate 2,758 of NZ_CDBN01000072.1, forward strand.
CCTTCTGGGCGCTGTCGCTGTGCAGCACCCCGTTATTGGCGAGGATCCCCACTTGCATGCCTTGGATCCGGGCAAAGCCGGTGACGAGGGTGGTGCCGAACAGCGCCTTGAATTCGTCGAGTTCAGAGCCATCCACCAGACGGGCGATCAGCTCCCGGGCGTCATAGGGGCGCTTGAGACTGGTGCCCACCAGGCCATAGAGCTCCTCGATGGGGTAGAGCGGTTCGTCATGGGCGGCGCTGGATTGGGCGGGGGACTCTCCCGGGTTGTTGGCCCCCAAGTTGCTCACCAGGGTGCGGGCAATCGCCAGGGCATGGGCATCGTCTTGCGCCAGGTGATCCGCCACCCCGGAGTGGGCGCAGTGCACCAGGGCGCCGCCCAGGGCCTCGGCGCTGATCTCCTCGCCGGTGGCGGCCTTCACCAGCGGCGGGCCCGCCAGGAAGATGGTGGCCTGGTCCTTGACCATGATGGACTCGTCCGCCATGGCGGGCACATAGGCGCCGCCGGCGGTACAGAGTCCCATCACCACCGCGAGCTGGGGGATGCCCTTGGCCGACATGCGCGCCTGGTTGTAGAAGATGCGGCCGAAGTGGTCCCGATCGGGGAACACCTCGTCCTGCATGGGCAGGAAGGCGCCACCGGAATCCACCAGATAGAGGCAGGGGAGGCGCAGCCGCTCGGCGATGGCCTGGGCGCGCAGGTGCTTCTTCACCGTGAGGGGGTAGTAGGTGCCGCCCTTCACGGTGGCGTCGTTCACCACCAGCATGCACAGGCGCCCAGAGACCCGGCCTATGCCGGTGAGGATGCCCGCGGCGGGCACCGGCTCGTCATAGACCTGCCAGGCGGCCAGGGCCGAGAGCTCGAGGAAGGGGGAGCCCGGGTCCAGCAACCGGTCGATGCGCTCCCTGGGCAGTAGCTTGCCCCGGGCCTGGTGGCGGGCGTTGTTGGCGGCGCCGCCCCCCTGGGCTATCTCCTCCAGCCGGGCATGGAGATCCTCGATCAGCCCCTGCATGGCGGATCTGTTGGCGAGGTAGTCGGGGCTGGCCGTGTCGAGACGGGAGTGGATGCGGCTCATCTGCCTTCTCCCCTGGGCGCGTCGTTGCCGATGGTGGTGGACGGGGCGACATGCTTCATGCGTGTTCCCCCATCAGTTCGCGGCCGATGAGCCAGCGGCGGATCTCCGAGGTGCCGGCGCCGATCTCGTAGAGCTTGGCGTCCCGCAGCAGGCGGCCTGTGGGATAGTCGTTGATATAGCCGTTGCCCCCCAGCAGCTGGATGGCGTCCAGGGCCATCTGGGTGGCGTTTTCGGCGGCAAACAGGATGGCGGCGGCGCAATCCTTGCGGCTGGTATGCCCCTTGTCGCAGGCCGAGGCCACCGAATAGACCAGGGCCCGGCTGCTGGCGAGACGGGTATACATGTCGGCGAGCTTGCCCTGCACCAGCTGGAACTCGCCGATAGCCTGACCGAACTGCTTGCGCTCGCGCACATAGGGCAGCACCACGTCCATGCAGGCCTGCATGATGCCGAGCGGCCCGGCCGCCAGCACCACCCGCTCGTAGTCGAGGCCGCTCATCAGCACCCGGACGCCGCCGTGCAGGGGACCGAGCAGATTCTCCTTGGGCACCTTGCACGCCTCGAACACCAGCTCGCAGGTGCTGGAGCCGCGCATGCCGAGCTTGTCGAGCTTCTGGGCCGTGGTAAAGCCCGGCGTCCCTTTCTCCACGATGAAGGCGGAAATGCCCCTGGGACCGGCGGCGGGATCCGTCTTGGCATAGATGACGAAGGTGTCCGCATCGGGCCCGTTGGTGATCCACATCTTGTTGCCGCTCAGCAGGAAGTGATCGCCCCTCTCTTCTGCGTTCAGGCGCATGGCGACCACGTCGGAGCCGGCCCCCGGCTCGCTCATGGCCAGCGCCCCCACGTGTTTACCGCTGACCAGATCAGGTAGGTAGCGGGCCTTCTGATCAGGGGTGCCGTGGCGGTGGATCTGGTTGATGCAGAGGTTGGAGTGGGCGCCGTAGGAGAGGCCGACCGAGGCGCTGGCGCGGCTCACCTGCTCCATGACCAGCACATGGGCGAGGTAACCCAGGTCCACCCCGCCATAGGCCTCTGCCACCGTGATGCCGTGCAGCCCCAGCTCACCCATCTGCGGCCAGAGATCCCGGGGGAAGGCGTTGCTCCTGTCTATCTCCTCGGCGCGCGGCGCGATGATTTTCTGGCAGAAGGCCTCGACCTGTTCGGTCAGGGCCTGGAGGGTGTCGTCCATCAGGGCATGCATCCGTGCTCTCCTTTTCCTGGGGTTCCGTTCTGTGGGACCGAGTGCGGTGGGCTCACCCAGGCGGGTTGGCACCGTTGGCACTGGTCAGTCCATTCATGAATCAAGTTTACGTTAGCGTAAACGTAAATGAGTTGTTAGTCTAAGGTAAATTCGTTGCCTGCCGACTGCAAGGGGATCCCTTCGGGTGGGCAACCGCAAGGAGCGAACAGGATGAACAGCATGTGCATGGGGGAGGCGGGTCCGTCGCGAGCCGCCATTTCCTGTCAACCAGAGGAGGGGGCGGCATGAGCCAACACCATACCCAGTACGGGGATCTGCCGCTCCATATCGGCGGCGAGGCCTACCCTTCGGCCAGCGAGCAGTGGATCGAGGTGACCAACCCGGCGGATCAGAGCCTGCTGGCGCGGGTACCGAAAGCCACCCAGGGAGAGATCGCACTCGCGGTGCGCACCGCCCACGACGCCTATCTGCAGTGGCGGGAGGTGCCGGCCTCGGAGCGGGCCCGGGTGATGTTCAACTACCAGCATCTCTTGAAGGTGCATCACGACGAGCTGGCGACCCTGCTGGCCCAGGAGACGGGCAAGAATCTGGCGGACGCCAAGGGGGATGTGTGGCGCGGCATCGAGGTGGTGGAGCAGGCCTGCGCCATCGCGAGCCAGACCCTGGGGGAAACCATGGGCAACGTGGCGCGCCGGGTGGACGGCCACTCCTGGGTGCAGCCGCTCGGGGTCTGCGTCGGCATCACGCCGTTCAATTTCCCGGCCATGATCCCGCTCTGGATGTTCCCCCTGGCGGTGGCCTGCGGCAATGGCTTCGTGCTCAAGCCCTCGGAGCAGGACCCGCTCACCCCCATGCGCCTGGCACAGCTGTTCGCGGAGGCGGGGGCACCTGCGGGCATTCTGTCGGTGGTGCACGGCGGCGCCGATCAGGTGGATGCGCTGCTGGCCCATCCCGACGTCAAGGCGGTGAGCTTCGTGGGGTCGGCCCGGGTGGGCGCCCACGTCTATCGCACCGCCACGTCGCAGCTCAAGCGGGCCCAGTGCTTCGTCGGCGCCAAGAACCACATGGTGATCATGCCGGATGCCAACAAGGGGCAGGTGCTCGGCAACCTGGTGGGGGCCGGTGTTGGCGCCGCCGGCCAGCGCTGCATGGCCATCAGCGTGGCGGTGTTCGTGGGGAGCGCGAGGGAGTGGATCCCCGAGCTCGCCGCCGAGTTTGCCAGGGTGAAACCCGGCGTCTGGCACGATCCAGAGGCGGCCTACGGTCCCCTTATCAGCCCCGAGGCAAAGGTCAGGGTGGAGGGGCTTATCGAAGCGGGGATCGCCGAGGGGGCCGAGTGCCTGCTGGACGGACGCTTCTGCGACGTGCCCGGCTACCCTGTGGGCAACTGGGTGGGGCCCACCCTGTTTCGCGGCGTGACGCCCGAGATGCGCATCTATAGAGAGGAGATCTTCGGGCCCGTGCTGGTCTGCCTCGAGGTGGAGAGCCTGGACGAGGCGCTCGCCCTCATCAACGCCAACCCCTACGGCAACGGCACCTCCCTCTTCACCGGCTGCGGCGCCGCGGCCCGCAAGTTTCGCCACGAGGTGGCGGTGGGCCAGGTGGGGATCAACGTGCCCATCCCGGTGCCGCTGCCGTTCTTCTCCTTCACCGGCTGGCGCGGCTCCTTCTACGGGGATCTGCACGCCTACGGCAAGCAGGCGGTGCGTTTCTACACCGAGACCAAGACGGTGACGGAGCGCTGGTTCGACGAGGACATACCGAGCGGGCCCAATATGACCATCCATTTGCGTTGAGGGATGGGCCTAAGGCACTCCCGCCGGGCCAGCCACGACCGGCCACCTGCCTTGAGTGGCCCGAACGATTGAGATAACGAGGAAGCGAACAAGATGGATTTTACCCTGACCGAATCCCAACGAGCCTGTGTCGAGTCGGCCGGCGCCTTCGCCGATCTGGCGCTCAAACCCCACGCCGCGCGCTGGGACAGGGAGCACGAGTTCCCCATCCCCACCATCAAGCAGGCGGCGGCGCTGGGGCTGTGCGGCCTCTACACCCCGGAGCAATACGACGGCCTGGGCCTGAGCCGCCTCGATGCCAGCCTGATCTTCGAGCGCCTCGCCATGGGCTGCACCTCCACCACGGCCTATCTCACCATCCACAACATGGTGAGCTGGATGCTGGGTAGCTGGCTGCTTCCTGAGGTGGCCGAGGAGTGGGTGCCGAGGCTCGCCAGCGGCGAGCTGCTCGGCTCCTACTGCCTCACCGAGCCGGGGGCCGGGTCGGATGCGGCGGCCCTCAAGACTCGCGCGGTGCGGGACGGCGATGACTACCTCATCGACGGCAGCAAGGTGTTTATTTCCGGGGCCGGCAGCACCCAGGTGCTGGTGGTGATGGCCCGCACCGGCGGCGAGGGAGCCAAGGGGATTTCTGCCTTTATGGTGCCCGCCGATACGCCCGGGGTGAGCTATGGCAAGGCGGAGGAGAAGATGGGCTGGAACAGCCAGCCGACCCGGGAGGTGAATTTCAGCTCCGTGCGCATCCCCGCCCGCTACCGGCTGGGGGAGGAGGGGGAGGGCTTCAGGTTTGCCATGCAGGCGCTCGATGGCGGGCGCATCAATATCGCGAGCTGTTCCCTCGGCACCGCCCAGCAGGCGCTGGACGACGCCCTGGCCCATGTGCGCCAGCGCCAGCAATTTGGGCGTCCGATCAGCGAATTCCAGAGCGTGCAGTTCCGCCTCGCCGACATGGCCACCGAGCTCGCCGCCGCCCGCCTGCTGGTGCGCCAGGCCGCCGCCAAGCTCGACGGAGGCAGCCCGGACAAGAGCGCCTGGTGCGCCATGGCCAAGCGCTTTGCCACCGACGTGGGCCACCGCATCTGCGACGAAGCCCTGCAACTCTTTGGCGGCTATGGTTATATCCGCGAGTACCCCCTGGAGCGCTACCTGCGCGACACCCGGGTGCACCGCATCCTGGAGGGGACGAACGAGGTGATGCGGCTCATCATCGCCCGCCGTCTGCTGGCCGCCCCCGGCCTGTCGCTGGAGTGATGGGGCTCCTTGGGGCCCCCTGGCCAGTAGCGGCGAGGCCCGTTCGCCGTCTGGCTGTGTGAGCCAGCCGAGAGTCGGCGCCATTCAACCCTGCCATCATGGGCAGGTTTCCATGACAAGGACGATGCAATGACAAGGATCAGGCTCGAATACCACGGTCACGTGGCCTACATCACCCTCGATCACCCGCCCGCCAACACCTGGACCCTCGCCAGCCTGCAGGCCTTCCTGCAGATGATGGTGGAGCTCGACAGCCGCCCCGACGTGGTGGCCCTGGTGATCCGCGGCGCCGGGGAGAAGTTCTTCTGCGCCGGCGCCGATCTCAAGATGTTCGCCGACGGCAACCTGGAGCACGCCCGCGAGGTGGCCGAGGCGTTCGGCCGCGCCTTCGAGGCCCTGGCCCGTTTCCATGGGGTCAGCATCGCCGCCATCAACGGCTACGCCATGGGGGGCGGGCTGGAGGTGGCGCTGGCCTGCGACATCCGCATCGCCGAGCAGCAGGCCAAGCTGGGCTTGCCGGAGGCCTCGGTGGGGCTCTTGCCCTGCGCCGGCGGCACCCAGCGACTCACCGAGCTGGTGGGGCCGGGCTGGGCCAAGCGGATGATCCTGTGCGGCGAGAAGGTGAGCGCCACCCTGGCCTACGAGATGGGGCTGGTGGAGGAGGTCGTGACCCAGGGACACGCCTGGACGGCGGCGCAGCAGATGGCGCAATTGGTTGAGCGCCAGAGCCCGAGCGCCCTGCGCGCCTGCAAGACGCTTATCAACCAGGGCCGCAGCACCCATAGAGACGCGGCGCTGCCGCGCGAGCGCAGCCTCTTCCTCGAGTTGTTTGCGGATCCCAACCAGCGCGAGGGGGTGGCGGCCTTCCTCGAGAAGCGCGCCCCGCGCTGGCGATATGACAAGCCCGATGGAGCGACGAATGAATAGACCCGTACGCGTAGAAACCTGTCCCACCGCCGATGGCCACAAGCTGGGCGTGCTGACCCTGGACAGCCCCGCCTCCCTCAATGCCCTGAGCCTGCCGATGATCCAGATCCTGCAGGAGGCGCTCACCGCCTGGGAGCAGGACTCGTCCATCGTCTGCGTGCTGTTGCAGGGGACGGGGGAGAAGGCGTTCTGCGCCGGTGGCGACATCCGCTCCTTTTATTACCGCAAGCAGGAGGCGAGCGAGTCGGAACTGTTTGTCTATGCCCGCGACTTCTTCGAGCAGGAATACCGGCTCGATCACCATATCCACCGCTACACCAAGCCGCTAATCTGCGTGGCGGACGGCATCTGCATGGGGGGAGGCATCGGCCTCTTTGCCGGCGCCGCGTTCCGGATCGTGACCGAGCGGAGCCTGTTCGCCATGCCGGAGGTGACCATAGGCCTCTACCCGGACGTGGGGGCCAGCTGGTTCCTGAGCCGGATGCCGGGTCGGCTCGGGCTCTGGCTCGGCCTCACCGGCGCCCGCTTCAACGGGGCGGATGCCATCGGCCTCGGGCTTGCGGATCACGCCATGGCGAGCCCTGAGCGCGCCGAGCTGCTGCCCCGCCTGGCCGCCCTCGACTGGTCTTCCTGTGCGGATGAATGCCAGGATCCCCGCGAGCAGCTGGATCGGCTGTTCAGGGGGCTGCACAGGGAGGTGACGGCGCGGCTGCCTGCGCCGGTGATCCTGCCCCATCAGGCTCGCATCGATGGCCTGCTGGCGGGCCGCAGCCTGGAAGGGGTGTTGGCCCGGTTGTTTGAGGCCAGCTTCGAGGATGCAGAGGCCGGCCTGGCCCAGGCAAGGGAGATCTGCCAGAGCGGCAGCCCCATCAGCCGCGCCATCCTCTGGCGCCAGTATTGGCAGGCGCGCCGCCAGTCCCTGGCCGAGGTGTTTGCCGACGAGCTGGCGCTCTCGGTCAACTGCGTGCTCAGGGGGGATTTTGTGGAAGGGGTGCGGGCCCTGCTCATCGACAAGGACAAGTCCCCCCGCTGGCAGGCGCCCCGGCCCGGCGCTGACTGGCTCGACGATTTCTATCGCTGGCCACAAGGGGACAACCCTCTGCGCCCCGCCTGCTGACGCGGGATCACACACAAGGAGCACACCATGACAAGGATGGGATTTATCGGGCTCGGCAACATGGGGGGGCCCATGGCCGCCAACCTGGCCAAGGCGGGACACGCCGTGCAGGTCTTCGATCTGGTGCCCGAGCACCTGGATCGGGCAGTCAAGGACGGTTGCATCGCCGCCGGGGATGCCCGCGAGGCGGTAAGCGGCTGCGAGGTGGTGATCAGCATGCTGCCGGCCGGCGAGCACGTGCGCGGGCTCTGGCTCGGCGAGAGTGCCGGTGAGCGGGGTGGTCAGGACTTGTTGGCGGCCCTGCCTGCGGGGGCCCTGGTGATCGACTGCTCCACCATAGACGTGGCCTCGGCCCGCCGGGTGGGGGAGGCGGCGAAGTCGCGCGGCATCCGCTTTATCGATGCCCCCGTCTCGGGGGGCGTGGCGGGCGCCACGGCGGGCACTTTGACCTTTATCGTCGGCGGTGAACAGGCCGATTTTGAGGCGGCCAGATCCGTGCTCGCCTGCATGGGGCAGAACCTGTTCCACGCCGGGGCGCTCGGGGCGGGCCAGATCGCCAAGATGTGCAACAACATGCTGCTCGCCATCCACATGGCGGGCACCGCGGAGGCCCTGGCGCTCGGGGTGAAGGAGGGGCTGGACCCGAGCGTCCTCTCCACCATCATGGGCAAGAGCTCGGGCAACAACTGGAGCCTGGAACGCTACAACCCCTGGCCCGGGGTGATGGAAAACACCCCGGCGTCCCGCGGCTATGAGGGGGGCTTTATGACCCGGCTGATGGTCAAGGACCTGGGGCTCGCCATGGCGCTCGCCGAGCATGCCCACAGCGCCGTGCCCATGGGGGCCCTGGCCCGAAACCTCTTTAACCTGCACGCGAGTCAGGGGCAGGAGAACAAGGATTTCTCCAGCATCCTCGAGCTCTATCGGGACAAGACAGCGCCGGGTTAAGGGCCGCTATCTACCTTTTTACCCGATAGTCTTTGACTCGACAGTCACCGGCCATCTCACCAGGAGCATTTATGGATATCAAACAGAAAGTCATCGCCATCACCGGGGCCGGAAGGGGCCTGGGTCGCGCCATCGCCCTGAGCCTGGCAGAGCAGGGGGCCGTGCTTGCGCTCATGGACGTCAACCGCGCCGACCTGGAGGTGACCGAGGCCGAGGTGCACAGCCGTGACGGTCGCTGCGCCCTCTTCGTCTGCAACGTGGCGAGCGAGCCGGAGGTGGAGGCGGCCTTCGCCGCCATCGACGAGCAGTTCGGTGCCCTGCACGGCCTCGTGAATTGCGCCGGCATCCTGCGCGACGGCATGCTCATCAAGGTGAAGGAGGGGGAGCTGGTGGAGAAGATGAGCCTGGCCCAGTGGCAGGCGGTCATCGACGTCAACCTCACCGGCACCTTCCTGTGTGGCCGGGAGGGGGCGGCGCTGATGGCGCGAGGGGGGCAGGGCGTCATCATCAACATCTCCTCCATCGCTCGCGCCGGCAACATGGGTCAGAGCAACTATGCCGCCAGCAAGGCGGGGGTGGCCTCGCTGGTGGTGACCTGGGGGCGGGAGCTGGCCCGCCACGGCATCCGGGTGATGGGCATAGCCCCCGGGGTCTTTGCCACCGACATGACGGCGGCCATGAAACCCGAAGCCATGGCCCGGATGCAGCAGGCCATCCCGGTGGGGCACCTGGGGGAGGCGGCCCAGCTGGCCCAGACGGTGCAGTTCATCCTCGCCAACGACTATCTGTCGGGGCGGATGATCGAGATAGATGGCGGGCTGAGGCTCTAGCCCCACTTCCCCTTGACTCCACGCCCCGACTCCCGGGGCGTTTTCATGGGCGCGCCGGCGCGCCCGGCAGGCGATCCCGGGGGGATGCATAGCCATGCAGGTCTGGTCCCGAAAACACCGGGTGACATCATGAAAAAACGTGAAAGATCAACGGGTCTCTCTTAATTTGAACCAGCTCACAGGCCCCCCGGGTCAGTGCTGTAAAATTGCGCGCGGTCAAGGTGGCTCATGATTGACGGCAGGAGGGATTGCGGTCGGAATAGTCATGCAATATAGTTGCCGCCTTTTTCACGGGGTATGGATTTTTCGCCCCTCCCATGTCGCGCGCTGTATGAATACGGATGCTCAGCCGCCGCCTAAGAAAACAGGTTTGAGATGGACAAGAAACTAGGGCTGGGCGCCCTCATTTCGCTGGTGATCGGCTCCATGGTCGGCGCCGGGGTCTTCAGTCTGCCACAAAACATCGCGGCGCACGCCAGCGCCGGGGCCGTCGCCCTGGGATGGGCGATCACGGGGATCGGCATGATCTGCCTGGCCCTGGTGTACCAGAACCTCTCCATGCGTCGTCCGGATCTCGACGGCGGCATCTTCAGCTACGCCAAGGCGGGTTTCGGTGACTTCGTCGGTTTCAACGCGGCCTGGGGCTACTGGCTCTGCCAGCTGCTGGCCAACGTCTCCTATGCCATCGTGGTGTTCAGCGCCCTGAGCTACTTCTTCGACACGCCGGACAAGGTCATCTTCGGTGACGGCAACACCCCGGTCGCCATCACGCTCGCCTCCCTGCTCATCTGGTCGGTGCATGCCCTGGTGCTGCGCGGCATCCAGGTGGCGGCCCTGGTGAACATAGTCACCACCATCGCCAAGATGGTGCCCCTCATCGTCTTCTGCGTCGCCATTCTGCTCGCCTTCAACATGGAGACCTTCACCCTGGATCTCTGGGGGCAGGGGAGTCCCGAGCTCGGCTCCGTGATGGATCAGGTGAAGTCCACCATGAAGGTGACGCTCTGGGTCTTCATCGGCATCGAGGGGGCCGTGGTGGTCTCCGCCCGGGCCCGCCATCGCAAGGACGTGGGCCGTGCCACCGTGCTGGCCCTGCTCGGCGCCCTGGCGCTCTACGTCATGGTGACCCTGTTCTCCCTCGGGGTCATGAACCAGCCGCAGCTGGCGGCGCTCAAGAACCCCTCCACCGCCATGATCCTGGAGGCCGTGGTCGGCCCCTGGGGCGCCTGGCTCATCAACATCGGCCTGGTGATCTCGGTGATGGGGGCCCTGCTGAGCTGGACAGTGCTGGCGGCGGAAGTGCCCTACATCGCCGGCAAGACCGGTGTCTTCCCGGCCTGGTTCGCCAGGGAGAACAAGAACGGCTCGCCCCAGGTGTCGCTCTGGTGCTCCACCTGCCTGGTGCAGATCTTCCTCATCATCATCTACTTCCAGAGCAGCACCTATCTGGCGCTGGTGAACATCGCCACCTCGGCGGCCCTGGTGCCCTACGTCTTCTCCGGTGCCTACGGCCTCAAGCTGGCGCTCTCGGGGCAGACCTACGAGCACCAGCCACACCAGCGCAAGCGCGACCTGCTGCTGGCCCTGGTGGCCACCGTCTACGGTTGCTGGCTGGTCTATGCCGCCGGGGTGGAGTACCTCTTGTTGGTGGCGCTGCTCTACAGCCCGGGCATCTTCATCTACTGGAAGGCGCGCCAGCACCATGGCCTGCGCAGCCTCAACCGGCTGGAGCAGGGGATGACGGCGGCCCTGCTCGGTTGCGCCGTGCTGGCCTTCTACAAGGTGATGGACGGTACCATTCCCCTGCATTAATCGGCACAATAAAGAGATGGCCTGGCGCCATCTCTTTTTTTATGCGAATTAATGGTCAACTTGACCGCCATTCACTCGGTGAAGGAATTTTTATGCTGTTTGTGGGGTATCTGGTATTGGGGGCCTTTGCGGGCATGCTGGCCGGGCTGTTCGGCATCGGTGGCGGGCTCATCATCGTCCCCGTGCTGGTCCTGAGTTTTCACGCACAGGGGGTCTCCCCCGAGATCATCACCCACCTCGCGCTTGGCACCTCCCTGCCCACCATGATCTTCACCGGCATTAGCTCCCTGCGGGCGCACCAGGAGGCCGGTGCGGTGGACTGGGTGATGATCCGCAGACTCGGCGCCGGCATGCTGATCGGTGCCTGGCTCGGTGGCATGACCGCCAACCTGCTGAGCGCCAGCACCCTCAACATCATCATCGGCTGCTTCGCCTGGACCATGGCGCTGCAGATGGGGCTCAACCTCAGGCCCAAGGCGGAGCGCCATCTGCCCGGCCCCGTCGGGACCGGCATCGCGGGAACCGTCATCGGCTGGCTCTCCGCCCTGTTCGGCATCGGTGGCGGCTCCATGACGGTGCCCTACCTCAGCTGGAACTCGGTGCCCATGCGCAACGCCGTGGCGGCTTCTGCCGCCTGCAGCATCCCCATCGCCGTGGCGGGCAGCCTCAGCTACCTCTATGCGGGCTGGGGCCGCACCGATCTGCCCGAGTGGAGCGTCGGATTCGTCTACCTGCCGGCGCTGCTCGGCATCGTGCTCACCAGCACCCAGTTTGCCCGGCTCGGCGCCAAACTGGCCCATCGCCTCTCCCCCAGAAGGCTCAAGCAGGCGTTCGCCCTGCTGATGCTGGTGGTGGGGGCAAAATTTATGCTATTTAGCTGATTTATTGGAAAATTGCCGAAAAAGCAGGCGAACGGCCAGGCCCAGGGCAGAAAGCCATTGCATTGACAGGCCAGTTTGCCTATTCTCCTCGCCGGTGGTCCTATTGGTCCTCTCGCATTGATAACCCGTCGACCTGGTCAGGACCGGAAGGTAGCAGCCAAGGCGGGGGACTCGAGTGCCGGGATGTGGCTGGTAGGGCCACCACTTGTTTCTGCAATTCAATAAGTTACAGCTAATCACCCTCTTCAGACCTCTTGGTCATCCACTTTGTGTGGATGAGTCAGGAGTCTTCTCTGTGAATCTCTGACTCAGTCCTCAAGGTCTCTGGTACTACCGCAAGGTGACACTGCTCCCTGTGGTCGTCATCAAGAGCGGTCGTCGTAACGGGATCAAACATCCCTGCCAACTTGAGACAAGCTGGCAGCCCGTGCAGGTCGTCAATATCCTCTCTTGGCCTTGTCTGTTTTCTCACTTCGCAGGAGGCTGACATGGACGGTTCCAGCATCCGGTATCGGCCGCCATCTGTGTACCACATGGTGGAAGTAAAAGATTGAAAATAGCCCTTCTCATCGGGCTATTTCACTGATCCCGGCATTCCTCATTTCTGATATATCCAAGGGATATCTTGTGCTTTGTGCTCCTTGCGCCGACCCCGTAATCTCGGGGTCGTCATCACTCATTAGCAAGGAAATAGCCATGTTGAAATCGATATTCAAAGTGACGCCTCTGGTTGCCGCCATTATTTCTGGGTATGCCAATGCCGGAGAAACCATCCGGCTGGGGATCATGAGCGGCGAAGATGAAGATGTGTGGAAAGTTGCGTCGGCACAGGCCAAGAAACAGGGGCTGGATATCGAACTTGTCAAGTTCAATGACTATATCCTACCCAACGAGGCGCTGGAGAATGGTGAAATAGATGCCAACGCATTCCAGCACAAACCCTACCTGGATAATCAGGTAAAGAGTCGCGGCTATCATATCGTGCCGGTCGGCAATACGGCCGTGTGGCCCATCGGCCTGTACTCGAAGAAATTCAAGGCAGTCGGTGACTTGCCGGAGGAGGCCATCATAGGGGTGCCCAATGATCCCAGCAACGAAGGGCGCGCGCTGCGGGTGCTGGCGTCGGCCGGGGTCATCAAGCTGCGCCCTGGCTCGGGCATACTGGCGACCACCACCGACATCATCGACAACCCCAAGAAATTGCAAATCCGGGAGCTGGATACCGGCATCATAGGGCGCTCGCTGGAGGATCTGGATGCGGCCGTGGTCAATACGGACTGGGCATTGAAATCCGGGCTGAGCCAGCAGCAACGTATTTATTCCGAGACGGCAAAAGAGAATCCTTACAATAATTTCATCGCGGTCAAAAGTGGCAATGAAAGTGCCCCCTGGGTGAAAACCCTGGTGGCATCCTATCAGAATGAGCAAGTCAAGGCGGCGCTGGACAAATACTATAAAGGGACGGCTATCCCTGCGTGGTAATTAATGACCGGTGATCCATCACTAATGATTTATTGGTTATGGATACTGCCTTCTATCGGGGCTGCCTTCTCGGAGTGCGGTCCCCTATATTGGGTGGCCGCGCAGTGCGGCCATTTTGCAAGACAACCTGGGCCGGCACTCGACCTGGCCCTTGCAGACAAAGACATGAGCAGGACGCGCCATGAAGTTCCGTTATTTTCCCCGCAGTGAAGAGGTCAACGGCTGGGCCGCCATCTTGCCCGAGCGGCTTCCCAGTGCGCCTTTGCAGGGGGTGGTCCAGGGGGACTGGGTGGTGGTAGGGGCGGGCTATGCCGGGTTGGCCTTTGCCCATGCGCTGGCCGAGCAACAGCCACAGGCCCGCATCGTGCTGCTGGAAGCGGGTGTGGTGGGGGACAATGCCGCCGGGCGCAACTCGGGGTTCGCCATCGACTTGCCCCACAATATCGGCAGTGGCACCGCCGAGCTGGCCAAGGCCAGCCACTATCGGCGACTGCTGAAAGGGGGACTGGCCCAGCTGGCGCACTGGGTCAGCCGGTATCACATCGATTGCGACTGGCAGCAGAGCGGCAAGTATCACTGCGCCGTCAAGGCCGGATCCGCAGGGCTGCTCAAGCAATACGCCCGCGAGCTGGAGTTGCTCGGCGAAAGCTATGAGTACCTGGAGGGAGCCGCCCTCTCGGCCCGCCTCGGCACCGGCTTCTACCACTCTGCCATCTATACCCCCCATACGGTGTTGCTCAATCCGGCCGCTCTGGTGCAGGGGCTGGCCGACAAGCTGCCGGGCAATGTGACCCTGTATGAGCGAAGCCCCGCCTTGCGGGTGGACAGCGCAGGCGGCGTTCGCATCACCACGCCCCATGGGGAGGTGGTGGCGGGCAAGGCCATGTTTGCCGTCAACGGCGGCGCGGGTCAGCTGACCCCCTTTGCCGGCAAGCTCGCCTCCCTGGTGACCCATGCCACCCTGACCGAGCCGCTGACGCCCGAGCAGCGGGCCGGGCTGGGGGACATTGCGCCCTGGGGACTGACCCCGGTCAACGCCATCGTCGGCGCCACCTTTCGCTATACCCGGGATCACCGCATCCTGATCCGCCAGCATGTCGCCCATGCCCCAACGCTGCATAGCGATGCCGGGGCCAGGGAAGCCATAGTGCGGCGTCACCGCCAGTTGCTGCTCTCCCGCTTTCCCGCGCTGGGGGAGCTGGCCTTCGCCCATAGCTGGTCCGGGCTTATCAGCGTGAGCCGCAATGGGGCGCCGTTGTGGGGCCAGTTCGGCCCGGATCTCTACGCCGCGCTGGGATGCAACGGGGCTGGCATCAGCAAGCAGACCATGGCGGGCAAGGCGCTGGCCGATCTGGTGTGCGGGGTGGAGAACCCCTGGGGCGAGCAGATGCGCGCCCTGGGCACGGCAAACTATCTCCCGCCACGGCCCTGGCTGGATCTGGGGGTGCAGGGTTATCTCTGGAAAGAGCGGCTGCTGGGGGCGGGCGAATACTAGCGCCTGACCACCACGGGGGAGGTCTGCCCCCTGGCTGAGCAGGAGGCAGACGTTGTTGCTGTGTCATTCAAGCTCGGTGGCGGCAGAGGCCTGGCGCTTGAAGGGGCCTGGCTTGTTGGCCTTGCGGTGTTCCGAAACCAGGATCAGCAGGCGCTGCAGGGCGATGAAGCTGAATAGCAGCAGACCGATGATGATCTTGGTCCACCAGGAGCTGAGGGTGCCGTCGAAGTTGATGTAGGTCTGGATCAAGCCCTGGATCAGCACCCCGAACAGGGAGCCGAAGACGGTGCCCACCCCGCCCGTGAGCAGGGTGCCGCCGATGACCACGGCGGCGATGGCATCGAGCTCCACCCCGACGGCGGCGAGCGGATAGCCCGCCGAGGTGTAGAGTGCGAACACGATGCCCGCCAGGGTCGCCAATGTGGTGGAGAGCAGGTAGATGCGGATGGTGGTGTGGCGCACCGAGATCCCCATCAGGGCCGCCGAGGTGGCGTTGCCGCCGATGGCGTAGACGTTGTTGCCAAAGCGGGTGCGGTTGGCGAGCAGGATGCCAAGCACCACCACCGCCAGCATGATGAGGGCCAGCAGGCTCAAGCGACCGCCCCCCGGTATCTTCCACGACAGGCTCGACAGAGTGGTGAAGGTGGGGTGATCGATGGGCAGGGACTGCTCCGAGATGAGGAAGCTGGCGCCCCGCAGGAAGAACATGCCCGCCAGGGTGATGATGAAGGCGGGGATCTTCAGGGTGTCGATGAGCCAGCCCATCAGGGCGCCGAAACCGGCCCCGAGCACCAGCACCAGGGGGATGGCCAGCACGGGGCTGACCCCCAGATCCCCGATGAGCTTGGCCAGCAGCACCCCGGTGAAGGCGATGACGGCCCCCACCGACAGATCGATGCCCCCCGAGAGGATGACGAAGGTCATGCCCACCGCCACGATGCCGAGGAAGGCGTTGTCCGTCAGTATGTTGCAAATGATGCGGGTGGACATGAAGGCGGGGAAGGAGGCCAGGCAGAGCAGATAGCCCAGCACGAAGACCATGATGGTCACCATCAGGGGGAGGTTGCGTTTAAACATGGCGGGCCCCTCGCTGGAACAGGTGGTTGAGGGCCGGCGACTGCATGACCAGCACCGCCAGCACCACCATGGCCTTGACGATCTGGTTCCACTGGGGCTGGTAGCCGGAGAGCAGGATCCCGGTGTTCACCCCCTGGATGATCAGGATGCCGACCAGGGAGAGGGCGAGGTTGAAGCGCCCCCCCATCAGGGAGGTACCCCCTATCACCACCGCCAGGATGGCGTCCATCTCGAGCCAGAGCCCGGCGTTGTTGGCATCGGCCCCGCGGATGTCGGCGGCGACTATCATGCCGGCGACGGCGGCCATCATGCCGCTCAGCAGATAGGTGGCGATCACCACCATGGGTGTGTTGAGCCCGGCGTTCTTGGCGGCCTTGATGTTGATCCCCACCGCCTCGATGAAGAGGCCGAGGGCGGTGCGCTTGGTCAGCAGCCACAGCAGCAGCGCCATCCCCAGGGTGAGGATGACGGGGGTGGGCAGATAGAAGAGGGCGCCGCTGCCAATCCAGGCCAGGGCCTCGTTGTTGAAGGTGATGATCTGCCCCTCGGTGATGAGCTGGGCGATGCCCCGGCCCGCCACCATGAGGATCAGGGTCGCGACGATGGGCTGGATCTTGAACACCGCCACCAGCAGGCCGTTCCACAGGCCGCACAGGAGGCCCACCCCGATGACGGCGGCGAGAATGACCGGCAGGCTGTGGCCGCCGGTGGCCAGGCTGGCCATGGTGGCTCCGCTGATGGCCATCACGGCCCCCACCGACAGATCGATGCCGCCGGTGGCGATCACCAGGGTCATGCCGAGGGAGAGCAGGGCCACCGGGGCGCAGCGGTTGAGGATGTCGATGAGGCTGCCAAACAGCCGCCCATCCTGGATATGGATGGCGAAGAAGTTGTCGGCGACCAGGGCATTGATGAGCAGCACGCCCGCCAGGGCGGCGCACTGGGCCGAGCCCGTGGGCCACTCCCTGCGGGTGCGCGATCCCTTGGTGAGGGGGAGGATGGATGACGTCATATCAGGCCTCGCATGCAATGGCGTTCATGATGGCAGGGACACTGAGGGCGTCCGTCGCAAGCTCTGCCACCTGTTTTCTGTCGCGAAGGACGATCACCCGGTCGGCATAACCCACCAGCTCCTCGAGCTCCGAGGAGATGACCAGCAGGGCCAGCCCGTTGGCGCAGAGGGATTCGATGAGGCGGATGATCTCGGCGTGGGCCCCCACGTCGATGCCCCGGGTGGGCTCGTCCAGGATCAGGAACTGCGGCTTGGTCAGCAGCCAGCGGGCCAGCAGCACCTTCTGCTGGTTCCCTCCCGAGAGAAACTGGATGGGTTGCTCCGCTCCCGGGGTCTTGATGGCCAACTGCTCGATGAGGCGGGCGGTGATCTCGTCCTGCTCCTTGCGGGACAGGGGGTGCAGCCAGCCCCGCTGGGCTTGCAGGGCCAACACCATGTTTTCACGCACCGAGGCCGAGGCGATGATGCCGGCGTTCTTGCGATCCTCCGGGCAGAAGCCGAAGCCGTTGGCGGCCGCCTGGCGTGCAGAGCGGATGGTCACCGGCTTGTCCCGTACCCGGCACTCGCCGCTGTCGCTCGGCACTATGCCGAACATCAGCTCGGCGGTTTCGGTGCGACCGGAGCCGAGCAGGCCGGCGAGGCCCACTATCTCCCCGGGCATGACGTCGAGGCTGAAGGGGGCGATGACCCCGCGCTTGCCATAGCCCCTGAACGACACCGTGGGCTGGTGGCTGCGCAACGTCTTGCCCGCCCGCTTGAGGGCGTTGTCGTCCAGCTCGCGCCCCAGCATCATCTTGACCAGCTCCAGTTGTGGCAGTGCCTGGGTGTCGCGGGTGCCAACCAGCTCGCCGTTGCGCAGCACTGTGATGCGATCGCTGATGGCGTAGACCTGATCGAGAAAATGGGTGATGAAGATGAGGCTCACCCCCTGATCCCGCAGGCGCGTCATCAGGGCGAAGAGCATCTGGACTTCGCTGGCATCCAGGCTCGCGGTGGGCTCGTCCAGGATCAGGATCCTGGCGGAGAGTGACACCGCCCGGGCGATGGCCACGATCTGCTGCATGGCGACCGAGTAGTGGTCCAGGGGCAGGGTGACATCCATCTCGAAGCCGTGGCTGGCCATGATGGCGCTGGCCTGCCGGGTCATGGCGCCCCGGTCGATGAAGCCGAAACGGCGGGGCTCGTGGCCGATGAAGAGGTTGTCCGCCACCGACATGTTCGGCAGCAGGTTGACCTCCTGATAGACGGTGCCTATCCCCAGGCGCTGGGCATGGGCGGTGTCCGTCGGGGAGATGGGGACGCCATCGAGCTCGATGCGGCCGGCGTCTCGCTGATAGACACCGGTGAGGGTCTTGATCAAAGTGGACTTGCCGGCCCCGTTCTCGCCGAGCAGCGCCATGATCTCCCCCCGGCGCAGGGAGAAGTCCACCTGATGCAGGGCCCGTACCCCGGGAAAGGATTTACAGATCCCGCGGGCATTCAACAGGACATCCTGATTGTTCTGTGACATGAAAATAGGCTCTCCGATATAACACGCCATATCGCAACCCAGCCGATATGACGTGTTATTTGACAGGCTGGCTCAGAGGGCGGGCATTAATAACCCATGTCTTTTTTCAGCTCGAGCTGCGCCTCGGCACTCTCTGGCTCGAACAGAACAGACTCCGTCTTGATAAGTTTGGGGGGCAGGGCGCCATCCTTTTTATAGGCCAGCAGGGCATCGAAGGCGGGGCCTGCCATATTCGGCGTGAGCTCCACCGAGGCATTGGCTTCACCGGCCATCATCGCCTTGAAAATATCCGGCACGCCGTCGATGGAGATGATCTTGATATCCTTGCCTGGTTTCAGCCCGGCCTCTTTAATGGCCTGGATGGCGCCGATGGCCATGTCATCGTTATGGGCGTAGACGGCGCAGATGTTCTTGCCGCTATTTTCCGCCTTGATGAAGCTCTCCATCACCTCCTTGCCCTTGCTGCGGGTGAAGTCGCCGGACTGGGTGCGGATGATCTTGATGGTGGGCACGGCCGCGACGGTGTCGAAGAAGCCCTTCTTGCGATCCAGCGCCACGCTGGCACCCACTGTGCCCTGCAATTCCACCACGTTGCACGGCTTGCCATCCTGCTGCTTGATGAGCCACTGGGCCGCCACCTCCCCTTCGTGGACGCTGTCTGCAGCGACCCCGGTCATGAAGAGACCGTCATCTTTTACCGTGATATTGCGATCCAGCAGGAAGACCGGGATCTCGGCCTCTTTCGCCTCCTGCAATACCGGCTCCCAGCCGGTCTGTACCACGGGGGCAATAAAGATGGCATCCACCCCCTGGGCAATAAAGGAGCGAATGGCCTTGATCTGGTTCTCCTGTTTCTGCTGGGCATCGGCAATTTTCAGGATGATGCCGCGTTTTTGGGCTTCGCTCTTGGCGACCGAGGTTTCCGCGGCTCGCCACCCGGATTCAGAACCTATTTGCGAGAAGCCCACGGTCATCTCTGCAGAATATGCAGTGGCCGAGAGAATAAGGGTGCTGATAATGCCCGCCAGTTTCACTTTTTTATACATATGACACTCCTTTGTGATGCATGGTGAAATAAACCGGAACGCGTCAGGTTTTTATTGTACGGGTCAAGGTTATAGGCTCTTTAATTAAACGGCGGGAGGTGGCTCACAGAAAATTTTCAGCAGCACGATGCTTCATACAAACAGCAGAAGAGTTCATATATCCGGCGGGGGCTGCGTTGATTTCTCTGCATATTTATTCCGGCAACCAGAGTGTCCAGAGTGGGCATCGCCTTCTCGCCCCGGAAGAAGGATGGTCAGGGGGGCGTCAGCCTGGCGCGCACCGTTATTTAAAAAAGAGAGGGACCTTGCCTCAGGGGCGCACCGCCGCCAGCAGGTAGTCCACGAAGGCCCGCACCCGGGCGGAGAGGTGGCGGTGCTGGGGATAGAGGGCGTAGAAGGGGCGGGATCGCCCCGCAAAGGGCGTCATGACCTCCACCAGCTTGCCCTGGCGGAGCGCCTCTGCCGCCACGAAATGGTAGATCTGGAACAGGCCGCCGCCCGCCACCGCCCAGCCCAGGCCCGCCAGCACGTCGTCCAGC
>NZ_CDBN01000073.1 GCF_000820085.1 Aeromonas sanarellii
TTTGCCTGGCGGCAATAGCGCAGTGGAACCACCTGACCCCATGCCGAACTCAGAAGTGAAACGCTGTAGCGCCGATGGTAGTGTGGCATTCGCCATGCGAGAGTAGGACACTGCCAGGCTCCCAACACGAAGAACCCCGCTCATTTGAGCGGGGTTTTTTATTGTTTCAGAATCAGCCAGATTGGCTGGTCTTGGCCCTTCGCACTCCCCATCACTCTTGCTGCGTACCATCTGCGATCCAACAACCTACCTGGTTTTCTGTTCGATATTTATCCATCGGCGCCGTGTGCTGGATATAAAAAGCACAGAATGTGATACCCCTACCTTTCTTGCCGGTCCCGCTCTGCTTTAATTCGTCTGCCCACATTCGATTGGGCCAAGGAATCACAATAATTTGAGGAATGGACACATGTTCAAAAGAACAGTAACGATGATGCTGGCGGCGGGAACCCTGGTATTAGGCGGTTGCGCATCCAATGGTGGTGCAGAGCAGGCAGCGGCGGACAACAGCGACTTCGGCGGCAAGTCCATCTACCTTCGTGGTGAGATGAACGACTGGATGGCGACCGATGAGAGCAAGGTGGTCAAGGTGGCTGACAAGCTCTACATGGCCAAGGGCACACTCAAGAAAGAGTGGGCTCCTTACAAGTTCAAGTTTGCCGACTCCGGCTGGAGCTGCGGCACCAACTTCGGTTACAAGAGCCCGAGCGATGGCGTTGCCGTGCTCGGCGGGGAACCTGTACCGGTCAACCCGTGCTCCAAGTATGAGGACATGAAGTTCTCACCGGATGCGGATGGCGTCTACGAGTTCTATCTGAATATGGCTGGAGAGACACCGAGCGTATACGTCAAGAAACCCTGAGAAAGCCCTTCGCGTTAAATCTCTCGGGAATTGAACCGGTTGAATGCCCTGGCCCAGAAATCTGCTGGCCGGGGCATTTTTTTAGGATAGAATCTGCACCCTTATCACGACAGAATTACTATATATTGTGTTTGTGGTGTAAACATTCACTATTAGTAGTGTTTTTGACATCGAGATGCTGCTGCATTCATATGAGGTTGATTGAACATGGCCAAATCCATCCCTGTGCTGGAGGGTGTCACCGCCGCCCGCCAGATCCCCCTGCAGGAGACGTCCCTCGAGATCTGGGACAGCAAGTATCGCCTCAAGAGCAAAGACGGTACGCCCATCGACGGCTCCATCGACGAGACCTACCAGCGGGTCGCCCGTGCCTTGGCGGCGCAAGAGCGTGAACCTGACGCCTGGTATGAGCCCTTTCTCTGGGCCCTGCGCAACGGCGCCATCCCGGCGGGCCGCATCACCTCCAACGCCGGCGCCTTCGAGCACAAGCCGGCGACCTCCACCATCAACTGCACCGTGTCCGGCACCATTGAAGATTCGATGGACGATATCCTCGGCAAGGTGCACGAGGCGGGGCTGACCCTGAAGGCGGGTTGCGGCATCGGTTACGACTTCTCGACCCTGCGACCGCGCGGAGCCTTCGTCTCGGGAGCGGGGGCCTATACCTCGGGGCCGCTCTCCTTCATGGATATCTACGACAAGATGTGTTTCACCGTCTCCTCTGCCGGTGGTCGTCGTGGCGCCCAGATGGGCACCATGGATATCCGTCATCCCGACGTGGTCGAATTCATCCAGGCCAAGCGGGAGGATGGTCGCCTGCGCCAGTTCAACCTCTCCCTGCTCATCACCGAAGAGTTCGTGAACGCGGTGAAGGCTGATGCCCCCTGGCAACTGATCTTCCCCTACACCGCCAAGGAGGTGGAGCAGGACGGCATCGCGCTGGATGACCCCGCGAGGGTGATCTGGGCGGACTGGCCCAACAAGGAGGGGGTGGTCATCAACGAGCTGGGCCAGGTGGCCTGCAAGGTCTACAAGACCCTGCCTGCGCGCAAGCTCTGGAACGTCATCATGACCTCCACCTACGACTATGCGGAGCCCGGCTTCATCCTGATCGACAAGGTCAACGAGATGAACAACAACTGGTTCTGCGAGGAGATCCGCGCCACCAACCCCTGCGGCGAACAGCCCCTGCCGCCCTATGGCGCCTGCCTGCTCGGCTCGGTCAATCTGACCACCTTCGTGCGTGACCCCTTTACCGAACAGGCAGCCTTCGACTGGCCCGCGTTTCGCAAGGTGGTGGCCATCTTCACCCGCATGCTCGACAACGTGGTGGAGATCAACCAGCTGCCCTTGCCTCAGCAACGCGAGGAGATCCTCAGCAAGCGCCGCCATGGCATGGGCTTCCTCGGCCTGGGCTCGACCCTCACCATGCTGCGGCTCACATACGGCTCCGCGGCTTCCATCGCCTTCACCGAGCAGGTCTCCCAGGAGCTGGCCATGACCGGCTGGCAGGAGTCTCTGCGTCTGGCGAAGGAGAAGGGCCCGGCGCCCATCATGGAGCAGGAGTTCGAGGTGACCGGCAAGATGCTGCGCCTGCGCCCCGAGATGGCGGCGGACGGCATCAAGCTCGGCGACAAGGTGAAGGGCAAGGTGCTGCACGCCCGCTACAGCCGCTACATGCAGCAGGTGGCCGAGGTGGATCCCGCCCTGGTGGCCGAGCTGGCCGAGGTGGGCGGGCGTTTCACCCACCACAGCAGCATAGCGCCGACCGGAACCATTTCCCTGTCGCTGGCCAACAACGCCAGCAACGGCATAGAGCCGAGCTTCGCCCACCACTACAGCCGCAACGTCATCAAGCCGGGCAAGAAGAGCAAGGAGAGTGTGGACGTCTACTCCTTTGAGCTGCTCGCCTATCGCGAGCTGGTGAACCCGGGGGCCATGCCCTATGGGGAGGATGAGGGGAGCCGGTTGCCGGATTACTTCATCACCGCCGACGACATCAGCCCGACCGGGCACGTGGACATCCAGGCCGCCGCCCAGCGCTGGATTGACTCCTCCATCTCCAAGACCGCCAACGTGCCGACCGATTTCCCGTTCGAGCAGTTCAAGGATATCTATCTCTATGCCTCGGACTCCGGCCTCAAGGGCTGCACCACCTTCCGCTTCAACCCCGAGGCCTTCCAGGGGGTGCTGGTGAAGGAGCAGGATCTGGAGAACACTCAGTACGAGTTCACCCTGGAGGATGGCTCCGTCATCACGGCGAAAGGGAACGAAGAGATCGAATACGATGGCGAGCTACACACCGCCGCCAACCTCTACGACGCCTTGAAAGAAGGCTATTACGGCAAATTCTGAGAACAGATCATGGTCAAGAAGATCGACAGGAAAATCGTCGCCTACAAGGTGAAAACCCGGGATGAGCCGCAAGAAGCGCCGGCCCCCGAGGATGACGTGGTGCATATGCACGAAACGGTGCTGCGCCCTGAGCGGCTGATGGGCACCACCTACAAGCTGAAGACGCCGGAGCATGTCTCCGAGCACTCGCTGTTTATCACCATCAACGACATCATTCTCAACGAGGGCACTGTGCACGAGACGCGCCGCCCGTTCGAGATCTTCATCAACTCCAAGAGCCTGGAACACTACCAGTGGATAGTGGCGCTGACCCGCATCATCTCGGCTGTGTTTCGCAAAGG
This sequence comes from Aeromonas sanarellii, assembly GCF_000820085.1. GTDB lineage: Bacteria > Pseudomonadota > Gammaproteobacteria > Enterobacterales > Aeromonadaceae > Aeromonas > Aeromonas sanarellii. The sequence goes on from NZ_CDBN01000073.1 coordinate 3,559, forward strand.
AGGGGATGTCACCTTCCTGGTGGAGGAGCTGAGGTCCGTGTTCGATCCCAAGGGGGGCTACTGGAACAAGGGCAAGTACGTGCCGTCGCTGATTGCCGAGATTGGCAACGTGATCGAAACCCACCTCACCGAGATCGGCATGCTCAAGGTGCCCGGGCTGGACGAGCACCAGCAGGCGTTTCTCGCCGAAAAACAGGCTGAGTTGAAAGCCCAGCAACAGGCCGACGAGCAGCAGGCGGGGAGCGGTTTTCCGCCCGGTGCGGCGCTCTGCTACAAGTGCCACACCAAGGCGCTGGTGCTGAAGGATGGTTGCATGACCTGCCTCAACTGCGGCGATTCCAAGTGCGGTTGAGCCGCTGACAGCGAGAGAAGGCCGGCGCAATGCCGGCCTTTTCATTGCCGCTTTTATGTTCGAACGACGCCTATGGCGGCAGCGATTTGTTGCGTGCTGGTAAATTCGGGCGTAGCGTTGGGGGTAATAAAACTGTCACGGCCGTGTGGTTTCAATGACATCTGAGATTCACACACGTGGCACCTTCAGTGCCAAGGAGGATGCTTATGGACAACACGGACCGAAAGCTGTTTATCCTGGATACCAACGTTCTGCTTCACGAACCCCTCGCCATCTACTCCTTCAAAGAGCACGACGTGCTCATCCCCATGACGGTGCTGGAAGAGCTCGACAACATCAAGGATCGCCACAAGGACGTCAGCCGCGATGCCCGCATCGCCATCCGCGCCCTGGAGGACGTATTCCGTGACGCGACCCCCGAGCAGATAGTGCAAGGGGTGGCGCTGGCCGGTGAGGCGAGCGGCCATATCTCCATCTTCAGCGATCACCATCTGCCCCAGGATGCCGAGGTGTTCACCGACAAGGAGGCGGACAACCGCATCATCAACGCCGCCCTCTACCTGCAAAAACACGAGATGAAGCGCCAGGTGGTGCTGGTCACCAAAGACATCAACATGCGCCTCAAGGCCAAGGGGGCTGGACTTGCCCACGTGGAGGATTATCGCAGCGACCAGCTGATCGATGACATCCGTCTGCTGGCCAAAGGCTTCCAGGTGGTGCCCGGCAGCTTCTGGGAGCGGGTCGGCGAGTGCGACAGCGAGACCCATGGTCGCGATACGGTCCACGTCATCGACGCCAATCTGCTGGAGGGCGTGCACGTCAACCAGTACCTGCTGGACGAGGAGAACTTCTTTGCAGCCAGGGTGCTGAGCCACGACGGCAACAAGATCCGCCTGAAAGATCTTGGTCGCGAGCGGTTGATGTCCCGCAAGGCCTGGGGGGTGCACCCCAAGAACGTCTATCAGGGCATGGCACTGGATGCCCTGCTGGATCCACACATTGACCTGGTGATCCTGACCGGCCCGGCGGGCTGTGGCAAGACCCTGCTCGCCATGGCGGCCGCGCTGGAGCTGGTGATCGAGAAGGGGATCTACGAGAAGGTGATCGTCACCCGAAATACCCCGGAGATCGCCGAGAGTATCGGCTTCCTGCCCGGCACCGAGGAGGAGAAGATGATGCCCTGGCTGGCGGCGGTGACCGACACCCTGGAAGTGCTGCACAAGCAGGACGAGAACATGAGCGGGTCCTTGAGTTACATCATGGAGAAGGCCAATATCCAGTTCAAATCCGTCAACTTCATGCGCGGGCGCAGCATCCAGAACACCTTCGTGCTGCTGGACGAGTGCCAGAACCTGACCGCCTCCCAGATCAAGACCATCATCACCCGCTGCGGCGAGGGGACCAAGATCGTCTGCTCCGGCAACCTGGCCCAGATCGACTCCAACTACCTGAGCCCGGTGACCTCGGGTCTCACCTACATAGTCGAGCGTTTCAAGGACTTCGACGGCAGTGCCAACATCTTCCTGAACGGGGTGGTGCGCAGCCGGCTCGCCTCCTTCGCCGAGGAAAATCTCTGATTTAACGTAATCTCTGCATGAGAAAGGGGAAGCCGTCCGGCTTCCCCTTTTTTGATCCCCTTGGCCTCGTTATCCCTGCGCGCGACCCAGGTAGCGCAGCAGCCCCGGGTGATCGCTGTTTTGCAGTATGTCTGGAGTCCCCTGCAAGGCGATGCGCCCCTCGTCCACGAACAGCACCTGATCGGCAATCAGCTGGGCATCCTCAGGGTTGTGGGACACCATCAGCACCGTGATGCCCTGCTCGCAGGCGAGACGGGCGACTTCCGCCAGCATCTCCCGGCGCAGAGCGGGATCTAGCGCCGAGAAGGGCTCGTCCAGCAGCAGCAGGGGCTTGCCCCGCACCAGGGCGCGGGCAAGCCCAACCCGCTGCTGCTGGCCGCCGGAGAGCTGCTCAGGCAGGCGGCTCAGCATCTCGCCAAGACCGACCCGTCCGGCCGCATCGATCACCTGTGCCCGCTGGGGGGCACTCAGCCGCAGGCCGGGGTGCAGGCCGATAGCGATATTGTCGAATACCGACAGGTGCAGGAAGAGGTTGTGATCCTGGAACAGGGTGGTGACCGGGCGCTCGGCGGGGCCGAGCGGCAGCAGATCCTGACCGTCGAAGGCGAGGGTGCCGGATTCCACCGGGACGAAGCCCGCTATCATGCCGAGCAGGGTGGACTTGCCGGCGCCGCTCGGACCGATGAGGGCAGTGATCTCTCCCCTGGGCAGGGTGGCGGTAAAGCTGACCCGCCAATCCGGGTAGCTGGTGATCAGCTCGTCAATGATCAGCATGCTTTCCTCCCGTCTTTCGTTCCACCAGCCAGAACGTAAGACATGGGAACAAGGGACTGGGTATCAATGATCGACATTTCTTCCTCCTAGCCCCCGCTCCACCAGCCAGAACAGGGAGAAGCAGAGGGTGAGCAGCAGCAGGGCGGTGGCGGCCGCCTCGGTCAGCCGGTAGCTGCCGAGCTGCTGGTAGAGCAGCCAGGGCAGGGTGGTGAGGGTCTGGCTGCCGAACATGGCGATGGCGCCTAGATCCCCGAGGGACAGTATCATCGAGAGGGCCATGGCGAGCGCCAGCGGACGGCGCAGCAGGGGCCACTCTACCAGACGCAGGCGATGCAGGCCGCGCACCCCCAGGCTGTCCGCCAGCCGATCGTACTGGCGCACCACCAGCTGCATGGGGGCGCTGAGGGTGCGCAGTACATAGGGCAGCGCCATCAGGGCGTTGACCAGCACCACCAGCCAGGGCCCCAGGGCGAAGACATCGGCGAACGGCATAAACAGGATAAAGAGGCCCGTGGAGAGCACCACCGCCGGGATCATCAGGATCATGGAGCCGCTGGCCTCCCACAGGGCGGCGGCCCGCCGCTTGCGATCCCGCACCCTCAGGTGACGGCTGGTGAGCAGCAGGCCGGCGCCGAGCAGGGTCGCCAGGGAGCCGGCGGCGAGGGCGATCACGAGCGACTGGCCCCCCGCCTGCCACAGCTGGTGTGACCCCAGCGCCGTCAGCAGGCCGGGATTGAACCCGGCGACGACGATGGCCAGCAGCGGCGGCAGGAAGATGGCGAGGCCGAGGCCGAGCGCGGCCAGATCCACCCAGAGGGTGCCCGCCTGGCGGCGATCCGGCCTCAGACAGGGGCGGCGACTCTCGATCCGGCTGGCCGGTGTGGTCTGCAACTTGTGCTGCAGCAGGAGCAGGACCAGGGTCAGCAGCAGCTGCACCAGGGCGAGTCCGCCGGCGGTGGCGAGGTCGAAGTCAAAGCGCAGGGCCTGGTAGACGGCCACCTCTAGGGTGGTGGACTTGGGGCCGCCGCCGAGGGCCAGCACTGTGGTGAAGCTGGTGAAACAGAGCATGAAGATGAGGCTGGCCAGCCCCGGCAGTATGGCGCGGATGAGCGGCCACTCCAGCAGGCGGAAGATATGTGAGGAGCGCATGCCGAGCTGGCTGGCGAGGCGCCAGGAGGACTCGGGGATGCTCTCTATGCTCTGGAGGATGAGACGTGCGGCCAGCGGCATGTTGAAGAAGACGTGGGCCAGCAGTATGCCGAACAGGCCGTACAGATAGTTGCCGGGGTCCAGGCCCAGGCCGTGCAGCAGTTGCGGCAGCCACCCCTGGCGGCCGTGTACCGCCACCATGCCGAAGATGGCGATGATGACGGGCAGTACCAGGGAGAGGCCGAACAATTTCAGCAGCAGGCGGCGGCCGCGAAAACGGCGCCGCGCCAGGGCTCGCGCCACCGGGATGGCGATAGCTAAGCTCAGCAGGGTGGAGAGCAGGGCCTGCCAGAGGCTGAAGCCCAGCACGTGGCGCAGGTAGGGATCGGCCATCAGGGTGCGGGGCGACAGGGTGCCGGCCTGCCACAACAGGGCCACGAGCGGCCCCAGGGACAACAGCAGGATCAGGCTGGTGGCCGCACTGCCGGGCAGCCACCAGAGCGGGCGAGCGTGAGGTCTCACTGGGTGACGGCTTGCAGCCATTCGCGGATCCACCCCTTGCGGTTGGCGGCCACCTCATCGGCAGTGAAGGCGAGCGGCCTGGTGACGGTGATCATCTGCTCGAAACCCTTGGGCAGCGCCACGTCTGTCACCGGATACATCCAGTTGCCGGAGGGGATCTCGTTCTGGAAGGCGGGGCTGACCATGAACTGCAGGAACTGGTCCGCCAGCTTGTCCTGTTTGGTGCCCTTGAGCTTGGCGGCTACCTCCACCTGGCGATAGTGCCCCTCCTCGAACGCGGCAGCCCGGTACTGGGGCTTGTTCTCGGCGATCAGGTGATAGGCGGGGGAGGTGGTGTAGGAGAGCACCATGTCCGCCTCGCCATCGAGGAACATGCCGTAGGCCTCGGACCACCCCTTGGTGACGGTGACTGTCTTCTTGGCCAGCTGCGCCCAGGCGGCGGGTGCCTGGGCGCCATAGACGGACTTCATCCACAGCATCAGCCCCTGACCCGGGGTGGAGGTGCGGGGATCCTGGTAGATCACCTTGAGATCGGGGCGCTCCACCAGCTCCTTCAGGCTCTTGGGAGGCTGCTTGAGCTTGCCGCCGTCGTAGACGAAGGCGAAGTAGCCGTAGTCATAGGGGACGAAGGTGTCGTCCTGCCAGCCACCGGGCACCTTGAGGGTGGCGAGTTCGGTCTTGTGGGGGGCAAACAGGCCGCTCTGCTTGGCTTCGCTGATGAGGGCATCGTCCAGCCCCAGCACCAGGTCGGCCTTGCTGTGCTGCCCTTCCAGCCGCAGCCGGTTGAGGATGGCGACGCCGTCTTCCAGCGCCACCAGGTTGAGGGTACAGCCGCACTCCTTCTCGAACGCTGGCTTGATCTTGGGACCCGGCCCCCATTCGGCGGCGAAGGAGCCGTAGGTGTAGACGGTGAGGGTGTCGGCGGCAAACGCCTGGGCAGAGAGCAGGCCGGTGGCGAGCAACAGCAGGGTCTTCATCAATGGCACTCCTGTGGGTCCTGAGGTGCCATGGGCAGCGGGCTGCTCATCGATGGCACGTCTCGTGTGGTGAGGGCCAGCGGATGAGGGCGCAAAAACGCGCGCCATGCCTCAAATTCCTCCGCCAGCATTATCTGGATCAGGTTCACGGGTATAATCTCAGCGGTAAACCGCACCCCGTTTGAGCAACGCTCCGCATTGTATTGGCGTTCCTGGGGGGAGGCCAGCACTATGTTTCACGGGCCGCATCGTGCGCGCCACCACCGAGGAGGAAGCCCCAAGTGATTACCAGCACCAAGGAAAGACGAGCCTTCCAGCGCATGGTCATCAATGCCCCCGTCACCCTGTTCCAGCATGAACAGGTGCTGGAGGGGATCTGCCGGGATCTCAGCGCCAACGGCATGGGCGTCGAGGTGAATGAACACGGGTTCGATCCGGAGCAGCCCATCCGGGTGAGCCTGGCCACCAGCAGCAACCTGCTGCCCCCCTTCGAGGCCCAGGCCCGCATCGTGCGGGTGCTGGAGGAGGAGGATGGCCTCCTGCTGGCCCTGGAGTTCCAATCCCTGGCCTGAGGCGCCTGCCTCATTCAGCCCCCGTCATCGGCCAACCCCGTGCTGGCCGGTTTCCCCTGTTAACGTCAATGCCCGCGGGCAGATGCCTCACTGGCTGGCCAGCACCGGCTGTACACTCAGCTGCCTGCTGTCGACCAGAACCCGGCTGGCGGGGGCGAGCTGGCCCATGGGGAGCTGGGCCGGGCCGGTCGGCTCCATCAGCAGATAGGTTTCACCCTCGTGGCTCAGGGTAGCATCCCCGGGCCCGGCCGGCAGGGCCACCCCCAGCAGGGCATGACCCGGCACGAACACCATGGCCTGCTTCAGTTCGGGGAAGAGCTGGGCCAGCAGGGCGGCCATCAGGGTCACCTTGCTGTCGCAATCCCCCCGGTTCTGCTCCAGCACCTGGCGCGGGCTTAAAAAGCCCTTGCCCGAGCGCCCCGACTGGCTGTCGAGCAGCTGATAGGGAATGGCCTGGATGAAGTCGAGGATGTACACCACCGTCTTCTGGCGCGCCTCGGTCTCCGTGGTGCCCTGCTGCTTGAGCTGCTCGGCGAGCGGCGCCAGCTCGGACCGGCTCTCCAGGGCGATGCGCACATGATCCTGCTTGATGGCGGGGGCGCCGTCGGGAGTGGTGAACGGCTGGAAATAGTGTTGCTTGAGCCACTCCTGCTCCAGCCTGGCCTGCTCCGGCTTGACCCATTGGGAGGCTTCCCTCGCCTTGTCGGCGTTGCGGCTCTTGAGGCTCAGGGTCATGCCGGGGCGGACGAGGGAGAACTGCACCTCGGGAAACTCGGTGGCGGCCTGTTGCAGCAGGCGCTGCAACACCTCCTCCTGCATGCGGGCCGGGCGATAGGCGATGAGGGGTGGCAGCTTGCCCGGCTCCAGCCGGTAACCGAGCTGCTGCGCCTGGCCCTCCCTGTCCTGCCAGTCGACGCTGAGCAGGCCCCCATTGTTGCCAAAATGGGTCTGTCCTGCACTGGCCGGCAGGGCAAGCAGCAGGCTGAGCAGCAGGGGGAGGGGGCGGGTCGTCTTCATCATCCTTTCCTGTCGGTGAGCCCACTGTGCCTGGGCGGGACTGAGAATAAAACAGGGAGCCTGGGCTCCCTGTGGATGCTACTCGTTGTGGCGACTTGCGCCTAGATCCAGCTCGGCTGCTTCGCCTCGAAGGCACTGATGGCAGTCTCGTGCTGCAGGGTCAGACCGATGGCATCCAACCCGTTGAGCAGGCAGTAGCGGCGGAACTCGTCGATTTCGAAGCCGAACGTGAGCGCACCGGCCCGCACCTGGTTGGCCTCCAGATCCACTTCGATCTCGATGCCCGGCTGGGCGGCGACCAGCTGGAACAGGGCGTCGATCTCCTCCTCCTTCAGACGAACCGGCACCATGCCGTTGTTGATGGCGTTGCCATAGAAGATGTCGGCAAAGCTCGGGGCGATCATGGTCTTGAAGCCGTAGTCCGCCAGCGCCCAGGGGGCGTGCTCGCGACTCGAGCCGCAGCCGAAGTTCTCGCGGGCCAGCAGGATGCTGGCACCGGCGAATTGCGGCTGGTTCAGCACGAACTCGGGGTTGGGCTGCTCCCCTGCATCGTCCAGGAAGCGCCAGTCGTGGAACAGGTGCTTGCCAAAGCCGATGCGGTTCACCTTCTGCAGGAACTGCTTGGGAATGATGGCGTCGGTGTCGACGTTGGCGCTGTCGAGGGGGACGACGATCCCTTTATGCTGTTTGAAACCTGTCATGTACGTTCCCTCTTACAGTGCACGAATGTCGGCGAAGATGATGTCGGTGACGGCGAAGGGCCGTCCGTGTTGTTTGAATGCTTTCATCCTCAACCCCTCTTACAGCGCGCGAATGTCGGCGAAACGGCCGGTGACGGCGGCGGCGGCAGCCATGGCCGGGCTCACCAGGTGGGTGCGGCCGGCGCGGCCCTGGCGCCCTTCGAAGTTGCGGTTGCTGGTGGAGGCGCAGCGCTCCCCCGGTTGCAGCCGGTCGTTGTTCATGGCCAGACACATGGAGCAGCCGGGCAAACGCCACTCAAAGCCTGCCTCGATGAAGATCTTGTCCAGCCCCTCGGCTTCGGCCTGGGCCTTTACCTGCTCGGAGCCCGGCACCACCAGGGCCTGTACCCCGGCGGCGACCTTGCGGCCACGGGCGATGGCGGCGGCAGCGCGCAGATCCTCGATGCGACTGTTGGTGCACGAACCGATGAACACCTTGTCGATGGCGACGTCGGAGAGCTTCTGGCCCGGTTGCAGGTCCATGTAGGCGAGGGCCTTGCGGGCGGACTGCTGCTCCACCGGGTCGGTGAAGGATTCCGGCGCCGGGATGGGCTCATTGACGGCGATGACCTGGCCCGGGTTGGTGCCCCAGGTGACCTGAGGGGCGATGTCGGCGGCGTCCAGCACCACTTCGGCATCGAACTTGGCATCGGCATCGCTCTTGAGGGTTTGCCAGTAGGCGATGGCCTGCTCAAGCGCCTCGCCCTTGGGAGCGAACTCCTTGCCGCGGATGTAGTCGATGGTGGTCTGGTCGGGGGCGATCATCCCGGCCTTGGCGCCGAGCTCGATGGCCATGTTGCACACCGTCATCCGCCCTTCCATGGTGAGCCCTTCGATGGCCTCACCGGCGAACTCCACCACATAGCCGGTGCCGCCGGCGTGGCCGACCCGGCCTATGATGGCCAGCACCACGTCCTTGGCGCTGATGCCCTCGCTCAGTTTGCCATTGACCGAGATCCGCATGGTCCTGGCGCGGCCCTGCTTAAGGGTCTGGGTGGCCATCACGTGCTCCACTTCGGAGGTGCCGATGCCGAACGCGAGCGACCCGAAGGCGCCGTGGGTGGCGGTGTGGGAGTCACCGCAGACGATGGTGGTGCCGGGCAATGTGATGCCGAGCTCGGGACCCATCACGTGGACTATGCCCTGGTACTTGTGGTTGAGATCGTAGAGGCGGACCCCGAACTCCTTGCAGTTGGCGGCCAAGGTCTCCATCTGGATGCGGGCCATCTCGCCGGAGGCGGCGATGTCCTTGGTGGTGGTGGAGACGTTGTGATCCATGGTGGCCCAGGTCAGATCCGGGCGACGCAACTGGCGGTTCATGGCCCGCAGGCCGTCGAACGCCTGGGGGCTGGTCACTTCATGCACCAGGTGGCGGTCGATGTAGATGAGGGGGGTTTCCCCTTCCACTTCCCGCACCACGTGGGCGTCGAACACTTTCTGATAGAGGGTCTTGGACATTGCTCTCTTCCTTGTTATCTGGTGGCGTCAGATGCGTGCGGCGATCTGGCTGCCCATGTCGGCGGTGCTCTGTACCGGGTGCTTGGCGCTGGCCTGGTGCAGGTCGGCGGTGAAGTAACCTTCTGCCAGCGTCTGGGCCACGGCCTGCTCGATGGCCTGGGCGGCGGCTTCCTGGCCGAGGCTGTAGCGCAGCATCAGGGCGGCGGAGAGGATCTGGGCGATGGGGTTTGCGATCCCCTTGCCGGCGATGTCCGGGGCGGAGCCGCCGGCCGGCTCGAACAGGCCGAAGCCGGATTCGTTCAGGCTGGCGGAGGGGAGCAGGCCCATGGAGCCGGTGATCATGGCGCACTCGTCGGAGAGGATGTCACCGAACAGGTTGGAGCAGAGCAGCACGTCGAACTGGGACGGATCCTTGATGAGCTGCATGGTGGCGTTGTCGATATACATATGGTTCAGTTCGACGTCGGGATAACCCTTGGCGACCTCGTTTACCACCTCGCGCCACAGGATGGAGGAGGCGAGCACGTTGGCCTTGTCGATGGAGGTGACCCTGGCCTTGCGCACCCGGGCCGACTCGAACGCTATCTTGGCGATGCGCTCGATCTCGAAGCGGTGGTACACCTCGGTGTCGAAGGCTTTCTCGGTGGCGCCTTCACCCTCGCGCCCCTTGGGCTGGCCGAAGTAGATGCCGCCGGTCAGCTCGCGCACGCAGGCGATGTCGAAGCCGCGATCCGAGATGTCGGCACGCAGGGGAGAGAACTGCTCCAGACCGGTGTAGATGCGGGCCGGACGCAGGTTGCAGAACAGTTTGAAGTGGGCGCGCAGGGGCAGCAGGGCGCCGCGCTCCGGCTGATCGTTGGGCGGCAGGTGTTCCCACTTGGGGCCACCGACCGAGCCGAACAGCACCGCATCGGCCGCTTCGCAGCCTTTGATCGTGCTCTGGGGCAGCGGTGTGCCGTGATTGTCGATGGCGATGCCACCCACGTCGTGACGGTCATAGTCGAGATTGAAGCCGAACTTGGCCTGCACCTTTTCCAGCACCTTGATGGCCTCGGCCATCACTTCCGGGCCAATGCCGTCACCCGGCAATACCGCGATCCGATAACTGCTCATACTCTCTCCGTCTTGATAGTGTTATTCCGTTTTATCCGGGAGGTAGGTCCGTGCCTTCGCCCTGACCCTTGCCCCCGATGTTGTGCTGTCATCTCGTCCGGCGGCGGGCTCAGACGGTTTCCGATCTGATGGTGTGGTTGCGTTCCATCTGCTCGGCCACCTGATCCGCGCGCCAGATGCTGTTGATCACGTGGACCAAGGCCTGGGCCGAGGATTCGATGATGTCGGTGGCCAGCCCCATGCCGTGGAACTTGCGCCCCTTGTATTCGGCGACTATGTCCACCTGGCCGAGGGCGTTCTTGCCCTCGCCCTTGCCCTTGAGTTCGTATTTGTCGATGCGGATCTCGTAGCCGGTGATGCGATTGATGCACTGGTAGACCGCATCCACCGGGCCGTTGCCGGTGGCGGCTTCGCACACCAGATCCTGGCCTACCTTCAGCTTCACCGAGGCGGTGGCGAGCACTGAACTGCCGCTCTGCACGCCGAGGTACTCCAGCTTGAAGTGCTCCGGCTCCTCGTGGATCTGGCTGAAGAAGGCGAGGGCCTCCAGGTCGTAGTCGAATACCTGCCCCTTCTTGTCCGCCAGGACCAGGAACTTGGCGTAGAGATCGTCGAGGTCGTAGCTGCTCTCGGCGTAGCCCATGGACTCCATGCGGTGCTTGATCACGTGGCGACCGGAGCGGGAGGTCATGTTGAGGTTGTTCTGGGTGAGGCCGATGCTCTCGGGGGTGATGATTTCGTAGGTGTTCTTTGCCTTGAGCACCCCATCCTGATGGATGCCGGAGCTGTGGGAGAAGGCGTTGGCCCCGACGATCGCCTTGTTGGGCTGCACCGGCATGTTGCAGAGCTGGCTGACGAGGGTGCTGGTGCGGTGGATCTCGTGGTGGCGGATGTTGGTGTGCACCCCGAGCAGGTCGGCGCGGGTTTTCAGGATCATCGCCACCTCTTCCAGGGAGCAGTTGCCCGCCCGCTCGCCGATGCCGTTGATGGTGCACTCGATCTGGCGGGCCCCCATCTGCACGGCGCCGATGGAGTTCGCCACCGAGAGGCCCAGATCGTCGTGGCAGTGCACCGAGATGATGGCCTTGTCGATGTTCGGCACCCGGTTGAACAGGGTGTGGATGATGCCGGAAAATTCGGTCGGCACCGTGTAGCCCACGGTGTCCGGAATGTTGATGGTGCGGGCGCCGGCCTTGATGGCGGCCTCCACCATGCGGCAGAGGTTGTCAATCGGTGTACGACCCGCATCCTCGCAGGAGAACTCCACGTCGTCGGTGTAGCGCAGGGCGTGCTTGATGGCGCCGACCCCCATCTCCAGCACGTCTTCGAAGCTCTTCTTCAGCTTGCTCTCCACATGAATCGATGAGGTGGAGATAAAGGTGTGGATGCGAAACGCCTCGGCCACTTTCAAGGCCTCGCCGGCGGCGTCGATGTCTTTTTGCAGGGCGCGAGCCAGGGCACAGACCCGGCTGTTCTTGATGTGGCGGGCTATGGTCTGCACCGATTGAAAATCGCCGGGGGAGGAGACGGGGAAACCCACTTCCATGATGTCGACACCGAGCCGTTCCAGCGCCTGGGCAATCTGCAGCTTCTCCTTGACCGTCAAGCTGGCCGACAGCGCCTGCTCGCCATCACGCAAGGTGGTATCGAATATGATGACTCGATCTGACATGTGACTTCCCTCTTCCTAAGTTCGGTGCGTGCATCCTGCATGGCATAAAAAAACCCGTGCGGGGTGCACGGGTTTCTGTAAATTCCGGCTATGCCTTAGCCCGGCTACAAGGATCCCGCGCGAGGAGTCGCGATTAGGGAGAGCAGTAGTAGCGGGGCGGCAATACGCATGATGATTCAATCCTTCCAGTCGATAACGCTACTACCAATATCGAGATTTTTATGCTGTGTCAACCTGAACGGACAGGTTCAATTCACTGGGTTATTTAATCGGATTGTAAAGGAGTGCAAATTCTCTTGTCCCATATTCGGTTCATGCCTGATTATCTGGTCATTCCTGCTGTACTCGATCACCCGCACAATCAGATCGACTTATCAGCCCTTGCTGAATTATCTGAGGTATTCCATGGAAAAACGCAGACCTGGCCGTCCGGTCGGACGTTCCGACATTCGTGACAAGCTGCTTGCCGCCGCACGCGAACGTTTTCTCAACACCCCCTACAGCAAGGTGACGACCCGCGAGATTGCCGAGTTGGCCGGTTCCAATCTGGCGATGATCCACTACTACTTCGGCAGCAAGGAAGGTCTCTACAAGGCGGTGCTGGGGGATGTGGCCGAGCCGCTGGATCAGGCCTGGCACGACGAGAGCAGCAATCGCAGCCTGACCGATCTGCTCAACACCTATTACCAGGTGATGGCGCCGAACAGCGAGCTGACCTCCGCCATCTCCAGCGCATTGTCGACCGAGAAGAGCCCGGGGCGGGATTTTGTGCTGAACCGTCTACTGGAACGCCAGCTTCCCCAGTTCGATGCCCTGCTCGATACCATGCGTTCCAACGGCCAGCTGGCGGACAACCTGGATCCCGAGATGCTGAAAATCTCCTTCCTCAGCATGATGTGGCAGCCGTTCGTGATGAAGGATCTCTACGAGCAGGTGTTCGGTCTGACAGTGGACGAGAGCTTCATGAGCCGCTTGGCGGCCCACAACTGCCAGTTGATGGAGAACGGTCTGCGCGGTTCCCTGAACTGAGGTGTGCCGGAAATCGATGAAAACAGGGCCGCAGGGCCCTTTTTTCATCGATCTGTTATTTGAACGTCAACGAAGTGTCACGCCGCTCCCCTAGTCTGCATCCAAGACTCAAGGGAAGGGGGCGTGATGAACAAGATCCAGCAATGGGACCTGCGGGTGTGCCGTGTCTGCCTGCTCCATCCCTACAACCGGCCGCAGGCCAGTATCAGCCGGTTCGTCTCCCGTACCGGCGACGGTCCCCTCTATGGGGTACTGGCGGCCCTGCTCTGGTGGCAGGGAGAGAGCGGGCGAGCCGTGGTGCAGACGGCGCTGTGGGCCTTTGCCCTCGAGCTGCCGCTCTACCTGCTGCTCAAGAATGCCCTGAGGCGCCAGCGCCCGGCGGGCCTGCCTGTCTTCATCACTCCCTCCGATCGCTACAGCCTGCCATCCGGTCACACGGCGGCGGCCTTCCTGATGGCGACCGTGCTGGCCGCGGGCTTCCCAGGCTGGGCTCCATGGCTGTTCGTCTGGGCGACGCTGGTGGGCGCCTCCCGCCTGCTGCTCGGGGTGCATTATCTCAGCGATCTGGTGGCCGGCGCCCTGCTCGGCGGCGGTTGCGCCCTCTGGGCGCTCGGCTGGAGCCAGGGATGAGAATACTGTTCGGGGTGCAGGGGACCGGCAACGGCCACATCAGTCGCAGCCGTACGCTGGCCAGGGCGCTGAAAGCCAGGGGGATCGAGGTCGACTACCTGTTCAGCGGCCGTGCCGCCGACGGCTACTTCGAGATGGGGGAATTCGGGGACTATCGCACCTTTCCCGGTATTACCTTCGCCAGCCATCAGGGGCGCATCTCGGGCTGGCGTACCCTCAAGGGTCTCTCGCCCCTGCGTTTCTGGCAGGATCTGCACGCCCTCGACTGCCGCGACTACGATCTCGTCATCAGCGACTTCGAGCCGATCACGGCCCATGCCGCCCGGCGTTGGGGCAAGCCCAGCCTCACCATCAGCCATCAGGCCAGCTTCGACTGGCCCATTCCGCGTTGGGGAGAGAGCCGCTTCAATCACCAGCTGATGCGTCATTTCGCACCGGTGAGCCGGTCACTTGGCCTGCACTGGTTTCACTTCGGCCAGCCCCTGCTGCCGCCCATCATAGATCCTCTGGCGCCGACCCCAGACAACCAGCAGATCCTGGTCTATCTGCCGTTCGAGCAGACCGAGGCCATCGCGGCCCTGCTGTCGCGTTTCAGCCAGCAGCGCTTCGTCTGCTTTCATCCGGCCATTCGCAGTGCCAGCCAGTGGCGCAACATCCGCTTCGAGCCCCAGGCGAGGGAGGGGTTCAAACAGGCGCTGGCGGGTTGCCGCGGCGTCATCAGCAATGCGGGGTTCGAGCTGGCGTCCGAAGCCTTGTCGCTGGGCAAGAAACTGCTGGTCAAACCCCTGGTCGGCCAGTTCGAGCAGTTGACCAACGGCAGGACCCTGGAACTGATGGGGCTGGCCCAGCTGATGGAGGCGCTGGATGCCAATGGGGTGAGAGCCTGGCTGGATGCGCCAGCCCCCGGCAGGGTGTGCTACCCCGATGTGGCGGGTGAGCTGGCGGACTGGCTGGCCGCAGGGGCGGTGGAAGAAACCGAGTCACTTTCCCGCCGGTTGTGGGCCCGCACTCTCTTCCCGGAGGAGGTGTGCGATCGGCTCAGCGAATTGGCGGGCAACCCCCTGGCGCGACCCTGGTTATCCCAACTCAGCGCCTTTGACTAAACTGAGTTGATCCCATCACGGAGAGGACGGACAACATGCGCTTTACCAATGAAAACGGCGACACCATGACCCTGGCGGACAATCTGACGCTGCACGAGCTGATCGACATGGGGGTCAGCATCTCGGTCTGCGAAGAGACGGACCCGGATCAGCAGATCTGGCTGGCGGAGCCCGAAGACGAGCAGTGAAACTGGCCTGTCTTTGACGGCCCACCCCCTGGGGGTGGGCCGTTTATTTTGGTCTCTTCGCAGATTGGTAGCATGATCCTCTGGTTTGTTCCCCATACACCCCTCTTTGTTGCAGGTCGTCTGACCAAGTCACTGAATGTTAATGGCTGTTTGAAATTTCTGACTGTTCTCGCCAGACAAAGCCGTGGACAAGCGTTCACGGGCGGGTTAAGTTGGTTTTTCACCCGCTTTTTGGGTGAATGATGGAAAACCCCTACTTTTCTACTATCGACGGCTCCGAACTCGCCAGATCTGCCTGCAGACAACAACAAGACTCGGATCGGCGCTGCCGGGAAGCAGCGGACTGTCGATAGCTTTCGCTTAACGGAGCAAAGCCTGGAGGGCTTTATCATGGAGATGTTATCAGGCGCCCAGATGGTGGTTAGAGCGCTGGAAGATCAGGGAGTTGAGCACGTATTCGGCTACCCTGGTGGCTCAGTGCTCGACATCTATGACGCTCTCTTCGAAAACGGCAAGATGGAGCACGTCCTGGTGCGGCACGAGCAGGCCGCGGTACACATGGCGGACGGTTACGCCCGCTCCACCGGCAAGGTGGGCACTGTGCTGGTGACCTCGGGTCCCGGCGCCACCAACTGCATCACGGGCATCGCGACCGCCTACATGGACTCCATTCCCCTGGTGATCCTGTCCGGCCAGGTGCCGACCAGCATGATCGGGGAGGATGCGTTCCAGGAGACCGACATGATCGGGATCTCCCGCCCGGTGGTGAAGCACAGCTTCCTGTGCAAGAAAGCCAGCGACATTCCCGAGGCCATCAAGAAGGCCTACTACATCGCCGCCAGTGGCCGCCCGGGGCCCGTGGTGGTGGATCTGCCCAAAGACGTGCAGAATCCGAAAGAGAAGTTCCCCTATCAGTATCCCGAGTCCGTTTCCCTGCGCTCCTACAACCCGACCAAGGCCGGACACAAGGGCCAGATCAAGCGTGCCGCCAAGCTGCTGACCGAGGCGAGCCGTCCGGTGATGTACGTGGGCGGCGGCGCCATCAACGCCAATGCGGATCACCTGGTGACCAAGCTGGCGGAGCAGCTGAACCTGCCGGTGACCACCACCCTGATGGGGCTTGGCGCCTTCCCCGGCACCCACCCGCAGTTCATCGGCATGCTCGGCATGCACGGCACCTTCGAAGCGAACAAGAGCATGCACAACGCAGACCTCATCTTCGCCGTGGGAGCCCGCTTCGACGACCGCGTTACCAACAACGTGGCCAAGTTCTGCCCCAATGCCACCGTGGTGCACATCGACATCGATCCCACCTCCATCTCCAAGACGGTGCAGGCCCACGTGCCCATCGTCGGCTCGGTGGATACCGTGCTGGAGCAGATGCTGGAAGTGATCCGCGAGTGCGGCTTCGACAACGACAAGCAGGTGCTGGCGGACTGGTGGAGCCAGATCGATCAGTGGCGTTCCCGCCATTGCCTGGCCTACGAGACCCATCCCACCCTGATCAAGCCGCAGCAGGTCATCGAGGCGCTCTACAAGGTGACCAAGGGGGAGGCCTTCGTCGCCTCCGACGTGGGGCAGCACCAGATGTTCGCCGCCCTCTACTACCCGTTTGCCAAGCCGCGCCAGTGGATCAACTCAGGCGGTCTCGGCACCATGGGCTTCGGCATCCCGGCCGCCATGGGCGCCCAGTTTGCCAATCCGGATGCGGTGGTCTGCTGCGTTACCGGCGACGGCTCGGTGCAGATGAACATCCAGGAGCTCTCCACCTGCATGCAGTACGGGGTGCCCATCAAGATCATCTCCATCAACAACCGTGCGCTGGGCATGGTCAAGCAGTGGCAGAAGATGTTCTACGGCGGCCGTCACAGCCACTCCTACATGGAATCCCTGCCGGACTTCGTCAAGCTGGCGGAAGCCTATGGTCACGTCGGCATGGCGGTGAGCGATCCCGCCGAGCTGGAGAGCGCCATGGAGAAGGCCTTCGCCATGAAGGACAGGCTGGTGTTCATGGATATCTCGGTTGACCCGGACGAGCACGTCTATCCAATGCAGATAAAGTTCGGCGCCATGGACGAGATGTGGCTGAGCAAGACGGAGAGAACCTGATGAGACACATCATTTCAGTACTGCTGGAGAACGAATCCGGCGCCCTGAGCCGCGTGGTGGGCCTCTTCTCCCAGCGCGGCTACAACATCGAGACCCTGACGGTGGCCCCCACCGAGGATCCCACCCTGTCTCGCATGACCATCGTCACCATGGGGGACGAGCGGGTGCTGGAGCAGATCCAGAAGCAGTTGCACAAGCTGGTGGACGTGCTCAAGGTGTGCGATTTGAGCGAAGGGGAGCACATCGAGCGGGAGATCGCCCTGGTGAAAGCCCGCGCCGCCGGCGGGGCCCGTGATGAGCTGAAACGGCTGGCGGATATCTTCCGCGGCCAGATCGTGGACGTCACCCCCGAGCTCTACACGGTGCAGCTCGTCGGAACCAGCGAGAAGCTGGACGCCTTCATCAAGACCGCCGCCCAGACCAACGAGATCATCGAAGTGGTGCGTTCCGGCGTCTGCGGCATCTCCCGGGCGGACAAGTCACTGCGCCCCTGATCGGGAATCCGGTCCGATAGTATTCCAAAGGGCTCCTCGGAGCCCTTTGTCATGTCTGCCCCGGGCGTATCCTTCGGCCTGGCGAGTCCTCCCTGTTGCCCGAGAGGGGCATGCCTCGGCGTCATGCCCAAGAGGGGGCTGAGCGAATCTGTCATTTTCTTTCAAATGATCGGTAAACTATCCACAAAAGCTGTGGAAAACTCTGTAGATTAGCGGTGTTTCTGGCGTTAGTAGCTTGATCTTAAAGAGGTATTTCAAGTTGATCCCGGCTGGATCGCATTTGCGCAATCCTCTGGCGAGGGTGTGAGTGTTTGCTTATCGTCCGCGCCTTGCGGCAGGGGCTATGGGGATCCGCCCTTGGATCCCGGCGGGATCCTGTCCTGATCTTGCCGATCAACAGATCTTCCACCAGACATAAAAAAACCCGCCTCTCGGCGGGTTTTTCACGGGACAGGCAGAAAAGGCGATTACTCGGCCTGGGCTGCCTGGATACCGGTCAGGGCGATGGTGTAGACGATGTCGTCCACCAGGGCGCCGCGGGAGAGGTCGTTGACCGGCTTGCGCATGCCTTGCAGCATGGGGCCGATGGAGACCAGCTCGGCGGAGCGCTGTACCGCCTTGTAGGTGGTGTTGCCGGTGTTCAGGTCCGGGAACACGAACACGGTGGCCTTGCCGGCAACCGGGGAGTTCGGGGCCTTGGACTTGGCCACGTTCTCCATGATGGCCGCATCGTACTGCAGCGGACCGTCGATGATGAGGTCGGGACGCTTGGCCTTGGCCAGCTCGGTCGCTTCACGCACCTTTTCCACGTCCGCGCCGGCGCCGGAGGTGCCGGTGGAGTAGGAGATCATGGCCACGCGCGGCTCGATGCCGAAGGCGGCAGCGGAGTCGGCGGACTGGATGGCGATCTCGGCCAGCTGCTCGGCAGTGGGATCCGGGTTGATGGCGCAGTCACCGTAGACCAGCACCTGATCCGGCAGCAGCATGAAGAAGATCGAGGAGATCAGGGAAGAACCCGGAGCGGTCTTGATGATCTGCATCGGCGGACGGATGGTGTTGGCGGTGGTGTGTACCGCGCCGGAGACCAGGCCGTCGACCTCGTTGCGCTCCAGCATCATGGTGCCCAGCACCACGTTGTCTTCCAGCTGCTCGCGGGCAACCACTTCGGTCATGCCCTTGTTCTTGCGCAGCTCGACCAGGCGGGCCACATAGCGTTCGCGCACGGCCACCGGATCGATGATCTCGACGCGGTCGGTCAGCACCACGCCCTGCTGTTCGGCGACGCGACGGATCTCTTCCGGGTTGCCCAGCAGCACCGGACGGGCGATGCCGCGCTCGGCACAGATGGCGGCGGCCTTGATGGTGCGCGGCTCTTCCCCTTCCGGCAGCACGACGCGCTTGTTGGCCTGGCGGGCCAGTTCGGTCAGCTGGTAACGGAAGGCCGGCGGGCTCAGGCGACGGGAGCGGGTGGACTTGGCAGTCAGGGACTCGATCCAGTGCTTGTCGATGTGGCCGGCCACGTAGTCCTGCACCAGCTCGATACGCTCGCGGTCATCTTCCGGGATATCGACGTTGAAGTTCTGCAGGCTGACGGCGGTCTGCCAGGTGTTGGTGCCGGTGATCATGATCGGCAGGCCGGTGGCCATGGCCTGCTGGCACAGGGCCATCACCTGGGGTTCCGGATGATAGTTGCCGGTCAGCAGCAGGGCTCCCAGCTTGACGCCGTTCATGGCGGACAGGCAGGCGGAGACGATGACGTCGGAACGGTCGCCGGAGGTGACCAGCAGGCTGCCCGGACGGAAGTGCTCGATCATGTTGTGGATGGAGCGGGCGCAGAAGGTCACGGTCTGCAGGCGGCGGCTGTCCAGCTCGCCCTTGTTGATGATCTTGGCGGCCAGGTGCTTGGCGAGATCCTTGGCGCGGGGGGCGATCAGCTGGGTGTTCCAGGGGATGCAGCCCAGGATGCGCAGCGGGCTCTTGCCGAACACCTGCAACACTTCCAGGTTGTGGCCGGTGTCGGCGCCGTGGTGGTGCGCCTCGAACATCTCGGTCAGATCGGGACGGGTCACGCCGTGCTCGTCAACCGGGGCACCCACCTTGTTGATGACGCAGCCCACGATGCGCGGGTTGCTGACGCCACCGAAGTTGGAGCAGGCCAGCTCGATGCGCTCTTTGAGCTTCTGGCTGGAGTCGTTGCCCGGATGAGTCACGAACACCATGTCGGCGTCCAGCGCCTTGGCGACGTCGTAGTTCAGCTTGTTGGCAAAGGGCTGCTTGTCGGTCGGCACCAGGCCCTCGATCACCACCACTTCGGCACCGCTGCTCTTCACGTGCTCTTCGAAGCGGGCCACGATCTCTTCCAGCAGGATGTCGGTGTTGCTGGAGGTGATCATGTTCTCGGCGTAGGAGAGGGCGAACGGCTCGGGCGGGTTGATGTTGGCGGCGGCGCGGATCACGGCGGTGGAGCGCTCGGTACCGGTTTCACCCGGACGCGGCTGGGCGACCGGTTTGAAGAAGCTGACATTGACACCGTGACGTTCCATGGCGCGAACGACGCCAAGACTCACGGAAGTTACGCCGACACCAGTGCCGACCGGGATGAGCATAATAGTGCGTGCCACTTATTACCCCTTGTTCATTTTTTGGGATCAGGAAAAGGCCGCCCTGGGGCGGCCTTGCTCTACAGCTAATTTATGCGCCGACCAGTTCCAGCGCGTCGTGGGCGATGACCCACTCTTCGTTGGTCGGGATAACCAGGGCCTTGGTGGAACCAGCCTTGGTGATCTCGCCGCCCTTGCCGAAGCGTGCCTTCAGGTTGGCGTCGTGGTCGACGTCAAAGCCCAGCAGGCCCAGCTTGCCCAGGGTGATCTCGCGGATCGGGGCGGAGTTCTCGCCGATGCCACCGGTGAAGACCACGGCATCCAGACGACCGTCCATGGCGGCGGCGTAGGCACCGATGTACTTGGCCAGACGGTAGCAGTACACGTCCATGGCGCGCTTGGCTTCTTCCTTGCTGTCGTAGTTGTCTTCAACGAAACGGCAGTCTGAGGTGACTTCGGTCAGACCCTGCAGGCCGGATTCCTTGGTCAGCATGGTGTTGATCTCGGCGACGCTCATGCCCAGTTTGTCGTGCAGGAAGAAGATGATGGCCGGATCGATGTCACCGGAACGGGTCCCCATCACCAGGCCTTCCAGCGGGGTCAGGCCCATGGAGGTGTCGACGGACTGGCCATTCTTGATGGCGCAGACAGAGCCGCCGTTGCCCAGGTGGCAGTTGATGATGTTCAGCTCGGAAACCGGCTTGTTCAGCTGCTTGGCCGCTTCCAGGCTGATGTAGTAGTGGCTGGTGCCGTGGGCGCCGTAGCGACGGATGCCGTTCTCCTTGTAGAGCTTGTACGGCAGGGCGTACAGGAAGGCTTCTTCCGGCATGGTCTGGTGGAAGGCGGTGTCGAACACGGCCACGTTCTTCTCGGCCAGCTCCGGGAAGACCTTCAGGGCGGCACGGATGCCGATCAGGTGAGCCGGGTTGTGCAGCGGTGCGTAGGGGATGGCGGCTTCAATGCCGGCTATCACGTCGTCGCAGATCCGCACGGAGGAGGTGAAGCGCTCGCCGCCGTGTACCACGCGGTGACCGATGGCGATCAGGTTCTTGGACAATTCAGGGTTGAGCGGCAGGATCTTGTGGACGATGAAGTCCAGCGCTTCCTGGTGAGCGGCACCGGCACCCAGATCGGCGTTGCCTTTCTCACCGTTCAGCTTCCACTTGATGCGGGCATCGTCGAGGTTGAAGCATTCGGCCAGGCCGGACAGCAGATCATCACCGGTGGTTGCGTCAATGACAGCAAACTTCAGGGACGAGCTGCCACAGTTAAGAACAAGAACCAGCTTACTCATGAATAAATCCTATCGCAGATTGGGTTGGGTTGGAGGATGCGCCGGACGCGGTGCGTCCAAAAACAATCAACTTATCCTTATGAGGGTTGGCAATCTGTTGCTTGCCCCTTGTATAGTGATACAAGACCCGAAACTCAGACGTCCCTGACTGGCCGGCGGCGATGCGCCAGCGTAAAAATGGGCGTACAAAGGATAACCTGATTGTTGAAAAATAACAAAGTCATCCTCAACCTTTGTTATTGCTTCTCAAATATTGTCGAGGTTTTGCCGTTAATGCGTTCGAAAAGAGCTCGGAGGTAGCATGAGCATGAACATTTTTGGAACTAAATTACAGCAAGGCCGTCATTATATGACTCTTTGGCCGCGCCGTCCCGAGCTTAATTCCATGTTCCCGGAAAACCGGGTGATCAGGGCGACCGAGTTCGCCCTCAAGGTGATCCCGGCCCTGGCCGTGCTCAGCGTCATGGTGCAGTTCCAGTTCGGCGAACTGCATTACTGGCCCTCCGTCATGGCGTCCGTCCTCTTCCTGCTCAGCCTGCCGCTGCAGGGCTATTACTGGCTCGGCCAGCGCGCCGACACCCGGTTGCCCCCTTCCCTCGCAAACTGGTACCGGGAGATCAACGGCAAGATGAACGAGCAGGGTGGCCAGCGTCAGCTGGTGGCTCGTCCCCGTTACGAGGAGCTGGCCGATACCCTCAACGCCGCCTTCAAGCAGCTGGACAAATCCTTCCTCTACGAGTGACCCTGGTTGCTCATTCGACAAAGGCGCCCCGGGGCGCCTTTTTCATGGTCAGGCCGCCAGCACCTTGCTGATCTCCTGGATGGAGAGCTTGTACTGACGGGGGCACTGGCGCCAGATCGCCAGCATGCGCTGGTACTTGTCGCGCATGGCGATGTCGCTGGAGAGCTCGTCGCAGGGGCAGGGCAGTTCGGGGAAACGCTTGTCCACCTCCAGCAGGAAGCAGACATAGTCCGCTAGCTCCCGCTCCTGACTGCGGCTGTAGCCGTTGAAGGCCAGACGGCTTTCATTCACCTCGGCCCGGGCGCCGGCGTCCAGATTGCCCCAGGAGATGGCCAGCGCGTGGTGCATCTCCAGGGTGTCTATCACCTCCTGGCAGGTGGCGAGATCCAGGTGGCCGAAGCTCTTCTCCAGCTCGAGGATCTGCAGGCAGTAGCCGCGCTCGACTATGGTGCTGGCCCGCTGGTAAAACGCCGCCTTTTCCGGATTGAGTTTGGCCAGGATCTCGTACTGGTTGCTCAGGATCAGGCGTTCGGTGTGGCTCATGTTCATGGGCTTTCTCACTGGAAA
Source organism: Aeromonas sanarellii (assembly GCF_000820085.1). Lineage (GTDB taxonomy): Bacteria > Pseudomonadota > Gammaproteobacteria > Enterobacterales > Aeromonadaceae > Aeromonas > Aeromonas sanarellii. Next base: position 26,238 of record NZ_CDBN01000073.1, read on the forward strand.
ATGAAACTGGGGTCACGTTAACCCATATCCAGGATGAATTTTTTGATCTGGCAGGGGAGGTTGGCGAGAAAATGGAGGGGAGACATGCTGGCAAGCCGTCCTGGATGGCCACCCGATGCCGCGCCGAGACGGGCAGGGCCCGCGATGGCGGGCCCTGCTGCAGCGTCGAGGTGACGGCGTTACCCCTTGACGAGGTCGAGCACCACCTGATGGTGATCGCTGGTCTTGAACTTGTCGAAGCGATGGGCCACCTTGCCCTCCTCGTCGATAAGGAAGCTCAGGCGGTGGATGCCGTCATACTCCTTGCCCATGAACTTCTTCGGGCCCCAGACGCCGAACGCATCGGCCACCGCGTGATCCTCATCGGCCAGCAGGCGGAAGTTGAGGCTGTCGCGCTCCTCGAACTTTTTCAGGCGCTTGGCGCTGTCCGGGCTGATGCCGAGCACCACAACGTTCAGAGCCGCCAGTTCGGCGTTGACATCGCGCAGGCCGCAGGCCTGGGTGGTGCAGCCCGGGGTCATCGCCTTGGGGTAGAAGTAGACTAGCACCTTCTTGCCGCGCAAATCGGCGAGGCGCACCTGGTTGCCATCCTGGTCGGAGAGGGAAAAATCTGGGGCCTGGGTACCAGCTTCTAGTGGTGACATGGGGTCTCCAAACGCCATCAGGCGTACTTGTGATTGACGATGAATTCGAAGGACTCTGCGCCCAGCTCGCGACAGAAGCCGGCGAAGGCGGCCTTGGAGCCACTCTCTTCTCCCTGCTTGGAAAGATTCAACTGGAAGTTTGCCTTGAGCAGGTTGAACGGCTGTTGTTCCAGGGTCATGGTCTGCATGGCCTGGATGTCCCAGCCGTGATCGCTGAAGAACTGGGTACACTGGCTTACGATGCCGGGCTGATCCCGGATCAGCACCTCTGCGCTGGCGCTGATGTCATATTGCAGCGACTGGTGGCGCTCGGTGCGCTTCATCATGGTGATGAGATCCCACTCCTGACTGCGCAGGGGGAGGCTGATTTCAAGCTGCATCAGGCTGTTCCAGTCACCGGACAGCAGCATGATGAAGGTGAATTCGTTGCCGAAAATGCCAAGACGGCTGTCGACAATGTTGCAACCGCAGCCACTGACGTGACGGGTCACCTCATTGACGATGCCAGGCCTGTCCGTGCCGATGGCCGTTACGACCAGGTAGTGAGTCATAAATCGTCTCTCGTCCATTATTGCGAATGCGGTGACAGCGGGCGCCGCTGACGGGCATGGCGCCCTGCTTCGGGCCCTGTCCTGCCCTGGTGCATCCATACGTTTTGTGGCGGATGGTAACACGGCTTGTCCCTTGCCTCCCTTGTTTTTCAAAAGGGGCAGCTTTACCATTACGCCCCTGAAAATCGGGAGAATTATCCATGTTACGCGGTAGTATTGTTGCGCTCGTTACCCCCATGCTGGCCTCGGGTGACATCGATTGGAGCAGTCTGGCTGAGCTGGTCGAGTATCATGTGGATGCCGGCACCAGCGCCATCGTCGCGGTGGGCACCACGGGGGAGTCGGTCACCCTGAGCGAGCAGGAACATATCGCCGTCGTCGAAAAAACGGTGGAATATGCCGCAGGGCGCATCCCGGTCATCGCGGGGTGCGGCTCCAACAACACGGCGCATGCCATCGCCCTCTCCAGGCGTCTCGCCAGCACCGGCGTGGTGGCGGGTCTCTCGGTCACCCCCTATTACAACAAACCCACCCAGGAAGGCCTCTATCGTCACTATTGTGCGATCGCCGAGGCTAGTGGTCTGCCTCAAATTCTCTATAATGTGCCCGGTCGCACCTGCTGTGACCTCAAACCGGAGACGGTGGCCCGTCTGGCCAAGGTGCCCGGCATTATCGGTTTGAAAGAGGCAACCGGCGATCTCGGCCGCACCCCGCTGCTGCGCGAGCTGTGCGGGCCGGATTTTGCGCTTTATAGTGGCGATGACGCCAGCGGATGTGATTTCATGCTGCAAGGGGGTGATGGTGTCATTTCGGTCACCACCAATATTGCGGCGCCCCAGATGGCCGACATGTGTCGTGCTGCGCTGGCCGGAGATGCCGGACGGGCGCATGACATCAACAATCGATTGATGCCGTTGCATCAGACTCTGTTCTGTGAACCGAGTCCCATCCCGGTGAAGTGGGCCTGTGCCCGGCTGGGACTGATGGCGACGGCGACCTTGCGCCTGCCCCTGACCGACCTCACCCCAGAGGGAGAGCAGGCGATGGCGCGAGCACTGACGACTGCGGAGTTGATGGCGAGTGTTTAAAGCAAATGGAAAGGGAAATGCAGGGCGCCTGGTGCTGAGTGTCGCGACGGTTGCCGTGCTGGCAGCCTGCAGCTCACCCCAGGACCGCAAGATGGCCAACCGTGGCTTCGAGTATGAAGAGAGCCGCCTCGAAGGCCGTGCCTTCCTTGTGCCCGCCGGGTTGAGTACCCCCGCCTTTAACAACGGTTTCGACATTCCGGCCCTGCCAGAGAGCAGCCGTGAGGGCGCCATCGGCGCCAAGGTGGATGTGCGTCCGCCCGCCCAGCTGCTGACCGTGGTCCCGGGCAGCCAGGTGGTGGCCAACGCCGAGGAGCCGACCATCGCCTTCTATGCCCTGAGCACCAGCCAGAGCGTGGAGCGCGACACCTGGGCCTTCCTGATGAACTTCCTGGCCGAGCACAAGGTGACCACAGAGAAGCTGGATCAGCAGGCCGGGGTATTGCAGACCGGCTGGTTTGACAACACCGCAGTGCTCGATGGCTGGGCGGAAGAAGACGATGACTTCAAGATCCGTCAGCGTTACCAGTTCGTCTTGAAGAATGATGTGCAGCGCCACGCCACCATGATGTCGGTCCGGGTGCTGGAGCACGAAGAGACCATCGACGGCGAGACCAGCACGGCGCTGACGCCGGCCGATGCCCAGCGCTACGCGACCCGTGCCCTGAACCAGTTCTCCCTCTATTACGACAAGCAGCTCAAGGCCCGCGAGCAGCACAAGTCCAGCGATGGCATGGGGCTGGAACTGGGGCTGGACAACAACGAGCTGAGCGCCTGGATTGCCGAGGGGTCGTTTGACCAGGTCTGGCGCCGCCTCAACCAGGTGCTGCCGGCCTATGGCTTCACCATCAAGGACACCCAGCAGTCCCTGGGCTGGATCGACGTGGAGTACGACGAGCCGGATGCCGAATTCTGGAAGGCCAAGGGGGCCGAGCCGTTCAAGCTGGAGGAAGAGCAGTACCGCTTCCAGCTCGGCGAGATGGCGGGAGGCAAGACCTCCATCACCCTGTTTGACAAGGACAAAAAGCCTGTCTCATCCGGCGTCATCTCCCAGATGTACATCAGTCTGTCCGAGGCATTCGCCAAGGGTCTGGCTGACCAAGCTGCAAAAACAGAATAGAAACAGGGGCCTCGTGCCCCTGTTTTGTTATGCCCGACCTGCTGCTGCCCCTGTCGGCCCGGCAGCACGGGTGTCTGGCGAGCTGAATCCCCACAGACAGGGGCCTGTGCGCCTGTCCAACTAGTCCACAACAGGAAGTGTTATTAGCCATGAGTCTTGCAGATCAAGTATTGGCGGTGAACGACGATTTGCCGATCCGTACCGATAAACCTGTCCATTCCGGCAAAGTGCGCAGCGTCTACTGGTTGACCCCGGCAGACAGTGCCCGGCTCATCAGAGAGAAAGGCTATGATGTGCCGGCCGACACGCCGCTCGCCCTCATGGTGATCAGTGATCGCATCTCGGCCTTCGACTGCATCTGGCAAGGGGTGGACGGCCTGAACGGCGTCCCCGGCAAGGGGGCGGCGCTCAACGCCATCTCCAGCCACTGGTTCAAGTTGTTCAAGGAGAAGGGGCTGGCGGACAGCCACATCCTGGACATCCCGCACCCCTTCGTCTGGATAGTGCAAAAAGCCCGTCCCGTGATGATCGAGGCCATCGCCCGTCAATACATCACCGGCTCCATGTGGCGTGCCTACAAGGACGGCGAGCGCGAGTTCTGCGGCATCACCTTGCCGGAAGGGCTGAAGAAGGATCAGAAGCTGCCCGAGATCCTCATCACCCCGTCCACCAAGGGGATCCTCAAGGGGCTGGACGGCGTGCCGGAGGCGGATGACGTCAATGTCTCCCGCGCCGACATCGCGCGCCACCATCAGGCCTTCGGCTTCCGCTCCGCGGCGGACATCGACCGCTACGAGACGCTGCTCAAGGAAGGCTTCAACGTCATCAGCGAGGCGCTGGCCGCGCTGGATCAGGTCTTCGTCGACACCAAGTTCGAGTTCGGTTACGTGACCGATGCCGCCGGCCGCGAGAAGCTCATCTACATGGATGAGGTCGGCACCCCCGACAGCTCCCGCATCTGGGACGGTGCCGCCCTGCGCCGTGGCGAGATCGTCGAGAAGTCCAAAGAGGGCTTCCGCCAGTGGCTGCTGAACCACTTCCCGGATCCGGACATCCTGCTCAACAAGAACCGCATGCCGGAACGTTTCGCCCTGGCCCGGGACAACAAGCTGCCCACCGAGGTGATGATGGACATCTCCCACACCTATGTGGGGATCGCCGAGAAGATCATCGGCCAGCCGCTGGTACGCAGCGCCAACCCGAAGCAGGAGATCATCGAGGTGCTGCGCGAGCAGTACGGCCTGATCGACTGAGGCTGACCGCCTTTTTTTGCCGCCCAGGAACAAACGTTTGCCGGCGGTGAAAACCGCAGACCGACAAAGACGCGGGCCCCATGACGGGGCCCGCTTTTTATTGCTCTGTCTGCCGGGCTCAGCCGTTGACCCTGAATACCTGGCCGGTCTGCACCCCCAGCACCGACTTCCTGTAGGCCTGCGCCACCCGGGCGGCGGGTACCGGCACGAAGCCCGGGAAGAAGTCGGCGTACTTGTCCATGGACTCTGTCAGCACGGTGGGGCTCACCACGTTGATGCGAAGTCCTCTGGGCAGCTCGCAGGCGGCCGCCTTCACGAAGTGCTCGATGGCGCCGTTGATGGTGCTGGCGCTCACTCCCCAGTTGATGGGCTCCTCGCTCAGGATGCCGCTGATGAGGGTGATGGAACCCCGATCGCTCAGGTGGGGGATGGCGGCCCGGGTCAGGTTGATCTGGCCCATCAGCTTGCTCTGGAGCCCCAGCTGCCACTGCTCGTCGCTCATCTCGGTCAGGGCGTTGAAGGCGACGCTGCCGCTGGCGACCACCAGGGCGTCGAAGGGCCCGATCTGGGCGAACAGCGCCTCGATGGAGGCCTTGTCCCGCATGTCGACCCTGGCGTCCCCCCGGCTATGGCCGACCCGGATCACCTGGTGGTCCTGGGCGAGCAGGTCGCTGACGGCGGAACCTATGGTGCCGGAGGCACCCACGATCACGATTTTCATCTTGGTCACTCCTGTTTGGGATATTGATGATTCTAGTCGTCTCCGAGAGGAGAAAAAGCGCTTATGATGAACCCATTGTTTCCGTTTTGGAGCTAATGAATGGACATCGCCCATCTGGCCAGTTTCTACGAGGTGGTGCTGCGGGGCAGTTTCTCCGCCGCCGCCGATGCCCTGGGGGTGAGCAAGGGGATGCTGAGCCGCCACGTCGGCGCCCTGGAGTCGTCCCTCAACGCCCAGCTGCTGCAGCGCACGACCCGCCGCCTCAGCTTGACCGAGGCGGGCAAGACCCTCTATCAGCAGGCGGGGGAGATCTTCGCCCTGGCCCGTCAGGCGGAGCAGGACATCCAGGCCCTGACCGAGGAGGACAGCGGCCGGCTGAGGTTCACCTGCCCGGTCAGCACGGGGGACCGCATGGTGAGCGAGCTGATCGCCCGCTTTGCCGAGCTCTGTCCCGGTGTCCAGGTGGAGCTCAACTTCACCAATGCCACGATCGACATGAGCCAGGGGGAGCACGACATCGCCCTGCGGGCCATGAGCCAGATCCCCGACAACCTGGTGGCGCTGCCCCTCGGGCGATTGAAGGACGTGGTGGTGGCCAGCCCAACCCTGCTGGCCCGGGAGGGGAGCCCCGCCACCCCCTATGAGCTGGGGGGGCGCCCCTGCCTGCTGCAGGGCCACAACCCGGCCTGGGAACAGTGGCACTTTCGCAGGGGAGAGGAGGAGGCGCACATCCTGGTGCAGGGCAGGGTGCGGGCCAATCACTACAGCACAGTGCTGCAGCTGGCCCGGGCTGGCATGGGCTTTGCCAAGTGCCCGCTGATGCTGGTGGAGGCCAGCCTGGCCAGGGGAGAGCTGGTGGCCGTGCTGGACGAGTGGCAAACGGGGCTGCATCCGCTGCACGTGCTGCACGCCCAGCAGCGGCGGGTGCCGCGCAAGATCCGGCTGTTCAAGCAGGTGCTGGCCCAGTGGTTCGCCGAGCGGCCCCATTATCTGCTGCGGTGAGTCAGAGTCCCGTTATTTTTCTGTCATCTGGGGCTGCTACCCTGCCCCATCATCGCGAACGCAAGAGAGGCAGGGAATGAAGGGTCATCAGGGTTGGGTCGGAGTCATGTCGTTGTGTGCCGGCTTGTTGTGTGCCGGCTCGGTGCAGGCCGAGGTCAGGGTCGAGGTGCCCCGGGATTTCCAGATCCTGGCGGTGAGCGCCGGCAAGGTGCAGGACGAGCAGCACGCCCTGCTGGCGGACGGGGAGCAGCAACTGCTGGTGCGTTATGAGGGGGTGATCCCGAGCCGCAGCAGCAGCGACAACGATCGCCTGGTTCGCTCCGAGCCCCAGGTGATCCGCTATGAGGCTCGCGGGCAGTCGATCCGGCTGCAGGCCGCCGTACCCACCGATGAGGCAGGCATGGAGCGTTATGCCAAGGCGCCCACCCTGAGCCTGCTGGCGGGAGGGCAGCCCCTCGAGGTGCGGCAGGAGCCGCTGGTGGTGCAGGGGATGCAGATCGGCATGGACTGGCATGCCAGGCTGGCGGAATACAACCGTGGCGCCGGACAGGCGGTGCTGGCGGCCGGTGCGGTGGCGGCCACGGCTGCGGCGACGCCGGCTCAGGCCCTTCCCGCCAGCGAGCTGGAGGGGCAGTTGCAGCAACTCTTCCTGAAGGCGGACCCCGAACTTCGCAAGCGCTTCATCGGCTGGGCCGTGCCCCGTCTTTAAGTTTGTCCCTGGTTGCAGTAACGTGGGCACTCTCATCCCCCGAGTGCCCAAGTTGACCAGCGAGGCCCCCATGTTCGAATTGCATCCCCGCCTGCAGGCGGATACCCGGATTCTCGGGGATCTGCCCCTGTGCCGCGTCCTGCTTGCCAAAGACAGCCAGTATCCCTGGCTCATCCTGGTGCCCAGGGTCGCCAACCTGCGGGAGATCCACCACCTGCTCCCCGAACAGCAGCAACAGCTGATGCAGGAGTCCTGCGCCGTCGCCACCCTGATGGAGCAGGTGCTGCGCCCGGACAAGATCAACGTGGCCGCGCTCGGCAACCTGGTGCCCCAGCTGCATCTGCATCACGTGGCCCGTTTCAGCTCCGATGCCGCCTGGCCCGGCCCCATCTGGGGAGCCTGCCCCGCCATTCCCCATGAGGCGCAAGCATTGCAAGCGGCGGCCGATAACTGGCGTGCCCGCTTGGCCACCCTGGATGGATTCCAGCCCTGGCTGACTGATAATCCAGTCAAGTGAGAGGTGGCTCGCGCTTTGCGCACAGGGATAGCGCAATCTGTTAGCGTCTCGCGCCCGTGCGTGATGACATGGGCGCTGAGACAGACCCGTCTATTTTTTCGATCAGCAGGAAGGTTCCATGATAGTGACAAGATCCGAGGATGATGCCGTATTGACCACAGAGGATGTGCTGCTGAGCCTGTGCAATTCGGTGACGAGCGTATTGAGTGCGGCGACCCAGACCCAGGTGCGCTTCTCCGGCATGGTGCAACGGATCAGCAAGACCTGCCTCAAGCCGGACATCGGCTGCTTCGTGCTGTTTGACGGCGGCTTCTCCGGGCTGGTGGTGATCAACTTCTCCGCCGCCGCGGCCATGGAGCTCTACGAGCGCTACATGCTGAGCATGGGGCTCTCCAAGGAGGATCTCGCCATCTCCCACACCTCGGACGAGGTGAGCAACGTCATGGGCGAGCTGATGAACCAGATCGTCGGCAGCTTCACCACCAAGGTGGGGCGCGAGTTGCAGACCCACATCACCCAGAACCAGCCCAAGATGCTGGCCCTGAACAAGCAGGTGATGCTGAGCGTCGATACCAACCTGGACAACCCCGAGACCCGCAGGGTCACCTTCTTCACCGCCAGCAACAACATCTTCTATCTGGAGCTGGCCATGGACAAGACGGAGTTCATCCGGATTCATGATGGCGGCGTGCAGGAGGAGGTGGATCCGGACGAGCTGATCGCCCAGGCCAAGCTGGCAGCCAAGCCGGCCCAGGCCATCGCCCCGGCGAGCAACGAGCACGACGATCTGCTGGACTCCCTCGGCATCTGATGGCGACGGGCACCACGAATGAAGAGGCCACCCCCGGGGTGGCCTCCTTGTTTGCGGGGAACCGCGTTAGAAGTTGTAGAGCAGGCCGGTGCTGAAGCGGCTGGCCTGGCTGTCGTAGAAGTCGATGTCGGAGTCGGCGCTGGAATAGGCCAGGGTGAAGGTGGCGGAGAGCGGCTTGACCCCGAACAGGTTGTGCCAGAAGAAGGTGCCGTTGAGGGCGAACTCGCTGGCGTCGGCATGCCGGCCGAACAGGGGGTTCGCCTCGTCATACTTGCGCTTGCCGGCATAGAGGTTGCTCACGATGGACCACTGGGACGCGCGCCTGGCGTAGGTCAGTTGCAGGCCGGTGTTCTTGAAACTCTCGGCGCTGCCATCGAGGTCGGCCTGCCGGTAGAGGAGCGCGGGCTCCAGCAGCTGGTTGTCGGCGAAATGGAACTGATAGGAGAGCTCCATGGCGTGGACCTTGCCGTTGCGATCCAGCATGGGGGCATACTGGGTGCCGTGGGTCTGGTCGTATTGCTGGCCGCTGCGTTCCTGGTCGAGCTCCACTTCCCGGCTGGTGAGGCTGCCGTAGAAGTTGCTGCCCCAGATCCTGTCCCAGGCGAATCGCACTCCTTTCGACTCGAGATCGGTGGAGCTGCGATCCACCCCGGTGGCGAAGGGATCGCTCCACAGCTCCACCGGCATGACGTTGAACACCAGGGAAGTGGCGACTATGCCCTTGTCGCCCATCTCCTGGCGCAGGCCGAGCTGCTGGGTGAAGTCGAAGCGCACCGCGTCCTGGATCAGGTTGCCGAGGAACACCTGGGTGCGGGTGTCGGCGAAGGTGTAGCGGATGTCGGCGTTGATGAGCGGGCTCAAGCCGCTTTCGCTGTCGGGGGAGCCGAGATCCTGGATGCGGCTGTCGCTGTCATCGCCGGCGTAGAAGTTGGACTTGTGGCTGCCGACATTGACCCCGCCCAGCAGGAAACCGGACCAGCCGGATTGGCGGGGGATCTCCCCCAGATCGGCGTGGGCGACGTTGGCGACCAGCAGGCCAAGACTCAACAGAACATGATTGCGCATCGGGAGTGCTCCTGACATAACGGATGACATGGGTGGCAGCGGGGTCCGGCCTGGTTGGCTGAACCGGAGCTGACTGACTCATGGCAGGCATGCTACCCCAGCCGGAGTGTGACGTTAATCAATAATTTAAGATGCGGCGGGCAAGAGTTCAGGGCGCCGTACTGGTATTCTGTTTGCGCAATCGAGAGGGGAAAGCAACGAGATGAAGCAGATCAAATCCTGGGCGCAATATTACGTCGACCTGATGACCAAGCTGGGACTGGTGCGCTTCAGCATGTTCCTGGCGACCGCCATCATAGTGCTGGCGGTCTCCATCCAGATGGGGGTGACCCTGTTTCTGCGCGGCACGGTGGACGTTGTCGACCTGGTGCGTTCGGTCTTCTTCGGTCTGCTGGTAACCCCCTGGGCCGTCTACTTCCTCTCCATCGTGGTGGATCAGCTGGAGGACTCCCGTCAGCGGCTGACCCGCATGGTGCGCAAGCTGCAGGACATGCGCGAGCGGGACCTCGAGCTCAACAGCCAGCTGCAGGAGAACATCAGCCGTCTCAACGCCCAGATCGCCGAGACCAACCGGGCCGAGACCCTGCGTCAGCAGGCCATCGAGGATCTGGAGAACGAGGTGTTCCAGCGGGAGAAGGCCCAGCTGCACCTGGGGGAGCGCACCGCCCTGCTGCGCTCATTCATCGACTGCTCGCCGGATCTGGTCTACTACCGCAACGAGGACGAGCAGTTCTCCGGCTGCAACCGGGCCATGGAGGAGCTGACCGGCAAGGTGGAGGCGGAGCTCATCGGGCTGACGCCGTTCGACGTCTACAAGCACGACATCGCCAGCAAGGTGGTGGAGACCGACAAGCAGGTCTTCGCCAGCAACGAGCCGCTCACCTATGAGCAGTGGCTGGAGTACCCGGATGGCCGCAAGGCCTACTTCGAGCTGCGCAAGGTGCCCTTCTTCGATCGCTTCGGCAAGCGCCTCGGCCTGCTCGGCTTTGGCCGCGACATCACAGAGCGCAAGCAGTACCAGGACAAGCTGGAGAAGGCGAGCCGGGACAAGACCACCTTCATCTCCACCATCAGCCACGAGCTGCGTACCCCCCTCAACGGCATAGTGGGCTTGAGCCGGATGCTGATGGACACGCCCCTCGATGCCAAGCAGCAGCAGCAGCTCAAGACCATCCACCTGAGCGCGGTGACGCTCGGCAACATCTTCAACGACATCATCGATCTCGACAAGCTCGACCGGCGCCGGCTGGAAATCGCGCCGGCCCCCCTGGATCTGCCCGCCTTCCTCGACGAGCTGGAGACGCTGTCGCGCATCCAGGCGGAGCAGAAGGGGCTCTATCTGCACTTCGACCGGGATGGCGACATGCCGCAATTCGTGATGGCGGACGGCACCCGGTTGCGCCAGGTGCTGTGGAACCTGGTGGGCAACGCGGTCAAGTTCACCGACGAGGGGGGGGTGACCATACGCTGCCTCGCCCACGCCGCCGAGGTGCCGGGCAAGCTGGCGCTGCACTTCGAGGTGGAGGACACCGGGGTGGGCATTCCCCGAGCCCAGCAGGAGAAGATCTTCGCCATGTACTACCAGGTGCAGGGCAAGAAGCACGCCACCGGCACCGGCATCGGCCTCGCGGTCTCCCGCCAGCTGGTGCAGGCCATGGGGGGGCAGCTCTATGTGGACAGCGATCCGGGCGAAGGCGCCTGCTTCACCGCCGAGCTGGAGGTGGAGTGCGTCGAGCCCCAGGCCGCGGCCGCGGAGCCGGAGATGCCCTCCCTCGACATCCTGCTGGTGGAGGATGTGGAGCTCAACGTGACCGTGGCCTGCGCCCTGCTGAACAAGCTCGGCCATCAGGTCAAGGTGGCGCGGGACGGCGCCCAGGCGCTGGCCATGGCCAATCCCGATGACTTCGACCTCATCCTGCTCGACATCCAGCTGCCGGATATGACCGGATTCGACGTGGCGGAGCAGCTGCTGGCGCGCTACGGCGACAGCCTGCCCCCCATGGTGGCACTCACCGCCAACGCCACCGGGGATCGTCAGTACTACCGGGATCACGGCATGCAGGACGTGATCAACAAGCCGCTCGGCTCCAGGGCAGTGCGGGAGGTGATAGGCCACCTGTTTGCGGATCTCGCCGACGACGAGGCGGACGAGCAGGACGATGCCCACCACCAGGATGCCCTGCTGGACCTGCCCTTCCTCACCGATTACGCCAGCACGGTCGGCAAACCGGTGCTGATCTCCAGCGTGGATCTGTTCGAGAAGATGATGCCGGACTACATGGCTGTGCTCGACTCCAACATGATTGCCCGGGATCAGGCCGGCGTGGTGGAGGAGGCGCACAAGATAAAAGGGGCGGCGGGCTCCATCGGCCTGCGCCGGCTGCAGCAGACGGCCCAGCTGATCCAGAGCCCGGATCACCCGGCCTGGTGGGAGAACGTGGAAGACTGGATTGAGACGCTGCGCCGGGAATACCCGGGCGACATCGCCCGCCTGCGGCGCTGGTTGCTGTCGTGAGGCGGGCAAAAAAACCGGGCAAGGAGCCACAAGATGTATAGCCGTTTGATTACCCCGGAGCGGATCCACCCCTGGGGCGATGACGACCTGCTGGAGGCGACCGAGCAGGATCGCGCCCGCATCGTGCAGGCGGCACCGGTGCGCCGGCTGCAGCAGAAGACCCAGGTCTTCCCCCTCGACGTGAAGGCCTCGGTGCGCAGCCGCCTCACCCACTCCCTGGAGGTGCAGGAGACCGGCCGCCAGATCAGCCGGCGCATCCTGGCGGCCCTGCCCCCGGGGTCGGTTTGCGAGGGGGCCTTTATCAATCTGGTGGAGATGTCCTGCCTGCTGCACGACGTCGGCAACCCGCCGTTTGGCCACTTCGGGGAGCAGGTGATGAGCCAGTGGCTGGCGCAGGAGCTGGACAGTCTCTTTGCCCGTGCCCACGACCAGTTGCCGAGTGCCCAGTGGGCAACGCTTCGCCAGGATCTGCTGGTGTTTGACGGCAACGCCCAGAGCCTGCGGCTGGTGCACAGCCTGCACGAGCTGAACCTCACCCTGGGCCAGCTGGCGGCCCTGTGCAAATACCCGCAGCAACCCCAACCCGGGCTGCACAGCCCCCAGGGCTATGGCCAGCATCACGGCTGGGCCAGCAAACGCGGCATCTTCTTCAGCGAGCAGCCCCTCTACCGGGCCCTGGGCGAGAGTCTGGGGCTGGCGCCGGGATGCCGCCATCCGCTGGTCTACATCATGGAGGCGGCGGACGACATCTCCTACTGCATCGCCGATCTGGAGGATGCGGTGGACAGGCGCATCCTCACCCAGGGCGAGCTGCTGGCGGCGCTGAGGGCAGCGGATGAGAGCGACTACATGACCACCCTGCTCGATGAGGCCCTCGCCTCTGGCCGCGGCTTCTTCCCCCATTTCCGCCATCGGCTGACCCGGGATCTGGTGGCGCTGGCGGCCCACACCTATGTGAGCGAGCACGACGAGATCCTGAGCGGTGCCTACCCCAGGGCGCTGCTGCACGGCCAGGCCCCGGCGGCCAGGGTGCTGGATGTGCTCAAACAAGTCGCGAAGGCGCAGGTGTTCATGCGCCCCGAGGTGGAGGCGCTGGAGCTGGAGGGCTATGCCGCCCTGCGCGGCGTGCTCTCCACCTATGCCTGCCTGCTGGCCCTGCCCGCCAGCCAGTTCGAGCGGCTGCTGGCCGGCGACGGCGGGAGCGAGCTCTTCTTCGCCCGCCGCCTGTATCACAGGCTCTCCGCCCGCCACCTCAAGGCGTACCGGCTGGCGGTGGCGAGCCGGGATCCGCGCTTTCACGAGGGGGCCGAGCAGGAGTGGTACTACCGGGTGCGGCTGCTGCTCGACTATGTGAGCGGCATGACGGATACCTATGCGCTGGAGGAGTTCCGGCTGCTGTCCGGGATATGAGGGGGCCTCGCCCGGACGGCCTCCCACCCATATGGGTGGGGGAGAGATTGCGTAAAATTCGGTGTTTTTTTACACTGTGGCAACTTGTTCAACTTTCACACGGTAAGGAGACGAATATGCAACATTCCATGTTCAACGTTGCGTTCGATCGCTGCTCTGGCAGCGCGAAGACTCGTGCTCTTTATTCGCCGCGTGGAGGGAACAGGTAACACCTGCTTTTCCATCACCCGCGGTTGTCCCGCAGGGTGATCACCTCTCTCCGGGGGAACCGCACGTTCAACTGGAGAATATCATGTCTATCGAACTCACCCTGCTGCGCCACGTCGAGACCCTGGTTCAAAAACGGATCACCCGGCTGGAGCGTCGCGTCAGCTATCTGCATCTCTCCCCGGCCCTGCTCAAAGACATCGGGCTGGAGGGGCAAAACGTGCAGATCGCCCACATCCGTGAGCGGGAGTTTCAAACCGGTTTCCGGCTCGGGAATCGAATAACCTGAGGGGAGGGGGCTCAGCCCCCGACCTCGCGGATGGCAGGCCTGGGCCTGCCATTTTTCTTTTCTGCCGTGAATGGCCTCAAATTATGTGTCGCACACAGGGCCAAACACTCTATGATCCCCCTCCAGTCTGTAAGGGAGCTGATTATGTTCTGCCGCTGCTGTCGCCTCATCCTGTTGTGCTGGTTGACCTGCTGGAGCCTGGTGGCGACGGCCCATTCGTCGCAGCTGGACGCAAGCGCCTTCACGCCGGCGGAGCAGGCCTGGCTCGCAACCCACCACGAGCTGGTGATCGGCATGCCGGCGACGGCCTGGCCCCCTTATGTCTATACCGATGGCCGTGGCAACTTCACCGGCCCCCTGAATGAGTTCGCCTCCCAGATTGCAGGCAGGCTGGGGCTGGGGGTGCGCTACCGGGCCTATGCCAACAATGCGGGGCTCCAGCAGGCCTTGATGGACGGCGAGGTCGACATGCTGATCGGCGTGGCGCCTAGCCCGACCCGCACACTGCGGATGCGGTTCACCTCCGAGCTGATGGCGCTGCCTCGCGCCATCCTGCTGACGGGAGGGCGGGAGAGCCTCTCCCTGGAGGAGGCCTACGGCGTGCGCTGGGTCTGCGTCTTCGGCGTCAGCGCCTGCGACGAGTTGCAGCGCCTCGGCATCTCGAATCTGGTCACGGTCGACAGCCGGGACGAGGCGGTCTTCCTGCTCAAGGAGGGAAAGGCGGACGCCTATCTGGCCGAGTTGCCCATGCTGAGCCGTCTGCAGGTCATGGCGGGCATGACGCTGGTCACGGTGGACTGGATGAGGGATACCTCCCTCGCCATGGCGGTCGCGCCGGAGGGAGACGTCCTGCAGGGATTGCTGGAGCGGGCCCTCGACGACATCTCTGCACTGGAGCGGCGCAGCATCCTGGAGGCGGGGGGCATCCTGGATTACGCCCTGGTCAAAGGAAACAGGGAGATCGTCTTCAGCCCGCAGGAGCAGGCGTGGTTGCAGGCGCACCCGGTGATCCGGTACGGTGTCGCCCCCAACTGGCCCGGCATGAGCGAGATCGACGAGCGGGGGCGTCTCAAGGGGTTCATTGCCGAGCTGCTGGCGATGATGAGTCAGCGTGCCGGGCTCCAGTTTACCCTGGTGCCGACCGAAAGCTGGACCCAGAGCCTGGCGCTGTTCCAGGCCCGCAAGCTGGATCTCATCCCGGCCATGACGCCGACCGCTGAGCGTCAGCAGTTTGCCCGCTTCACCCCCAATTATGCCTCCCTCAACTGGGTGGTTGTGGCCAGGAAGGGGATGGAAGAGTTGACCAGCCCCAAGGACTTGAAAGGGCACTCCGTGGGCATGGTGGGGGGCTCGGTGGAAAAAATGCTGCTGACCGAGGTGGGGGCCGTCTCCGTCCCGGTGGCCAGCGATCCCGAGCTGCTGCCGCTGCTGGATCGGCAACAGGTCGACTATGTGCTGATGGGGATGACCACCCTGGAGCAGTCGTTGAAGAAGGGATTCAGCGATCGCTATCAGGTGGTGTATTCCGGCAACGATCTGCGGGTGCCCGTCGCCATGGCGACCCAGCGGCAGGATCCCATGCTGCAGCAGATCCTGACCAAGGTGTTGCTTGCCATCCCTCCGGAGGAGCTGACCGCCCTGGAGAAGAAGTGGCTCTCCCTGACCATACAGACGGGGCTGGATCCGCAGAAGGTGCTGCTCTGGTCTTCCCTCGGTGGCGGACTCTTCCTGCTCAGCCTCCTGCTGTTCCTGGGGTGGAACCGGACGCTGCGCCGTCAGGTCAGCCAGCGACGGGAGGTGGAGCGGCGGCTCGAGGAGCAGCTTGCGTTCGTCCAGATGATGCTCGACGCCCTGCCAAACCTGGTGGTGCTGACCAACGAGCACTACGAGGTCGCGATGACGAACCGGGCATACCGGCAGATGTTCCTGGGCGGGGAAAACCTGATGGGCTCCTATGAGCGGCTGCTCAAGGATCGGCTGCCGGAGGCGATCCGGGCCAGAGTCGTGGAGGAAGATGCCAGGGTGTGGGAGAGCGGGGAGGAGTTTCATGGCCGTGGTGAGCTCCTGCGCGATGACGGCAGCCTGCACCAGATGATCTACACCAAGCGGCTGTTCGTGGGGCCGGACGGCAAGCGGCTCGGGATCCTGACCGTGCTGACCGATGTGACCGAGCTGGAGCAGGCGCGGTTCGCGGCCCAGGAGGCGCAGACCCGGCTCACCCAGATCACCGACAGCATGCCGGGGCTGGTCTACCAATACCACTGGCTGGGACCGGGCAACGGGCGCTTCCTCTACACCTCGCAGGGGCTGAAGGAGATGGTGGGTTATGACATGGATCCCGTCGGGGAGAAGGTGACCGGGGCCGCCATCCTGGGGTTGACGGGGCAGGCCCATCAGGAGTTCGTGGCCACAGTGGAGCGCCATGCCAGGGCCATGGAGCCGCTGGATCTCGAGGTGGAGATCCAGCGCCAGGGACAATCGGGCTATCTGCAGATCCGGGGGCACTTCGTGCACCAGGAGGGGCTCGAAGGGGTGGTGCTGAACGGGGTGGTGCAGGACATCACCAAGTTGAAGCGCCAGGAGCTGGAGCTGCGCCAGGCCAGGCGGGTGGCGGAGGAGGCGACCCAGGCGCGCAGCCGCTTCCTCGCCACCATGAGCCATGAGCTGCGAACCCCCATCTCCGGCATGCACGGCATGCTGGAGCTGCTGCAGATGAGCGCCCTCGACGACGACCAGCGCTACATGCTGCGCAACATCTCGACCTCCACCAACCACCTGCTCTACCTGGTCAACGATATCCTGGACTTCTCCAAGATGGAGGCGGGGCAGTTGCAACTGCATCCCCATCGCTGCCGGCTGACCTCGGTGATCTGCGACGTCATCCGGGGGCATGCCGCCCATGCCTATGGCAAAGGGCTCAATGTGACGCTGGCATGGGGGCGGGAGGTGCCGGATCAGGCCAGCATCGATGGGGTGCGGGTGGGGCAGGTTGTCTCCAACCTGCTGAGCAATGCGGTGAAGTTCACCGAGGCGGGAGGGGTGGCCATCCAGGTGGCCTACCAGGATCACAGGCTGACCCTGAGGGTGCGGGACACGGGGATCGGCATCGCGGGGGAGAAGCAGGACAACCTCTTCATCCCGTTCAGGCAGGTGGAGTCAGACATCAACCGGCGCTTCGGCGGGACCGGGCTCGGACTCGCCATCTGTCATCAGCTGACCCAGAGGATGGGGGGCAGCCTGACCCTGGAGAGCGAGCCCGGGGTGGGGACCACGGTGACCTTTGCCATTCCGCTGGTCGACTGCCAGTGGGACGCGCCGCCGCTGGCCGAGCAGGCGTGGTGGTGGTTCGGTGAGGACGAGGCGCTGCCGGCCATGATGGCGCGCTTCGGTGCCCGGCTGCACCGGCTGACGGCCAGCCAGTGGCAGCAGCCCATCGAGGGCTACCTGCTGGCCCAGGAACGCACTCTGGAGCAGGCCCTGGGCAGCGACTGGCTGGCGCATTTGCAGCGCTCTTCGCTCAAGGGCATAGTACTCTCGCACCATGAGGCGCTGCGCGGACGCATGGGGAGCGACGCCTGGTGGCGACTCGGTCAGTCTCCCCTCTATCCCGACCTGCTGCTGGAGACCTGCCATCAGCTGTCGAGCCAACGGTCCAGCGAGGCGGCCAGGGTTCAGGGGGAGGCGCTCAGGGGGCGGGTGCTGGTGGCGGACGATCACCCCGTCAACCGGGCGCTGCTGACCCGCCAGCTCGCCATCCTGGGGCTCGAGTCCGAGGTGGTGGAGGATGGGGAGCAGGCGCTGCTCGCCTGGCAGGGGCAGGGGTTTGCCCTGCTGCTGACGGACTGCCACATGCCGGTAATGGATGGCTATGCATTGGCACGCTCCTTGCGAGAGGCTGGTGACCAGACGCCCATCATAGGCGTCACCGCCGATACGTCGGAGGAGGCCAGCCAGCAGATGCGGGAGGCGGGCATGAACGATATGCTGTTCAAGCCCTACAGCCTGGATGCGTTGCGCCAGATCCTGGTGCGCTGGCTGCCGGCCCGGGAGCCCCGGCCAATGGCCTCCCGGCAAGCCAGGGTTCAGGTGCCGGGCATAAGCTGGTTGACCCTGTTCGGGGACGAGGAGGTGGCCCGCAGCATGGCTGCCGAATACCTGGAAGCCAATGAGCAGGACAGCGAGGACATGAGGCAGGCCCTGGCCAGGCAGGATAGCCAGGCGCTGGTGGAGACGGCCCATCGCATCAAGGGCGCCGCCCGCATGGTGGGGCAGCAGGCATTGGCAGAGGAGGCCGCCCGGCTGGAGGCGGCGGCCAGGTTGAAGCAGTGGGACAGACTCGACGAGCTGGCCCTGGCAGTACAGGCATTGATGAACGGGATCAGAGGTGAAACGGGGTTATGGCTAGATGAATAGTGCACGGCATGAGTGGGTGATCATGGTGGTGGAAGATCACAACTTCCAGCGCAAGGCCCTGATGCACCAGATCCGCGGGCTTGGCTACCCCCACCTGCTGGAGGCCCAGGACGGGGAGGAGGCGCTGGCCCAGTGCCAGCATCACCAGGTGGACATCCTGTTCTGCGATCTGCGCATGCCCGGCATGGATGGCATGGCCCTGCTGCGTCGCCTCTCCCTCGGCGGGTTTCGCGGCGGCATAGTGCTGTGCAGCGCCCTGGAGGATGACGTGGTGGATGCGGTGCTGCGCATGAGCCGGGCCTATGGCCTGCAGGTGCTGGGGCGCATCGACAAGCCCGCCTCCGATCAGCAGATAGCGCAGATGATCGGCGCCTGGCGCCCCCAGCAGGTGCGCAGTCAGGAGGAGGACGGCTTCCAGCTCACCCTGGACGATCTGTGCCGCGCCCTGGAGCAGGATCAGCTGCTGCCCTGGTATCAGCCCAAGGTGAGCTTCGACAACGGGCGCTGGACCGGCATGGAGGCGCTCGCCCGCTGGCAGCACCCCCTCTACGGCCTCATCTCCCCGGCCCGTTTCATTCCGCTGGCGGAACACAACGGGCTCATCGACCCGCTCACCGAGGTGATCATCGGCAAGGCGCTGCGCGATGGTCACCTCTGGGAGCAGACCGGACTCTCGCTGAACCTGTCGATGAACCTCTCCACCACCTCGCTGATCGAGGGGGATCTGTGCAACACCCTGCTCAGCCACTGCCAGCGCTGGAGCATCAACCCCGAGCTCATCACCCTGGAGGTGACCGAGAGCGCCTTCGTCAAGGATCTCGGCAAGTCGCTGGAGGTGCTGACGCGCCTGCGCATGCACGGCTTTGGCCTCTCCATCGACGACTTCGGCACAGGCTACTCCTCCATGCAGCAGCTCGCCCTGCTGCCCTTCACCGAGTTGAAGCTGGACAGATCCTTCGTCGATCGCTGCTACGAGGATCCCTCCCGCCTTGCCATCATCGAATCCAGCATCGAGCTGGCGCGCAAGCTGGGGTTGAAATCGGTGGCCGAAGGGGTCGAGGACGAGGCCACCTGGCAACTGCTGGCGAGGCTCGGATGCGATCAGTGCCAGGGGTTCTTCTCCGCCCGTCCCATGCCCCGCGAGGAGCTGAGCGTCTGGTATGAGAGCTGGCTGGCACGGCTACCCACGCTGATCAGGCGCTAATTCAGGGCAGGATGCCCGCAGTCACACAAGGATGGCCATGAAACTATCAAGCAAGCTGTTGTTGAGCTTCTGTTTTATCAATCTGCTCATCATTCTCTCGTCGACCCTCGTCTACCATCAGCTCGGCCGGATTGAGGGCTCGCAGGATGCCTTGCTGGCCCAGGCCCTGCCCGCCCTGCAGCGGGACGAGGCGAGCCAGAAGGCGCTGATCGCCACCGTCTCCTCCCTGCGTGGCTACCTCATCCTCGGCAAGGACCCAGCCCAGTCGGCGCGCCTGAAACAGGAGTGGGAAGGGGCCTGGCGGCTCATCGAGCGGCAGTCGTTCACCCCGGATTTGACCCGCTCCCTGAGGGGCTTCAAGGAGGCGCAGGAGAAGGTCTGGGCCCTGGCCCATACCGAGGATAACCTGCCTGCCCACACCCTGATGCTGCTGGAGGCGGGCCCCCTGGCGGAGGCCGCCCTGGACCAGCTGCAATCCATTGCCAACGAAGAGGTGGCGACCCCGCAGGATCAGCTGCCAGGGGATCGCCGCCTGCTGCTCAAGCAGGTGGGGGATGCCTACAACGGCCTGGCCAATGCCCTCTCCGCCCTGCGGGATTTTCTCATCTCGGGGGAGAAGGCGTATCGCGAAAAGTACCAGGACTACTACCAGTTCCATCTGCAGCGGGTGGCCGAGATCAAGCAGCAACAGGCCAGCTTTACCGAGGCGCAGAAGGGGCTGTGGACGCTGTTCGAGGAGATGTCCGCCCCCTTCGCCGAGCTGGTCGGCCAGGTGATCGAGAAGCGCCAGGCGCCGGACTGGGACAGGGCCAACCACCTGATGGCCACCGAGATAGAGCCCGCCCTGACCCGGCTCGCCGACCAGCTGGCGGCCCAGGTGACCCATACCCGGGGGGATGTGGACAAGATGGCCGGCGAGATGACCGCGGCCGGCCAGACCATTCATCGCACCCTGCTGCTGGCGACCACCAGCGTCATCCTGCTTGGTACCCTGGTGGCCCTGCTGTTCAGCCGGCGTCTGACCCGGGAGATTGCCAGCCTGGTGAACCGGGCCGGTCAGGTGGCCGATGGCCGCCTGCCGCTCGCCCCCCTGCCGGTGCTGCGCCAGGATGAACTGGGCGGCCTGACGGGCTCCATCAATCGGATGTCGGCCCAGTTGCGCGAGCTGGTGGGGGAGATCCAGGGGGCGGTCGGTCAGGTGGAGGGGGCCGGCCGCGAGGTCGGCCAGACCACCAACGCCATCGTGGACGACCTGGCGAGCCAGAGCCAGAGGCTGGATTCGGTGGCCGCCGCCATCGAGCAGATGTCGGTCAGCACCCGGGATGTGGCCGGCAACATTGCCGACGCCGCCGGGGCGGCCCGCCAGACCGAACAGCAGGCCAGGCAGGGTGAGCAGGTGCTGGGACGCATGGGGGACACCATGGCGCAGATCGCCGCCATGATCACCCAGGCGGATCAGGCGATGGCGAAGCTCAGCAGCCAGAGCGAACAGGTGGGGCGCGTCACCGAGGTGATCGCCACCATCGCAGAGCAGACCAACCTGCTGGCCCTCAACGCTGCCATCGAGGCGGCACGGGCCGGTGAACAGGGGCGCGGCTTTGCGGTGGTGGCCGATGAGGTGAGGCAGCTGGCGAGTCGTACCAGCGCATCGACCATGGAGATCAACCAGACCATCGCCAGCATCCAGCAGCAGACCCGGGAGACCGCCGATACCGTGGGCGACGGCACCCGGCTGGTGGCGCAGGGACGGGGGGCCCTGGCCTCGGTGACCGAGACCCTGGAGGCGATGACGGCGCTGGTGCAGGACCTCAGCGGCCGGCTCGCGGCCATCGCGGCGGCGACCGAGCAGCAGTCCAGGGTGGCACAGTCGGTCGCCGGCACGGTGGAAGAGATCGCCGGGCTCAGCCATCAGTCCAGCGAACACAGTCAGCAGGGGGAGCAGATCGCCGCCAGGTTGACGCGGGAGACGGGCAGGCTGACCTCGGCCATCAGCCGCTTCGCGCTGGATGCCTGACGCCGACCGGGCGGCAACAAAACGGGGCAGACCGGCGGGTCTGTCCCGTTTTTTTCAGCCCCAAGGCCGGCATGTCAGGTGGTCGATGCCGCCAGTGTTCTCCTGATTGAGCAGGGTGACCCGCGGGGAAGTTGATCACCGTGGGACGCGGTCACTCCAGACGGCGGAAGGTCTGGTTCTCGAAGCTGCTGCAGGTCTCCTGATTGAGCAGGGTGACCAGCAGGCGAAGGGGGCGCTTCTCGCCGCGAATCAGACGCTGCGCAGTCACTCCAGACGGCGGAAGGTCTGATTCTCGAAGCTGCTGCAAGTCTCCTGATTGAGCAGGGTGACCAGAAGGATGGCCCGTTTCTCCCCATCCGGCTCCAGATAGATGGCCTCGAAGCCGGCGAGGGGGCCGGATTCGATAAGCACAGTGTCTCCCTGGGTCGGCAAACGGGCATAGCTGGCGCGGGCCTCGTCGCTGTCGTCCCGGCTCATCAACTGATAGATCAGCTGGCTGCTAACGGGGGTCCACTCCTTGCCGAAGTGGATGATGCGGCTGATGCCGCGGGTCGACTTCAGGGTGACCGGGGTCACCTCCTCCAGATCCACATAGATGAAGAGGTAGTTGGGAAACATGGGCTCCCGCACCGGCACCCGTTTGCCCCGTTTCAGTTTCTCGATCTCGACCATGGGGTAATAGGATTCGACGCCCTGGGCTGCCAGATGGGCTCGGGCGCGGGCCTCTTCCTTGGGTTTGCAGTAGGCCAGATACCATTTCTTCATTGTTGTTCTGTTTTTCGTGTTGCCGTGCTTCCGACTATGATAACGGGGGCAAAAAAAAAGGCCACGCTTGGCGTGGCCTTTTTTACAGAGTGAGTGATTACCAACCTTTCACCAGACCGCCCTTGAACAGCTCGGTCCCCTTCTTGTAGACCTCGTCGGTCTGGAAGGACTGGACGAACTCCTTGACCTTCTCGTCGTCCTTGTTGTTCTCGCGGGCGACGATCAGGTTGACGTAGGGGGACTCCTTGTCTTCGACAAACAGGCCGTTCTCGGTCGGGGTCAGCCCGATCTGACCGGCGAAGGTGTTGTTGATGATGGCCAGATCCACGTCTTCTAGGGAGCGCGGCAGCTGGGCGGCTTCCAGCTCGACGATCTTGAAGTTGCGCGGGTTGTCGACGATGTCCAGCACGGTGGCTTCCAAACCGGCGCCTTCCTTCAGCTTCAGCAGGCCCTGCTTCTCCAGCAGGATCAGGGAGCGACCCAGGTTGGTCGGATCGTTCGGCACCGCGATCTGGGCGCCGTCCTTGATCTCGGACAGCGCCTTGATCTTCTTGGAATAACCGGCGATCGGGTAGACGAAGGTGTTGCCGACCGGCACCAGCTTGAAGCCGCGATCACGGATCTGGGCGTCCAGGTAAGGCTTGTGCTGGAAGGCGTTGACGTCGACGCTGCCGTCGTTCAGGGCCACGTTCGGGGTGACGTAGTCGGAGAAGGTGACCACTTCGACGGTCAGACCGTATTTCTCCTTGGCCACCTTGGCCGCGGTCTCCACCAGCTCGGTCTCGGGGCCGGCGATGGCGCCCACCTTCAGGGTCTTGTTCTCTTCCTTCTGGCCGCAGCCGACCAGTACCAGGGTTGCCAGCAGCGCGGCTGCCGCGGATTTAATACCCAATTTCATAAAAACCTCCTGTCAGAAATCGACGATTAACGATGATCACATTGTTTGACCAGGCGCTCACCCGCGCTCTGGATGAGTTGAACCAGCACCACCAGAATGACCACGGTGACCAGCATGACGGTGGGATCGAAACGCTGATAGCCGTAGCGAATGCCCACATCCCCCAGGCCTCCCCCCCCGATGGCGCCGGCCATGGCGGAGTAGTTCACCAGGGTGACGAGGGTGATGATGATGCTGTTGAGGATCCCCGGCAGGGCCTCGGGCAGCAGCACCTTGGCGATGATTTGCAGGGGCTTGGCCCCCATGGCCTTGGCCGCCTCCAGCAGGCCGTCCGGCACCTCCATCAGGGCCCCTTCCACCAGACGGGCGATGAAGGGGATGCAGCCGACGGTCAGCGGCACTATGGCGGCTATGGTGCCGATACTGGTGCCGACGATGAATCGGGTCAGCGGTATGATGGCCACCAGCAGGATGATGAAGGGCACGGAGCGTCCTACGTTGACGATGACGCCCAGGACCTTGTTGAGCAGCGGATTGGCCAGGATCTGGCCCGCCTTGGTCACGTGCAGCGCCACGCCGAGCGGCAGGCCGAGCAGGCAGCCGAACAGGGCGGAGGCAAACACCATGATCAGGGTGTCGCCGAGGGCCGAGACCAGCAGATTAATCATTGCTTCGGACATGAGTCATTACCTCCAGCTGGATAGGATGGCTGAGTCGCCGAGGATGGGGCGCAGCAGATTAGTCATTGCTTCGGACATAGCCCATTACCTCCAGCTGAATGTGGTTGTCGATGAAGAACTGCTGGGACGCCTCGCACTGAGCCTCGTCCCCGAACAGCTCGGCCAGCAGGAAGCCGAACTTGACGCCGCCAGCGTATTCGATGTCCGCACTCAGTATGCTGATGTCGATGTTGAAACGGCGGCTCACCTCGGAAATCAGCGGCGAATCGACGGTGGCACCGGTGAAACCCAGCTTGACCAATGGGTAGCTGCCGGGCACACGCTCCGCACTCATCCGCTCCTGATACTCCTGGGGTACTTCCAGGTGGATGGTTGAGTGGATGAAATCCCGAGCCAGCTGGGTCTTGGCGTTGCTGAAGAACCAGGCGACCTCGCCCTGCTCGATCAGGCGGCCGTCGCTGATGATGGCCACTTCGTCACAGATCCCCTTCACCACGTCCATCTCGTGGGTGATGAGCAGTATGGTGAGCCCCAGCTTGACGTTGATCTCCTTGAGCAGGCTCAGGATGGAGCGGGTGGTCTGCGGGTCCAGGGCCGAAGTGGCCTCGTCGCACAACAGCACCTTGGGCGCCGGCGCCAGGGCGCGGGCGATGGCGACGCGCTGCTTCTGGCCGCCGGAGAGCTCGGACGGATAGGCATGGGCGCGGGCTTCCAGCCCGACCAGGGCCAGCAGTTCGCTGACCCGGCTCTGGATCTGCGCCTTGCTCCAGCCCGCGAGCTCCAGGGGGAAGGCGATGTTGGCGGAGACGGTGCGGGAGGCCAGCAGGTTGAAGTGCTGGAAGATCATGCCGATCTGGCGGCGGGCCTGGGTCAGATCCCGCTCGCTCAGGGCGACCAGATCCTGGCCATCGACGATGACCTGGCCCTCGGTGGGGCGCTCCAGCAGGTTGACGCAACGAATGAGGGTGCTCTTGCCGGCACCGGAGGCACCGATCACCCCGAAGATCTTGCCTTGCGGCACATGCAGGCTCACGTCACGCAGGGCGTGCACGGCATCACTGCCTTTACCGTAGACTTTGTTGAGACCGATCAACTTAATCATGGATTCTTCCGTGCTAACAGCCTTAAAGCACAGGGCGCTACAGGCGGGTAAATTGGGCAGAGGTTTCACTGGGTAGCTCTGTCATCATGGAGGATGATGCTAAGATGTCCGGATGGCTGTGTCAACGTATGTTTTTACGTCTAGACGTCTAAAAAATGGATAAGGATTTCCGTCCACCGACTATGGCGGCGAGGGGGGATCGGGAGTCTCAAGATCAGATTCTGACTTGATGATTCATGACCGAATATAACCTGGAAAATTAACCACAACTTGTCTATTCGATGCTTCTCTCGGAGCCCGCCTGTGGTAGACCGACTCCTCGCCCCCCCGGCGCCGCCTCTCGCCCACCGCGCATCCCGCGGCTTTTTTTCTTCACCATCCCCTTGATGCAGAACAATAAATAACCATTTTTCGGTCGGGACCAGGCGCCACCTCCTTATACTGGCAGAAGGTGGATGCCAGGAGGAGGGAGAGATGCGATTTCAACAGATCAAGGACCTGATGCTCTATCTCGAGCAGCTTCATCATCAGCAGGGGCTCAGCTACGGGCGCCAGATCCCCAGGGTGGACGGGGAGCGCAGCCGGATGCTGCTGGCCTATCTGCAGGGACGGGAAGACGCGGCGGCGGCCCATCTGCACGACTATCGCGAGCAGATGGGGAAGGCGGTCAAGGAGACCTGGCTGGATCAGGGATTCGGCGAGGATCTGCTGGCGGAGTGCGAGCGCCTGGCGCTGGCGGCCGGCACTCAGCCGGAGGAGATAGTGGCCCTGGTGTCGCAGCAGGAGGAGAGGCTCATCGCCGAGCTGGAGCGCCTTGCCCGGGAGTGCCCCACGCCTGACACGGGGGCACTGCTGAAGGCCCTGGCCTCGATGGCGCGATCCCGGTTGACCCGGCTGGTGCACGGGGCTCATCGGCTCGACGACATCTGAACCAAGGGACCCGACAGGGGCCGGATCTGTCGGGGGCATGACGGGGAGGGATCAGCCCTTCTGCCGGGCCGCGCCGTAGAGGGCGGCTCCTATGATGCCGGCCTGGTTGAGGTTTGCCGCCGCCACCAGGGGGGCCCGGGTCTCGATTCGGTCGATGAACTTGTCGAGCTTGGCGGCGCTGCCGCCTCCCAGGATGAAGAGGTCGGGGGAGAAGAGGAATTCCAGGCGGGCCAGGTACTTGTTGAAGCGCTTGCCCCAGCGGTTCCAGGAGAGATCCTCGCGCTTGCGCACGGCGTCGGAGCAGTAGTGCTCGGCCACCATGCCTTCCAGGATGAGGTGGCCCAGCTCGGTGTTGGGCAGCAGTTGGCCGTTGACGAAGACCGCGGTGCCGATGCCGGTGCCCACAGTGATGAGGATGATCACCCCCTGACGATCCCGCCCGGTGCCAAAGCGCATCTCGGCGAGGCCCGCCGCATCGGCGTCGTTCAGGACATAGCAAGGCAGGCCGGTCACGTCGGCGAACAGGTGGGCGGCATCGGTCTCGATCCAGCTCTTGTCGATGTTGGAGGCGTTCTTGGCGATGCCGTTGTGGATGGTGGCGGGAAAGCCGCATCCCACCGGGCCCTTCCACTGGAAATGCTCGACCAGCGCCTTGAGGGTGTGCGCCACGGCGGCCGGGGTGGCCGGTTGCGGCGTGGCGATGCGGTGGCGCTCGCCAATCAGCTCCCCGGTCTCGGTGTCGACCAGGCAGCCCTTGATCCCGGATCCGCCAATATCTACTCCCAACATCTGCATCCGAATCTTCCTTTTATTGTGCCGATGGTCAATGGTCGGCAGAGCATGAAAAAATGCCTGCGATCCGGCAAGGGCCAGATCGCCTATGCGTGATCCGGCAGACCTTTTTCGATGCAGCGGATCAGCAGGCGGGTCTTCTTGTGGTCTTCCTGCTGGCGGTTGGCCAGGGTCGCCAGCGCCCACTCGATATGTTCGGCCACCATGGGCTCGGCCTCGCCGAGCGCCTGCTGCAGGGCTTCGATGACCTGCGGGCTGGCGGGACCGTTGCCAAGAGCCACCGCCAGGTTGCGGCGCCAGCGCCGGTAGCCGATGCGGCGGATCGGGCTGCCCTCGGTGTGCTTGAGAAAATCGCTCTCGCTCCAGCCCCACAGATCAAGCAGGGGCGGGCGGTGCAGAGTGGGGCGCGGGCTGAAGTCGGGCTCTGGGCTCGCATCCGCATAGCGGTTCCAGGGGCAGATGAGCTGGCAGTCGTCGCAGCCATAGATGCGGTTGCCCATCAGCGGCCTGAACTCCTCGGGGATGGGGCCGTCGTTCTCGATGGTGAGATAGGAGATGCAGCGACGGCCGTCCACCACATAGGGGGCGATGATGGCACCGGTCGGGCAGATGTTGATGCAGGCCACGCACTTGCCGCACTGCTCCTTCTCCACCGGGGCGTCCAGGGGCAGCGGCAGGCCGACCAGCAGCTCCCCCAGGAAGAAGAAGGAACCGGCCGACTCGTTGAGCAGCAGCGAGTGCTTGCCCACCCAGCCGAGCCCCGCCTTGGCCGCCAGCGGGCGCTCCAGGATGGGAGCGGAATCGACGAAGGGGCGCCACTCGCCCAGGGTCTCCTGTGAACCTTGCAACAGCGCCTCGCAGCGCCGCTCGATGCGCTCCCCCAGCTGCTTGAGCCGGTTGCGCAGCACCTTGTGGTAGTCGCGGCCGAGGGCGTAGCGGCTGATATAGCCGAGCGTGGGGTCGCGCAGGGTGGCGGCGAAGCCCGCCTCGAACGGGAGGTAATTCATCCGCACCGACAGCACCCGCAGGGTGCCCGGCAGCAGCTCGTGGGGGCGGGCCCGCATCATGCCGTGGCGCGCCATGTAGTCCATGGTGCCGTGGTGGCCGGCGTCCAGCCAGGCCTGCAGTCTGGGCTCCTCCAGGGCGAGATCCGTGTCTGTGATGCCGACCTGGTCAAATCCTAGCTCCCGTGCCCAGAGCTTGATATCGTGGGCCAGCTGTACGAGTTCGGCGGCCGTCATGCTGCGTTGCCCCTCTGCCGACAGGGCTGTGGCAGGCGCAGGGTGGCAATATGGCGTGCCAGTTGCCGGGTCATGGGATGATGAAGCTTGGGGGCCGTCATGGTACAGGTGTTCGAGGACGCTATCCGCAGGAAAGAGGGCGACAGTCTAGCACAACCCCTGTGGCGGGCCGAACAGATCCGCCGCCTGGAGCGGCGCTGGGCCGAGCGCGAGGGGCTGCCCCTCTATGTTCTGATGGAGCGGGCGGGGGCCGCCCTGTGCAACTATGCCCGTCATCATTGGCCCGAGAGCAGCCGCTGGTGGATCTTCGTCGGCCCGGGCAACAACGGCGGGGATGGCTATGTGCTGGCCCGCCTCGCCAGGCGCCTCGGCCTCGAGCCCCTGGTAATCGCCGCCCGGGCCCCCGGCCTGCTCAAGGGGGACGCCAGGCGGGCCGCCGAGGAGTGGCTGGCCTCGGGAGGCAGCGTGATGATGGCCGATGAGCTGGCACACTCGGCACTGCCGTTGCCGGAGTTGGTGATAGACGCGCTGCTCGGCACCGGTGTCCAGCTCCCCCTCTCCCCTTCCATGACAAAGGCTGTCGCAACCATCAACGGCCTGGGGGTTCCCGTGTTGGCGGTGGATCTGCCCTCCGGGCTCAATGCCGATACAGGTCGCGCCATGGGCGCCCTGGTGTACGCCACCCGCACCCTCACCTTCATCGGCATCAAGCAGGGCATGCTCACCGCGGAGGGGGTGGACGGGGTCGGCCACCTCGACTGGGATCCCCTGGGGGTGGGGCCCGAGGATGGTGTCATCCCCGCCGCCGAGCGGATCGATTATCCCCGCCTCAAGGGACTCTTGGTTCCGCGTGCGCGCTCGGCCCACAAGGGACGCTGCGGCCGGGTGCTGCTGACGGGCGGCAACCTGGGGATGCAGGGAGCCATCTTGCTGGCGGGTCAGGCCTGCCTGCGGGCGGGGGCGGGCCTGGTGCGCCTGTGCCAGCATCCGGACGCCCCCCCTGCCAGCCTGGTACAGCCCGAGCTGATGGGGTGCCCGGCCGGCATGGACGAGGCCTGGGCCTCGGTGCATGTGCTGGGGCCCGGACTCGGTCAGGATGAGTGGGCCCGGGCCCGGTTCGAGCACCGCCTCGCGGCCCCGGAGCCACTGGTATTGGACGCCGATGGATTGAATTGGCTGGCGCAGGCCCCCCGTCATCGGGATAATTGGGTGCTTACCCCCCACCCCGGGGAGGCCGCCCGCCTGCTGGGCTGCACCATCGACGAGGTCGAGGCGGATCGTTTCGCCGCCGTTTCGCGGCTGCAGCGGCGCTACGGTGGCGTGGTGCTGCTCAAGGGGGCCGGGTCGCTCATCTGCGATGGCCCGACCATCGCCCTCTGCGACGAGGGCAATCCGGGCATGGCCAGCGGCGGCATGGGCGACCTCTTGTCTGGTATAATCGCCGCCCTCCTGGCCCAGGGCTGGCCTGCGGGGATGGCCGCCCGACTCGGGGCCGTGATCCACGGCGAGGCGGCCGACCTGGCTGCGGCCGAGGGGGAGAGGGGCATGCTGGCATCGGATCTGCTGCCCTGGATCCGCCGTCTGGTCAATCCGACACAGTAACAAGTTAAAAGAAGAACATGGCAAAAACGTTGATGATGACACTGCCGGACGAGGCAGCAACAGTGGCCCTGGGCGGCCGGCTGGCGCAGGCGTGCCAGCAGGCGACCACGGTCTTTCTGCACGGCGCCCTCGGGGCCGGCAAAACCACCCTGACCCGAGGCTGGGTGCAGGGGCTCGGCCATCAAGGCAAGGTCAAGAGTCCGACCTATACCCTGGTGGAGCCCTATGAACTGGCCAGGTGGCAGGTCTATCACTTCGATCTCTATCGACTGGCCGACCCGGAAGAGCTGGAGTTCATGGGTATTCGCGACTACTTCGGCGCCGATACCCTCTGCCTGGTGGAGTGGCCGGAGAAAGGGGAGGGCTGGCTGCCCGCCCCGGATCTCGAGATCACCCTGACCTATGTTAACGAGCAGCGCGAGGCCCAGATCGCGGCCCGCACTGCTATCGGCGAAGCCATTCTGGAACGGTTGTCATCTCAGTGCGCTTGATCCTTGTCTTTGTTCTCTCCTTGATGGCCTTACCCACCTGGGCGAATCAGCTCAAGAGTGTGCGGGTATGGCCGTCGCCGGACAACACCCGGGTGGTGCTCGACATGAGCAGTGCCCCCAATTTCAACTACTTCACCCTGACCGGCCCGAGCCGCCTGGTGATCGACCTGAAGGGCGCCAGCAATGCCGCCAACCTGGCCCGCATCGAGAACAAGAGCGAGCTGGTGCGCAAGATCCGCGAGAGCACGCCCCTTGAACAAGGCAGCCTGCGCCTGGTGCTGGATCTCAGCTCTTCCATCAAGCCAGTGGTCTTCCCGCTGGCGCCGGCTGGTCCCTATGGCCACCGGCTGGTGATCGATCTGCCCTACGAAGAGAAGGGCAGCGCCACGGCACAACCCGCGCCCGTCGGGGGACAGGGCAAGGCCATCGTCATCGCCATCGATCCCGGCCACGGCGGGGAAGACCCGGGCTCCATCGGCCCGCGCCGCACCTACGAGAAGCGGGTGACCCTGTCGGTGTCGCAGAAGCTGGCGGCCCTCATCGATCGCGAGCCCGGCATGCGTGCCGTGCTGACCCGGCGCGGCGACTACTTCGTCGACCTGAACAAGCGCTCCGAGATCGCCCGCAAGGCCAAGGCGGATCTGCTGGTGTCGGTGCACGCCGACAGCTTCCACAACTCGACGCCCCGCGGCGCGTCCGTGTGGGTGCTGTCGACCAACCGTGCCAACCGCGAGATGGGCAGCTGGCTCGAGAAGCAGGAGAAGCAGGGGGAACTGCTCGGCGGCGTCGGCAAGGTATTGGCCGAATCCGATCCCAACCCCTATCTGGCACAGACCTTCCTGGATCTCTCCATGGACAAGTCCAGGGCCGAAGGTTATGAGGTGAGCCGCCAGATCCTGCGCTCCATGGGCAGGGTGGCCCGGTTGCACAAGAAGGCGCCGGAGCACGCCAGTCTGGCGGTGCTGAAGGCGCCGGACATTCCCTCGGTGCTGGTGGAGACGGGCTTCATCTCCAACCACGCGGAAGAGAAGCTGCTGGCCAC
Organism: Aeromonas sanarellii; assembly: GCF_000820085.1. Taxonomy (GTDB): domain Bacteria; phylum Pseudomonadota; class Gammaproteobacteria; order Enterobacterales; family Aeromonadaceae; genus Aeromonas; species Aeromonas sanarellii. The sequence goes on from NZ_CDBN01000073.1 coordinate 57,311, forward strand.
CGCCAGCTATCAGGATCAGCTGGCCCGCGCCATCTTCGAGGGGATCCGCGCCTATTACCGCAGCCATCCGACCAAGGGCCCCATGCTGACCGGCAAGGGACAACAGGTGGCCAGCAAGCAGGCGACGAGTCGTCCTGCCCCCGCGAGCAGGCCCGTGGCCGCCAGCAAACCGGCGACACAACCGGTGCAGCAGGTGGTGACCAACCGGATGCCGGCGACCGAGCCGTATCGCGTCGGCGACGGCGGTGCCCCGGTCAGCAGCGTCGGCAGCGCCTCCGGCGCCGGGGTGATCAAGCCCTACAAGGTGGCGGCGAAGGAGCCGAGCGCCCCGGTCAGCAGCGTGCAGAGCAACGACAAGTCCAGGATGATCCGCCACGTGGTCACCCGCGGCCAGAGCCTCTCCCGCCTCGCCGAGAAGCACGGGGTGAGCCAGGCGCGGCTGGTGGAGATCAACAAGCTCAAGTCACGGGAAATCCAGATAGGGCAGGTGCTCTACATCCCGCAGGACTAGTGCCGGATGAACGCCGCGCCCGTCCCTCTGCCGGTGGCAAGGACGGATGCGGCGAATGTTCATGGTGTCAAGCCCATCCCCTCACACCCTCAACCTTCAGGAGTACGCGATGCCAATCCGTATATTGCCGCCGATTCTGGCCAACCAGATTGCTGCCGGTGAGGTGGTGGAGCGGCCCTCCTCCGTGGTGAAGGAGCTGGTGGAGAACAGCCTGGATGCGGGGGCCGACCGGGTCGAGATCGACATCGACAAGGGGGGCGCCAAGCTCATCCGCATCCGTGACAACGGCTGTGGCGTCGCCAGGGATGAGCTGGTGCTGGCGCTGTCGCGCCACGCCACCTCCAAGGTCGCCACCCTGGACGATCTGGAAGGGATCAACAGCCTGGGGTTTCGCGGCGAGGCGCTCGCCTCCATCAGCTCGGTGGCTCGCCTCACCTTTACCTCCCGCACGGCGGAGCAGGCCGAAGCCTGGCAGGCCCAGGCGGAAGGGCGCGAGATGAGCGTCACCGTCAAGCCGGCGGCCCACCCGGTGGGCACCACTGTGGAGGTGGTGGACCTCTTCTTCAACACCCCGGCGCGGCGCAAGTTCATGCGCAGCGAAAAGACCGAGTTTGCCCACATCGACGAGCTGGTGCGGCGCATCGCGCTCTCCCGTTTCGACGTCACCCTGATCCTGCGCCACAACGGCAAGGTGGTGCGCCAGTACAAGGCCGCGAACACGGTGGCGGAGCAGGAGCGCCGGCTCGCCGCCGTCTGCGGATCTCCCTTCATGCACCACGCCCTGGCGGTGTCTAGCGAACATAGCGACGTGCGGCTCTGGGGCTGGCTGGCCACGCCCGCCGGCGCCAGGCCGCAAAACGATCTGCAATACACCTATGTCAACGGCCGCATGATGCGCGACAAGCTCATCAACCACGCCATCCGGCAGGCCTATGACGAACTGCTGCCGGCCGACCGGTTCGCATCCTATGTGCTCTACATCGAGCTGGATCCCCGTCAGGTGGACGTGAACGTCCACCCCGCCAAGCACGAGGTGCGCTTCCATCAGGCGCGCCTCATCCACGACTTCATCTTCCAGGCGCTCTTTACCGCCCTGCGCCGTGAAGGGGTCGGCGCGGCCACCGAGGAGCCGCTGGCCGAAACCCTGGTCGAGCTGCCTGGCAGCCCGGAGGTCACTTATCCCGGTCAGGCGCCGCGCACCGAGTGGTATGGCGCCGAGCACAGTTACCGGGCCCCCGCCCAGACGAGGGACGAGGGCGCCGTGCGGGAAGGCGGTGGCGGCAGAGGCGGAAACTACCAGCCCCCCGAGCCCCCGAGTCGGGCGGCGATGCGGAGCATGGGAGCCCTGCTCACCACCCTGCCGGAAGTGGCGACACCGGAACCCCTGTCCGGAACCGAGAGCCCCGCTATGTCTCCCGTGGCCGCACGCTCTGGGGAGTGGTGCGCCCTGACCCTAGTGGAACAGGCCTATCTGCTGCTGGAACGCAGCGGCCAGCTGGCGCTGCTCTCCCTGGTACGGGCGGAGCGCCTGCTGCTGCGCCACTGGTTGCTGGACGCCTGGGGCCAGGGGCTGGCAGCCCAGCCTCTGCTGCTGCCGGTCTCCTTCAAGCTGCCGAAACACCTCGTCGCCCTGGTGGAGGCGCGGGAGCGCCTGCTCAAACGCATGGGGCTGGAGTTGAAAAGCGGCGGACGCGACACCATGATCCTGACTCGGGTGCCCGCCCTGCTGCGCCAGACCGATCTGGTGCGCCTCTTACCCGAATTGCTGCAATTGATCGAGAGCGGATCTGACAGTGATGCCGGCGAGCAGGCTGGGGTACTATGCCAATGGCTGGTGGAGCAAGGCATAAGTGCCGATAAAATATACGATTTTGCCACCGCCAACCGGCTGCTGACGGAACTTGTTGCCGATTTCAGTGACCAACTGGCAGACGTGCGCCTGGTGCGCCCGCTGTCGCTGGCGAGCGTGCTGGCCGCCTTTACCGAAGGCGATTGAGGATTAGCCCGCCGTCGCTTGCATTTATTGACCAGTTTTTTGCCGGTGCGCCTTCGATGGGGCGACCGTGCCAGGGGAGTGTTTCACGTGGCTGACTTGCCGACTGCAATTTTTCTGATGGGGCCCACGGCCTCCGGCAAGACGGATCTCGCCATCGAACTGTGCCAGGCGCTGCCCTGCGACATCATCAGCGTGGACTCCGCGCTCATCTATCGCGGCATGGATATCGGCACCGCCAAACCGAGCGCCGCCGAGCTGGCCCTGGCGCCGCACCGGCTGATCGACATCCTGGATCCCGCCGTGAGCTATTCGGCGGCGGATTTTTGCCGCGATGCGCTGCGGGAGATGAAAGAGATCGCCGACCGCGGCCGCATTCCGCTGCTGGTGGGCGGCACCATGCTCTACTTCAAGGCGTTGCTGGAGGGACTTTCTCCGCTGCCGTCAGCCGATCCGACCGTGCGGGCCGGCATCGAGGAGGAGGCGGCCCGCCTCGGCTGGCAGGCGCTCCACGACGAGCTGGTGCGCATCGATCCGGTGGCGGGGGCCCGCATCCACCCCAATGACCCACAGCGGCTCAGTCGGGCGCTCGAGGTGTACCGCATCAGCGGCAAGACCCTCACCGAGCTGACCCGGGTGCAGGGGGAGGGGCTGCCCTACCGGGTGGCACAGTTTGCCATCGCCCCGAAGGATCGCGCCGTGCTGCACCAGCGCATCGAACAGCGTTTCGACAAGATGCTGCAGAGCGGTTTCGAGCAGGAGGTGAGGGCGCTGTACGAGCGGGGGGATCTCACCCCGGATCTTCCCTCCATCCGCTGTGTGGGCTACCGCCAAATGTGGGACTACCTGGCGGGGGAAGTAGAGTATGATGAGATGCGCTATCGCGGCATTGTTGCCACCCGCCAGTTGGCCAAGCGTCAGATGACCTGGTTGCGCGGTTGGTCTGATGTGACCTGGTTGGAATCTGGTGAGTCTGACAATCTGGCAAGGGTCGTCGCCCGAGCTGGTCCGGCTTGACACTCCTGTATAATCAGGTTGTTATATTGAATATCCGGTGTTTAAAAACAACAAACTATAAGGAAAAGAAAGATGGCTAAGGGGCAATCTCTCCAAGACCCGTTTTTGAATGCGCTGCGCCGTGAGCGGATTCCTGTTTCTATCTATTTGGTGAACGGCATCAAACTGCAGGGTCAGATCGAATCGTTTGACCAGTTTGTCATTCTGCTGAAGAACACCGTGAGCCAGATGGTCTACAAGCACGCCATTTCCACCGTGGTGCCGGCCCGTGCCGTCAACCACCACCAGCACGCCCAGGGCGCCGCCGGTGAAGAGCAGGGTGAAGCCGAGGCGTGATATCCCGCGGCGAGCTCACTCGCCAACTCAGATCCATCATGATACCTGTCAAGGAGCAAGCGCTTGTTTGACCGTTACGAAGCTGGTGAACAGGCCGTTCTGGTACATGTCAACTTCAGCGATGAGGGGGAGCGGGAGGATCTGGACGAGCTCAAGATGCTGGTGAGCTCGGCCGGGGTCAATGCGCTGGCGGTGATCACCACCAGTCGCAGTGCACCCAGCGCCAAATTTTTTGTCGGCAGTGGCAAGGCAGAAGAGATCGCGTCCCAGGTCCAGATGCTGGATGCGGATGTGGTCATCTTCAACCATGCCCTGACCCCCGCCCAGGAACGCAACCTGGAGCGTCTGTTCCAGTGCCGGGTGGTGGACAGGACCGGCCTGATCCTCGATATCTTCGCCCAGCGCGCCCGCACTCACGAAGGCAAGTTGCAGGTCGAACTGGCCCAGTTGCGCCATCTTTCCACTCGCCTGGTGCGAGGCTGGACCCACCTCGAACGACAGAAGGGCGGGATCGGTCTGCGCGGCCCGGGTGAAACCCAGCTTGAAACCGACCGCCGCCTGCTGCGCGAGCGCATCAAGGCGATTCTGCGCCGACTCGACAAGGTGGCCAAGCAGCGGGAACAGGGACGACGCGCCCGCAACCGCAACGAAGTGCCGACCGTTTCGCTGGTGGGTTACACCAACGCCGGAAAATCCACTTTGTTCAACCAACTTACAGATGCCAGCGTGTATGCTGCCGACCAATTGTTCGCAACCCTGGATCCCACCCTGCGTAAATTGGTGATCCAGGATGTGGGTGATGTGATCCTGGCGGATACAGTTGGATTTATTCGGCACTTGCCCCATGATCTGGTCGCGGCCTTCAAGGCGACGCTGCAGGAGACCCGCGAGGCGGACCTGCTGCTGCACGTAGTGGACTGCGCCGATGAGCAGATGCAGGAGAATATCGACTCGGTCCAGCGAGTCCTGGCCGAGATCGAGGCGGACGACCGTCCCCAGCTGATGATCTGCAACAAGATCGACAAGCTGAGCGATCGCCCGGCCGGTCTTGAGCGGGATGAGGCAGGGCGTCCGGTGCGGGTCTGGCTGTCGGCCCAGACCGGGGAAGGCAGCGAATGCCTGTTCCAGGCCCTGACCGAACTGCTGGCCGGCTCCATGGTCCATCACACCCTGCAGTTGCCGCCGTCGGCCGCGAGATTGCGCAGTGCGCTCTATCGGCTCAAGGGCATCGAGCAGGAAGGTTTCAGCGAGGAGGGGGATTTTGTCCTGGAGGTGCGCCTGCAACTGGCCGACTGGAACCGCCTCATGAAACAAGAAGGTGAGAGTTTACAACGCTTTATCAGGCATTGATGGGTCGATGAACATAAATGGTTTGCTGATTTCATCGCCCTCTGTGGCCCGATAGAGATGATATCCATCCGCATGTATTAATGGAGACGCTGATGGCTTGGAATGAGCCTGGTAACAATGGCAAAGACCGTGACCCCTGGGGGAACAACGGCAAGAATCAGGGGCCCCCTGATCTGGACGAGATGCTGCGCAAGGTGAGCCGTCGTTTCGGCGGCCTGCTCGGTGGCGGCAAATCCGGTGGTGGTGACGTGGGCAAATTTGGCCTCTCCATCGCGCTGGTGGTGGCCGTGGTGGTGTGGGTCGTCAGCGGCTTCTACACCATTCGCGAAGCAGAGCGGGGAGTGGTGCTGCGCTTTGGCGAGTACTCCCACAACGTGGATCCGGGCCTGCGCTGGAAGCCTACCTTCATTGATCGAGTGATTCCGGTGGACGTGGAGTCCGTCCGTTCCCTGCCGGCCTCCGGTTTCATGCTGACCCAGGACGAGAACGTGGTGCGGGTCGAGATGGACGTGCAGTATCGCGTGGTCGATCCCGAGCAGTACCTGTTCAGCGTGACCAACGCCGACGAGAGCCTGAGTCAGGCCACCGACAGCGCCCTGCGCTACGTGGTGGGCCACACCCGGATGGACGACGTGCTGACCACCGGCCGTGAGAAGGTGCGCCAGGAGACCTGGCAGGTGATCGACAGCATCATCGAGCCCTATCACATGGGCCTGCAGATCGTCGACGTCAACTTCCTGCCGGCGCGTCCGCCGGAAGAGGTGAAGGACGCCTTCGATGACGCCATCTCCGCCCAGGAAGATGAACAGCGTTTCATCCGTGAAGCGGAAGCCTATGCCCGCGAAGTGGAGCCGAAGGCCCGCGGCCAGGTCAAGCGTCTGGAGCAGGAGGCCGAAGCCTACAAGTCCCAGATCGTGCTGAAGGCCCAGGGTGAAGTGGCCCGCTTCAACGAGCTGCTGCCCCAGTATCAGGCTGCCCCCGAGCTGACCCGTGATCGTATCTACCTGGAAACCATGGAAGAGCTGTATCAACAGACCAGCAAGGTGGTGGTGGACATGCCGGCCGGCAACAACAGCATGATCTATCTGCCGCTCGACAAGCTCTCTGGCAAGGCCAATGCCGTGCAACCGGCGCGTCCGGCCGGCACCCCGGCAGTCGAGCCGACCCCGCCGTCCAACGAAGGGGCCAACTCCACGCCGACCCCGCTCCGTGGCGGTGACCGTTTCAGCTCAGGGAGAAACTGATAGATGAAGAAAATAGCTATTGGTGTCATCGCTGTGGCCGCCATGGTCTGCTTCTCTTCCGTCTTCATCGTCGATGAAGGCCAGAAAGGCATAGTGGTGCAGTTTGGCAAGGTGAAGCGGGTCGACTCCGGTGAGCCGCGACTCTATGAACCGGGCCTGCACTTCAAGGTGCCGCTCATCGACCAGGTGCGCAAGATGGATGCCCGCATCCAGACCCTGGAAGGCCAGGCGGACCGCTTCGTCACTTCCGAGAAGAAAGACCTCATCATCGACTCCTACGTGAAGTGGAAGATCGAGGACTTCTCCAAGTATTACCTGGCGACCGGCGGTGGCAACAAGATCCAGGCCGAAGACCTGCTCAAGCGCAAGATCAACAACGGTCTGCGTTCCGAGATCGGTAACCGCACCATCAAGGACATCGTCTCCGGCGAGCGCAGTACCGTGATGGAAGATGCCCTGATGAAGATGGCTCGCTCCTCCGAGCTCGGCATCAAGGTAGTGGATGTGCGCATCAAGCAGATCAACCTGCCGGTGGAAGTCTCCAGCTCCATTTATCAGCGGATGCGGGCCGAGCGGACCGCAGTCGCCCGTGAACACCGTTCACAGGGCCGCGAGCAGGCCGAGATACTGCGCGCCGACATCGACCGCAAGGTGACCGTCATGATCGCGGATGCCGAGAGCAACGCCCGCCAGCTGCGCGGTGAAGGGGATGCCGAGGCCGCCAGGATCTACGCCGACAGCTACAAGAAGGACCCGGAGTTCTTCAGCTTCGTGCGCAGCATGGAGGCCTATCGCAAGAGCTTTGCCGGTGGCAACGACCTGATGGTGTTGAAGCCGGACAGCGAGTTCTTCCGCTACCTCAAGTCGCCGCACGGTGACAATCAGTAAGCACCGAGTGGTGATCGCAAAGGGCCTGAGCATTCAGGCCCTTTTCCATGGTGAGGCTATTTCATGAGGAGGAGGGATGCTGACATCCATCCTGATGGGTCTGGGCTTGTTGCTGTTGTTCGAAGGGCTTGGCCCCTTGCTGGTGCCCAAGGCCTGGCAGCAGATGCTGCGGCTGCTGAGCGATCAGCCGCCTGAACAGTTGCGCCGCATCGGCGGCTGTCTGGTGGTGGCGGGGGCCGTCATCCTCTGGGTGCTGGGCCACTAGCCGCCCCGACGATAGAGCATGAAAAAAGAGGCCAATGGCCTCTTTTTTCATGGATGCGCAACTCGACTCAGGCGCTGCGTTGTACCGCCATGTGGGCCAGAGTGGCCAGGGCCTGCTTGTGCTGCGAATCCGGCAGGATGGCGATGGCGGCGATGGCCCTGTCGGCCTCTTCCCGGGCCCGCTCGCGGGAGTACTCCAGGGCGCCGGTGCGATCCAGGATGGCCAGGATGCGCTCCAGGTGATCCATGCCGTTGCGGTGCTCGATGGCGTCGCGCACCAGCTGGCGCTCTTCCGGGGTACCCACTTCCATGGCGCGCAGCAGCGGCAGGGTCGGCTTGCCCTCGGCCAGATCGTCGCCCACGTTCTTGCCCATCTCGTCGCTCTGGGAGCAGTAGTCCATGACGTCGTCGATGATCTGGAAGGCGGTGCCAAGATACTTGCCGTAGTCGGTCATGGCCTGTTCGATGGGGGCGGGCTGATGGGTCAGCACGGCGGCGAGGCGGGTGGCGGCCTCGAACAGCTTGGCGGTCTTGCAGTAGATGACCGTCATGTAGCTCTCTTCCGTGGTGTCCGGATCGTTGCAGTTCATCAACTGCAGCACTTCCCCTTCGGCGATGGTGTTGGTGGCATCCGACAGGATCTCCATCACCTTCAGATTGGAGAGCTCGCTCATCATCTGGAAGGAGCGGCTGTAGAGATAGTCGCCCACCAGGACGCTGGCGGCATTGCCGAACAGGGCGTTGGCGGTCTCCCGGCCGCGGCGCAGGTCGGACTCGTCGACCACGTCGTCGTGAAGCAGGGTGGAGGTGTGGATGAATTCGATGATGGCGGCCAGTTTCAGGTGGTCTTCACCCTCGTAGCCCAGGGCGCGGGCGGCCATCACGGTCAGCATGGGGCGCATCCGTTTGCCGCCGGCACTGACAATATAGAAACCCAGCTGGTTGATCAGGCTGACATCGGACTGGAGCCTCGCCAGGATCAGTTCATTGACCGCCGTCATGTCGGCGGCACAGAGCGCACGGATAGTCTGTTGGTCCATAAGTCTCGTAACGTGACGGCAGCATTTACTGCGTTTTTAGCAATGGCGGGGATTCTACACGATTTCACAATGGGTTACAGTTAGGCGTTTATTCACGGCGGCAGATATGCGCACAAAATAAACTTTTTGCTAAATTGGCCTTGCCTCGGCAAATCGTTCTGCGTAGAATGCCCGCCCATTGTTATAGGTTTTTGCGCGTGTCTGGCCTTGAGCAAAAGACACGCCTTTACGGAGTTAATCAAATGTACGCGGTATTCCAAAGCGGCGGAAAACAACACCGTGTGGCCGAAGGTCAAATCGTTCGTCTGGAAAAGCTGAACGTTGAGACTGGCGCTACCATCGACTTCAACGAAGTGCTGATGGTTGCTGCAGGCGACACTTTCAAAGTAGGTGCTCCTTTCGTTGAAGGTGGCAAGGTTGTAGCTGAAGTTGTGGCTCACGGCCGTGGCGAGAAAGTGACTATCGTCAAGTTCCGTCGTCGTAAGCACCACCGTAAGCAAGCGGGCCACCGTCAGTGGTTCACTGAAGTCAAAATCACTGGCATCAGCGCTTAATTAGAGGAGTCCGATAGATGGCACACAAAAAAGCTGGCGGTTCATCCCGCAACGGTCGCGATTCTGAAGCTAAACGCCTGGGCGTGAAGCGTTTCGGCGGCGAAACAGTTCTGGCTGGCAGCATCATCGTTCGTCAGCGCGGCACCAAGTTCCACGCTGGTGAGAACGTTGGTCTGGGCAAGGACCACACTCTGTTCGCTACCGCGAACGGTAAAGTGCAGTTCGAAGTTAAAGGTCCGCAGAATCGTAAGTACGTCAGCATCGTTGCTGAGTAATTACGGACCGCAAGGATCCGAAGCCCCGCCAACCTGGCGGGGCTTTTGTTTTTCTGATGAGTTTGACGAAAAAACGGCACGCGGATGAGCCGGCGCAGACGGGCCTCATCGGCCAGATGCGCCTCGCCCGAAGGGGCCCGTATCACTATAATTGCGTATCGGTTTTTCGAATTAAGGTGACGGTTACCTATGAAGTTTGTTGATGAAGTCCAGATTCGAGTCGATGCCGGTGACGGTGGTAACGGTTGTGTGAGCTTCCGCCGCGAGAAGTACATCCCGAACGGTGGCCCGGATGGCGGTGACGGCGGTGACGGCGGTGACGTCTATCTGGTTGCCGATGAAAACCTGAACACCCTGATCGACTACCGCTTCGAGCGTTTCCACGCCGCCGAGCGGGGCGAGAATGGCCAGAGCGCCAACTGTACCGGCCGTCGCGGCAAGGACAAGATCCTGCGCGTGCCAGTGGGGACCCGCGCCACCGACGAGGATACCGGCGAGCTGCTGGGGGATCTGACCAGCCATGATCAGAAGCTGCTGGTCGCCAAGGGCGGCTTCCACGGCCTTGGCAACACCCGCTTCAAGAGCTCGGTCAACCGGGCGCCGCGCCAGAAGAGCAATGGCACTCCGGGTGAAGTGCGCACCCTGAGGCTGGAACTGCTGCTGCTGGCGGACGTCGGCATGCTGGGCCTGCCCAATGCGGGCAAGTCCACCTTTATCCGCGCCGTTTCCGCGGCCCGTCCGAAAGTGGCCGACTACCCCTTCACCACGCTAGTGCCAAACCTCGGCGTGGTGCGTGGCGAGAACTCCCGTTCCTTCGTCATCGCCGACATTCCGGGTCTGATCGAGGGGGCCGCCGAAGGCGCCGGCCTCGGGATCCGCTTCCTCAAGCACCTGGAGCGCTGCCGCGTGCTGATCCACCTGGTGGACATCTGCCCGGTGGATGGCTCCGATCCTGCTGAGAACGCCGTCACCATAGTCCGGGAGCTGGAGAAATACAGTCCCGAGCTGGCGGGCAAGCCGCGCTGGCTGGTGTTCAACAAGATGGACCTGATCCTAGAAGAAGAGGCTCAGGAAGTGATGGACAGAGTCAAGGCTGCCCTGAACCACGAAGGTCCGGTCTACGCCATCACCGCCATCAGCAAGGAAGGCACCAAGAAGGTGTGCTACGACATCCTGGATCTGCTGGACACCATGCCCCGTCAGCTGGCGGAGGATGCCAGGGAAGCCATCGAGAAGGTGGAGTTCAAGTGGGACGACTACCACAAGAACCAGCTGGCCAAGGCGGAAGCCGACGCCCTGGCGGCTTCAAAGGCCTTTGATGACAGCCTGGATGACGATGACTGGGACGATGAGGACGACGACGGCGTCGAAGTGATCTACGTCCGCGACTGAGCCTCTCTCTCGTGACAAGACCGGAGCCCTGACAGGCTCCGGTTTTTTTATGGGAGGATCGACGGGATCACCCTATAGATATATTTCTCATGTCATTTATTGCCTGCCGGCCGCAACCCATTATACTGCGCACCTGAACTTAACCTGTATGAAACATTATGCTAACCATCAAAAATGAATTGATATGCATGACTGTTTTGGTTTGTTCTTATGGATGGTTCACCTGATAAAATATTTATGCCTGAAATAATGTATTAAAAGCTTGTTTGTGCAGTTTTTTGCGTTATTCTTGCGCCCGTTTGCCGGGTGAGGGCATGGATATGCAGGTGGCCTGGCTGAAGGAAAAGTCACATTTAAGGTTGTCTATCATGTTGGAAAAGACCCTGGAGGCACCGGCGATCCGCACTCGCCGCAACGTGCTGATGTTTTTGATCCCGTCGCTCATCGGGATCCTGCTGTTCATGACCCCGGTCATCTATGACGGCAATGTCACCATCCCCGTGGCCGTGCTGGCGAAGCTGGTGCAGACGGTGTTTGCCGACCACCTGGTCGCCATGGTCAGCGCCATCATCACCACCACCATGCTGATGACCCTGGTCGCCTGGCTGTTCAAGCCGGCGATCCTGGTGAGGCGCCCCTTCCTCAACAGCCTGTTCAACGTCTCCCCCTTCTGGGCCTGCGTGCGGGTGCTGGGGGGCATCTTCGTCTTGCTGACCTTCTTCGAGGCCGGTCCCGAGGCGTTGCGCTCCGGGGCGACCGGTGGCCTGGTGCTGCACGACCTGCTGCCCGTGCTGTTCTCGGTGTTCATCTTCGCCGGCCTGCTGCTGCCGCTGCTGCTGGACTTCGGCCTGCTGGAGTTCGTCGGCACCATGATGACCCGCATCATGCGCCCTGTGTTCCGCCTGCCGGGGCGTTCCGCGGTGGACTGCTTCGCCTCCTGGCTCGGGGACGGCAGCGTCGGCATCCTGCTCACCAGCAAGCAGTATGAAGGCAAGTTCTATACCCAGCGGGAAGCCGCCGTCATCGGCACCACCTTCTCCGCGGTCTCCATCACCTTCTGCCTGGTGGTGATCTCCCAGGTGAAGCTGGAGCACATGTTCGTGCCCTTCTACCTCACCGTCTGCCTGGCCGGCGTGGTGGCGGCCATCGTGGTACCGCGCCTGCCGCCGCTCTCCTGGAAGAAGGATGTCTACAGCGACGGCACCCCGCTGTGCCGCAAGCAGGAGGCGATCCCCCACCAGCACAGCGTGCTGAGCTATGGCTATCAGCGCGCCCTGGCCAAGGCCGACAGCATGACCGACATGGGCGCCGTGGCGCGGGAAGGGGTGAAGAATGCCCTGGACATGGTGTTCGGCGTGCTGCCTGTGGTGATGGCGATCGGCACCTGTGCCCTGATGCTGGCGGAGCATACCCCCATCTTCAACTGGCTGGGGGCGCCGTTTGTTCCCTTGCTGGAACTGCTGCAACTGCCGGAGGCAGAAGCAGCGTCCAAGACCATCATGGTGGGCTTCGCCGACATGTTCATCCCGGCGGTGCTGGCGTCCACCATAGAGAGCGACATCACCCGCTTCGTGATCGCCGCCATGTCGGTCACCCAGCTTATCTATATGTCGGAAGTGGGAGCCCTGCTGCTGGGCAGCAAGATCCCGGTCAAGCTGTGGGAGCTGTTCGTCATCTTCCTGTTGCGCACCCTGATCACCCTGCCGGTGATCGCCGGCGTCGCCCACCTGCTGTTCTAAGAGGCGGCCCCACACGAAAAACGGTCAACCTGGGTTGACCGTTTTTTTATGGGATTATGCGGGCTGGAGCGGCTCAGTGCGCCTCCGCCAGCAGGGCCTGACAGGCCGCCTCGTCCAGCTGCTGGGGGGCGAGGAAGCGCTTCGCATAGTCCCGCCAGATGCCGCTCTCGATGAAGAGGGCAAACAGGGCCGGGTCTATGTGATGCTCCTGCACCATCTTCTGCATGATGGCCAGGGACTGGGAGACCGTCTTGCCCGACTTGTAGGGGCGGTCGCTCGCGGTCAGCGCCTCGAAGATGTCGGCAATGGCCATGATGCGGGCGGGGATGCTCATCTGCACCCCCTGCAACTGGCGCGGATAACCGGTGCCGTCCATCCGCTCGTGATGGCCTCCCGCTATCTCCGGCACCTTGCGAAGGTGCTGGGGGAAGGGGAGCCGCTCCAGCATGCGGATGGTCTGGATGATGTGCTCGTTGATCTTGTAGCGCTCCTCCTCGGTGAGCGTGCCTCGGCCGATGGCGAGGTTGTAGTGCTCGCCCTTGTTGTAGAGGTGGGCGGGCACCCGCACCTTGAAGCCCCAGGGGTTGTGGCGGGCGAGGTTGTCCTGGGCAGGGCGGGGGATCAGGTGAAC
>NZ_CDBN01000074.1 GCF_000820085.1 Aeromonas sanarellii
GACTCGGAAGGATTCGATGACGAAGCTGATGGTGGTCCTGCTTGGCCTGTTTTATGGCTGCCTGGGCTGGGCGGCCCCCGCCCCCCTCTTGGCCACCCCGGCCAGTCCCCCCACCACACAGGTCAGGATGGAGCCGCTGCTCTCCTGGTTTGCCGGCGAATTTTCCAGTCAGGAACAGGCCAGTCATGACGCGAGGTTCACCAGCGCCGAGCTGCGACTGGTGGAGATCTGGCCCGGTTATCAGGGCTTTCGCTGGGTCTATGCCGAGCAGTTCCTGACCGAGCGGGCGGAGCGTCCGTTCCGCCAGCGCATCTACCGTTTCTCCCCGATGCCCGATGGCCGCATCCTGATGGCGGAACTGACCATGCCGAGGGCCACGGATTTCGCCGGTGCCTGGCGTCAGCCCGAGCTGCTCGACTCCCTCACCCCGCAACAGCTCTCCCTGCGCGAGGGGTGCGAGATCTGGCTGACCCGCCAGCCAGGGGGAGACTACAGGGGGCACACCCAGGTCGGTCACTGTGCCACCGACTTTGGCGGCGCCACCACCCTGGTGCAGTACCTCTGGATCGGGCCGGACAGCGTCAGGCTGCTGGACCGGGCCTATGACAACGGCGCCCGCCAGCGCTGGGGCAGCCCGGGGGAGGGTTATGTCTATCTGCGCAAGGGGGCGCAGCGCGGGGAGTGACGGGGCCGACTGGCCCCTTTTTCTTGTCCATCCGACCCAGGCCCGGCCTAGTCGATCATGGTGCCGATACCGGCGCCGATCAGCATGCCAGAGGTGGTATTGCCGCTGAGACTGCCAACACCGGCGCCAATCATGCCGCCAGCGACGGTGGAGCAACCCGCCAGCCCAGAGAGAGCGAGGGCGAGTAGTATGGGGGCAAGGGCTCTCTTCATCAGTTCCTCCGATGGGCTCAGCGGCCCTGTTGCAGCCTGGGTTTGGCCACTTGATCCCACATCACCACGATGACAGGGGTATCGAGCCTGTCCGGGTTGGCGCCATACCAGCGATCGATACGGGCGGCCACCTCCCCGAGAGAGACATCGGCGAGCCCGACACGGGCCCGGCGCGAGAAGGTCTGCTGATCCGCAGGCACGTGGCGATCATCCCAGTCGACGGCCACCGAGAGCAGGTTGGCCATGCCGAACAGGAAGGCCTGCCGCATCTGGGGCGTGGCCCGCTGCCAGTCGTTGCCGTTGGCAAATTGCTGGGCAGTGACCGCGGTGGCGGGTGAGGGGGGCGCCGTCTTGGCCTGGGCCGGGAGCGGCGCCACGACCGCGATCTGAATGGCGGTCAGGATGGCGAGCGAGGCCATCAGGGGGTGAGCAAGCTTCATGGGGACTCTCTCCGGTCAGCGCCCTGGCCGTCGTCACGGGTCGAGAATGGTGCCGCCAGGCGCACTACCAGTATGGGCTCATCCCCGGTGGGTCGCCTCCCGGTGTCACGATGAGGCTGTCGATGGGCAGCGTGCCCTCAACCCCGTCAGAGCCTGAACTGCGGCCGCAGGCGGATACCTATCCGGCTACCGCAAAGGGCCATCAACCTCCAGACCCGGCCTTGCAGGGCCACCACGGTGGAGTGGCGCAGGGCAACGAGGATCACCAGTACGGTGAAGTGGGGAGGGTTGCCGCCGCCGAAATTGCCGGTGCGCCGTGTTTTATGCCTCAGGCATGGACGCTCGCCCCGGCGGCCAGTTCGACAAGAATGGAGAGGCTGACAGCACCGAACAGCAGGCCGGTGACCAGGTTGAGGGGGCGCTGGATGCGGCCGAGCAGGCGCTGGGCCCGGGCGGTGGAGAGGCTCCAGGCCAGGGCGCCGAACCAGAGGAGGGAGAGCAGGAACAGCTCCAGGATCAGCAGGCCCCGGGTCAGGCCGTCTACCTGGGGCGTCACCATGGCCGCCAGCAGTCCCATGAAGAACAGCAGCGCCTTGGGGTTGAGCAGATTGGTGGCCAGCCCCCGTCTCACCCCCTTGCGCCAGCCCTGTCGCTCGTTGCCTGCCTGCAGCGCCAGATCTCCCGCCCCCTGCCAGGCCGCCTTCAGCGCCCCCCAGCCGAGCCACACCAGATAGAGGGCCCCCACCAGTTTCACCGCGAGGAACAGCCAGGGCTGGCTTGCGATCAGCAGGCTGATGCCGGTCAGGCTCAGGGTGGCGTGGAGCAGGATGGCGAGCGCGATGCCGAGCGCCGCCCCGAGGGCGGTGGGGCGATGCAGGCTGGTGCGCAGGATGAGTGCGAAATCCGGGCCCGGGCTCGCCAGGGCGACGAGATGGACGAGCCCCAGGGTCAGAAACAGGCTGGTAAACATAAAGACCTCGGATAGCGGTATGGAGGTGACAGCATGGGGCAGGACGGGGGTCGCCGGATTGTAAAAGATTGCAGGCGTGACTCCTCAGGTCGGCTGCATCTGCTGGCGATACTCCGCCGGGGTGAGCCCGAAGGCCTGGCGAAAACCGTGGTGGAAGTGGCTCTGATCGAAGAAGCCGACCGTCAGCGCCACCTCGCTCACCGGCAGGCCGCCACCGAGCAGGCGCTTGCCCTGTTCCAGACGCAGTCGCTTGAGCCAGGCGTAGGGGGTCATGCCGGTCTTCTTCTTGAACTGGCGCAGGAAGGCGAAGCGATCTAGCCCGAACAGGGCGGCGAGATCCTCCAGGCTGTGGCGCTCGTCCAGCCGGGCCAGCAGATGGTCGCGCAGGTATCTGAGCTGGGGATCCGCCAGGGCGTGGCGCTCGGGGGCTAGCCGGAACAGTTCGCCGAGCAGGGCTAGCAGCTGGCTCTCCGCCAGCAGACCGTCCGGCTTTGGTTGATCCAGATACATGTGCAGCCGGGCAAAGCCCTGATAGAGGTCGGGGCGACTCTGCAACCCCTTGTCGAAGAAGGGCTCCGGGTGCTCCGGCAGCCAGCGGGCCAGCTGCTCCGGCGCGATGGCGAAGACCCGCACCTCGTACCCTTCCGGCAGCAGGCTGAGGCCGTCGTGCATCTCGTCCGGGTTGACGGTGGAGAGCTCGCCGCGCACCAGGTGGTGGCTGTTGCCCTTGTGGATGAACTTCTGGCCGCCCCGCTGCACCAGACCGATGTGGTAGTCCAGGTGCACGTGGCGGCCGTAGCTGAACTCCCTGTGGTGGGAGTGGGAGAGTTCGACCCCCGGCAGCAGCCGGGATTGCCAGTAGTGGATGCGGGATTGGGGTGCGCTCATGGCCTATTGATACCCCAAAACCCGATCCCTGGCTTGTAGATTATTGCGCCGGCTTCTGCCTGCCGTTGCGCAGCCCGTCCAGGCTGAACAGCACCAGGGCGCTCCAGATGCAGCCGAAGGTGATCATCTTGTCCAGCGCCAGCGCCTCCCCGTACAGGGTCACCGCCAGGATGAACATCAGGCTGGGGCCTATGTACTGGAAGAAGCCCAGGGTGGAGAGCTTGAGCCGGGTGGCCGCCGCAGTGAAGCAGAGCAGGGGCGCCGTGGTGACGGCACCGGCGGCGACGAGCAGCAGGTTCAGGTGCCAGTCGTTTTGCGTGAGGTGGCTGGTGGGGCTGTCGGCGATGCCCCACAGATAGAAGGCGGCCGGCGGCAGCATGATCAGGGTCTCGATGAGCAGGCCGGTCAGCGCGTCCAGGGCCAGCTTCTTGCGAATGAGGCCATAGATGGCGAAGCTCGAGGCCAGCACCAGGGCTATCCAGGGCAGGGAGCCGAAGGCGATGAGCTGGATGGCGACACCGATGACGGCGAGCCCGACCGCCCACCACTGCAACCGGCGCAGCTGCTCGCTCAGGAACAGCATGCCGAGCAGCACGTTGAACAGGGGGTTGATGTAGTAGCCCAGGCTCGCATCCAGCATGTGGCCGTTGTTGATGGCCCAGATGAACAGCAGCCAGTTGCCGCCGACGGTGACCGAGGTGAAGGCCAGGGTGAGCAGCACCCTCGGCTGGCGCAGCACCGCCTGCACCTTGTGCCACTGGCGGCCGAGCAGGACCAGCACCATCAGCAGGGCGCAGGACCAGATCATGCGGTGGGTCAGGATCTCGGCGGCCGGCACGGCGGAGAGCGTCTTGAAGTAGATGGGAGCCAGGCCCCAAAGGGTATAGGCGCCGAGGGCATAGAGGACGCCCTGGCGCTGGATCTGTTGTTGCATGCGGATAACCTTCACTGGAGAGCGGATGTAGGGAAACATCGCAAAAGTGCAGTGTAGCCATCCTTTTGGGGGGAAAGAAGTCAATAAATGGGTCTGAGGGGATTTTGACAGCAGAAACAGGGTCAGCGACCGCCCCCGCGGCGGATCTTGTCCACGTCCATCAACAGCCACAGCATCAGGGCGATGGCGGAGATCCAGGGCCCCCAGGTCACATAGGCTTCACCCTGACCCAGCACGAAGAACAGGAGCGGCAGTCCCACCACCAGAAACAGTACACTTCCCAGAAAAAACAGCATTTTTATCTTTAAATTGAACGGCTTGCTATTTGACGATTATATCGATTAGGGCCCGCGATGAAAGGGTAAAAATGAAAAAGGAGGATTTCTCCCCCTTTGTCGCCGGATCTCGTCATATTCGATGCTAATCGAGCTGGATCCAGGTGCTTTTCAGCTCGGTATACTTCTCCAGGGCATGCAGGGACTTGTCGCGGCCGTTGCCGGACTGCTTGAAGCCGCCGAACGGCATGGTCATGTCGCCCCCGTCCCAGTTGTTGACGAAGACGGTGCCGGCGCGCAGGGCGCGGGAGCCCTTGACCGCCTTGTTGAGATCCGCCGTCCAGATCGCGGCGGCCAGGCCGTAGTCGGTGTCGTTGCCAAGGGCGATGGCCTCGTCCAGGGTGTCGAAGCCGGTCACCGCCAGCACGGGGCCGAAGATCTCCTCGCGGAAGATCCGCATCTGGGGCGTCACCTCGTCAAAGATGGTGGGCTCGATGTAGTAGCCGCCGCTCTCGATCCGGGTGCGCTTGCCCCCCAGCAGCAGCCTGGCCCCCTCCTGCTGGCCTATGGTGATGTAGTTCAGCACCTGCTCCATCTGGATGCTGTCCACCATGGCGCCGATGCGGGTGGCGGGATCGAGGGGGTTGGACGAGATCCATTCGCGGGCGTGGGCCAGCAGCCGCTCCATGAACTGCGGCTTGATGCTGTTCTGCACCAGCAGGCGGGAGGCGGCGGTGCACACTTCCCCCTGGTTGTAGAAGATGGCGCCGACGGCGCTTCTGGCGGCGGCATCCAGATCCGGCGCGTCCGCCAGTATGATGTTGGGGCTCTTGCCGCCGCACTCCATAAAGGCGCGTTTCAGATTGGATTTCCCGGAGCACTGTACCAGGTGCTTGCCGATGCGGGTGGAGCCGGTGAAGGTGATGCAGTCCACGTCCATGTGCATGGCGAGCGCCTCGCCCACCGTATGGCCGAAGCCCGGCAGCACGTTGAAGACGCCGTCCGGGATGCCCGCCTCCTTCGCCAGACCCGCGATGCGCAGGGCGGTGAGGGGGGACTTCTCGGAGGGCTTGAGGATCACCGAGTTGCCGGTGGCGAGCGCCGGACCCAGCTTCCAGCAGGCCATCACCAGGGGGAAGTTCCAGGGGACGATGGCGGCCACGACGCCGAGGGGCTCGCGGGTCACCAGGGCCAGGGCGGACTCCTCCACCGGGGCGACCTGATCGTAGATCTTGTCGATGGCCTCGGCGTTCCAGGCGATGCAGTTGGCCGCGGCGGGGGCGTCATAGCCCATGGCGTCGCCGATGGGCTTGCCCATGTCCAGGGATTCCAGCAGTGCCAGCTCCACCTGGTTGAGCCGCATCAGCTCGGCGAAGCGCTGCATGATGAGCTTGCGCTGCTTGGGGGAGAGGCCGCACCAGCGCTTGTCGTCGAAGGCGGCGCGGGCGGCTTGCACCGCCAGCTCGGCGTCGGCGGCGTCGCAGGAGGCGACCCGAGTCAGCAGCTTGCCGTTGGCCGGGTTGATGCAGTCGAAGGTGGCGCCGTTGACGGCGTCCCGGTAGCTGCCGTCGATAAAGGCTTGCGAGGGCAGGGTCAGATGGGCGGCCTTGTGTTGCCACTGGGCCAGGGTCAGGTCACTCATGTTCACTCCTTGAACCGGCAGAAAGTCAGTCTCCGCGTATCAATATGCTAAACATCCTGCCGGTTGTAAATCCATCTTGTAACAATTCATTAAACACCTTGCTCCTCTGATCACCTCGGCGGCTCCCGGAAACTGGCCGGGGCGCCCAAGTCGGGATTGGCATAATCCCCTGGTCCGCCGAGTGTCAGAAGCTGGCGGGGGTGTTGGCGGAGATCAGCACGCACTCCTGATCCCCCACGTTGCGAAAACGGTGGGGGGTGCGGCTGTCGAAGTAGTAGCCGTCCCCCGGTGCCAGCAGGTGAACCTGCTCGCCCACGGTGACCTCCACCTGACCCCGGATGACGATGCCGCACTCTTCCCCTTCGTGACTCAGCATGTCGTCACCGGTGTCGGCGCCCGGGGGCAGTATCTCCTGCATCATGCCGATGGCGCGGTTGGCGCGGCTGTGACCCACCAGACGGTAACTGATGGGGTGGGTGCCGAGATCCGGCATGTCGTCCGCACGGAAGATCACCTCGGAATCCATCTCCGTCTCGTCGGTGAAGAAGCTGGCCAATGACATGGGGATGCCTTCCAGCACCTTGCGCAGAGAGGCCACCGAGGGGCTCACCTGATTTTTCTCGATCTGGGAGATAAAGCCGTTGGTCACACCGGAGCGTTTTGCCAGCTCGCGCTGGGAGAGAGCCGCCTTGGTGCGAACCGCCTTGAGGCGGTGACCGATATCCATCGATAGACACTCCTTGACTGTTTACTATTATTAAAATTGTGTTAAATATCTTATACCACCCCTGAGGGGTGACACCAAGCCGGGCGATAAAAGCCCTTTTTTATGGATTTAGGTGTTTAATTTAATAGGCATGAGCCGGGTGTTACTAAACGCCTTAAGGATGAGGTGACCATGAAACCTGTCAGCGACATCAATACCCCCGACATGTCCGCATTCTGGATGCCGTTCACCGCCAACCAGCAGTTCAAGGCGGCGCCGCGCATCCTGAAGTCGGCAGAGGGGATGTATTATCACTCAGAGGATGGCCGCAAGATACTGGATGGCACTGCCGGACTCTGGTGTTGCAACGCAGGCCATGGTCGGCGCGAGATCGCCGAGGCGGTCTCCCAGCAGATCTCCCACCTCGATTTTGCCCCCACGTTCCAGATGGGCCACCCCCTGCCGTTCGAGCTGGCCAACCAGCTGGTGGAGATCGCCCCCAAGGGATTCGGTCACGTCTTCTATACCAACTCCGGATCGGAGTCCGTGGACACCGCGCTCAAGATTGCCCTGGCCTGGCAGCGGGCCCGCGGTCAGGGGACCCGTACCCGGCTCATCGGCCGCGAGCGCGGCTACCACGGGGTGGGTTTTGGCGGCATCTCGGTGGGGGGCATTCCCGGCAACCGCAAGTGGTTCGGCTCCCTGCTGACCGGGGTGGATCATCTGCCCCACACCCTCAACATAGGGAAAAATGCGTTCACCAAGGGATTGCCAGCAGAAGACCTCACCCTGGCCGATGAACTGGAGAAGATCGTCTTCCTGCACGACGCCAGCAACATCGCGGCGGTCATCGTCGAGCCCATCGCCGGCAGCACCGGGGTCATCATGCCCCCCAAGGGCTATCTCAAGCGGCTGCGGGAGATCTGTACCAAACACGGCATCCTGCTGATTTTTGACGAGGTGATCACCGGTTTCGGCCGCCTCGGCTCCCCCTTCGCCGCCCAGGAGTTCGACGTCATCCCCGACATGATCACCTGCGCCAAGGGGCTCACCAACGGCGCCATCCCCATGGGGGCCGTGCTGGTGCAAAACCATATCTATGACGACATGATGGCGGCGGGCAAGGGGGCCATCGAGCTGTTCCACGGCTACACCTACTCGGGTCACCCGGTGGCGGCTGCTGCGGGTCTGGCGACCCTGGAGATCTACCGCAGCGAAAACCTGCTGACCCGGGGCGCCGATCTGGCGGGCTACTGGGAGGAGGCTGCCCATTCCCTCAAGGGCTGCAAGCACGTGAAGGATGTGCGCAACTACGGCCTGGTGGCGGGCATCGAGCTGGAATCCATGCCCGATGCGCCGGGCAAGCGGGCCTACGAGGTGTTCGTGCGCTGCTTCGAGAAGGGGGCGCTTATCCGGGTGACCGGCGACATCATCGCCCTGTCGCCCCCCCTCATCATAGAGCGCAGCCAGATCGACGATCTCTTCACCCTGCTGCAGGACGCCCTGCAGGCCCAGGACTGACCCCTTTATCACGCAGGATGGCGCCCGCCCCGGGCGCCATCTCCCTGTGCCGCCCCCGGCGCGGCGAGGGCGGATGACCCATCACGGAGGATTTATGAGTTACAGGATCGACAACTTCATCGACGGCGAGACGACCGAGAGTCGCAGCGAGCGTTTCGGCGCCATCTTCAATCCGGCCACCGGCCAGCAGCAGGGCTCCGTCGTTCTCAGCACCGCCGATGAGTGTGCCGAGGCGATTGCCTGCGCCGAGCGCGCCTTTGCAGACTGGTCCCAGACCCCGCCCCTGGTGCGGGCCCGGGTGCTGTTTCGCTTCAAGGAGCTGATGGAGCAGCACAGGGACGAGCTGGCCCAGCTCATCAGCCGCGAGCACGGCAAGGTCTTCTCCGATGCCCAGGGGGAGCTGACCCGGGGGCTGGAGGTGGTGGAGTTTGCCTGCGGCATTCCCCATCTGCTCAAGGGGGATCACTCCCTCAACGTGGGCCGCGGGGTCGACAGTCACTCCATGATGCAGCCGGTGGGGGTCTGCGCCGGCATCACGCCGTTCAACTTCCCGGCCATGGTGCCGCTCTGGATGTTCCCGGTGGCGCTGGCCTGCGGCAACAGCTTCATCCTCAAGCCGTCCGAGAAGGATCCGTCGCTGGCCCTGCGCATGGCCGAGCTGCTCAAGCAGGCGGGCCTGCCGGACGGGGTGCTGAACGTGGTCAACGGCGACAAGGAGGTGGTGGACGTGCTGCTGACCGACCCCCGGGTCGGCGCCGTGTCGTTTGTCGGCTCCACCCCCATCGCCCAGTACATCTATGCCACCGCCTCGGCCCACGGCAAGCGGGTGCAGGCCCTGGGCGGCGCCAAGAACCACATGGTGGTGATGCCGGATGCGAATCTGGATCAGGCGGTTTCCGCCCTGATGGGGGCCGCCTATGGTGCGGCCGGCGAGCGCTGCATGGCGATCTCGGTGGCCGTGGTGGTGGGGGAGCAGACCGCCGACGCCCTGGTCGCGAAACTCTCGCCCCTGGTGGCGGCCCTGCGGGTCGGCCCTGGCCTGGGCCAGAGTCCGGAGAACGAGATGGGGCCCCTCATCAGCCGGGAGCACCTGGCCAAGGTGCGCGGCTACGTGGATCAGGGGGTGGCCGAGGGGGCCGAGCTGGTGGTGGATGGTCGCGGTGTCAGCCATGGGGAAGGCTACTTTATCGGAGGCAGCCTGTTCGATCGGGTCGGCCCCGAGATGCGCATCTACCGGGAGGAGATCTTCGGCCCGGTGCTCGCCATCGTGCGGGCGCCGGACTACGAGACGGCGCTCAAGCTCATCAACGAACACGAGTACGGCAACGGCACCGCCATCTTCACCGGTGACGGCGATACCGCAAGGGACTTCACCACGCGGGTTCAGGTCGGTATGGTAGGGGTGAACGTACCCATTCCGGTGCCCATGGCGTTTCACAGCTTCGGTGGCTGGAAGCGGTCCATCTTCGGGCCGCTCAACATGCACGGGCCGGACGGGGTGCGTTTCTACACCCGGATGAAGACGGTGACCGCCCGCTGGCCCCAGAGCCTGCGCGCCGGCGCCGAGTTCTCCATGCCGACCATGAAGTGAGCCGCCGGCTCGCTGCCATGGCCTTATTCTCTTGCCCCCGCAGGCCGCCGGTCTGCGGGGGCGCTTCTGTCAAGGAGTAACAGATGCGACTGGGTATTCTCGATTGTGACCGGCTGGACCCCGATTTGGTGGGGGATTTTGGTCCCGTTTACTCCGAGATGTTTATCAAGGGTTTCCGGGCGCTGGCCCCCGAGCTGGAATTTCGGGTCTGGTCCGCCCTCGACGGCGATCTGCCCCCGGATCTGACCGAATGCGATGCCTGGCTCATCACCGGCTCGCGCCACGATGCCTACAGCGACATCCCCTGGATAGTGGCGCTGCGCGACTGGATCCGCCGGGCCCACGACGCCAATGTCAAGCTGGCCGGGGTCTGCTTCGGCCACCAGGTGATCGCCCAGGCCCTGGGAGGGGAGGTGATGAAGTCCACCAAGGGGTGGGGGCTGGGGGTGTCGGTCCATGCCATGCAGACGACGAAACCCTGGATGGCACCCGGGCTGGACACCATCCGGATCCTGGCAAGCCACCAGGATCAGGTGGAGCAGCTGCCGCCGGGGGCGACCCTGCTGGCGGGCAACGACTTCTGCCCGAACTTCATGTTCCTGCAGGGGGATCACATCGTTGCCATCCAGGGCCACCCTGAGTTTTCGGTGGAGTACAACCGGGCCCTGATCGAGCGGCGACGGGATAGATTGCCCGATGCGCACTACCAGAGCAGCCTCGCCTCCCTGGAGGGGGAGGTGGACTCCGCCACCATGATGCAGTGGCTGCTGCAGTTCCTCGGCATACTGCCGGTCGGGGCCGCACAAGGCTGAGCTCCGTTTGTCATATCCACCGCGCTGATGCTAGATTTTGTAGCAAAATGAAGGATCAAGCGGCGATATGCCCAGTTCGGATGATACACTGGCCGCCATCTTTGGCGGCCTTGTCCATGCACGACAGCCGCGCCAGCCTGTGAGGGTGCAACCTTGAAACTACAGCAGTTGAAGTATCTGATCGCGGTGCGGGACCACAATCTCAACGTCTCCGTCGCCTCCGATGCGCTCTATACCAGTCAGCCTGGGGTGAGCAAGCAGATCGGCTTGCTGGAGAGCGAGCTGGGGGTGCGCATCTTCGAGCGCCGCGGCAAGCACCTGCACCGCATCACCCCGGTGGGGGAGGAGATCATCAAGTGTGCCGAGGCCATGCTCAACATCGAGAGCAAGATCAAGGCCATCTCCCGGGAATACTTGGATCCGACCGTGGGGACCCTCAACATCCACACCACCCACACCATAGCGCGCTACCTGCTGCCGAAAAGCGTCACCTACTTCACCAAGAAGTACCCCAAGATCTCGTTCCACCTGCATCCCGTGATGTCGGCCACCAAGGAGCAGATCAGCAAGGGATACTCGGATTTTTCCATCGTGGCCCACGAGATAGGCTTCGACAAGGAGCTGATCGCGCTGCCCGCCTACCTCTGGACCCTCTCCCTGGTGGTGCCCCAGGATCACCCCCTGGCCAAGGTGAAGAAGCCGACCCTGGAGCAGCTCTGCCAGTACCCCATCCTGAGCTACGAGAGCGGCGCCACCGGGCGCCAGGTGCAGGACAGGGTGTTCCAGGCCGCCGGCCTCACCCCCAACTACTACATGACGGTGATGGATGCCGGCGTCATCAAGCGCTACGTGGAGCTGGGCTTCGGCATCGGCATCATCTCGTCGCTGGTGGCCAACGACCACGATGCCCCCGGCCTCGTGGCCATCAACCTGGAGCACCTGTTCGAGCCCTGCCCGGCCCAGATCTGCTTCAGCAAGAGCATCCTCCTGCAGAACTACATGTATGACTTCATCAGCTCCTTCTCCCCCCACCTCACCAAGGAGATGATCCAGAACGTGATGCAGCAGCCGACCCAGGCGCGCATCGACGAGCTGCTGGCCGGGGTGGAGCTGCCCGTCTACTGATCCCGCTTCCGTCTCTGTGCCGGCACCCCGGGTGCCGGCCTCCTCCCGCCGAGGTTCCCATGTCCCGCATCCTGCTGCTCGCCAATCTCAACTGTGATCACGTGCTTTCCCTGGCCGAACCCCTGGTGGCGGGGGCGCGGCTGCAATACGTGGATCAGGGCCGCAGGCTCGGCGGTGGCGCCGCCAACACCGGCATCGGCCTGGTGTGGGCGGGGCACGAGGTTATCATTGCCTCCCGGGTCGGGCTGGACGAGACCGGCGACTGGCTGCTGGAGCAGGCGGCCTCATACGGCCTGGATTGCAGCCATGTGGAACGCTTTGGCGGCGAGACCGGCGAGCTGCTGGTGCTGGTGGACGCCACCGGTGAGCGCACCATACTCCGGCGGCCACGCCGTCCGGATCTGCCCGGGGATCTGCCGACCGAGGGGGTGGACTGCCTCTACGTGAACTACCCCGGCACCGCCATCATCGGCTACATGCGCCAGATGCTCGCCAAGAGCTTCGTGGTGGCCCAGTATCCCAAGGGCGGGCAGGCCCGCCGCCCCTGTCACGTGCTGGTGGCCTCCCGCTCCGATCTCGCCGAGGTGGACGACCCCTGGCAGCATGCCCGCCAGCTTGCGGGGGAGCAGCTGGAATGGCTGGTGCTGACCGAAGGCAAGGCGGGGGCCCTGGCCATCCACGGCGAGGAGCGGGTCAGGGTGGCGGCGCGACCGGTCTCGGTGGTGGACACCACGGGGGCGGGGGATGCCTTCGCCGGCGGCCTCATTCACGGGCTGGCGCGGGGCATGGCGATGGGGGATGCGTTGCAGTGCGCGGTGGACTGGGGTGCCTTCGCGGTGGCCTCCGAGAGCTCCATCCCCTCCCAGGCCCTGAAAAACTGGCTGAAGCATCCCCACTGAGGGGCTGACGACCCCGGCCATCCGGGAGGGACCGGCCATCCCGAACAGGGCGACTTGGCCGCCAGAAATGGCCGAAACCCCGGGGTGAGCCTGCAAGTTTGCGATCAATCAAAGAAAGTGTCGATTTATGTACATCTTCGTCGACACCCGCCCGGGCTGCTCTTAACCTTGTCACTCCACGACTCGGTCAAAGAAGCAACACCTGTGCGGGTGCACGTGCAGTTCCCCCTCTTTGGCCACCGGCTGTCGTCCTGATTTCTGGCTTGTAGTAAGAGGCAAGTGCGACCATGCAACTCACACGATTTACCGACTATGCCCTGCGTACCCTGACCTTTCTGGCCATCCAGCCCGGTGATCGCCTGTCGACCATCACCGAGGTGGCGGACACCTTCGCCATCTCCCGCAACCACGTGGTCAAGATAGTGCATCAGCTCGGCATCAAGGGGTACATAGAGACGGTGCGTGGCAAGCATGGCGGCATCCGCCTCGGCCGTGCCGCCGTCTCCATCAACCTGCGGGACGTGGTGATGGACATGGAGCACGTGCTCTGCCCGGTGGACTGCAAGCGCGAGAACTGCCGCCTCTCCGGCGGTTGCCGCATCCAGGGCATTCTGCGCCGCGCCATGAATGCCTTCCTCGAGGTGCTGGGGGAGTACACCCTGGCGGATGCGGTGCGGGATCCCACCCGCCTGTGCCACCTGCTTGGCATCGAGCAGGAGAATATCCTGACCATGGCCTAGGGCCACGGCGGATCGGGGGCCTTCGGGCCCCCGAGTCTTTTCTGGGGCGGCGGTCCTGCGGGGATCAGTGCTGGGGGATCAGGGTGATGGCGCCGTGCAGGCAGGCGAGGCCGCAGGCGCCACAGCCGTCGCAGGCGGCCATGTTGACGCTCACCCCCTCGCTGCCGACCTTGATCGCCTGCTGGGGGCAGGCGTCCTCGCACAGCAGGCAGTAGAAGCCCTGACGGGCCTGGCAGCTCGCCTCTATCCGGACCCGGGTCTGCACCTGGCGGCCGAGGCGCAGGTCCAGCGCCCCCGTGGGGCAGGCCCTGGCACAGCTGCCACAGTAGCTGCACTGGCCGCAGGCGAGATCCAGCACTGGGGTGCCTGCGACTGGGGTGCCGGCATAGTCGGGCCGATCGGCGGGTTTGAGCAGGCCGTTGGGGCAGGCCTTGAAGCAGTCGCCACAGCGGTTGCAAAGGGTGAGGAACTGGGACTCTTCGATGGCCCAGGGCGGGCGGGCCTCATGGCAAACCACGTCCGGTTTGCGGGGGCCCCCCAATGCGTGTGCCAGCCAGCGACAGAAAAAATGAGTCATGCTCACCCCTATACCTATTAGGGGTTAATTTTATCGAGTTTTCGTTGGGCAAGCCAGAGAATAGCGTGGGGCAGGATCGCAAGCCGGGTTGCCCTTGTGTAAGCTAGGCGGGTCTTTTTGCGGGATTGAATGAACTCATGTGGCTATTTCTGTGGCGTGCTTCTCTGCTCTATGTCTTCCCCCTGCTGATGTGGGCCTACTGCCATCTCAAGGGTATCGAGTTCAGCGAACTCGATACCGGGGTCAACAGCCACAAGTGGGTGGTGCTGGCGGCCTACCTGCTCTACGTGCTGCTCTGGCTGTTGCTCAACCGCTATCTCGAACTCTTCCTGCGCCAGCGGGGGCGCCGATGATGCCCGCACTCGGCCTGCAGCCAGGGTACCGCCGATGAGCTCGCTGCAGACCTGGTGGCCGGCCGTGCTGGCGGCGCTGCTGGCCCTGTTGCTCGGCTGGCTGGCGGGGCGCCGCAGTGGCCGGGAAGAGGTCCTGCTGCTGGAGGAGCGCCATCAGATGCTGCAGGACAGGCTGGACGAATCCCAGGACGAGAAGATGCTGATCCAGCAGAAGCTGGACCAGCAGCAGACCCTGCTGCTCAAGCTCACCGCCCGCCTCAAGGAGGCCGAGGCGACCCTGCGCAGCGAGCGCCTCGCCAGCGCCGAGAAGCTGCAGCTGCAGCAGGAGGCGGAGGCGCGGCTGAGCCAGCAGTTCGAAAATCTGGCCAACCGTATCTTCGAGCAGAATGCCGGCAACTTCCGCGAACTGAACCAGAACAGCATGGATCTCCTGCTGACTCCGCTCAAGGAGCAGCTCGAGGGGTTCCGCCGCCAGGTGGGGGAGACCCACGCCCAGGAGACGGCCCAGCGCCACAACCTCAAGTTCGAGCTGGAGCGCCTCGCCGAGCTCAACGCCCGCATGACGGAAGAAGCCGCGGCCCTGACCCGCGCCCTCAAGGGGGACAGCAAGCAGCAGGGCAACTGGGGCGAGGTGGTGCTGGCTCGCATCCTCTCCGAGTGCGGCCTGCGGGAGGGCCACGAGTACCACACCCAGGTGAATATCGAGGTGGACAAGGGCAGGCGCTACCAGCCCGACGTCATCGTCCACCTGCCCCAGGAGAAGGACATCATCATCGACGCCAAGGTGTCCCTGACCGCCTACGAGCGCTGGTACAACGCGGGCGACGAGCTGGAGAGGGCGGTGGCGCTCAAGGAGCACGTTGCCTCGGTGCGCAACCACATCCGCGAGCTGGGGCGCAAGGATTACCAGCAGCTGCCCGGGGTGCGCACCCTGGACTATGTGCTGATGTTCGTGGCGGTGGAGCCTGCCTTCCTCACCGCCCTGGAGGCCGATCCCTCCCTGGTGCGCTACGGGCTGGATCACAACATCCTGCTGGTGAGCCCCACCAACCTGATGGTGGCGCTGCGCACCATAGAGAACCTGTGGCGCTACGAGCGGCAGAACCAGAACTCGCGCCAGATAGCGGAACGGGCCGGCCGTCTCTATGAGAAGCTGCGGCTGTTCGTGGAGGAGATGCAGCAGATGGGGGGCAGCCTGCACAAGGCGCAGGAGAGCTACGACAAGGCGATGGGCCGGCTGGTCAACGGTCGCGGCAACCTGATCGCCCAGGCGGAGCGCTTCCGCGAGCTGGGGGTGGAGGTCACCAAGCCCCTGCCGGAATCCCTGGTCGATCGGGCGCTACAGCGGGAAGAGTCGGCCGACTGAGGCGGTGTCTTATCCACCTCATGAAATGAGAAGGGCAGCCATTGGCTGCCCTTCTCACGTCTGTTGCGCGTCGCGGGTTCATTGCTTCCAGAACGAGGGGAAGAAGAGCACCGCCACCGTCAGGATCTCGAGCCGCCCCAGCAGCATGCCGAACGACAGTATCCACTTGGCCGAGTCCGGCAGGCTGGCGAAGTTGGTGCTGGGGCCGATGACAGGGCCCATGCCGGGGCCCACGTTGGCCACGGCGGTGATGGAGCCCGAGATAGCGGTCAGGGGATCCAGCCCGATGGCGGCGAGCAGGGCGGCGATGAGCAGTATGATGGCGAAGTAGACCAGCACGAAGGAGATCAGGGAGCGGATGATGGCGTCGTTGACCGGGCGGCCGTTGTACTTCTGGGGGAAGACGCCGGAGGGATGCATCAGCTGGCGCATCTGCTTCTTGAACAGGGCGAAGGCGACCTGCACCCGGAAGATCTTGAGACCGCCGGCGGTGGAACCCGAGCAGGCGCCGAGGGCCAGCAGAATCATGAAGAGGATGCTGGTGAGCGGCCCCCAGGTGCCGAAATCGCCGAGACCATAGCCGGTCGTGGTCAATACGGAGACGATGTTGAAGCTGCTGATCCGCAGCGCATCCATAAAGCCGTAAATATCCCTGGCCCACAGATAGAAGGTGACGACGACGGTCACCCAGACCACGAGCCAGAAGAAGCCCTGAACCTGGGCGTCCTTGAGCAGGCTATTGTCACGGCGGGAGAGGGCCTGCACGTAGAGCAGGAAGGGCAGGCCGCCGAGGAACATGAAGAGGGTGCCTATCCAGTGCGCCTCGTTGGAGAAGTGGGACATGGATTGGTCCGAGGTGGAGTAGCCGCCGGTGCTGAGCGTGGTCATGGCGTGGTTGACCGCCTCGAACAGGGTCATGCCGCTCACCCAGTAGGCGAGGAAGCAGAGCATGGAGAGCACCAGATAGACCACCACTATGTTGTTGGCCACCGTCTTGGCCCGCGGCGCGCTCTTGTCGGACCAGTCCGAACTCTCGGTCTGGAACAGCTTCATGCCGCCGACGTTGAGGTAGGGCAGTACCGCCACCGCCATCACGATGAAGCCCACCCCGCCCAGCCACTGCAGGATGGATCGCCACAGCAGTATGCTGTGGGCCATGCCGTCCAGCCCCGACAGCACGGTGGAGCCCGTGGTGGTGACCCCGGACATGGTCTCGAAGTAGGCGTCGGCAAAGTCGATGTGGGTGATGAAGACGAAGGGCAGCGCCCCGAAGACGCAGGCCACCACCCAGACCGAGGTGGTGAGCAGGAACATCTCCCGCACCCCGAGGTGAAACTCGGCCTTGCGCCCATGGTGCAGGCAGAGCAGGGCGGCGCCGTGGGTGATGAGCACGGATTTGAGAAACTCGACGAAGCCTTCCGAGCCGGTCAGCAGGGCCAGCAGGGTAGGCAGCCACATGAAGAGGGCCAGCTTGGAGAGCACCAGACCCAGAGTGAAGACGATGGGACGCAGCTTGATCATGCGAGATAACCTGGTCGTTGATTGAAAAAAGACCCGGGCCTTTCCTGCGGAAAGGGGCCGGGTCTGGATGCCGTTGCCTGAGACATGGCCGGCTTACAGGAAGAAGGGGCTGGGCTGGAACAGACGCTCCACTTCCGGGATGTATTTCTTGTCCACCAGGAACATGACCACGTGGTCATCCTGCTGGATCCGGGTGCGATCGTGAGCGATCAGCACCTCATCCCCCCGCACTATGGCGCCGATCGTGGTGCCCGGCGGCAGCTTGAGCTCGCCCACCGTCTTGCCGACCACCTTGGACGTGTTCTCGTCGCCATGGGCGATGGCCTCGATGGCCTCGGCCGCACCCCGGCGCAGGCTGTAGACGTTGGCGATGTCGGCCCGGCGCACATGGGTCAGCAGGGCCGAGATGGTGGCCTGCTGGGGCGAGATGGCGATGTCGATGGAGCCGCCCTGCACCAGATCCACGTAGGCGCCGCGCTGGATCAGCACCATGGTCTTCTTGGCGCCCATCTTCTTGGCGAGCAGGGCCGACATGATGTTGGCCTCGTCCTCGTTGGTCACCGCGATGAAGACGTCGATCTGGTCGATGTGCTCTTCGGCGAGCAGCTCCTGGTCCGCCGCATCGCCGCAGAAGACGATGGTGTGTTCCAGGTTCTCCGAGAGCTGCTCCGCCCGCTTCTGGTTGCGCTCGATAAGCTTCACGCTGTAGCGCTTCTCCAGCTGGCGGGCGAGACCGGCACCTATGTTGCCGCCCCCGACGATCATGATGCGGCGATAGGGGCTCTCGAGGCGCTGCAGCTCCGACATCACGGCGCGGATGTGGCCCGCCGCCGCCACGAAGAACACCTCGTCATCGGCCTCGATGATGGTGGTGCCCTGGGGACGGATGGAGCGGCCCTGACGGAAGATGGCGGCGACCCGGGTCTCGATGTTCGGCATGTGATCCCGCAGGGTGGAGAGTGCGTTGCCCACCAGGGGGCCGCCATAGTAGGCCTTGACCGCCACCAGACCCACCTTGCCGCCGGCGAAGTCCACCACCTGCAAGGCGCCCGGGTACTCGATGAGACGGCGCACATAGTCGGTGACCAGCTGTTCGGGGGCGATCAGGTGGTCCACCGGCACGGATTCCGGCAGGAACAGCCGATCCCGTTCCACCAGATAGGCGGGGGAGCGGATCCGCGCCACCTTGTTCGGGGTGTTGAACAGGGAGTAGGCCACCTGGCAGGCGACCATGTTGGTCTCGTCGCTGTTGGTGACGGCGACCAGCATGTCCGCATCCTGGGCGCCCGCCTCCCGCAGCACCCTGGGGTGAGCGCCGTGACCGTTCACCACCCGCAGGTCGAACTTGTCCTGCAGCTCCCGCAGTCGCTCGCTGTCGGTGTCGACTATGGTGATGTCGTTGTTCTCGCCGGCGAGGTTTTCCGCCAGGGTGCCACCCACCTGACCTGCGCCCAGAATGATGATTTTCATGAGGACATCTTACCCAAGGTTGTTGCTTCGAAATGAGGGCGGCTCGTTATCCGTATCCGCCGTGCCGATATGCGACCTACAGCTTGCTCAGCTTGGCATAGTAGAAGCCATCCATCTCCCCTTCGCCGGGCAGGAACTGGCGACCCGGACAGGCCGGGGTGTCCTCTGGATGCAGCGGCACCAGGCGGGCATCCGGAGTGTCGGCCAGGAAGGCGCGGATCTGCTCCCGGTTCTCCTCCGGCAGCACGGAGCAGGTGGCGTAGAGCAGGGTGCCACCGTTCTTGAGCTTGCCCCAGAGGGCATTGAGGATACGGCGCTGCAGTTCGGCCAGCTCGCGGATGTCCTGATCCCGGCGCAGCCACTTGATGTCGGGGTGACGGCGGATGACGCCGGTGGCGGAACAGGGGGCGTCCAGCAGGATGCGGTCGAACTGCCCCTCTGGCCACCACAGTTCCGGCGTGCTGGCGTCACCGTGGATCACCTGGGCACTGAGGCCGATGCGATCCAGGTTCTCCTGCACCCGCTTGAGGCGCTGCTCGTCGGCGTCGACCGCCACCACGCCGGCCAGGGCGGGCTGGCGTTCCAGCAGGTGGGCCGTCTTGCCGCCGGGGGCGGCGCAGGCATCCAGCACCCACTCGCCCGGCTGGGGGTCGAGCAGGCGGGCAGCCTGCTGGGCGGCACCGTCCTGCACCGAGCAGTCACCCTGCTCGAAACCTGGCAGCTTGGTGACGTCGCAGGGGCGTTCCAGCAGGATGCCATCCTCCCCCTCCTCGCCGGCGACGGCCGGTATGCCCGCCTCGCTCATGCGGGCCAGCATGGCCTCGCGGCTCTGGCGCTGGCCGTTGTTGCGGATCCACATGGGCGGGCGCTGGTTGTTGGCCTCCATGATGAACTCCCAGTCATCGGGATAGGCTTGGCGCAGCCGCTTGGTGAGCCACTCGGGGTGGCCAAGGCGGATGCTGGGGACGCGGTCGATGCGCACCAGAATGACCTCGGCGCTGCGCTGGAAGTTGCGCAGCACGCCGTTGATGAGGCCGCGCAGAGACGACCCCTTGAGCAGCTTGACGGCGTTGACGGTCTCGGCCACGGCGGCGTGGGCCGGAATGCGGGTGTAGATGAGCTGGTAGAGGCCGACCAGGATGAGGTAGTGGAAGATGCGGCTCTTGTTCTTGAGCGGCTTGTCCATCATCTCGCTCACCGCCGCGTCGAGACGGGGCAGCCAGCGCAGGGTGCCGTAACAGAGTTCTTGCAGGAGGGCGCGATCGCGCGGCGCGACCTTCTCCTGGGCAGCAGGCAGAACGGCGGAGAGGGATTGACCCTGATCCAGCACCTGTTGAATGACGAGAGCAGCCTGTGCGCGTGTTTTCATAGCGTTACCTTAGATGCACGAGTCGGGGCCTGGGCCCCGCCTGTGTCAATTCAATCCAGATCAAATCAGTTGGGTGCCGGGTTCGAACCAGTCGCGGCGAGAGTTGAGCAGATCCGAGACGGACATGGCCTTCTTACCCGGAGGCTGCAGGGTCAGCAGGCGTAGTACGCCCTGGCCGGTGGCAACCTCGATCCCCTGCTTGTCGGCCTTGAGCAGGGTACCGGCTGCCTGGCCGTGTGCCTGGGGAACGACCTCGGCCTGCCACACCTTGACGGTCTGGCCGGCGACCTCGAACCAGCTGATGGGCCAGGGGTTGAAGGCGCGGATGCAGCGCTCAATGGCGGCAGCCTCCATGGACCAGTCGATGCGCGCCTCCTCCTTGGAGAGCTTCTCGGCGTAGTTGGCCAGGGCGTCGTCCTGTGGCTCCGCGACGGTGTCGCCGGCGGCCATGGCGTCCAGGGTGTCGACCAGTGCCTGCGGGCCCAGCCCGGCCAGCTTGTCGTACAGGCTGGCAGAAGTCTCGTCGGCCGCGATGGGGCAGCTTACCTTGCGGATCATGGCGCCGGTATCCAGCCCCACGTCCATCTGCATGATGGTGACGCCGGTTTCGGCATCCCCTGCCCAGATGGAGCGCTGGATGGGAGCGGCACCGCGCCAGCGCGGCAGCAGGGAGCCGTGCACGTTGATGCAGCCCAGACGCGGGGTGTCGAGCACGGCCTTGGGCAGGATCAGGCCATAGGCCACCACCACCATCAGGTCGGCGCCGAGGGCAGCCAGTTCGGCCTGCGCCGCTTCATTGCGCAGGGAGGCGGGCTGATAGACCGGAAGACTGTGGGCCAGTGCCAGCTCCTTGACCGGGCTGGCGGTGAGCTTCTGGCCGCGGCCGGCAGGCTTGTCGGGCTGGGTGTAAACGGCGACGACTTCGTGGCCGGAAGACAACAACGCCGCCAGGTGACGGGCGGCGAAGTCGGGGGTACCGGCAAAAATCAGTTTCAGCTTGTTCAATGGAGCGGATCCTCAGAGGACTTTGCGATCTTCACGGGCCATCTTTTCCAGCTTCTGACGAATGCGCTGGCGCTTGAGCGGGGACAAGTAATCCACAAACAGCTTGCCGACCAGATGATCCATCTCATGCTGTATGCAGATGGCGAGCAGATCGTCCGCTTCCAGCTCGAAGGTGTTGCCGTGGCGATCCTGTGCCCTGACCTTGACCCATTCGGCGCGTGGCACCAGGGCCCGATTGCCGGGCACGGAGAGGCAACCCTCCTCGATGCCGGTGCTGCCGGACTGCTCCAGGATCTCCGGGTTGATCAACACCAGCTGATCTTCACGGTTTTCGGAGACATCGATGACGATGATGCGCTGATGAATGTCGACCTGGGTCGCGGCCAGGCCTATGCCTTCCTCCGCGTACATGGTTTCGAACATATCATCTACAATGTGTTGTAACTCGGGTGTAAAGGCCTCGACAGGGGCCGCGACTGTGCGCAGACGCTCATCGGGGAAACGCAATACATCTAGAATGGCCATAATTTTTTCTTTAGTTTCATATAAACGCAGTCAATATTGACGTAATTCTAGTCATTTACGCCGACAAAAAACAGCAACACTTTGCGTGCAGAAGTAACAGGGAGTGTTATGTATCTGAAGCAAATCGTCGTCGCCTGCCTGGCGACAGCCCTGGCCGGTGGTGCCATGGCACAGCAGTTGACGCTGAAATCCGGCTATCCCGAGAGCTATGTGGTACAGAAGGGCGATACCCTCTGGGATATATCGGGTCAGTATCTGGCCGAACCCTGGCTCTGGCCGCGCCTCTGGAACATCAATCCCCAGATTGCCAACCCGCACTGGATTTACCCCGGTGACGTGCTGCACCTCAGCTGGGTCAATGGTGAACCACGACTCGGCAAGGCCAGCCAGGGTGGCAAACAGGTGATCCGCCTCTCGCCCAAGAACCGCTATGAGAACAAGGCCAATCCGATCCCGACCCTGCCACTCAGCGAGATAGCCCCTTTCCTGCAGACCGATCACATTCTGGCCAACAGCCAGCAGAGCAAGGATCTGCCCTATGTGCTTGGCAACAACGACAAGCACATCGGCATGCTGGAAGGAGGCATCCTCTATGTGAAGGGGGCGCTGGATCCGGGCAAGAGTTATGGCATCTATCGCCCCGGGCTGGTGTACAAGGACAGGCACACCGGCGAGCAGCTCGGTCAGGAGGCGATCTTTGTCGGCACTGTGCGGGCGGAGGAACGTCTTGCCAATGACAGTACCAGGGTCACCCTCACCCACAACCGCCGTGAAGTCTATCAGGGCGACAAGGTGATGCCGCTGCCCTCCCAGGAGAGCCTGTCCGCCGTCTTCATGCCAAAGGCGGCACCCGCCATTTCGCCCGGGTATGTGATCGAGTTGCCGAGCAAGGTACACGGTGGCGGCAAGTTTGACGTCGTGCTCATCAACAAGGGGCAGCGCGATCAGGTGACGCCAGGCGATGTGCTCGAGATCCAGCGTCCTGGGGCCGAGATGGTGGACAAGAATGGCAAGGTGTCGTATCGGGAATATGCATCTGTCTATGACAAGGCCTTTTACTCCGCGGGCAAGTCTTCCCTGCCTGCCGAGGCCGTTGCCAGGGTCATGCTGTTCAAGGTGTACGACAAGCTGAGCTATGGCTTGATCCTGCAGAGTCAGGACTTGGTCGGCTCTGGTTATCAGGTCAGCAACTTCTGACGTGCCACTCCCACTCGAACGGCTGTCGCGGTGGTTGACGCTGGAGGCCGTGGCCGGTATCGGCCCGGTGACCGCCGCCCGCCTGCTGGCCCATTTTGGTGGGGACATTACAGCTCTGTTTGACTCAGACGACGGCACCCTGCGATCCCTTGGTCTGCAGAGCGCCCAAATCCAGCAGATGAGATGGCCCCTGCCGCTTGTGGATCAGGGGCTGAGCTGGGCCACCAAGCCCGGCAATCACCTCCTCTGTCTCGATGACCCCGCCTATCCTGCCCTGCTCAAAGAGATCCCCGCCGCCCCGCTATTGCTCTACTGTCGCGGGGATATCGCCTCCCTCTCCCTGCCACAGCTGGCGATGGTGGGCACACGCCACCCCACCTATGCCGGCAAGGACAATGCGGCACGCCTATGTGCCGAACTGGTGGGTTGCGGCCTGGCGATCACCTCGGGTTTGGCGCTGGGCATCGATGGCATCTGTCACCAGCAGGCGCTGGCATCGGGTGGGGTGACCCTGGCGGTGCTGGGGGCCGGCCTGGATTGTCTTTACCCCAAGCGCCACCACGGGCTGGCGATGCAGATCCTTGAGCAGGGCGGTTTGCTCGTGTCCGAGCTGGCGCCTGACCAGGGGCCGCTGGCCGAGCATTTCCCCCGTCGCAATCGCATCATCAGCGGCCTGTCGCTGGGTACCTTGGTGGTGGAGGCGGCCGAGCAAAGCGGCTCGCTCATCACGGCCCGCTACGCCCTTGAACAGGGGCGAGAGGTCTTTGCCGTGCCGGGTGCTCCGCAAAATATGCAGGCGGCGGGATGCAACCGTCTGCTCCAGCAGGGTGCCAAGCTGGTCCTGAATGCCGCGGATGTTCTTGAGGAGCTGCCGGCTCTCCTGCCGTCCATGGGGTCGATGGGACCTTCTTCCGAGCCATTGCATAATAGCGAATTGCCTTATGCCGATTTGTTGGATAACGTAGGTTACGAAGCCACGAGCGTGGATGCCGTTGCCGAACGGGCCCAGCTTCCTGTCGATGTCGTATTGGGCAGGTTGGTCGAACTGGAGCTGCTCGGTGCAGTGATGGCGGTAGCCGGTGGATACGTCAGAACGAGGAGGGCGAATCATGTTTGATGTATTGATGTACCTTTTCGAGACCTACATCCACAGCGATGCAGATGTGATGGTCGAGCAGGATGAACTCACCGACGAACTGAGCCGGGCCGGTTTCAATCAGGACGAAATCGAGAAGGCGCTCGACTGGCTGGAGCGGCTGGCCAATCTGCACGACAGCGAACGGGAGGTATATGTCACCTCCAGTGCACAGGGCTCGATGCGGATCTACGCCCCGCAAGAGCTGGCACGCCTCAGCACCGAATGCCGCGGTTTCCTGCTGTTCCTGGAACAGGCGCAAGTGTTGAACGCCGAAACCCGCGAAATCTGCATCGAGCGGTTGCTTGAGCTGGACAAGCCGGACATCGAGCTGGATGATCTCAAGTGGGTCGTCATGATGGTGCTGTTCAACGTGCCGGGCAGCGAGAACGCCTACCAGCAGATGGAAGAGCTGGTGTTTGACGAGTCAGACGGTGTCATTCACTGACAGCCCTGTGCCGCGCTGGTAGAATTCAGGCCATCTGGATTTCAAGGCGCGGCCCATGTCAAAGATCGACCATCACCTCTTCTCTGCCCACGAACATGCATTCGAGCGCGAGCCGTGCCCGCAGTGTGGTGCCGAGCTGGTGATCCGTCAGGGCAAGCATGGCCCCTTCCTGGGTTGCTCGGCCTACCCTTCCTGCGACTACATCCGCTCCCTGACCCCCTCAGGTCGCGACATCGAGAAAGTGCTTGATGGCTCGGCCTGCCCGGATTGCGGCCATCCGCTGGCCATCAAGAAGGGGCGATACGGCCTGTTTGTGGGGTGCACCCAGTACCCTGCCTGCCAGCACATCGAATCCCTGCAGGAGAGTGACGACACCCAGATCCTCTGTCCCGAATGTGGCAAGGGTCATCTGGTGAGCCGCACCTCTCGCTACGGCAAGCAATTCTACTCCTGTGACGCCTATCCTCACTGCAAGTATGTGGTGAACGACAAGCCCGTTCCCATGCCTTGTCCCGAGTGTGGCTGGGGCATCATGGTGGAGAAGAAGGTGAGGGGCAGCCTGCGCTGGATCTGCCCGCAAAAGAAATGCTGCCATCAGATGGAGCGGGTATAATCCAGCCGCCATGACCCGGGGGCTGACGAAGGAACCGGTCCGGTTCGCTTCCGCATCACCTTGAGTTGGTCACGTCGGCGGGCTCGGCTTCCGATGTGCGTGCTTTACCCTGTTAAAACGAGGGCAAGCCACCCGACT
Organism: Aeromonas sanarellii; assembly: GCF_000820085.1. Lineage (GTDB taxonomy): Bacteria > Pseudomonadota > Gammaproteobacteria > Enterobacterales > Aeromonadaceae > Aeromonas > Aeromonas sanarellii. The sequence continues at coordinate 25,158 of NZ_CDBN01000074.1, forward strand.
CCCGGGGCGTCTGATGATGTGTCATGGTACCGCATGTGCTGCAGAGATGATGGCCCAGGGCCGTCATGCCGGTTCAACCAACAATCCAGTGATGAGAGGCGACAGCGCGGCTGTTGCATGTTTTCTATGCCAAACGAACTTGAACAAGCCGTCACCGCCCTTCAAGGAGAAGGGGTGATCGCCTACGCCACCGAGGCCGTGTTTGGCCTGGGATGTGACCCTGATTCCGAGGCTGCGGTGCAGCGCCTGCTGGCCATCAAGCAGCGACCGGTGGAGAAGGGGCTGATCCTGATCGCAGCCGAATTGACGCAGTTGCAGGATTACATCGATCTGGGCCTGCTCAGCGATGAGCAGCTGGCGCGGGTTGAAGCAAGCTGGCCTGGTCCCTTCACCTGGATCATGCCAGCCCGTCCGACGACGCCATCCTGGCTGACCGGTCAGTTCGATACCCTGGCGGTACGCGTCACGGCTCATCCCCAGGTGCAGGCCCTGTGCCGCGCCTTCGGCAAGCCGCTGGTCTCTACCAGTGCCAATCTGACTGGTGAGGAGCCCGCCCGCCGGGTCAGCGACATAGGTGAACTGCTGGCAAGCCAGCTGGCCTATATCCTGCCCGGCGAGGTGGGGGGCCAGGCCAATCCGTCCGAGATCAAGGATGCTCGCACCGGCGCCATCATTCGCCCTTCCTGACCGGTGGCAAGATTTCCATTGGCAGTCTGAGCCTTGAGTTCATGACATCACGATAAGACGGACAGGGCGCTCGCACGCCCGCCTGACCGGAGACAAGATGAGCAAACCGGATGTGGCCCAGGTCAAGGCCTTCCTGCAGCAGTTGCAGGACGAGATCTGCCGTGGCCTGGAGCAGTCTGATGGCGCCGGGCGCTTTGAGGAGGACATATGGCGCCGTGAGGGCGGCGGTGGTGGTCGTACTCGCGTGCTGCGCCACGGTGCCGTGATAGAGCAGGGGGGAGTCAACTTCTCCCACGTTTACGGTGACGCTATGCCGGCGTCGGCCACGGCACACCGCCCCGAACTGGCCGGCCGCAGGTTCGAAGCCATGGGGGTATCGCTGGTGATCCACCCGCACAACCCCTATGTGCCGACCAGCCATGCCAATGTCCGCTTCTTCATCGCAGAGAAAGAGGGCGAAGAGCCCATCTGGTGGTTTGGCGGCGGTTTCGATCTGACGCCCTTCTATCCATTTGCCGAGGATGTGCTGCACTGGCATCAGGTATCCCATGACCTGTGCCAGCCCTTTGGCGAGGGTATCTACCCCGAATTCAAATCCTGGTGCGATCGCTACTTCTTCCTCAAGCATCGCAACGAGACGCGCGGGGTGGGCGGCCTCTTCTTCGACGATCTGAACCGCTGGCCGTTCGATGAGTGCTTTGCCTTCATACGGGCGGTCGGACAGGGGTATCTCGATGCCTATCTGCCCATAGTCGAGCGGCGCAAGGCTCTGCCCTATGGCGAGCGGGAGCGGGAGTTCCAGCTCTACCGCCGCGGCCGCTATGTGGAGTTCAACCTGGTGTATGACAGGGGAACCCTGTTCGGCCTGCAAACCGGGGGGCGTACCGAGTCTATCCTGATGTCGATGCCCCCGCTGGCGCGCTGGGAGTATGATTGGCAGCCGGAGCCAGGGAGTCCGGAGGCGCAGCTTTATACCCATTACCTCGCACCGCGGACCTGGTTGTGACCAGAGGGGCCATCAGGGGCCCTCTTTGCTGGCCGATATTCGGCTTGTTCCCGCATGAGAAAAACCGTTAAATCGGGAGATTGCCCTCTGATGGAATTCTCCGATGGATCGTTATCTGGTTTTTGGCCACCCGGTGCGCCACAGCAAGTCCCCTTTCATTCACACCCTGTTCGCCAGACAGACCCAGCAGGCACTGGAGTATGGGCTGGCCGAACCGGCCGTCGATGAGTTTGCCACGGCCCTGCGCCACTTCTTTGCCCAGGGAGGCAAGGGGTGCAACGTGACGGTTCCCTTCAAGGAGCAGGCATTCGCCCTGGTCGACCGGTTGAGCCCAAGGGCCCAGCGGGCGGGGGCCGTCAACACCATCAAGCTGACCGATGACGGTGTGCTGCTCGGAGATAACACCGACGGTGCCGGGTTGGTGGCCGATCTCAAGTCCCATGGTGTGGCGTTGGACGGGCGCCGGATCCTGCTGCTGGGAGCGGGCGGCGCCGCCCGCGGTGCGCTGGCCCCCCTGCTGGCCGAAAAGCCGGGCGAACTGGTCATCGTCAACCGCACCCATGCCAAGGCAGAGCAATTGGCGGCTGAATTTCATGATCTGGGGCCAGTCAGTGCCCAGCCCTATGAGCAGTTGGCGGGCCGGTTCGACCTCATCATCAACTCGACCTCTGCCAGCCTGCAGGGGGAGTTGCCGCCCCTGGCTCCCGCTCTCATTCACGCCGATATTGCCATCTACGACATGATGTATGGTGCGACGGACACGGCCTTTATCGATTGGGCCAAACGTCAGGGGGCGCGTCAGACCATGGACGGGCTCGGCATGCTGGTGGAGCAGGCTGCCGAAGCCTTCACCGTGTGGCGTGGCATCCGGCCCGGCACCAAGCAGGTATTGAGAGAGCTGAAGCGCAACCTGGGGGTGCTGTAAGCCGGTTTGCCGGGGCGTTGGGACCGTTCTCGAAGCAACCGGGTCTGGCTGGCAGAGGGGCCCGGCACAGTAGATGCGCAAGAAGGGACTCGCCTGTAGCGAAATGGGGCTCCCATACGGAGCATCTTTAAGCAAAAGACCAGATTGTTTTCACAGAATAAAGCCATTATTAACAATGCTTTATGTCTTCCATCAGCTACTTGTCGTGCCTTTTTCAAGTTTTTTCTCAAAGCAGCGGAACTAGTTCGCAATGGTGCTGACTAATTAGATAGTTGAGGAAGTGCTAGCTAGTCACCTTTATAACTCCCCGGTATTCATACTGGGGATTTTTTTATCTGCATGAAAAATATATAGATTTTCCTCAGTTACTTTCCGTGAAACTAAATTACATAAATTACTTTCACTTTCTGCTGCTTTGCTGTACAGTTGTCGGCGTAGGGTACAGAGGTAAGATGTTCTATCTTTCAGACCTTTTATTTCACGTAATTGAATGTGGCTGAATAGCAGCCCCGATGAGTCATCGTCGGGGCGTTTTTTTATGCGTTTTGATTAGAGTAAATGCTTTAGTTTGTGTGGCCTTTTGTTAGAATGAGGGTGTTTCTTGAGGAAAACCAATCGTCTTTGTTCTCGAGAACTCGCTTTTTCCCAATTTTTTGAACGCATTTCTTCAGGCCGGTCCGCTGCTGCGAGACTGGCCTCATTTTTATCCCTTCAAGATATGATTCGGTAATAAAGTTTCAGTTTCGTTTGTGACAATCCTATTGTCAGCTTGCTGCGACTGAAAGAATGAAAACGGTGTCAAGGATGAGAAAAGTTAATTCACTACGCGTCTTAACTGTCAATGTGATTGATTTTGAGTGATTTTATTGTCATTGGATGCAGCATGGGAGGAAAGGCGGGAGAGACTGGTCTGGGCGGGGTGACACTGAAAGTCTTTCAATCAGCGGAGGGGGAACTCCGCTCATTGCAGCAAGAGGAGGCGCTGTTTACTCCTCGGCCTGATGGTCCTCGTCTGCCTCTGCCGGAGAGGTATCGGCATTGGACTGGTACCAGCCACTCAATGTCTGAGCCAGCTTCTCGACGCCGATATTGGTCAGGGAGGAGAAGGCCTCAACCTGGATCTGCGGACCCAGTTCAGCCACCGCCTGGCGGACCTTGATCACCTGATTGTTGCGGGGACCCGGGCTCAGCTTGTCGGCCTTGGTCAGCAGCAGCATCACCGGCAGCTCACGGTGCGAACTCCACTCCAGCATGTTCATGTCGGTCTCTTTGAGCGGGTGGCGAATGTCCATCAGGATGACCAGCCCCTTCAAGGACTCCCGGCGTTGCAGATATTCCGCCAGGGATTTTTGCCACTTGAGCTTCATTTCCAGCGGGACTTGCGCATAACCGTAGCCTGGCAGGTCGACCAGACGCTTGCCCGGTTCGAGTTCAAACAGGTTGATCAGCTGGGTGCGACCCGGTGTCTTACTGGTCCGCGCCAGGTTCTTGTGCTTGGTCAAGGTATTCAATGCAGAGGATTTGCCCGCGTTGGAACGCCCGGCAAACGCAATCTCGACACCCCCATCATGTGGCAGGTGGCGGATGTCGGGTGCGCTGGTCACAAAATGCACCTTATTGAAATTCAGAGTTTGTGTATCCAACGTAAATTCCCCATAGAGAGAGAGGGTTATAGAGTTACTTTTTTGTGAAATCGTGTAAAATGGCGTCGCTTAAACGCGTTTATTTTAACATGCCTTCGGCGGCATGGGATCTGGAAGCCTAATAACGAGAAAGTTGGAACGCCATGAAGAACCTAGTCATTACACTTGCTCTGATGGTTGGCGTAACTGGGATGGCACAAGCCAAGGGCGATGCCGCTGCGGGACAAACCAAGGCTGCCGTCTGTGCGGCCTGTCATGGACCGGACGGCAACAGCCCAGTCGACATGTATCCCAAGATTGCTGGTCAGCACGCATCATATATCAAAAAACAATTAGTTGAACTGAAGGCTGCCGCTTCCGGCCAAACTGGCCGGATTGCGCCTGTCATGGGCCCCATGGCGCTGCCGCTGTCCGATCAGGACATGGACGACCTGGCCGCCTACTTCTCCAGCCAGAAGGTCAGCCCGATCGCCGTGCCCGACGAGGTGGTCGCCGCAGGCAAGGCACTCTATATGGGCGGGGACATGAGCCGCGGTCTGGCCGCCTGCACTGCCTGTCATGGGCCGCGCGGTTCCGGCGTCGAGCAGGCCAAGTACCCCAGCCTGTCGGGGCAGCATCCGGCCTATATCAAGGCTCAGCTGGTCGCTTTCCGCTCGGCGAACCGCGACAATGACCCCAACGGCATGATGCGCGATGTGGCCAAGAAGCTGACGGATCAGGATATCGAGGCGCTCTCCAAATATGTGGCAGGGCTGCACTGATAATATTCGGAGTCTATCATCTTGAAAAAGCAGGGAACCACAGGGTTCCCTGTTCTTTTTCTGACTTTTTTCTCACTTCATCAAAGTCGCTAACATTGTTGTAAGAGATCTTCCATTTCCATGGTTGGAAGAGGCTGAAAAAATCTTGTGATTTGACTGCGTTATACCTATTTATCAGGTAGTTAATCGTAAAAGTGCCACTTATCTTTATTTGGAAGAGTCTATGGTAGATTGAACCATCAGGTGAAGTTGTTACATTGTGCACATGGATTGAACGGGCGGACGGGATGCAACCTGCCGCCGGTGCGACAGGATGTCGACTCAGGGCATGCAGGTGATGAGCGAGGCATGCAAAGACCAGGATGGTGACCGCCAGGGATGAGCGGGGTTGCGGGAAGCAGCCACCCCAGTGGGAGGCAGGATGCCACCAGTACGGGTTAGACAAGCACACGCACATTCAGGATCGGCCAATAAGGGTCAGGAAGACCCAACGACAGGATGCGCAGCGGTACGCCCAGGGACAAGGCGGTGAGACTCCAGGGATCGGGACTCGCATGACAGGAACAAGGCAGCTTCGGCTGCCTTTTTTCTATTGGGTCATTAACCCGCCAAGGCATTCTGTGTCAAAATACCAGCAACATGCCCAGAGGATGCCGATCCTGCGGTGTTCAGCGACCCAAGATGGTCGAATTGGTGCGGGATCCCACTCTTGTTCCAGATTTACTGTTCCCCGCCTCAGCATTCTCCCCGGACGACACGCTCCGGGGGTTTTCAATCCAGATATTTGTCGGAGTCATTCATGTCGGCCAAACAACCCACCCGCAAGCCTACCGGCAAGCGCAAAGAATCAGATGCCAGTGCCCAGGAAGGTCGTGAGCGCAAGCGCGCCGCCAAGCGCAAGGGCTTGAAGGCGGGCTCCCGCCAGCAGGTCGAACAGGCAGGCAAGAAGAGTGGCACCAAGCAAGCCAAGGATCCGCGCATCGGTTCCCGCAAGCCCGTCGCCCTCATCGTGGATGAGAAGAGCAGCAAGCCGGTGGCGCCCAAGGCTGTCAAAGAGAAGAAGCTGGTGATGACGCCCGAGCAGGAACTGGCCTCCATCGAGAACGATGATCGCCTGAATGACCTGCTGGATCGTCTCGATGCCGGTGAAACCCTGGACGCGTCCGAGCAGGCCTGGGTCGACCAGCGTGTCGATCGTTATCAGGCGCTGATGGACGAGCTCGGCATCATAGACACCGACGAAGATGAAGACGGTGACTTCGACGACGTCGAGTATGAGGAATCGAGCGAGCCGGCCTCCGAGGAAGAGCTGTGGGAGCGCTTCACCCAGGTGGACTATCAGCCCGAGCCCAAACCCGAGCCGAAGAAAAAGTGATGAGTGGATGGATGCTGGCCGCCCTGTTGGGCGGCCTGATTTTGCTGGGGCTGGCTGTCTATGCCGGCACTCTGCTGGCCCGCCTCAAGCGCCAGCACGACGGTCAGCAGCAAGCCATTGCGGCGCGCAACGAGCGCATTCTCGAGAGCGTCAGGGTCATCGCCCACGCGGTGCGGGATGGCCAGTGCGACTACTCCGAGGGCGCCATCCGGCTGACCAACCTGCTGGATGCCTTGCAGATCAAGGAGGGACGCGCCTTTGCCAGCGAGTTCCCCGGTCTGTACGGCCTCTATGACAAGGTCAAGGAGATGCCGACCCACGAGGCGCGGCGCGCCCTCAAGCGCAATGAAGTGATGAAGATGGATCTCGAACGCAGCGGCTACGAGGCCGAGCTGGAGGCGCAGATCCTCCAGGATGTCGCCAGGCTGAAGGATTTCCGGTTAAGCCGCTGAACGGATAACAAAGAAAGGGGAAGCAAGCGTGCAAGCAGAACAGATTGTGTGGGATCAGGCCCTGATCGAGAAATATAACTACAGTGGCCCGCGATATACCTCCTATCCCACAGCCCTTGAGTTCAACGAGAGTTTCGGCTATCCGGACTTCGTCCAGGCCGCGGGGCAGTATCCGGCCCGCAATCTGTCCCTCTACGTGCATATCCCCTTCTGTCACAAGCTCTGCTACTACTGCGGTTGCAACAAGGTGATCACCCGTCACCAGCACAAGGCCGATCAGTACCTCGATTACCTCGAGCGTGAAATCAAGGCGCAGGCCCCCCTGTTCAAGCACCGTCTGGTGACCCAGCTGCACTGGGGGGGCGGTACCCCCACCTATCTGAATGAACCCCAGACTCGCCGCCTGATGGCCATGTTGCGGGAACATTTCCATTTCGCCGGGGAGGGGGAGATCAGCATAGAGGTGGATCCGCGCGAGATCGAACTCTCCATGCTGGACGTGTTGCGGGAGCTCGGTTTCAACCGCATCAGTCTCGGCGTGCAGGACTTCAACAAGGCGGTCCAGGTCGCGGTTAACCGCGAGCAGGACAACGACTTCATCCGCGCCATGCTGGAGCGGGCCCGCGAGCTGGGATTCCGTTCCACCAACCTGGATCTCATCTACGGCCTGCCGCACCAGAACCGGGAGAGCTTCCATCACACCCTGGAGGAGGTGCTCAAGACCGACCCGGCCCGCCTCTCCATCTTCAACTATGCCCACCTGCCGAGCCGCTTCGCCGCCCAGCACAAGCTGAAAGAGGCGGACATGCCGGCGCCCCGGGAGAAGCTGGCCATGCTGCAGGACACCATCGCCTTCCTCACCGGCCGGGGCTATCAGTTCATCGGCATGGACCACTTCGCCAAGCCGGACGACGAGCTGGCGGTGGCCCAGCGCGAGGGCAAGCTGCACCGCAACTTCCAGGGCTATACCACCCAGGGAGATTGCGATCTGCTTGGGCTGGGGGTCTCTTCCATCAGCATGATCGGCGATGCCTATTCCCAGAACCAGAAAGAGCTCAAGGCCTACTACGCCCAGGTGGAGACCCTTGGTCACGCCCAGTGGAAGGGGTGCTCCCTCAACCGGGATGACCTGATCCGCCGCGAGGTGATCAAGCGCCTCATCTGCGACTTCTCCCTGAACTTCGCCGCCGTCGAACAGGCCCACGGCCTGGTGTTCAAGGAGTACTTTGCCGAGGATCTCAAACTGCTGCAGACCTTCGTCGACGACGGTCTGGTGCGCATGACGGACGAGGGGCTGGAGGTGGTCTCCACCGGCCAGCTGCTGATCCGCAACATCTGCATGTGCTTCGACGTCTACCTGCGCAGCAAGGCGCGCCAGCAGCAGTTCTCCCGGGTGATCTAAGCCGGTCGATGTCGTTGGAAAATAAAAAAACCGCCTCTCGGCGGTTTTTTTATTGGGCGGGTCGGGATTTAGCGGCGGGCGGCGCGGGCGCTCAGCTCGGCCTTCTCGCCATCGCTCAGGAAGGCCAGGGTCAGGCCGTTCTGCTGGGCGGTGCGGATCTCGCCTGGCGTCATGCCGGCGGCCGGTGCGGCCACCTCGTACTCGTGGGGAAGGTCAATGCCTTCGACTGCGGGATCGTCGGTGTTGAGGCAGGCCAGCACACCGGCAGCCAGGAACTGGCGGATGGGGTGCTCGGCGAGGCTCGCCACCGTGGTGGTCTGCAGGTTGGAGGTGAGGCAGGACTCGATGCCGATGCGGTGCTCTGCCAGATAGGCCATCAGAGCCGGGTCCTGGATCGCCTTGACGCCGTGACCGATGCGCTCGGCACCGAGATCGCGAATGGCCTGCCACATGCTCTCCGGGCCGGCCGCCTCACCGGCGTGCACCGTCACGCGCATCCCCGCATCCCGCACCCGGCGGAAGTGGTCGGTGAAGAGTTCCCCCGGGAAGCCCAGCTCGTCGCCGGCCAGATCGATGGCAACCAGTTTGTCGCGCAGGGCCAGGCAGGCGTCCAGCTCGGTGCGGCACTGCTCGGTGCCGAAGGTGCGGCTCATGATGCCGATAAGGTTGGTCTTGATGCCGAAGTCGCGGCTGCCGGCGGCCACGCCGTCAACGATGGCTTCCACCACGCCCTGGGGGTGCAGCTTGTGGGTCATCGCCATATAGGCCGGGCTGAAGCGCAGCTCCGCATAGTCGATGCCGGCGCGCAACAGATCTTCCACGTTCTCGTAGGCCACCCGGCGGCAGGCGTCGTAGTCGGCCAGCACGGCCACGCCCCAGTCCAGTTTCTTCAGGAAGGCAACCAGACTCGGCTCGTTCTCGACGATCTGCACATGGGGGCGCAGGGCCTCCAGCTCATCGGCCGGCAGCTGGACGTTGTGCTGACGCCCCAGCTCGAGAATGGTCTGCGGGCGGATGTTGCCGTCCAGATGGCGATGCAGGTCGGTCAGGGGGAGGGATCTGTCAATCATGGGGCACCTTCTGCGAGTCGGGTTGGAAAGCCTGCCATTCTAGGCGGGACGCCTGAAAAAGATACCCCGTTTGCAGGCAAACGGGGTCGGATTGGTCAGGCTTTCCCTCAAGGCGTGATGGGAATCGTTTTTCCCGAAGGCTCAGGGAATGTCGAGCTCCTTGAGCTTGCGGGTCAGGGTATTGCGGCCCCAGCCGAGCAGGCGGGCGGCCTCCTGCTTGTGACCGTGGGTGTGATCCAGGGCCGTCTCCAGCATGATCCGTTCGAACTGGGGCATGGCATCCGCCAGGATGTCGGTCTCGCCCAGGGCCAGCTTGGCGGCCACCCAGTCCTGCAACTGCTGCTGCCAGCCGCCGGTCAGGGCAGGCTGACCCGGCTCCGCCGTGCTGGTGATGGGCGTCAGCAGCTCGGTGGGCAGGTCGCTCACCAGCACCTCCTGGCCCGAGGCCATCACCGTCAACCAGCGGCAGACGTTCTCCAGCTGGCGCACGTTGCCCGGCCAGGGCAGGCGGCTGATGTAGGCCTGGGTATCCGGGTGCAGACTCTTGGCTTCCACGTTCAGTTCCTTGGCGGCGCGCAGCAGGAAGTGCTGGGCGAGCTGGGGGATGTCTTCCCGCCGCTCCTTGAGGGCGGGGATATGGATGCGGATGACGTTGAGGCGGTGGAACAGGTCTTCCCGAAACTCGCCGTCGGCGACCCGTTTCTCCAGATTCTGGTGGGTGGCGGCGATGATCCGCACGTCCACCTGCACCGGCTGGTGGCCGCCGACCCGGTAGAACTGGCCGTCCGCCAGCACCCGCAGCAACCGGGTCTGCACGTCCAGCGGCATGTCGCCTATTTCGTCGAGAAACAGGGTGCCGCCGTCGGCCTGCTCGAAGCGGCCGTGGCGGATGTTGTTGGCGCCGGTGAAGGCCCCCTTCTCGTGGCCGAACAGCTCGGATTCGATGAGATCCTTGGGAATGGCCGCCATGTTGAGGGCGATGAAGTTCTTGTGGGCCCGGGGGCTGTGCTTGTGCAGGGCGTGGGCGACCAGCTCCTTGCCGGTGCCGCTCTGGCCGTTGATCAGCACCGAGATGCTGGAGCGCGACAGCCGGCCGATGGCGCGGAATACCTCCTGCATGGCGGGGGCTTCACCGATGATCTCGGGCGTGGTGGTGGCCTCCTGCTGGCGTGCCTTGCGCTTGGTGCGCTGCTCCTTGAGGTGGTTCTCGGCACGGCGCACCAGGCTGACCGCCTCGTCGATGTCGAACGGCTTGGGCAGGTATTCGAAGGCGCCGCGCTGGTAGGCGTTGACCGCGGAGTCGAGGTCCGAGTGCGCCGTCATGATGATGATGGGCAGATCGGCCTGGCGGCGGTGGATCTGCTCCAGCAGGCTCAGGCCGTCGATGCCCGGCATGCGGATGTCCGAGAGGATCACGTCCGGCGAACGCACCTCCAGGGAGCTCAGCAGGGCTTCGCCGTCGGCGAAGCTTTCGCATTCGAAGCCTTCGCTGCCAAGGGTGCGCTCCAGAACCCAGCGGATAGAACTGTCGTCATCGACGATCCACACTTTTGCTGTCATGAGGTTCCCTTACTTGCGAAGTGGTAGATAGATGGTGAATTCGGTATGGCCGGGCCAGCTGATGCAGTCGATGCGCCCCTTGTGCTGATCGATCAGATTCTGGGCGATGGAGAGGCCGAGGCCGGTCCCCCCCTCCTTGCCGGTGATCATGGGGTAGAAGAGGGTGTCGCGAATGGCGTCGGGAATGCCGGGGCCGTTGTCGATGATCTTGATCTCGGCCGCCAGGCGGTAGCGCTGGCCGTGGATGGTGATCTGGAAGGCGGTGCGGGTCTTGATGCGGATGAGCCCGGCCTGATCCCCGAGGGCCTCGGCGGCATTGCGCACTATGTTGAGAAACGCCTGCTGCAGCTGATCCGATTCCATCTCGAATTCGGGAATGCTGGGATCGTAGTCCCGTTCGATGCGGATCTGGGGCGGCAGCTCCAGATCCACCAGGCGGCGCACCTGTTCCAGCACGGAGTGGACGTTGTGCATCTGGTGACGCCCGGGCCGCTGGGGGCCGAGCAGGCGATCGACCAGCACCCGCAGGCGATCCGCCTGCTCGATGATGATGCCGGTGTATTCGCGCAGGGCCGGATCCGGCAGCTCCTTCTGCAGCAGCTGGGCCGCCCCGCGCAGGCCGCCGAGGGGATTCTTGATCTCGTGGGCCAGGCCGCGCACCAGCTCCTTCGCCGCCTGTTGCTGGGCGTGCTGCTGCAACTCCTGGCTGATCTTCTTCTGCTGATCGATCTTACGCAGCTCCACCACCATCAATCGCTGCTCGTGATCGGCCATGGGGCTGACGCTGATCTCCACCAGCCTGGGCTCCCCCTCCACCACCAGGGTGACTTCGCTGTCGGTGAAGCCCTGCCCCGAAATGAGGCACTGCTTGAAGCGCTGCAGGTCGAGGGAGATGTGCTCCAGCAGGTGGGGCAGCTCGATCCCGATGAGTCGCCGCTCACTGAGGGAAAGCAGCTGTTCTGCCGCCGGGTTGACGAATTGAATGCAGAGCCGCTCATCCATCAGGATGACGGCGGTCAGCAGGTTGTCCAAGAGTGTCTTGGCGTGATCCATGCGGGTTGGCACAGGTTTCTCCCTAAAACGGTGCTGCACACCTGATATGCACCAATATAGTGCATCAAGTTTACCCGCATCGGTGCGTCACATCACCCTAATCGGCCTTGGGGGTGGCCTTGGGAGCCTGATTCACGGTCGCTCTGTGCAGGTAAAAGGTGGCTGGTTTAGATTTAGCAAGGATCGTACCGTCTTTGGCGAGCAGCTCGAGACGCGCCTCGTAGGCACCGCGATCGAGGTTTTCCACCCGGATGGCCAGGCTGTTGTGGACTATGGGGACCGCCTTGCCGTTCAGCAGCAGGCGCACGTCGTATTGCGCCGGGGGTTGGGGAGAGACCTGACCCTGGAAGACGATGTTGCCGGTGTTGTCCCTCAGGGTGCTGCCCGGTTCGGGGGAGAGCAGCTCGATCTCCAGGGGGGCGGCTTCCAGGGCCTTCCTGGCGTCGACGCCGGTCAGGCTGTTGAAATCCTCGACCTGGACCGAGTGGGGGGAAGTGCCGATGAGGGGCGAGACCCGCATGTCCACTTCCTTCGCGTTCTTGCCAGGGGGAGGGGCATCGGTGTAGTGGGTCACCCCCTGGGGGTCGACCCAGGAGTAGACTCTGGCCGCCTGAGCGGTGCAGGCGGCCATCAGCAAGAGGCTCAGCATCCAGGGTGCAGTGTTCATCCATCTCTCCTTGACGGGGTTCACCTTAATCCTATCAGAGAAAAAACCATCGGGCCGACAGTCGGTTGTCTGATGACAGCCGTGCTGTCAGGTGGGGATGGCCCCGCCGGGGGACTGCGAGCATCCCGATGGTTTTCCGCCTCCTGAATGAAAAAACCCGCCAAATGGCGGGTTTGTCACTAGGATGCGGATTAGACGGAGTAGTACAGCTCGAACTCCAGCGGGTGCGGAGTCATGCGGACGCGGTCTACGTCGTGCTGCTTCAGCTCCAGGTAGGAGTTGATGAAGTCGTCGCTGAATACGCCACCACGGGTCAGGAACTCGCGGTCTGCGTCCAGGGCGGCCAGCGCCTCGTCCAGGGAACCGGCAACGGTCGGTACTTCGGCAGCCTCTTCCGGCGGCAGGTCGTACAGGTTCTTGTCCATGGCATCGCCCGGATGGATCTTGTTGATGATGCCGTCCAGGCCGGCCATCAGCTGAGCTGCGAAGGCCAGGTAGGGGTTGGCAGCCGGATCCGGGAAGCGTACTTCGATGCGGCGGGCTTTCGGGCTCGGCACAACCGGAATGCGGATGGACGCGGAGCGGTTGCGGGCGGAGTAGGCCAGCATGACCGGGGCTTCATAGCCCGGCACCAGACGCTTGTAGGAGTTGGTGGTCGGGTTGGCGAAGGCGTTGATGGCCTTGGCGTGCTTGATGATGCCGCCGATGTAGTGCAGTGCCATCTCGGACAGACCGCCGTACAGGTCGCCTGCGAACAGGTTGACGCCGTCTTTGGCCAGGGACTGGTGGCAGTGCATGCCGGAGCCGTTGTCACCGAACATGGGTTTCGGCATGAAGGTGACGGTCTTGTTGTAGGCGTGGGCCACGTTGTGGATCACGTACTTCAGAACCTGGACTTCGTCAGCCTTCAGGGTGAGGGTGTTGAAGCGGGTCGCGATCTCGTTCTGACCGGCGGTCGCCACTTCGTGGTGGTGAGCCTCGACGACCTGGCCCATCTCTTCCAGCACCAGACACATGGCGGCACGGATGTCCTGGGAGGAGTCAACCGGTGCAACCGGGAAGTAGCCGCCCTTGACGAAGGGACGGTGACCCTTGTTGCCGTGCTCGTATTCGGTACCCGAGTTCCAGGCAGCTTCTTCGGATTCGATCTTCACGAAGCTGTGGCCCATGGTGTTGGAGAAGGTGATGTTGTCGAACATGAAGAATTCCGGCTCCGGCCCGAACAGCACGGTGTCGGCGATGCCGCTGGACTTCAGGAAGTCTTCGGCGCGCTTGGCGATGGAGCGCGGGTCGCGGTCATAACCCTGCATGGTGGCAGGTTCCAGCACGTCACAGACGATGTTCAGGGTGGTCTCTTCGGTGAAGGGATCCAGCTTGGCGGAGGCCGCATCCGGCATCAGCACCATGTCAGACTCGTTGATGCCCTTCCAGCCGCCGATGGAGGAGCCATCGAACATCTTGCCGTCTTCGAAGAAGTCTTCGTCGACCTGGTGGGCAGGGATGGATACATGCTGCTCTTTACCCTTGGTGTCGGTAAAACGCAGATCAACAAACTTGACTTCGTGTTCCTGGATCAGGGCCAAAACGTTCTGGGCTGACATGCTAAGTAACCTCCGGTGTTAAAACTCTTTGGGTGAATGCGTCGTCGTATTCACATAAGCCAGTATCGTGCCAAGTTTGTGACAGCTTGATTTCAGGGCACTTGCACCGTTTCAGGCTGTCGGGACACCCGTTCTCAAGCCGGTTGCTGCATTAAAGTGGTGCAACCTTGGATCGTTTTGGTGCACCAGGATGGTGCGCCAGCGTATCCAGGCCATCTAAGCAGGCTTTTGACCCGGGGTCCATGATCCCGATCCCCTGTCGTGCGCGAATGTGTTGCAATTCTGCTAGGCAGATCACAAAGGCGAGAGTACAATTAGCGCCCAATTTTACCCGGTGATTTGAGGCGAGAATGTTAGAGAATTTACGCAATATTGCGATTATTGCGCACGTTGACCACGGCAAGACGACGCTGGTTGATAAGCTGCTGCAGCAATCCGGCACCCTGGATCGCACCAGCGAAGGTCAGGAACGGATCATGGACTCCAATGATCTGGAACGGGAACGTGGCATCACCATTCTCGCCAAGAACACCGCGATCCGCTGGAACGACTACCGCATCAACATCGTGGATACCCCGGGTCACGCCGACTTCGGTGGTGAAGTAGAGCGCGTGCTCTCCATGGTTGACTCCGTGCTGCTGCTGGTCGACGCCGTCGACGGCCCGATGCCGCAGACCCGCTTCGTGACCCAGAAGGCGTTCGCCCAGGGTCTGAAGCCCATCGTGGTCATCAACAAGATCGACCGTCCGGGTGCGCGTCCTGACTGGGTAATGGATCAGGTCTTCGATCTGTTCGACAACCTGGGTGCCACCGATGAGCAACTGGACTTCAAGGTTGTTTACGCCTCTGCACTGAACGGTTGGGCCACCCTGGATCAAGATGTCGAGTCCGACAACATGGAACCCCTGTTCCAGGCCATCGTCGACAACGTGGAAGCTCCTGCTGCTGACACCGACGGCGGTTTCCAGATGCAGATCTCCCAGCTGGACTACAACTCCTATGTTGGCGTCATCGGCATCGGCCGCATCACCCGTGGTCGCGTCAAGACCAACCAGCAGGTCACCGTGGTCGGTGCCGACGGCAAGACCCGCAACGGCAAGGTCGGTCAGGTGCTGGGTTACCTGGGCCTGTCCCGTACCGAAGTGGCCGACGCGCAAGCGGGCGACATCATCGCCATCACCGGCCTGGGCGAGCTGAAGATCTCCGACACCATCTGCGACAACGGTGCCGTCGAAGCGCTGCCGCCGCTCTCCGTTGACGAGCCGACCGTGAACATGACCTTCCAGGTCAACACCTCTCCGTTCGCCGGCAAAGAGGGCAAGTTCGTCACCTCCCGCAACATCCTGGAGCGTCTGAACCAGGAGCTGGTCCACAACGTGGCCCTGCGCGTGGAAGAGACCGACGATCCGGACAAGTTCCGCGTCTCCGGCCGTGGTGAGCTGCACCTCTCCATCCTGATCGAAAACATGCGTCGCGAAGGTTACGAGCTGGCGGTATCCCGTCCGGAAGTGATCCTGCGCACCGTGAATGGCGAACTGCAAGAACCGTTCGAAACCGTCACTGTCGACGTGGAAGAAGCGCACCAGGGTTCCGTCATGGAGCAACTGGGTCTGCGCAAGGGCGAAATGACCAACATGACCCCGGATGGCAAGGGTCGTGTCCGCCTCGACTTCATGATCCCGAGCCGTGGCCTGATCGGCTTCCAGACCGAGTTCATGACCCTGACCTCGGGTACCGGCCTGCTGTACCACACCTTCGACCACTACGGTCCGCACAAGGGTGGCAGTATCGGTGAGCGCCAGAACGGCGTGCTGATCTCCAACGCTACCGGCAAGGCCCTGACCTATGCCCTGTTCGGTCTGCAAGACCGCGGTCGTCTGTTCATCGGTCACGCGACCGAGGTGTACGAAGGCCAGGTGATCGGTATCCACTCCCGCTCCAACGATCTGACCGTGAACTGCCTGAAGGGCAAACAGCTGACCAACATGCGTGCCTCCGGCACCGACGAAGCCCAGGTGCTGACTCCGCCGATCCGCATGTCTCTGGAGCAGGCCCTGGAGTTCATCGACAACGACGAGCTGGTGGAAGTGACGCCGAAGAGCATCCGTATCCGCAAGAAGCTGCTGACCGAGCTGGATCGCAAGCGCGCCGGTCGTGCTTGATCCGCTGCATCAGCGATAGAAAGAGGCCTGCGGGCCTCTTTTTTTATGGCCAAAAGGCGGGAACGGGGCTGCCACCCCGCCCGGGCTGGACTTCCCCGGCCGGTGCTCGGGTGGTCAAATGGCCACCCTATCTGACACAATGTCTGCATGACGACGCTTACGAGAATCAAGATGCAGCAGCAGATCCGCGGCCGCCTGGCCCACTTCCTCTCCTTCTTGCGCCACGATGGTGCCCACTTCGCCCAGTTCGTCTGGGGCCGCTTCCAGCAGGACAGGCTGACGGTCACCGCGGGCTACCTGGCCTATGTCACCCTGCTCTCCCTGGTGCCCATGATCGCCGTGGTGTTCGGCATGATGTCGGCCTTTCCGGTGTTCCAGAGCCTGAAGCAGGGGATGGAGCAGTTCGTCTACCACAACTTCGTACCCACCGCCGGGGAGATGCTCAAGGAGTACATCGATGGCTTCGTGGCCAACGCCACCAACACCACGGCGGTCGGCATCGGCGCCCTGATCGTGGTGGCGCTCATGCTCATCTCGGCCATCGACAAGAACCTCAACTACATCTGGCGCTCGACCCGGAGCCGGCCCCTGGCCCAGGCGTTCGCCATGTACTGGATGATCCTGACCCTGGGCCCCGTGCTCATCGGTGCCAGCCTCGCCATCTCCTCCTATATCCTCTCCCTCAAGCTGTTCGCCGCGGACAGCCTGTTCGGCATCGGTTACCTGCTGCTGCGCAGCCTGCCGTTCCTCTTCTCCGTGCTCACCTTCCTGCTGATCTATACCGTGGTGCCGAACTGCCGGGTGCGGCTGACCCACGCCTTCATCGGCGCCCTGGTGGCGGCCTCCCTGTTCGAGCTGGCCAAACGTGGCTTCGCCATCTACATCACCAACTTCCCCTCCTACCAGGCCATCTATGGTGCCCTGGCAACCATCCCCATTCTGTTCGTCTGGGTGTATCTGAGCTGGCTGGTGGTGTTGCTGGGGGCCGAGACCACCGCCTGCCTCGGTGAATACGAGAAGCCGGGCGCAGAGGAGCTGGGCTGATCCCATCGCTTATTGCTAACATCTACGACCGCCTTCGGGCGGTCGTGCGTTTCTGACAAGACAAAGGAGTTGCGGGTGATTGCACTGATTCAGCGGGTCAGCGAGGCCAGCGTGACGGTAGAAGGAGAGGTGACCGGGGCCATAGGCCAGGGTCTGCTGGTGCTGCTCGGGGTGGAGCAGGGGGATGACGAGGCCAAGGCCGACAAGCTGCTGCACAAGGTGAGCGGTTATCGCATCTTTTCCGACGAGCAGGGCAAGATGAACCTCAACGTGGGACAGGTTGGGGGCAGCCTGCTGGTGGTCTCCCAGTTCACCCTGGCGGCGGACACCCAGAAGGGGATGAGGCCCAGCTTCTCCGGCGGGGCGCACCCGAGCGAGGCCGAGCGGCTCTACGACTACTTCGTGGCCCGGGCCAGGGAAGGGGGCGTACCGACCGAGACCGGCCGCTTCGCCGCCGACATGAAGGTGAGGCTGCTCAACGACGGGCCCGTGACCTTCTGGCTGCAGGTCTAGGGCCAATACTGACGGCTCGCAGACCGGCGTTACGCCTGCTGGCGGGTGGCGTGCAGGATGACGTTGCGATAGCCGGGCACCCCGTGGGCCGTGGTGGGGCCTATCCACTCCCGCGCCAGTTTCAGCGCCTGGTCCTGCTCCAGTCGGGTGCGCGGCAGCAGGTTGACGATGAGGGTGCCGCACAGGCGCTGGGCCAGCGCCCGATAGAGCGGGGTCTGGAACAGCAGCAGGGGGTTGCCGTCCTGGCTGAACAGGTCCAGCAGCACCAGATCGTACTGCTCCCGGCTTTCCAGCAGGAAGTGCAGTGCATCGGCATGGTGCAACCGTGGCGTGCCTCCCGTCGGGGGCAGGAAAAACTGCTGGAACAGGGTGAGGATCTCGTCGTCCAGATCCACGCAGTCATGGCGAGCCTCGGGCCAGCGTGCCGCCAGATGGCGGGTGAGATCCCCCCCGCCCAGCCCCAGCTCCAGGATCCAGCCTGCCCGCTCCGGCAGGCGTTCGGCGATGCTCCGCTGATGGGGCAGGCAGAGGTGCGATGGCTGGCTGAGGCTCATGGCGGATTGCACCACGCCGTCCAGTTCCAGCCAGCGATGGCGGGCATTTTCCAGGACACAGAGGCGACGTGCGGGTTTGACACTGAGGTGCAACAAGTGATCGGCTTGGTACGCTTGTAGATTGAAGTCCATGAATTTGCACGGCAAGATGGCTTTCGACCAGTGTAACTCAAGGATGTCGCTATGTACCGGGTGGTCACCCCCCAAACGCCAGCGGAGCTGGATGCCTATTATCAGTTGCGCGGGGAGGCATTGGTGCGCAAGCCCTTCAATCTGTCCGTCGGCGCACACTCAAGGATCGCCTTATGTATCGGGTAGTCACTCCTCAAACAGCAGCGGAGCTGGATGCCTATTGTCAGTTGCGCGGGGAGGCATTGGTGCGCAAGCCCTTCAATCTGTCCGTCGGCGCACACTCAAGGATCGCCTTATGTATCGGGTAGTCACTCCTCAAACAGCAGCCGAGCTGGATGCCTATTGTCAGTTGCGCGGGGAGGCATTGGTGCGCAAGCCCTTCAATCTGTCCGTCGGCGCACACTCAAGGATCGCCTTATGTACCGGGTAGTCACTCCTCAAACAGCAGCCGAGCTGGATGCCTATTACCAGTTGCGCTGGGAACTTCTGCGCAAGCCCTTCAACCTGCCCGTGGGCTCCGAGCGTGACGAATACGACAGCGTTGCCATTCACCGGCTGATGCTCACCGAGGATGGCACCCCCATCGCCGTGGGCCGGCTCTTCGTCGGTGGCGACGAGGCCCAGATCCGCTTCATGGCGCTGCGCCCCGAGTACCGCGGTCAGGGGCTGGGAGCCCGCATGGTGGAGGATCTAGAGCAGCTGGCCCGGGACGAGAAGGTGAAGCGGCTGGTGATGAACGCCCGCCAGGAGGCGGTGGAGTTCTATCGCAAGTGCGGATTTCTCGAGGTGGGGGAAGGCCCTGTCTCCTTCGGCCGCATTCCCCACCGCCAGATGATCAAGTCCCTGAGCCCGCTGCAGACCATCCAGTATCGCCCGGAGTGGTGCCAGGATCTCACCACCCGCTGGTCGCGGGGCATTCCCATCAGCGAGAAGATGGGGGTGCACATCACCCACTACGACGGCCAGACCTTCCACCTCAAGGCGAACCTGGCGGCCAACCTCAACGTTCACGACACCATGTTCGCCGGCAGCATCTACAGCCAGTGCGTGCTGGCGGGCTGGGGCCTCATCTGGTTGCAGCTCAAGGAAGCCGGCCTGGGGGGCGATACCGTGTTGGCCGAGGGCAACATCAAATACTACAGACCCGTGAGCGAGGAGCCTGAGGCCAGGGTGGCCCGGGAGGGGATGCCCGCCGTGCTCGAACCGCTGAGGAGCGGGGAGTCCGCCAAGTTCAGCCTGCGGGTCCAGCTGTTCAGCGGTCGCAAGCTGGCGGTGGAATTCGTCGGCCAGTACGTGGTGCTGCCCATCAAGCGCGGCGGGCGCTGATCCCGCGCGCGCTCTACCACAAGGCCTCATCGCGAGGCCTTGTTCGTTATTGGGATGCGGTGGTGGGGGCCGGTGCCTGCGGTCGCCAGAGCGGGCCGCTGCGCCCCTGTGCCGGGTAGCGCACGCCAGCCTCCCAGCCGCAGGCCTCCTGCCCGGTAGGGAACTGCCACTCCAGGCCGGGATCCGCGAGGGGGCCGCGCCAGCGGGCCAGCAGCTCGGCGCAGCGCCGCTTGTTCAGGACCCCGAGGTCCAGCTGCCACTGGTCGGCGGCGAGATCGACGCCTCCCTGCAGCGCCAGCAGGTGGGTGATGGTGGAGGCGCCGCCCCGCTCGATCCGCACCTTGCCCTGCTCCGCCCTGGCGTCCAGCCTGATGTGATAGAAGGGGGTGTCTCCGCGCTGCATCGCCTGCCACAGCGCCTGCGGCGTCAGGGCGGGGGGGGCCTGCTCCTTGAACCAGGCATCCAGCAGGGGGTCGATGCCGACCTTGTCCCAGAAGGGGTCCTTGCTCTCCAGGCTCAGGCTGCCCTGGAGAGTCCGGCGCCAGTTGGCCACCTCCTCGCCGGGTTGCCCGTTGAGGTCGGCCTGCAGCTGTGCCGCCAGATCCACCTTGCCCGCGAGCGACACAGGGGCGTGCAGCAGCTTGCCCCACAGCTCCAGATCCAGCTGCTTGCCCTGCAGTTGCAGGCGGCTCTCCTGGCCGGGCGCCTTGCCCCACTGGCCACTGAGGCTGAGGGAACCCTCGTCCGGCAGGCTGCTGGCCAGCTTGTTGAGCTGCCAGGCGCCGGGGGTCAGCTCACCATCCAGCTCGCCGTTGCGGGCGCTGAGGCCGCCCCACACCAGCTCGAACCACTTGCTCTCGACCCTGGCTCGCCCCAGCAGGGGAGCCGGCTGATTGCCCCGCAGGGCGAGGTCGTTCAGATAGAACTGCCAGCCGGTCAGGGAGAGGGGCAGGGCATCGTCGAAGGAGAGCACCTTGAGCCTGTCGAAGGCCAGCTTGCGCACGTCGATCTGCTGCGGCCGCCAGCCCTGCCAATCCTGCCACCAACCGTCCGGCAGGCTGATGTCCATGCCGCTCAGCGTCAGCTCCTTGAGCGTCAGCTTCTGCTGCTGGGGATCGAGGGCGAGATCCAGGCTGAACTCCCCCTCATAGGCCTTGCCCCTCAGCTCGGCATCGAGCTGTCGGGGCGAGAAGGCGAGCTTGCCCTCGATGGCTTCCAGCTGAAACAGGCCTCGCCCCAGATCCCCCAGGGTGCCGGCGAGATAGCCGCTCGTGCGACTGCCCGCCTGCCAGTCGAAGGCGGTGAGCTGGCCGTTGAAGTTGTTGAGGGAGAGCTCCTGCTCGATGGCATTGATGCTGACCTGGGCAAGCTGGCCCCTGTCCAGGGTGATGCGGTTCAGGGGGAACTCACCCGGCGGGATGTCACCGAGCTCGACTCGCATGGCGCTTGCCTTGAGATCGTGCAGTTGCAGGCTGCGCTCTGGCCAGTTCAGCACCATGCCGGTTTCGAGCAGGCCGTCGAACAGGTTGGCGCTCAGCCTGTCCGTGCTCAGCACCTGCCCCTCCAGTCGCCCCTTGAGGCTGAGACGGGCCAGGGTGAACCTGGACGTCTCCAGCTGGTTGATGCCCAGGGTCAGGTTGACCTGGGGCTGGCGTCTCGGATCGATCAGCTCCCAATCGCTCAGGGTGGCGCTCAGGCCGCGCAGGGTCAGGGCCTCGCTCTGCAGGTTCAGGTTGTCTATGGTGCTGTCGGCGATGGTGAGGGAGTGTACCGGCAGCGTCGGCAACTGGTTCGGGAGTGGCAGCTTGATGGCGGGACGGATGAGGTCCAGGTGGGCGATGCGCACGTCCCGGTTCAGCCAGTCGATGCTCTCCACCTCCAGATAGATCTTCTCCAGCTGCACCGCATCCCCGTAGCGCACCTGCTCCGCCAGCAGGGTGTAGGGGTGCAGGGGATTGAACACCAGCCGGCCTATGCTGACAGGCACGCCGGTCTGCCGGCTGAGCCAGTCGGCGATGGGCCCCTTGGCGCGTTCGGCGTCGAACAGGCCGAGACCGACCCAGACGAAGAGCAGCAGGAAGGCGAGGGTGTAGAGCAGGCCGCGCAGCCAGGAATTCATAAGCGCTTTCCTCCTGTATTGGTTGAGTGATCAGGCGTTGGCAGCGTGATCCCGCAGGTCAGGCATTGGAGTAGTGGTCTCGCAGGCCCAGCCAGCGGCGGATCAGCGGATCGACGTGCCCCAGGTGTCTATCCATCAGGCAATGTGACCATCTTCTGCATCGGCCTTGGTCAAGCATTGGAGTAGTGATCCCGCAGGCCCAGCCAGCGGCGGATCAAGGGCTCGACATGCGCCGGGTGCTTGTCCATCAGGAAGCGTGCCATCTTCTGCACCTGGGGGATGAGCGGCTGGTCGCGCACCAGGTCGGCGATCTTGAGGTCGGCGAGGCCGGTCTGGCGGGTACCCAGCAATTCCCCCGGACCGCGCAGCTCCAGATCCCGCTGGGCGATCAGGAAGCCGTCGTTGGTCTCCCGCAGCACCCCGAGCCGGCTCTGGGCCGTCTTGGAGAGCGGCGCGTGGTAGAGCAGCACGCAGTGGGAGGCCACGGACCCCCGCCCGACCCGGCCGCGCAGCTGATGCAGCTGGGCCAGCCCCAGCCGCTCCGGGTTCTCGATGATCATCAGGCTGGCATTGGGCACATCCACCCCCACCTCGATGACAGTGGTGGCGACCAGCAGTTGCAGTATGCCCGCCTTGAACTCCTCCATCACCCGCTGTTTCTCGACCGGCCGCATGCGGCCGTGCACCAGGCCGATGTGCAGACCGGGCAGCAGGGTTTGCAGCTCGGCGGCGGTGTCCTCGGCGGCCTGGCACTCCAGCACCTCGGACTCCTCGATCAGGGTGCAGACCCAGTAGGCCTGCTTGCCCTCCTCGCAGGCAAGCCTGACCCGTTCGATCACGTCTCCCCGGCGACTGTCCGGCAGGGCGACCGTGGTGATGGGGGTGCGCCCCGGCGGCAGCTCGTCGATGACCGAGGTGTCGAGGTCCGCATAGGCGGTCATCGCCAGGGTGCGGGGGATGGGGGTGGCGGTCATGATGAGCTGGTGGGGGTGGACGCCTTCACGCTCCCCCTTTTCCCGCAGGGCGAGGCGCTGGTGCACCCCGAACCTGTGCTGCTCGTCGATGATCACCAGGGCCAGGCGCTGGAACACCACCTGCTCCTGGAAGATGGCATGGGTGCCCACCACCATCTTGACGCTGCCATCGGCGATGGCCGCCAGCGCCTCCTCCCGCGCCTTGCCCTTCTGCTTGCCCGCCAGCCAGCCGACCTGGATGCCGAGCGGCTCCAGCCACCTGGCGAAGTTGATGGCGTGCTGCTCGGCCAGCAGCTCGGTCGGAGCCATCAGCCCCACCTGACAGCCGTTGCCGATGGCCTGCAGGGCGGCCAGTGCCGCCACCAGCGTCTTGCCGGAGCCCACATCCCCCTGCACCAGCCGCATCATGGGGTGGCTCTGCTGCAGATCCCGGCTGATTTCGGCCACCACCCGGCTCTGGGCACCGGTGGGGCTGAACGGCAGGGCGCCGAGCAGCTGCGCCACCAGGGCGGGGGCCGGCTTGAGGGCGCGGGCCAGCTGGGTCTGTGCCTGAGCGCGCACCTTGAGGACCGAGAGGTTGTGGGCCAGCAGCTCTTCCAGCACCAGCCGCTGTTGTGCCGGGTGCTGACCGCTCTCCAGCAGGGCCAGCGCCACCGAGGGAGGCGGGCGGTGCAGCAGTTTCAGGGCGGCGGCCAGATCGATCTGCTGGGGATAGAGGCCGGCGGGCAGCAGCTCTTCGACGCCATGGAGATCGAGCTGGGCCAGCGCCTGATCCGTGAGGCTGCGCAGGGTGAGCTGGCGCAGCCCCTCAGTGGTCGGGTAGACGGGGGTGAGGGCCTCTTCGGTCTGGCCGGCCTGCTCCTCGCCGAGCAGCTTGTACTCGGGGTGGGCCATCTCCAGTCCGTACTTGCCGGGACGGGCCTCGCCGAAGCAGCGGATCAACCGGCCGGGGGCCAGGCTGTTCTTCTGGGCGGCGGTGAAGTTGAAGAAGCGCAGGGTGAGGCTGCCGGTGCCGTCGCCGATGCGGCAGACCAGCATGCGGCGGCGCCCCATCACCAGCTGGGTGTCCTGGATCTCGCCCTCGACCGCGCCGTGCAGGCCGGGCGGCAGATCGCCGATGGGCCACACCTGGGTGCGGTCCTCGTAGCGCAGGGGGAGGTGGAACAGCAGATCCTGCACCGTGGCCAGCCCGAGTCGCTCGAGCTTCTCCTGCATCTTGCTGCCGACACCCTTGAGGCTGTCGAGGGAGATTTTATCCAATTTCATCAATTAGATGCCCGGAAACACTGTAAATATGTCCAGATGATAGGGGCTGTTGCGGCCCCGATGCAAGCCGCGTTGTCGCCGGGGATGGCCGAATGTGACAAGGGCCTGCCGAACATGGCAGGCCCTTGTCACGAACGGGGAAGCGCTGTGTTCGGGTCAGATGATGCGCTTGAGCAGCAGGTGCGCCTTGACCCTGTGGATCCGGGCCAGCAGCTTGCGCACCTGATCCGGGTAGTCCTTGATCTGCTCTATCTGGTCGAAGTGGCTGATGCGGCGGGTATGGGCCAGGATGCAGTCGCGCTCCTGCTGGAAGCGCTCGCGCAGGTGGTGGTGCTGGTCGTGCACCAGCAGGCCGTTCTCCAGATCCAGCGCCCAGGCACGGGGGTTGAGGTTGTTGCCGGTGAGCAGGGCCCACTCCTCGTCCACGAAGATCCCCTTGAGGTGATAGGAGTTCTTGTCGCAACACCAGAGCATGAGGTTGAGCCGGCCGTTGTCGATGTGGTGCTGGTTGCGCTCGGCAAACTTGCGCAGATTGGTCTCGTAGAGATAGGGCAGGCCGCCTATGGTGGAGAACTTCTCCTCCGGCGGGATGAAGAAGTCGTTGGCGGTCTTGTCGCCCACCACTATGGTCACCTTGCAGCCGCGTCTGAGCAGCCCTTCCACGTCCTTGTTCAACTCCTTGGGGGGGTTGAAGTAGGGGGTGCAGATGAAGATCTCCCGCTCGGTGGCCCGCACCAGATTGCGGATCATCCGGTTGAGCTGGTTGCCTCGCTTGCCCAGGCCCACCATGGGGGTCACGGCGACCTCCCGGGCGTTGGCAGGGATGCTCTCGAAGCGGTACTGGCTGGTGCGCAGGCGCTGCTTGAAGCGGCGGATCTGCCCCTTGAGCTGCTTGGCGCCGGGGATGCCGGTGCGATCCAGCCGCTGGACGGCCTCGCTGCCGAGGAAGACGTCATCCACGTAGTTGACCATGCTGCGAGTCAGCGCCGGGCTGTGGATCTGGTGATAGCGATCGAAGCGGTAGCGCTCCTGCTGGTGCAGGTAGATGTCGTTGAGGCTGGCGCCGGAGTAGAGCAGGGTGTCGTCGAAGATGAAGCCCTTGAGGTGCAGCACCCCGAGCAGTTCGCGGCCCTTGACCGGCACGCCGTAGATCTCGATCTGGTGTTCGTGGCGGGCGGCCATGGCCTGGTACATCAGGTGGTTGCCCCCCTGCTTGCCCTTGCCGATCAGGCCGCGCTGGGCGCGGTGGAAGTCGACGAACACCTTGATGTCGAGGGCGGGGTTGCGCTGCTTGGCGGCATAGAGGGCGGAGAGGATCTCCCGTCCCGCCTCGTCATCCTGCAGATAGAGCGCGATCAGGTAGATGCGCTGGGTCGCATGGGCGATGAGCGACAGGATCCGGCTCTTGAAGTCCTTGGCGCTGCTGAGCACCTGAAACTGATCCGCGGCGACCGCGATCTGGGGTAAGCGGGTCAGCAACTGTCGATAATGTGCCGATGAATGCATAGAGAAGCCTGAAATCACGGGATGAAGCGTTCCACTCGGGGCGAAGAATAGGCAATTCTAGCAATCTGTGGCGATGGGCCCAAGCAAGAATCCGTAAAAAGTCGGTGCAGAGTCACATCGGGGCCGACGGATGCGGCCCCGATGTGTTCCCGTTACAGGATGGCGCTGGCCGTGGCCACGATGAGGAAGGCGATGGTGCCGAGCAGCGTCTCCATCACGGTCCAGGTCTTGAGGGTGGTCTTCTCGTCCATGTTCAGGAAGCGGCTGACCAGCCAGAAACCGGAGTCGTTGAAGTGGGAGAGTACGGTCGCGCCCCCGGCGATGGCGATGACGATGAAGGTCAGATCCAGCTCGCTCAGGCCTGTAGTGGCGGCCACGGTCGGCGCCATCAGGGCGGCGGTGGTGGTCAGGGCCACGGTGGCGGAACCCTGGGCGACCCGCAGTGCGGCGGACACCAGGAAGGCCGCGAGGATCACCGGCATGCCGGTGTCGGAGAGCACGTCAGCCAGGGCGGCGCCGATGCCGCTCGCCCGCAGCACGCCGCCGAACATGCCGCCGGCACCGGTCACCAGGATGACGGCGCAGACCGGGGCCAGGGCGTCGTTGCAGAACTTCTCGAGCTGCACCTTGCCCTGGGTCTGGCGGAACAGCCAGAGGGCGTAGAGCACAGTGATGAGCAGGGCCACCGGGGTCTTGCCGACCATGCGCAGCACGTTGACCCAGTCGGCCCCCTTGTCGATGACGCCCATGACGCTCAGGGTGTTGAGGCCGGTATCCATGAAGATGAGCACCAGCGGCAGCAGCAGGATGGAGAGCACCTGGCCGAAGCTCGGCGCCTTGTCGGAGATCTGCTCGGCGCTGGCGGTGAAGCTCGGGGGCAGGGGCAGTTCAAACTTCTTGCCGGACCAGAGGCCGAACAGGTAGGCGCCCAGGTACCAGGTGGGCAGCGCGACCAGCAGGCCCACGACGGTGAGCAGGCCTATGTTGGCGCCCAGCAGTTCGCTGGCGGCCACCGGGCCCGGGTGGGGCGGCAGGAAGGCGTGCATCACCGCGAAGGCGCCGGCGGAGGGCAGGGCATACTTGAGGACGGAGCCGCCGAACTGCTTCGCCACGCTGAAGATGATGGGCAGCATGACGATGAGGCCGGCGTCGAAGAAGATCGGGAAGCCGAACAGCAGGGAGGCGATGCCGAGCGCGAAGGGGGCGCGGTGGGAGCCGAAGCGGTTGATCAGGGTATCGGCCAGTACCTTGGCGCCCCCCGTCATCTCCAGGATCCGGCCAATCATGGCGCCGAGGCCGACCAGCAGCGCGACCGAGGCCAGGGTGCCGCCGAAGCCGGTCAGCATGGTGGGGATCACCTGGTCATAGGTGACCCCGGTGGCCAGGGCCGTCAGCATGCTGACCAGGGTCAATGCCACGAAGGCATGTACCTTGAATCGCATGATCAGCACCAGCAGCATGACAATGGCCCCGGCAGCTACCGAGAGCAGATAGGTGACATCGGGTGTGTTCATTGCTCCGTCCATAAAGTTGTCCTCAAATGGTTCTAGTTGTTGTTCTGCACATTTCTGTGCTGCACTTCACATTGCGAAACGTTACCGGTAACATGTTACCGGTAACGTGGTAGCTTAGAACCCATCAAGCGAACGTTTTTTGAAAAGTGAGAGAGAGGTCAAATAATGGCGGGCAAGTGCATTATCGTGATGGGTGTGTGTGGCAGCGGCAAGTCCAGCATCGGCCTCAAGGTGGCCAATGCCCTGGGGGCCAAGTTCATCGACGGCGATGATCTGCACCCTCGCGCGAACATCCAGAAGATGGCGGCGGGCAACCCGCTCAACGACGAAGACAGGGCCCCCTGGCTGGAGCGGATCCGCGACGCGGCCTACAGCCTGGAGCGCAAGAACGAGCTCGGCGTCATCGTCTGCTCGGCCCTCAAGAAGCAGTACCGCGACCAGATCCGCGAGGGCAACGACTCGGTACACTTCCTGTTTCTGGATGGCAGCCAGTCCCTCATTCTCGAGCGGATGCGGGCACGGCAGGGCCACTTCATGCGCGAAGCCATGGTACAAAGCCAGTTTGATACCCTGGAGCGACCGGATGGCGAGCCCGGCGTGTTTCGCATCGATATCGACGGGACCTTCGAACAGGTGGTCGACCGTGCCGTCACCGCGCTGGCGCAGGCGCAATGAGCCATGTCGCGCGCCCGGTCACTGCCGAACGCGCCCGTATATAGAGTTGGAGAGAAAGCTATGACCCATCCCGTGATCACCCTGGTGACCGACCGCATCCGCGAGCGCAGCACCGCCCGCCGTGCCCGCTTCCTGGCCCGCATCCAGCGCCAGGCCGAGCAGGGCAAGACCCGCGCCTCCCTCTCCTGCGGCAACCTGGCCCACGCCGTGGCGGCCTCGAGCTGTGACGAGAAGGGGCGCATCCTCGACATGACCCGCGCCAACGTCGGCATCGTCAGCGCCTACAACGACATGCTGAGCGCCCATCAGCCCTATCAGGGCTACCCGGACATCATCAAGGGCGCGCTGGCCGAGCTCGGCCACAGCGCCCAGGTCGCCGGCGGCGTGCCCGCCATGTGCGACGGTGTGACCCAGGGCCAGCCGGGGATGGACATGTCCCTCTTCTCCCGGGATCTCATCGCCCAGGCCACCGCGGTCTCCCTCTCCCACAACACCTTCGACGCCACCCTGCTGCTCGGCATCTGCGACAAGATTGCCCCGGGCCAGATCATGGGTGCGCTTTCCCACGCCCACCTGCCCACCGCCTTCGTGCCGGCCGGCCCCATGGCGAGCGGCATCAGCAACGACGAGAAGGTGAAGGTGCGCCAGCAGTACGCCGCCGGTGAAGTGGGCCGCGACGCCCTGCTCAAGATGGAGTGCGGCGCCTACCACGCGGCGGGCACCTGTACCTTCTACGGCACCGCCAACACCAACCAGCTGGTGTTCGAAGCCATGGGCCTGATGCTGCCGGGCTCCGCCTTCGTGCACCCCCACAGCGAGCTGCGCCGCGCCCTCACCGAGGAGGCGGCCCGCCGCATCAGCGCCATGATCCCGGGCTCCCCGGCCTATCGCCCCCTGAGTGCGGTGATCGATGAACGCGCCCTGGTCAACGGCCTGGTGGCCCTGCTCGCCTCCGGTGGCAGCACCAACCACAGCATCCACATGGTGGCGCTGGCCCGCGCCGCCGGGCTGGAGCTGACCTGGGACGACCTGAGCGATCTCTCCGACGTGGTACCGCTCCTGGTGCGCATGTATCCGAACGGCCCGGCGGACGTCAACGCCTTCGAACAGGCGGGGGGCGTGCCCGGCCTGATGCGTCGTCTGGCCGAAGAGGGGCTGATCCACCTGGACGCCACCCCGGTCTTCGGCGAGATGCAGGACTACCTCAGCCGTCCGGCACTGGTGGATGGCAAGCTGGTGTGGCAGCCGGTGGGCGAGAGCGCGGATCCGAGCGTGCTCTCTCCCTCTGGCAGCGAGTTCCAGGCCACCGGCGGCACCAAGCTGCTGGCGGGCAACCTGGGCCGCGCCGTGGTCAAGGTCTCTGCGGTCGCGCCCGAGTATCGCGTCATCGAGGCGCCGGCGCGGGTCTTCTCCTCCCAGCACGCGGTGGAGGCGGCCTACAAGGCCGGTGAGCTGAACCAGGACGCCGTCATCGTGGTGCGCCACAACGGCCCGGCCGCCAACGGCATGCCGGAGCTGCACAAGCTGATGCCGGTGCTCGGCAACCTGCAGAAGGCGGGTCACAAGGTGGCCCTGGTCACCGACGGTCGCCTCTCCGGCGCCTCCGGCAAGATCCCGGCCGCCATCCACGTCACCCCGGAAGCGCTGCACGGCGGGGCCATCGGCCTGCTTGCCGATGGCGATCTGCTGCGGGTGGACGCGGTGACCGGCAGCCTCGACTGCCTGACCGATTTGAGTGGCCGTACCCAGGCCGAGATCGACCTCACCCTGGAACAAGAGGGGTGGGGCCGTGAACTGTTCAGCGTGATGCGTCGCGCGGTATCGAGCGCCGAGTGCGGCGCCACCATCTTTGACTAAGGAAGAGCTATGCAGAACTGGAAAGTGACCCCTGCCGAGGTGTTTGCCGCCTCCCCCCTGGTACCCGTGATGGTCATCAACGACCTGGATCAGGCCCTGCCCATGGCCAAGGCGCTGCTGGACGGTGGCATCTCGGTGTTCGAGATCACCCTGCGCACCCCGGTGGCGCTGGACGCCATCGCCCTCATCGCCAAGGCGATGCCGGATGCCATGGTCGGTGCCGGTACCGTGCTCAACTGCGCGCAGTTTGATGCCGCCGTGGCCGCCGGTGCCCGCTTCGTCATCTCCCCGGGCATGACCCCGGCCCTGCTGGCCCACGCGGCCAGGAGCACGGCGCCGCTGATCCCGGGTGTGGCCACCCCGTCCGAGGTGATGCAGGCGCTGGAAGCGGGCTACGACCACCTCAAATTCTTCCCGGCCGAGGCGAACGGCGGCACCAAGGCGCTCTCCGCCATCGCGGCGCCCCTGCCCCAGGTGAAGTTCTGCCCCACCGGCGGCATCGGCCCGAAAAACGTGGCCGACTATCTGGCGCTCAAGTGCGTGGCCACCGTCGGCGGCTCCTGGATGCTGCCGGCAGAGGCCGTCAAGAGCGGCAACTGGGACGAGGTGACCCGTCTCTCCCGGGAAGCGGTTGAATTGGTCAAGCGCTAAGCGAAAGCCGTGTAGATAAATCGGACAGGCCACCCTCGGGTGGCCTGTTGTTTTTACGCCCCGGGAGGGGGTGGGCCGTTTGCTTCCGGCCTGGCCCTGGCTTAAGGTCGGGGGCCGCCCCTCCACCCTGGAGCCTTCATGTCCTGCCTGCATCCATCCTACCCGCAAGGGCACTTCACCGCGCTGCACTGCCACCCCCGGGCCCAATACTGCTACCTGCACGACGGGGGCGGCATCATCACGGGGCACGGGGAGGGCGAGCTGCTGGTGGCGGGCCAGATCTGCTTCATTCCGGCGGGCTGGGAGCACGAGTTTCGCGTGCTGCGCCGATCCCGGCTCTCCCTCCTCTATGTGCCGACGTCGGCCCGCACCGCCTTCGGCCCCTTGCAGGCCAGCCCGCTGCTGGCGGGTCTCTTCGCCCGCCTGCCCGAGCTGGCCGAGGAGGAGGTGAAAGGGGCCTATCTGAGGGTGCTTGATCACGAACTGGAGCGTGCCGACCCGCTCGCGGCGCGCATTCCCCTCACCGGGGAGCTGGACCCGCGCCTGCTGCGGGTGCTGGACAGGGTGTGCCAGGCACCCGCCATCCATCTGACGCTGGGGGCGCTGGCGGCAGATTGCGGCGCCTCGGTGCGCACCCTCAACCGGCTCTTCCTCCAGCAGCTGGGATGCAGTTTTCGCCAGTGGCGGGAGCAGGTGGTGCTGGGGCGGGCGCGCCAGTTGCAGCACCGGGGGCTCACGCTGGCGCAGATCGCCGATCGGCTCGGCTACGAGGATCCCGGCGCCTTGTCCCGTGCCCTCCAGCGCCTTGCCCGGCGCGAACCGGCGGCCTGAGGGCCCGTCGTCTGCTTCTTGTCCGCCATGGCGATGTCTGCGGGTTGCCGGCAGTCAGCGCCGCGAGCCGATATCCGCATCCTCCTTGCTGCCTGCCAGCAGACAGGTCACCTCGTCGGTGTGGCAGAGCCGATCGCCGCGAAAGGTGAAGAGGCCGCTCACCTTGCAGACCAGGGTGTCGCCATCGTGGCGGGTGGCCCTGACCAGATGGGTCGAGTGGACCCGCTCACCCAGCGCCATCGTGGCGACAAACTCGATGTTCGCCCCGGCCAGATGGCGGCGCAGCGCGGCGATGTGCTGGCGAAACGCCGGGTAGTCGAGCCGTTCGCCGTTCACCTCCTGGCAGTAGTCGGGGGTGAACCAGGCGTCGAGTTCGGCCAGGGGGAAGGCGGGATCGCAGATGACGCGCCGCAGGCAGGCTTTCAGTCGTTCGGTGTGGTGCATGGGGTACTCCTGACATGGTGGATGGAGGGGCCAGCATAGGTCAGGGGGCGGACAGGGGAGAGGGGTAAAGGCGCCATCATGGCGGTCGAACGCGCCATGATGGCCGGAGATCAGCCGAGGCTCTCCCCCTCATAGAGGGAGAAGCCCATGTCCTTGCACCTGGTCGCCAGCAGCTGGCCGCCGAGGCGGGCCAGCAGCATGATGGCGGCTTCGCGGCCGATGGCCTCGCGGGGAGTGACTATGCTGGCGAGCTTGGGGGTCATGGCGTGGCCGATGTCGAGGGCGTTGCTGCCGGCGATGGCCACCTGCTGGGGCACCGGGATCCACCTGGCCTGGCATTGCAGCAGGGCGCCCACCGCCAGGTCGTCGTTGGTGCAGAACAGGCCGTCGAGATCGGGGAAGCGCGCCATGGCCTGGGCCAGCAGCTCCCCCCCCAGGGTGAAGCTGGAGGATTGCTCCGTCAGCAGGTGCTGGCCGGTCAGGCCGAAATCGGCCATCGCCTGGTAGTAGCCCTCCATTCGCAACTGGGTGCGCACGTCGAGCCGGGCGCCGAGGTAGATCACCTTGCGCCGTCCCCGGCGCAGCATCTCTGTTACCATGGCCCGGGCGGCGGCCCGGTGATCCATGCCCACCACCATGTCGATGGGAGAGAGCGGCAGATCCATGGTCTCCACCACCGGAATGCCGGCGGTGGCGATCATCTTGCGGGTGCGCTCGGTGTGCTGGGTGTCCGAGAGGATGAGCCCGTCCACGTTGTAGGAGAGCAGAGACGCGACCTGCTCCTCTTCCCGCTCCGGGCTGTAACCGTAGTGGGCGAGCAGGGTCTGGTAACCGGCGGGCCGGGTCACGGCCTCTATGCCGTGGATCACCGCCGAGAAGACCTGGTTGGAGAGGGAGGGGATCAGGATGCCGATCGCCTTGCTGGTGGCGTTGGAGAGCATGTCCGGTGCCCGGTTCGGGATGTAGCCGAGCTCCTCCACCGCCGCGGCGATGCGCTCGCGGGTCCCTTCGGCCACGGCCTGGGGATCGCGCAGGTAGCGGCTGACGGTCATCTTGGTGACTCCGGTCAGGTCGGCGATGTCCTGCAGGGTGGGGCGGCGCTTGCGGGTGTCGTTCATCTGGGGATCCTGCAAAAAATGTTACACGTAACATTACCGTTTTTGCACGGCAATGTCAGCATATGACGCCATCAACAGGGGGCAGGGGATGATCAAGGGCAGGTGTTTCGAGGGAGTCCACTTCGAGCAGCAAGAGGTGGAGGGGGAGCAGTTCCAGGGGTGCCGCTTCATCGGCTGTCACTTCTCCTGGCTGGATCTCGGGGAGAGCCGCTTCGTCGACTGCAGCTTCTATGACAGGGAACGGGAGCTGGGATGCCTGTTTCAGGGCTGCGATCTGAGGGAGGCGAGCTTCCTGCGCTGCGATCTCACCCTGGCGGACTTCGGCCGCAGCCAGTGTCTGGGGCTGGAGATGCGCGACTGCCAGGCCATGGGGATCAACTTCGCCCATGCCAGCTTCGCCAACCGGATCACTGCCAAAAGCTATTTCTGCGAGGCCCACCTCACCGGCAACAACTTCAGCTATGCGAACTTCGAAGGCTGCCTGCTGGAGCGCTGCGAGCTGACCGGCAACCGCTGGCAGGGGGCCAACCTGCTGGGCGCCTCCCTGGCGGGCTCGGATCTCAGCGGCTCCGAGTTCGGGCAAATCGACTGGACCAGCTTCAACCTGCAGGGCTGCGACCTGCGCCAGTGCGATCTGTCCGGGCTGGATCTGCGCCGGGTCAACCTCGCCGGGGTGCAGATCAATGAAGATCAGCAGCAGGGGCTGCTGGAGCAGATAGGCCTGGTGGTCTTTCCCTGAGGGGATGGAAAAAGAGGTAATTTTTCATCAACGGGTGCAGTTCGTGGCGGCTGTGCCCTTCACCATGAAAAAGCCTGCGCAAGGCAGGCTTTTCGTTGTGAGGAGCCGGGGTGTCAGCGTCTGGCCAGCCACTTGGTGGGGTTGATGGCTTCGCCCTGATAGCGGATCTCGAAGTAGAGGCCGGAGCGCTCCTGCCCGCCGCTGTCGCCGACCAGGGCCACGGGCTCTCCCTGTTCCACGTTCTGGCCCACCTGGCGCAGCAGCGACTGGTTGTGACCGTAGAGGCTCATGTAGCCGCGGCCGTGGTCGATGACCAGCAGCATGCCGAAGCCGTCCAGCCAGTCCGCATAGACCACCTGGCCCGGCGCCACGGCCTTGACCTGGGTCCCTTCGCTGGCGCCTATCAGGGTGCCCTTCCACTTCAGTTCGGCGGTGCGCGGCGAGCCGTAGGAGATGAGGATGGGGCCCTGCACCGGCCAGCGCAGGTTGCCACCCGTGCTGAGGCCGCCATAGCCGTTGCTGCTCGCCTTGGCGCTGTTGCGGGCGGCCGCTTGCTGCTTCGCCACCTGCTCCTGCTGCTCGCTGACCCTGCGCTGTTCGGCGGCGAGCCGTTGCTGCTCGCCGACCTGCCGCTGCTGGGCCGCGATCCGCTGCTGCTCCGCGATGCGTTTCTGTTCGGCGGCCAGGCGCTGCGCCTCCAGCCGGCGCTGGCGCTCCTGCTCGGCCTTGATCTTGGCGAGGCGCTCCCGCTCGGCGCGCTCGCGTCGCTCCTGCTCTTCCCGCTGGCGACGCAGCTCCTCCAGCCGCGCCTTCAGCGCCTTTTCCGCCTTGACCAGCCTGGTCAGTTTCAGCTCGTCGTTTTGCACCGATTGCTGCAACTGGTTGCGCACCTTGGCGCGGCTCTGCTGGCTGGCCAGCAGGCTCTGGTGATGTTGCTGCTGTTCGCCGAGCAGGGTCTGCAGCCTGGTCTCGGTCTCTTTGGTCGCCAGCTGGTTTTTGGCCAGCTTGTCGCGGGTGGCGCGCAGGGCCTCGATGGCCTCGATGCGGGCCTTGTTGAGATAGTCGAAATAATCGAGGGCGCGGCTCAGCTTGGCCGGATCCTGCTGATTGAGCAGCAGCTTGAGGTAATCGTGGTTGCCCGCCTGGAAGGCGCTTTCCGCCTGCTTGGCCAGCAACTGTTTCTGGTGTTTTGCCTGTTGCTCCAGCGCCAGCTTGTCCTGCTGCAGGGAGGCCAGCTTCTGCTGGTTCTGCTTGAGTTGCAGCCTGGTCTGGTCGAGCTTGGCGGCGGCGGCCGAGATGGCCTGCTCGTCAGCCTTGAGCTGGGTGTTGAGCTTGGCCAGCTCCTGCTTGCTGAGCTTGAGGGTCTGCTGCTGTTCCTTGATCTGGGACTGCATGGCCCCGAGCTGCTGGTTCGCAGCCTGGGCCGTGCCGCCGATCAGGCAAAAAAACAGCGCGCCGGCCAACAGGCCGACGCGACTGGTTTTCTGTGAAATAACTTCGCATCCCCGCATGGGGCAGGATTATTTCAGAATCATCAGGGGCTTGCCAGTCATTTCCGGCGGTACCGGCACACCCATCAGGGTCAGCATGGTGGGGGCCAGATCGGACAGTTTGCCGCCTTCCACCACCTCGGCCTTGCGACCGAAGTAGATGAGGGGAACGGGCAGATTGGTGTGGGCGGTGTGGGCCTGACCGGTCTCTTCGTCCATCATCTTCTCGGCGTTGCCGTGGTCGGCGGTGATCAGGCACTCGCCACCCACTTCCGCCAGGGCGTCGGTGACGCGACCGATGCAGTGGTCGACCGCTTCACAGGCCTTGACCGCGGCATCGAACACCCCGGTGTGACCAACCATGTCGCCGTTCGGGTAGTTGCAGATGATGACGTCGTACTTGCCGCTCTTGATGGCCGCTACCAGCTTGTCGGTCAGCTCTTCGGAGCTCATTTCCGGCTGCAGGTCATAGGTGGCCACTTTCGGGCTCGCCACGATTTCGCGATCCTCGCCGCTGAAGCAGGCCTCTTCGCCACCGTTGAAGAAGAAGGTGACGTGGGCGTACTTCTCGGTCTCGGAGATGCGCAGCTGGGTCTTGCCCTGCTTGGCCAGCCATTCACCCAGGGTGTTGACCAGGGCGGTGGGCGGGTAGGCACAGGCGGTCTTGATGTCGGCCGCGTACTCGGTCAGCATCACGAAATTCAGGGCCGGGGTGGCGGTGCGGGCGAAGCCGGTGAAGTCGGTATCGACGAAGGCGCGGGTGATCTCGCGGGCGCGGTCGGCACGGAAGTTCATGAAGATGAGGGCATCGCCATCTTCCATCGGTGCAGCGTCGCCGATGCGGGTGGCCTTGACGAACTCGTCGTTCTCGTCGCGGGCATAGGCGGCGGCCAGGGCGTCGGTGGCGCTCTCGGCGGTGAACTCGCCCTTGCCCAAGGTCATCAGATCATAGGCCTGCTGTACGCGATCCCAGCGGTTGTCGCGGTCCATGGCGTAGTAGCGGCCGATCATGGAGGCGAAACGGCCCTTGCCCAGTTTGGCAAACAGGGCGTCGAACAGCTCGATGGAGGACTGGGCACTGCGCGGCGGCACGTCGCGGCCATCCAGGAAGGCGTGGAAGTAGATCTTCTCGGCGCCACGCTTGGCGGCCATCTCGATCATGCCCATGATGTGCTCTTCGTGGCTGTGTACGCCACCCGGGGACATCAGACCCATGATGTGCACGGCCTTGCCCTTGGTCACGGCGGCGTCGACAGCCTTGCCGATCTCGACGTTCTGGAAGAAGACGCCTTCCTGGATGTCCTTGGAGATGCGGGTCAGCTCCTGATAGACGACACGACCGGCACCGATGTTGGTGTGGCCCACTTCGGAGTTGCCCATCTGGCCGTCCGGCAGACCCACGTCCAGGCCGGAGCCGGAGATCAGGGTGCTGGTGTAGTCACGGGCCAGGCGATCCAGGTTGGGGGTCTTGGCGGCAGCGACGGCGTTGTACTCTTGCTTGGTGCTGTAGCCCCAACCGTCCATGATGACCAGAACCAGCGGTTTCTTAGCTGTTGACATAAGGCTATGTCCTCTCGGATAGGAATGAATTGCGGGAAGTGAAACTAGCGTAATATTACTACATCTGCCGAAATAGTCACCTGATAGCCAAGTCCCTCCCCAGCCTCGGTTTTTAACTGTTATCCCGCTGTTTTAGGCATGTTGCTGGCTTGTCTGCCGCGGCGGGTTTTCCTCTGTTTCCCTCCTCTTTTCGACATGGCGCAGCCTCTCGTCCGGCCCGGTTGGAGGAGGAAGAATCGGGGGCAATCCCTGATGGGAGCTTGCTCTCGCTTTGCCGCCAAGATGGCTGATCTTATGCAGGGCCCCATGTATACTCGGGCCCTTGTCTTGGTCCCTGGATAGTAGAAGATGCAAGAGTATTTGGATTTCGCGGCCCGCAACCCGCTGCTGACTGCAGCCTGGCTGGGCCTGGCAGGCACCCTGGTGTATACCACAGTGCGTGCCCGTTTCTCTCCGGTGAAGGCGGTCAACAACCACGCCGCCACCCTGCTGATCAACCGTGAAAATGCCACCGTCGTGGACATCCGCAGTCAGGATGAGTTTGCCAAGGGCCATCTGGCCGGGGCCCATCACCTGCCGCTGACCCAGATCCAGGCGAATAATCTGGGTCCGGTTGAAAAGCACAAGGATGCCCCCATCATAGTGGTGTGCGAGTCGGGGATGACCGCTGGTGGCGCGGGTCGCCAACTGAGCAAGGCCGGTTTCAAGCAGGTGTATGTGCTCAGCGGTGGCATGGCCCAATGGCGTGCAGACAATCTGCCGGTGACCAAAAAACGCTGATTTAAGGGCCTGCGCCCACTCATTATCTTAAAAAGGAATCAAACGAAATGGCTGACGAAATCAACAACCAGGAAGTGCAACCGGAATTCCACATCCAGCGTGTCTACACCAAGGATGTCTCCTTCGAAGCCCCGAATACTCCGCACATCTTCCAGAAAGAGTGGCAGCCGGACGTCAAGCTGGACATGGACACCAAGACCAATGTCCTGGCCGACAGCGTCTATGAAGTGGTGCTGACCCTGACCGTCACCTGCAAGCTGGAAACCGAGACCGCCTTCCTGTGCGAAGTGCAGCAGGCCGGCATCTTCACCATCGGCAACCTGCCTGAGCCGCAACTGGCCCACTGCCTGGCAGCCTTCTGCCCGAACATCCTGTTCCCCTATGCCCGCGAAGCGGTGTCCAACCTGGTGAGCAAGGGTTCCTTCCCGCAGCTGAACCTGGCACCGGTCAACTTCGACGCCCTGTTCGCCCAGCACATGGCGCAGGTACAGGCCCAGCAGGCGACTGCGGAAGCCTGATAATGGCCGACCAGATCGCAATCTCGGTCCTGGGGGCGGGGTCTTATGGCTCCGCCCTTGCCATTTCTCTGGCGCGCAACGGTCATCCGACCCTGCTGTGGGGTCATGACCCCGCCCATGTCGCCGAGCTGGAACAGGATCGCTGCAACAAGGCTTTCCTGCCGGATGTTCCCTTCCCGGCCGATCTGCAACTGACGGCGGATCTGCAGGCTGCGGTGCAAGCCGCTCCCGTGCTGCTGCTGGTGGTGCCGAGCCATGTGTTCGGCGAGGTGCTGGCCCGGGTCAAGCCCTTCCTGCGCCCGGATACCCGGATCGCCTGGGCGACCAAGGGGCTGGAGCCGGACAGCGGTCGTCTGCTGCAGGAGGTGGCGCGGGAGGTGCTGGGGGATGCCATTCCGCTGGCTGTCATCTCTGGCCCCACCTTCGCCCGCGAGCTGGCTGCCGGTCTGCCGACCGCCATCTCGGTGGCCTCCACCCACGACGACTTTGCCGACGATCTCTCCCACCTGCTGCACTGTGGCCGCTCGTTCCGGGTCTATACCAATCCGGACTTTATCGGTCTGCAGCTGGGCGGGGCGGTCAAGAACGTCATCGCCATCGGTGCCGGTCTCTCCGACGGTCTGGGCTTCGGCGCCAACGCCAGAACCGCGCTCATCACC
This sequence comes from Aeromonas sanarellii, assembly GCF_000820085.1. Lineage (GTDB taxonomy): Bacteria > Pseudomonadota > Gammaproteobacteria > Enterobacterales > Aeromonadaceae > Aeromonas > Aeromonas sanarellii. The sequence goes on from NZ_CDBN01000074.1 coordinate 63,792, forward strand.
CGGGGGCTGGTTGAGATGCAGCGTCTGGGCGCCGCCCTCGGGGCCGACGCCAAGACCTTCATGGGGATGGCGGGGCTCGGGGATCTGGTGCTGACCTGCACCGACAACCAGTCGCGCAACCGCCGTTTCGGCCTGGCGCTGGGGGCGGGCAAGTCGGTTGACACCGCCATGGCCGAGATAGGCCAGGTGGTGGAAGGCTATCGCAACACCAAGGAGGTGCATCTGCTGGCGGCCCGCTGTGGCGTCGAGATGCCCATCTGCGAGCAGATCTTCAAGGTGCTCTACGAGGGCAAGAACCCGAAAGAGGCGGCCATCGCCCTGCTGTCGCGAGACAAGAAGGACGAGTGATCTGCCTGCCGCAGCATGCAAAAGGCCCCGCCAGTTTAAACTGACGGGGTCTTTTTCATGATGGGGTGGCGCATTCGTTGGATAGCAAAAGGCCCCGCCAGCTGGCGGGGCCTTTTCTTTGCCGCATGTCTTAACCAGAAGGGCAGCAAATCAGTAGTAGGAGTGGTCGCCGCGCTGGTGCTCGGTGGCATCTTTCACGCCGTTAAGCTCGCCTGGGAATTTCTCCAGCAGCTGCTTCTCGATCCCCTCTTTCAGGGTGTAGTCGACCATGGAGCAACCGTTGCAACCGCCGCCGAACTGCAGGATGGCCAGTTTGTCGTCGGTCAGCTCGACCAGGGTGACCTTGCCGCCGTGACCGGCCAGCATGGGGTTCACCTCGGACATCAGCACGTATTCGATGCGATCGATCAGGGGGGCGTCATCGGCCACCTTGCGCATCTTGGCGTTGGGCGCCTTCAGGGTGAGCTGGGAACCCATCTGATCGGTGACGAAGTCGATGGTGGCATCCACCAGGAAGGGGGCGCTCAGGGGATCGACCAGGCAGTCGAAGCCGCTGAAGGGCAGGTGCTGATCTTCCGGATCGACCGCGTCGGGTGGGCAATAGGATACGCCGCACTCGGCATTCTGGGTTCCCGGATTGACCACAAACACCCGGATGTTGGTGCCATCAGGCTGCTTCTCCAGCAACTTGCGGAAGTGGGCCTGGGCGGTGTCGGAAATGCTGATCATCACTATCCTCATAAACCTGAGTGTACGACTAGGGTATTCATGATAACTCGCTTGGCGGGGCTTGGGTAGCGTGCCGATGGCGAGCTTGTGAGCTTGGGCGTATCGGAATCATGCCGCCTCCAGTCTCGTCGGCCGGTTCCGCGCCAGGCTATGCGGGGTGTCTGAGGGTACGGCAGATGGCCCACACCTCCACCCTGGTGACGCCGCTCTCATGGAGCAACCGGGTGAGCTGACCTGCGGTCGCTCCCGTGGTCACCACATCGTCGAGCAGTGCCACATGCCGGTAGTGGTGAGGCGCCATCTCAAAGGCGCCGCGCAGATTGCGCCGCCGCTGGCCGGCACTGAGCCGGGTCTGCTGCGGGGTTGCCCTGACCCGGCGCAACAAGCGGCTGTCACAGGGAATGCCGGTGAGCTCGCTCAGGGCCCGGCCTATCTCCTCTGCCTGGTTGAAGCCACGCCACCACTGGCGCCACCAGTGCAGGGGGACCGGAATGATGGCCTGTGGCGGGTCATCGAGATTAAGGTGGTCGGCCAGCACTCGGGCAAGCAGCGGCGCGAGCAGGATCTGACCGGAATATTTCAGCCGGGGGACGAGCAGGGAGTAGGGTGCCCGGTAGTCGCCAATCACCTGCAGCCGCTGCCAGGGGGGCGGACGGCGCTGGCAACGTCCGCACACCAGGTCGCTCTCTGCATATTGCTCCGGTAGCGGTGCCGCACACAGCCGGCACTGCCAGCCATCCTGGTGCAGGGCCTGCCGGCACCAGGAGCACAGCAGAGGCGCCTCGTCACAGGGTTGGCGGCAGAGCAGGCACAGACCCAGCCAGTCGGCCCGGGTGCCGAGGATCGGACTTGCTTTGGCGAGCAGCCGCTTTAACATGCAGGCTCCAAGCAGATAAACAGGGATCTTGAGTCTAGATGAGCGTATCGGTTGAGCGGTTTGGCCAGGGCCCGGACCTGGTGTTGTTGCATGGTTGGGGCATGAACGGGGCCGTCTGGCACGGTATCGCCCAAGAACTGGCTACCCACTACCGCCTGCATCTGGTGGACCTGCCCGGCTTTGGCAACAGCCCCCTGCAAGAAGGGATAGACTACACCCTGCCCTGGCTGGTAGAGCAGGTGGCGGCCATATTGCCTGAAAAATGCCATCTGCTCGGCTGGTCCCTCGGTGGTCTGGTGGCGAGCCAGTTGGCGCTGACCATGCCTGAGCGCCTCCACTCCCTCATCACGGTAGCCAGCTCCCCCTGCTTCCTGGCCCGGGATGAATGGCCGGGCATAGCTCCCAAGGTGCTGGCGGGGTTCAACCAGATGCTGGCGGGCGACTTCATGCAGACCATAGAGCGCTTCCTCGCGATCCAGGCCATGGGCAGCGAACACGCCAGGAACGACATTCGCCAGCTGCGCCACTGGCTGGCGGAGCGGCCAGCCCCCCGGCTTGCCGCCCTGGAGGCGGGTCTCGGCCTGTTGGCCGAGGTCGATCTGCGGGATCAACTGATCGGCCTGGATCTGCCCTGGCTGCGCCTCTATGGCAGGCTGGATACCCTGGTGCCCAAGGCGGCCATTCCGCTGCTGGACGAGCGCTATCCCGGAAGCCGGAGCCGGGTACTGGACAAGGCCTCCCATGCCCCCTTCATTTCTCACCCCGAGCATTTCATCACCCTGCTGCGACAGTTCATTGGCTGAGATTTGAGCGACTGGCTTCAATAATGCCCCGGGTTGGTGGATAATTGGCCAACCCCATAGAGGAGTGTGCCAATGCGTATCGAATCAGCCATGACGGCGGGCGTGCAGGGATTCCAGCGGGCGGAGCAGTTGGCCGGCCAGGCTTCCAGCCAGATTGCCCGTCTCAATACCCCCGCCGGTGAGCGGGTGGAGCTGCCCGAGGAGCTGGTGAACCTCAAGGTGGCCGAGCTGCATGCCGGCGCCTCCGCCAAGGTGATCCAGACCGCCAGCGACATGCTGGGCACCCTGATCGATATCCGGGTGTGACATGAGCATCCAAGTCGGGCTGCCACCCCTTGTCGCCAGTCAACTGCAATCGCAGTCGGTATGGACGGGCAGCATGATCGGTATCCGGGTGTGAGATGAATATCAACGTCAGCCTGCCGTCGCTCATTCCCAACCAGCTGCAGCCGCAGACGGAATCGGCACAGACTGACAACCGCCGCGCGGAGCTGGTGCCTCCCAGCCGCCAGAGCGAGGCCTTCGGTGCCGAATCCGGCGTCGGCTCCCAGAAAGAGAGAACCCGAGCCGCCCAGGCCAATCCCGCTACCCCATCCCCGTCGACGAAAGAGAGTGGCCAGGCCGATCCCGCGCCGGTGGCGCACCGTTTTGTCGAGGCAACGGGGGAGGAGGGGGAGCGTCGACAACGCCAGAATGGCGAACAGCAGGAGCAGCAGAAGCAGCAGCGTCAGGTGGCTGCGCTGGTCGAGCGGGATCTCGAGGTGCGCAAGCACGAGCAGGCACACCAGGCGGTCGGCGGTGAGCATGCGGGCAGCCCCAGCTACCAGTTTTCCCGTGGGCCGGATGGCAAGCGCTATGCCACCGGGGGAGAGGTCGCCATCGACATCGGCACTATCCCCGGGGATCCGGCAGCGACCATCGCCAAGATGCAGCAGGTGCGTGCCGCCGCGCTGGCGCCGGATGAGCCGTCGTCACAGGATCTGAGCGTGGCCCGCGCCGCTTCCGCCAAGGAGGCCAGGGCCCGCCAGGAGCTGATGGTGCTCAGGCAGGAAGCCATGGGGCCGCTCGGTGCCTACATGGACAATCGCAACCAGGTGATTGCCAGGCACTATCAGCAAGCGGTGAGGCCGGCGCCTCCCCACAGCCTGAGTCAGGACGTCTGAACAGGTCGTCGCTGAGGGTGGTGCAGAGATGAAAAAGCCCCTTTCGGGGCTTTTTGCATTTTCAGGGGCCTATTTCTTCAGCCTGGAGAGGGCGGCGGCGAAGGCATTGCCCATGGCGCCCTCGGTCGGGGGGCTCTGGCGTGGTGCCGGTTTCGGCTTGGCATTGCCAGTGTGGCGCGGCTCGGCCGGTTTGCGCGCCGGCTGGCCGGCCTTCTCGTCCAGACGCATGGTCAGGCTGATGCGTTTGCGCGGTGCGTCGACTTCCAGCACCTTGACCCGGACGATGTCGCCGGCCTTGACCACCTCGCGGGGATCCTTGACGAAGCGGTCGGTCAGGGAGGAGATATGCACCAGGCCGTCCTGATGAACGCCGATGTCGACGAAGGCGCCGAAGTTGGTGACGTTGGTGACTACCCCCTCCAGCACCATCTCGGGCACCAGGTCGCTGATTTTCTCCACCCCTTCCTTGAAGGTGGCGGTCTTGAACTCGGGGCGCGGGTCGCGGCCCGGCTTGTCCAGCTCGCCGATGATGTCGGTGACGGTGGGCACCCCGAACTGCTCGTCCGTGTAGTCGGAAGGCTTGAGGGTGCGCAGCAGGCTGCTGTTGCCGAGCAGGCTGTCGACGGTCTGCTCCAGTTTGGTCAGGATCCGCTCCACCACGGGGTAGGACTCCGGGTGCACCGCCGAGCCGTCCAGCGGGTTGCTGCCGCCACGAATGCGCAGGAAGCCGGCACACTGCTCGAACGCCTTGGGTCCGAGGCGGCTGACTTTCAGCAACTGCTGGCGGCTCTTGAAGGCGCCGTGCTCGTCCCGGTAGGCGACGATGTTCTGGGCCAGGGTCTGGGAGAGGCCTGATACCCGGTTCAGCAGGGCGACCGAGGCGGTATTCACATCCACACCCACCGCGTTCACGCAATCCTCGACCACCGCATCGAGCCGGCGGGCCAGCTGGCTCTGGCCGACGTCGTGCTGGTACTGGCCGACGCCGATGCTCTTGGGGTCTATCTTGACCAGCTCGGCCAGGGGATCCTGCAGGCGACGGGCGATGGAGACGGCGCCGCGCAGGGAAACGTCGAGATCCGGGAACTCCTGGGAGGCGAGCTCGGAGGCGGAGTAGACCGAGGCCCCGGCCTCGCTCACCACTATCTTCTGGGCCTTGGCGGCCGGGTAGCGCTCGAACAGGTCGCTCACCAGGCGGTCGGTCTCCCGGGAAGCGGTGCCGTTGCCGATGCTGATGAGTTCGACCCTGTGCTTCTGGCACAGATCGCTCAGGGTTTTGAGGCTCTGGTCCACCTGGCGCTTGGGTTCGAACGGATAGATGGTCGCGGTATCGACCAGCTTGCCGGTGGCATCCACCACCGCCACCTTGACCCCGGTGCGGATGCCCGGATCCAGCCCCATGGTGCAGCGCATGCCGGCCGGCGCCGCCATCAGCAGATCCTTGAGGTTCATGGCGAATACCTTGATCGCCTCCTCTTCTGCCGACTCGCGGATGCGGCCGATGAGCTCGGTCTCCATCTGGAGCGATAGCTTGATCTTCCAGGTCCAGCTCACCACCCCCTGCAGCCACTTGTCGGCCGGGCGGTGTTGCAGGTTGAGCCTGAGGTGATGGGCGATGATCCCTTCGCAGGGGCTGGCGCTCTCATCGTCGCCGGCAACCAGCGCCAGGTTGAGGATCCCCTCGTTGCGGCCGCGCAGCATGGCCAGCACCCGGTGGGAGGGGGCCTTGTGCAGGGGTTCGTCGTGCTCGAAGTAATCCTTGAACTTGGCCCCTTCCTGCTCCTTGCCTGCCACCACGCGGGCACGCAGGGTGGCGTTCTGCCACAGGTAGTCTCGCAGCTTCTCCAGCAGATCCGCCTGCTCGGCGAAGCGCTCCATCAGGATGTAGCGGGCGCCGTCGAGGGCGGCCTTGCCGTCGGTGATCCCCTGCTCGGCATTGAGGAAGCGAACCGCCTCCTGCTCGGGATCTTTCATGGGGTCGCCCAGCAGCAGGTCGGCCAGCGGTTCCAGCCCCGCCTCGATGGCCATCTGCCCCTTGGTGCGGCGCTTGGGCTTGTAGGGGAGGTAGAGATCTTCGAGCCGGGTCTTGCTGTCGGCCTCGTTCAGCTCGCGGGCCAGCTCGGGGGTCAGCTTGCCCTGCTCCTCGATGGAGCGGAGGATCACCTGGCGGCGATCCGCCAGTTCGCGCAGGTAGCCGAGGCGGCTTTCCAGGGTGCGCAGCTGGCTGTCGTCCAGACCGCCGGTCACCTCTTTGCGGTAACGGGCGATGAAGGGAACGGTGGCGCCTTCGTCCAGCAGGCGAACGGCGGCCTGCACCTGTTCCGGGCGGGCATTCAGCTCACCGGCAATCTGATGTTCTATTACGTGGCTTTGCATCGAGGGTCTCTTGGTCGGGTCCTGTCTAACTGGCCAGCGCGGGGCGATGTCGCCGTACAGGGGGTCTGTCCTAGCGGTACTCAAGGTACCAGCCAGGCCGCTGCCGCGCGGGCCGGTTGGCGCTGCAAGGCGCCGGGTGTGAGCACTATATGGGGTCGGGCAGCGGGATGCCACTCCGGCAAAAACGACGTGTGTCATACCCGGTGGGCGGGCATGTTGGGTCTCTCCTAGCCTCGTCAGCCGATTTCGCAGTCTGGGCCGGCGCTGGCTTATTTGGGATAGCTGATCTCATTGACGTACCAGCAGGCGTCACCCACTGGCGTACGCACCATGGCCTCGTCGCCCACCTCCTTCTTGAGCAGGGCGCGGGCCATGGGGGAGTCGATGGAGATGTAGTCCTTGCGACCGAAGATCTCGTCGTAGCCGACGATGCGAAAGCGCTTGGCCTCGCCTTCGTCGTTCTCGACCTCGACCCAGGCGCCGAAGAACACCCTGCCCTCCTGGGAGGGGGAGTAGTCGACTATGGTCAGCTCTTCCAGGCACTTGCGCAGGTAGCGAACCCGGCGGTCGATCTCCCGCAGGCGCTTCTTGTTGTACTGGTAGTCGGCATTCTCGCTGCGATCGCCGAGGCTGGCCGCCCAGGCCACCTTCTTGGTGACGTCTGGCCTCTCCTCCCGCCAGAGCATGTCGTGCTCCTGCCTGAGCCGGTTGTAGCCTTCACGGGTAATGAGTTTGGTTTTCATGGGGTTATCACTCCCTGGCGCATTGCATCTGTTTGCCCGGGATCTTAGCCATTGCCGCCGCCCTGTCGAGCAAAAAGCGCGGCCGGAGCAGGGCTGGCAGAAGCGTAGAGAGCCCGTCCAGCCCGGATACAGGGTAATAACCGGTAACATATTTATGCTTTGTGGTTGCAGGGACGCGCCCTAGTATGAGCGAAGACAGAGAGGAGAGGCGGCAATGAGTCAGCAATACAAGGTCCTGGTGGTCGACGACGACCTGAAATTACGCTCCCTGCTGGAGCGCTACCTCACCGAACAGGGGTTCGTGGTGCGGGGCGTCGCCAACGGGGAGCAGGCCGGTCGCCTGCTGACCCGTGAAAACTTCAGCCTGATGGTGCTGGACCTGATGCTGCCCGGGGAAGACGGTCTCTCCATCTGCCGCCGCCTGCGCGAGGCGGGCAACCAGATCCCGGTGCTGATGCTCACTGCCAAGGGGGACGAGGTGGATCGCATCGTCGGGCTGGAGATGGGGGCCGACGACTACCTGCCCAAGCCGTTCAATCCGCGGGAGCTGCTGGCCCGGATCCGCGCCGTGCTGCGCCGCCACACCGTCGAGCTGCCCGGGGCGCCCTCCGCGGCCGAGAAGATGGTGAGCTTTGGCAGCTATCAGCTCAACCTGGCGACCCGGGAGCTGAGCCGGGACGGCGAGCCGGTCTCGCTGACCAGCGGCGAATTTGCGGTGCTCAAGGTGCTGGTGAGCCATCCCCGCGAGCCGCTCTCCCGCGACAAGCTGATGAATCTGGCGAGGGGGCGCGAGTACACCGCCACCGAGCGCAGCATAGACGTGCAGGTCTCCCGCCTTCGCCGCCTGCTGGAGCAGGACCCGGCCCAGCCCCGTTACCTGCAGACCGTCTGGGGTCTGGGCTATGTGTTCGTGCCGGACGGTGAGAACGCATGAAGAAGGTGGGCAGCATGTTTTCCCGCATGCTCTGGTTTCTGGCCGCCGTGCTGGTGGTCTATCAGTTTGTCTCCTACGCCACCTTCTACAACTACCTGCTGGCGCCCACCGTCAAGCAGATCAGTCACCTGCTGGCCAACCAGGTCAAGCTCATCTTCCCGGTGGACAACAGTCAGCTGGCCCTGAGCGAAGATGCCGAGGCGCTGGTCTATGTGGCGACCGGCAGCGACATCTACACCCAGACAGAGGCGGAGCAGCACGGGCTGAACGACTCCAAACCCTATCCCTATCTGGAGGAGAGCATCAGCCGCGAGCTGGGGGGCAAGACCAGGGTGCGGGTCGAGATCCAGGATCACTACATCATCTGGATCCAGCCGCCCCAGGCCAGCCAGATGTGGGTGCGTATTCCGCTGACCGAGATCGAGGATGACGACATAGAGCCGCTCATCCTCTACATGAGCGTGCTGCTGGTGGTGACCCTGTTCGCGGCCTGGCGCTTCGCCCGCCAGCTGGTGCGACCGCTGGAGGATCTCGAGGCGGGGGCCGTGGCGGTGGCCCGAGGCCACTTCCCCGATGCGCTGGACGAGCAGGGCTCTCGTGAGGTGCGCCGCCTGACCCGCACCTTCAATCACATGTCCAGCTCCATCAAGGGGCTGATCGAGGAGCGAAATCTGATGATGGCGGGGGTGTCCCACGATCTGCGCACGCCCCTGACCCGCATCCGCCTGGCCACCGAGATGATGTCTTCCGAGGATGAGTATCTCAAGGAGAGCATCAATGCGGACATCGACGAGTCGAACGGCATCATCGATCAGTTCATCGACTACATCCGGCCGAGCGAGGGGCTGGATGCCCATCCCGTCGACCTGACCCGGCTGATCCACGATGCGCTCCTGATGCAGACCGATCAGGGGTTGGAGGTGGAGGTGCTGTTACCTGAGGCGGCGGTGCGGGTCGTCTGTCACCCCATCAGCATGCGCCGCATCCTCAACAACCTGTCGGGCAATGCGCTGCGCTATGGTGCGACCCGGCTGCAGGCCGAGCTCAGGGATGACGGTCACTGGGTACGGCTGCGACTCTCTGACAACGGCCCGGGGATAGCAGAAGAGGACTACTCCCGGGTGCTCAAGCCCTTTACCCAGGGCAATGTGGCCCGCACCGGCGGGGGCAGCGGCCTGGGGCTGGCCATCGTCGCCAAGATAGTCTCCCAGCATCACGGCACCATCAGGCTGGGACGATCCGAGCTGGGGGGCCTGCTGGTGGAGATCCGGCTACCCAAGAATCAGCCGCTGGAGTGGATGGACTGAGCGAAGGGCGTATCCATGGATACGCCCTTTGCATGTCAGGCTTGCGGCTCGTTTGTCTTACGGTAGCGCCTGCCATATTTCAGCTGCTGGATCAGCAGGGCTGCGACGATAAGCGCCAGCCCGATGGGGGTGGCCGGGTGGATGGTTTCGCCGATCAACAGGTTGAGCAACACCAGGGAGGCAAACGGCGAGATGAAGATTAGGTTGCTGATGGGCGCAGTGTTGGTGGCATGGCGCAGCGCCATCAGCCAGAGCACGAAGCCGAAACCCATCTCGAACAGCCCCACATAGATGGCGCCGGCCCATCCCTGCCAGGCGGTCATGGCGAAGTCGGAGAGCAGCCAGGTCGCGGCGACGATGAAGGGCAGGCTGATAAGGAAGCCGAGCAGCAGGCTGACGACGGGATCCCCCTGATTGCGGGTGTTGAGGATCCAGTAGCCGGCCCAGATAAGCGTCGAGACCAGGGCCAGCGTCACCCCGATCGGGCTGTCGAACTGCAGGCCGAACACATCCCCCCTGGTGGCGATCACCAGGGCCCCGAAGTAACCGAGCACGATGGCGACACAGTCGCGGCGGCGTAGCGTCTGACCGAGGAAGGGGACGGCCAGCAGACTGAGGGTGATGGCCCAGGTGTAGTTGAGGGTCTGGGCCTGCTGGGCCGGCAGCAGGTCATAGGCCTTGAACAGCAGCAGGTAATAGAGGAAGGGATTCAAGACCCCCTGCGCCAGATAGTAGAGGGGGCGGCCCTTGATGTAGCCGAGCATTAGCGGCAGTTTGCCCTGGTAGGCAACGATCACCCCCAGCGTCAGGGTGGAGGTACAGGCCGCGACCAGCAGCAGTTGAACCGGCTCGAAGTAGGCAAGGGAGATCTTGAAGGCGCTGGCGACCGTCGACCAGAGGGCGACGGCGCAGAGCCCGTACTGGTAGGCTTTTTTCTGATTCTTGAGCATAGGGATGATTCCGCAGACAGAGGCGAGGACGCAGTCTATCAGCCCGTTTGCAACATTGTCGTTACCGGTTTTCGAGGGGTGAGCGAGGATGCGCCACGAGATCCATCCGCCACACAAAATTGCGCACAATCTGTCCGCCTTCTCTTGCGTGAATTGAAAAAATCCGTATAATCCCCTCCGCTTGCCCATGAGGCAGCCAGACGATATGTCTGCTTGCTGAGCTTCCCGTTTACGTGTCGCCAGCCATACAGTCCTCCCGATATGGGAGGAAACGTGAAAAATCGCACCTCTGGCGGGAGTAATCTCGGTCGGGCGGTGTTGATTTATGTTCTTTTATCTATTGGAGCTCTGTCAATGCAGAACCAAAGAATCCGTATCCGCCTGAAGGCTTTTGATCATCGCCTGATCGATCAATCCACTGCGGAAATCGTTGAAACTGCAAAGCGCACTGGCGCGCAGGTTCGCGGTCCTATCCCGCTGCCGACTCGCAAAGAGCGTTTCACCGTTCTGATCTCCCCGCACGTCAACAAGGACGCGCGTGATCAGTACGAGATCCGCACTCACAAGCGTCTGGTAGACATCGTTGAACCGACTGACAAGACCGTTGACGCTCTGATGCGTCTGGATCTGGCAGCTGGTGTAGACGTCCAGATCAGCCTGGGTTAATTACGGAAAGAGGTTGATAACAATGACAATCGGTCTTGTAGGTCGCAAAGTGGGTATGACTCGCATCTTCACTGAAGATGGCGTTTCTATCCCGGTGACTGTTATCGAAGTTGAAGCTAACCGTGTAACTCAGGTCAAATCTGTAGAAACCGACGGCTACAACGCTATTCAGGTTACCACTGGCTCCAAGAAAGCCAGCCGCGTAACCAAGCCGGAAGCTGGCCACTTCGCCAAAGCTGGTGTAGAAGCCGGTCGCGGTCTGTGGGAATTCCGCCTGAACAACGGTGAAACTTTCACTGTTGGTAGCGAGCTGAAAGTAGATCTTCTCGCTGACGTTAAGCTGGTAGACGTTACCGGCACATCCAAGGGTAAAGGTTTTGCCGGTACTGTTAAGCGCTGGAACTTCCGCACCCAGGATATGACCCACGGTAACTCCCTGTCCCACCGTGTACCTGGCTCCATCGGTCAAAACCAGACCCCGGGCCGTGTATTCAAGGGCAAGAAGATGGCTGGTCACATGGGTGCTGAGCGTGTAACGACTCAGAACCTGGAACTGGTTCGTGTTGACGCTGAACGCAACCTGCTGCTCATCAAAGGCGCAGTACCGGGTGCAACCAACGGCAACGTGATCGTCAAACCTGCCGTCAAAGCGTAACGTCTGAGGAGATAGTAATGGAATTGGTAATGAAAGACGCCAAGAGCGCTCTTGAAGTTTCCGAGACTACCTTCGGGCGCGAATTCAACGAAGCTCTGGTTCACCAGGTTGTCGTTGCATATGCCGCTGGTGCCCGTCAGGGTACTCGTGCGCAGCTGACTCGCTCTGAAGTGTCTGGTGGCGGCAAAAAGCCGTGGCGTCAGAAGGGTACTGGTCGTGCCCGTGCTGGCTCCATCCGTTCGCCCATCTGGCGTTCCGGTGGTGTGACCTTTGCTGCTAAGCCGCAAGATCACAGCCAGAAAGTAAACAAGAAGATGTACCGCGGCGCTATCCGTAGCATCCTGTCCGAGCTGGTACGTCAAGAGCGCCTGATCGTTGTTGAGAAGTTCGGCATCGAAGCGCCGAAGACCAAAGAACTGATCGCCAAGCTGAAAGAAATGGAACTGACTGACGTTCTGATCGTGACTGCTGAAGTCGATGAGAACCTGTTCCTGGCTGCTCGTAACCTGTACAAGGTCGACGTGCGTGACGTTGCCGGTATCGACCCGGTCAGCCTGATCGCTTTCGACAAGGTTCTGATGACTGCTGACGCAGTTAAGCAAATCGAGGAGATGCTGGCATGATCCGTGAAGAGCGTCTGCTGAAAGTTCTGAAGGCTCCGCACATCTCTGAAAAGAGCACCATGGTCGCAGAAAAGCAGAACACTATCGTGTTCAAAGTTGCTGTTGATGCCACCAAGGCGGAAGTCAAAGCTGCAGTTGCGAAACTGTTCGAGGTCGAAGTTGAGACCGTCCGTACCCTGAACATGAAGGGTAAGACCAAGCGCGCAGGTGCACGCGTAGGCCGTCGTTCCGATTGGAAAAAGGCTTATGTGACCCTGAAAGCTGGTCAGGACATCGACTTCATGGGCGCAGCCGAGTAAGAGGAGTTCTGAAAAATGGCAATCGTTAAGTGCAAGCCTACTTCTCCGGGCCGCCGCCACGTCGTCAAGATCGTCAACCAAGAGCTGTACAAGGGTAAGCCCTTCGCAGCCCTGCTGGACAAGAAAGACAAGACCGGTGGTCGTAACAACAACGGTCGTATCACCACTCGCCACATCGGCGGTGGTCACAAGCAACACTACCGTCTGATCGACTTCAAGCGCGACAAAGACGGCATTCCGGCCAAAGTTGAGCGTCTGGAATACGATCCTAACCGTACCGCAAACATCGCCCTGGTGCTGTATGCAGACGGTGAGCGTCGTTACATCCTGGCTCCGAAAGGCCTGAAAGCTGGTGATGCAATCGCCTCTGGTGCTGATGCTGCCATCAAGGTGGGTAACACCCTGCCGATGCGCAACATCCCGGTCGGTTCTACCGTTCACGCCGTCGAGATGAAGCCTGGTAAAGGTGCCCAGCTGGCTCGTTCCGCTGGTACTTTCATCCAGATCCTGGCTCGTGAAGGTAACTATGTAACTCTGCGTCTGCGTTCCGGCGAAGTACGTAAAGTTCTGGCCGAGTGCCGCGCTACCATCGGTGAAGTGGGTAACTCCGAGCACATGCTGCGTCAACTGGGTAAAGCCGGTGCAAACCGCTGGCGTGGTATTCGTCCGACCGTTCGCGGTATGGCGATGAACCCGGTTGATCACCCGCACGGTGGTGGTGAGGGTCGTAACAAGGGCATGCAGCCTGTGTCCCCATGGGGCCAGAAGGCTAAGGGCTTCAAGACCCGTAAGAACAAGCGTACCGACAAGTACATCGTACGTCGTCGTAACAAGTAATTGTTAACATAGAGGAATCACCATGCCACGTTCTCTCAAGAAGGGTCCATTTATCGACCTGCACTTGCTGAAGAAGGTAGAGAAAGCGGTGGAAAGCGGGGATAAAAAGCCGGTTAAGACCTGGTCCCGTCGTTCAATGATCATCCCGAACATGATCGGTTTGACCATCGCTGTCCATAATGGTCGTCAGCACGTTCCGGTTTTCGTTACCGAAGAAATGATCGGTCACAAACTGGGTGAATTCGCACCGACTCGTACTTATCGCGGCCATGCTGCTGATAAGAAGGCTAAGAAGCGCTAAGGGATAAATGATGGAAGCTATCGCTAAACACCGTTATGCCCGTACTTCTGCCCAGAAAGCTCGTCTGGTAGCCGATCAAGTACGTGGTCTGTCCGTAGACAAGGCTCTGAACATCCTGACCTTCAGCCCGAAAAAGGCTGCTGTTCTGGTGAAGAAAGTGCTGGAATCTGCCATTGCCAACGCTGAGCACAACGAAGGTGCCGATATCGACACCCTGCGTGTTGCCACCATCATGGTAGACGAAGGTCCCTCCATGAAGCGCATCCGCCCGCGTGCCAAAGGTCGCGCGGATCGTATCCTCAAGCGTACCGCTCACATCACTGTAGTGGTATCCGACGCTAAGGCTGGGAGATAAGCAATGGGTCAGAAAGTACATCCTAATGGCATTCGCCTGGGTATTACCAAGCCTTGGAATTCTACCTGGTTCGCGAACACCAAAGACTTCGCTGACAACCTGTACAGCGATTTCCAAGTACGCCAGTTCCTGACCAAGGAGCTGAAAAACGCTTCCTTGTCCAAGATCACCATCGAGCGTCCGGCCAAGAGCATCCGTGTGACCATTCACACCGCTCGTCCGGGTGTCGTGATCGGCAAGAAAGGCGAAGACGTTGAGAAACTGCGCAAAGCCGTAGCCGCAATTGCTGGCGTGCCTGCTCAGATCAACATTTCCGAAGTCCGCAAGCCGGAGCTGGATGGCAAACTGGTTGCCGACAGCATCACTTCTCAGCTGGAACGTCGCGTAATGTTCCGTCGCGCCATGAAGCGCGCCGTACAGAACGCCATGCGTCTGGGTGCCAAGGGCATCAAGGTAGAAGTATCCGGTCGTCTGGGCGGCGCTGAAATCGCGCGTACCGAATGGTACCGTGAAGGTCGTGTGCCCCTGCACACCCTGCGTGCCGACATCGACTACGCAACTTCTGAAGCCCACACCACTTACGGTGTGATCGGCGTCAAAGTTTGGATCTTCAAGGGCGAAGTTCTGGGCGGTCTGGCTGCAGTCAATGCTGCCGCAGCTCAAGAGCAAGCTCCTGCAAAGCCCAAGCGTGACAACAAGCGCCGCGCTGCTAAGTAAGGAGATTCGGTAAATGTTGCAACCTAAGCGTACTAAATTCCGCAAGACCCACAAGGGTCGTAACCGCGGTCTGGCCAATGCCGGTAACGAAGTATCCTTCGGTACCTTTGGCCTGAAGGCGACATCTCGTGGTCAGCTGACTGCTCGTCAAATCGAAGCAGCCCGTCGTGCCATGACCCGTCACGTTAAGCGTCAAGGCAAGATCTGGATCCGTGTGTTCCCGGACAAGCCCATCACCGAAAAGCCCCTCGAAGTTCGTATGGGTAAAGGTAAGGGTAACGTGGAATACTGGGTTTGCCCGATCCAGCCTGGCAAGGTTCTGTACGAGATGGATGGTGTACCTGAGGCTCTGGCGCGTGAAGCGTTTGCCCTGGCCGCAGCTAAGCTGTCCGTTCAGACCACTTTCGTAATTAAGACGGTGATGTGATGAAAGCCCAAGATCTGCGTCAAAAGAGCGTCGAAGAACTGAACCAGGAGCTGCTGGGTCTGCTGCGTGAGCAATTCAACATGCGCATGCAAGCTTCCACCGGCCAACTGGCTCAGACTCACACTCTGAAACAAGTGCGTCGTGACGTCGCACGTATCAAGACTGTACTGACTGAGAAGGCAGGTGCGTAATGACTGACAAGATCCGTACTCTGCAAGGTCGTGTAATCAGCGACAAGATGGACAAGTCCATCACCGTCGCCATCGAGCGCAAGGTAAAGCACCCGATCTACGGTAAGATCATCAAGCGTACTACCAAGCTGCACGTGCATGACGAGAACAACGAGTGCAAGGCTGGCGACCTCGTGGAAATCCGCGAATGCCGCCCGCTGTCCAAGACCAAGTCCTGGACCCTGGTTGCTGTCGTAGAAAAGGCCTAATTCGGTACTTTCTAGCCCAAACGGCCCCCCATCGGGGCCGTTTGTTTTTTAGGCTACCTTTTCAAAAACAGCTGTGTTATAGTTTCGCGCCTTTTGAAGGCAGCCAGATCCCATCAGGGATAAGAAGTAAACAAAGCGGAGCACTAAGATGATCCAGATGCAAAGTATGCTGGGTGTTGCCGACAACTCCGGCGCTCGCAGTGTAATGTGTATTAAGGTTCTGGGTGGTTCGCACCGCCGTTACGCCGGCATCGGCGACATCATCAAGGTTTCCATCAAGGAAGCCATTCCTCGCGGTAAAGTGAAGAAAGGTGATGTGTATAACGCGGTGGTCGTACGCACCCGTAAAGGCGTTCGTCGTCCGGACGGCTCTGTCATCCGTTTCGACAACAATGCGGCTGTGTTGCTTAACAACAACCAACAGCCAATCGGTACTCGTATTTTTGGCCCGGTGACCCGTGAACTCCGTAACGAGAAGTTCATGAAGATTGTGTCCCTGGCACCCGAAGTACTGTAAGGAGTCGAACGATGGCAGCTAAAATCCGTCGCGAAGACGAAGTAATTGTTCTTACCGGCAAAGACAAGGGCAAGCGTGGCAAAGTCACTCAAGTTCTGATTGCCAAAGGTAAGGTAATCGTGGAAGGCATCAACCAGGTGAAGAAACACCAGAAGCCGGTACCCGCACTGGGTCAGGCTGGCGGTATCGTCACCAAAGAAGCCCCCATCGATGTATCTAACGTAGCGCTGTTCAACTCTGCCACTGGCAAGGCTGACCGCGTTGGTTTCCGGATTGAAGACGGCAAGAAAGTCCGTTTCTTCAAATCCACCGGCGAACTTGTGAAGTAATTGGAGTTTAACGATGGCGAAACTGCATGATTACTACAAATCCGATGTAGTAAATGAACTGACCAAGCAGTTCGGTTACAAGACTATCATGCAAGTCCCTCGGATCGAGAAAATCACCCTGAACATGGGTGTTGGTGAAGCGATCTCTGACAAGAAGTTGCTGGAAAATGCCGCTGCCGACATGGCTGCCATTTCCGGTCAGAAACCGCTGATCACCAAAGCACGCAAATCTGTTGCGGGCTTCAAGATTCGTGAAGGCTACCCGATAGGTTGTAAAGTAACCCTGCGTGGCGAGCGTATGTGGGAGTTCCTGGAACGGCTGATTTGCATCTCCGTACCGCGTATCCGTGACTTCCGTGGTCTGAACGCCAAGGCGTTCGATGGCCGTGGTAACTACTCCATGGGCGTGCGTGAGCAAATCATCTTCCCGGAAATCGACTATGACAAGGTCGATCGCGTCCGTGGTCTGGATATCACCATCACCACTTCCGCGAATACCGACGAAGAAGGCCGTGCTCTGCTGGCTGCCTTTAACTTCCCATTCCGCAAGTAAGGTTAGGGTTATGGCTAAAACATCCATGAAAGCGCGCGAAGCTAAGCGTGCGAAGCTGGCAGCCAAGTACGCCACCAAGCGTACCGAGCTGAAAGCTATCATCGTTGATATGAACGCTTCTGAAGAAGCGCGTTGGGACGCTGTCTTGCAACTGCAACAGCTGCCCCGTGATTCCAGTCCGTCCCGCCAGCGTAACCGTTGCAATATTACTGGTCGTCCGCACGGTTTCCTGCGCAAGTTTGGCCTGTCCCGCATCAAGGTGCGTGAGCATGCCATGAAGGGCGAAATTCCGGGCCTCAAAAAGGCCTCTTGGTAAGAATCTCGGGAGTTAGACTATGAGCATGCAAGATCCGATCGCGGATATGCTGACCCGCATCCGTAACGGTCAGGCGGCGAGCAAAGTTGCGGTTTCCATGCCTTCTTCCAAGCTGAAAGTGGCTATCGCCAAAGTGCTGAAAGAAGAAGGTTACATCGCTGGCTACAACGTAGCTGGTGACGTGAAGCCGGAACTGGAAATCGAACTGAAGTATTTCCAGGGCAAGCCGGTTGTAGAACTGATCCAACGCGTGAGCCGTCCCGGCCTGCGTATTTACAAGCGCACTACTGATCTGCCGAAAGTCATGGGCGGTCTCGGTGTTGCTATCGTGTCCACGTCTAAAGGTGTGATGACCGACCGTGCTGCCCGCAAGGCAAGCATGGGTGGTGAGATCATCTGCTACGTCGCTTAATAGGAGGTCGGAAATGTCTCGCGTTGCTAAGGCACCCGTCACTATTCCTGCTGGCGTAGAGGTGACTCTGAACGGTCAGGAACTGTCCATCAAAGGTGGTAAAGGTTCCCTGGTTCGTTCCATCCACGCCGGTGTAGAAGTGACCAAAGAAGACAATGTACTGAAGTTCGCCCCGCGCGACGGCATCGCTGGTGCTGACGCTCAGGCCGGTACTGCCCGTGCATTGGTCAACAACATGGTAGTCGGTGTTACCCAAGGCTTCGAGCGCAAGCTGCAGCTGGTTGGTGTAGGTTACAAAGCCTCCATCAAGGGCAATGCTGTTGCGCTGGCACTGGGCTTCTCTCACCCGGTAGAGCATGCGCTGCCGGCTGGTGTCACCGCTGAATGTCCGTCCGCCACCGAAATCGTTCTGCGTGGTGTGGACAAGCAGCTGGTTGGCCAAGTCGCCGCCGATATCCGTGCTTACCGCGCTCCGGAGCCCTACAAGGGCAAGGGTGTACGCTATGCCAACGAGCAAGTGCGTACTAAAGAAGCTAAGAAGAAGTAAGGTAACACTATGGACAAGAAAGCAGCTCGTCTCCGTCGTGCTACTCGTGCTCGGAAAAAGATGCAGGAACTGGGAGCTACCCGTCTGGTTGTTCACCGTACCCCGCGTCATATCTATGCGCAGGTTATTGCAGCCAACGGTTCCGAAGTTCTGGCCTCTGCTTCCACAGTAGAGAAGGCCATCAGTGAAGCTCTGAAATACACCGGTAACGCAGACGCTGCTACCGCTGTAGGTAAAGCAATCGCTGAGCGTGCCATTGCCAAAGGCGTTCAGAACGTATCTTTCGATCGTTCCGGTTTCAAGTATCACGGTCGTGTAGCCGCTCTGGCTGCCGCTGCTCGTGACGCTGGTCTTCAGTTCTAAGCTAGGAGTCGAAGATGGCTAAAGTCGAATCTCAAGCCGGCGAACTGCAAGAAAAGCTCATTGCAGTAAACCGTGTTTCGAAAACTGTTAAAGGTGGTCGTATCATGTCCTTCACCGCGTTGACCGTGGTGGGTGATGGTAACGGCCGTGTAGGTTACGGTTACGGTAAGGCCCGTGAAGTTCCGGCCGCCATTCAAAAGGCGATGGAACAGGCTAAGCGTAACCTGAGCAAGGTTGAACTGAACAACGGCACTCTGCACCACCCGGTGCGTGGTGTTCACTCTGGTTCCACCGTGTTCATGAAGCCGGCCTCCCAAGGTACAGGTATCATCGCAGGCGGCGCTATGCGTGCCGTGCTGGAAGTTGCCGGTATCCACAACGTGCTGGCCAAGACCTACGGTTCCACCAACCCGATCAACGTTGTTCGCGCAACTGTCGACGCTCTGGTTCACGGTCAATCACCGGAACAGATCGCTGCCAAGCGTGGTCTGCGCGTTGAAGAAATTCTGGGGTAATGCGACATGGCTAACACTGTAAAAGTAACTCAAACTCGCAGCTCTATCGGCCGTCTGCCAAAGCACAAGGCGACTCTGCGTGGTCTGGGTCTGCGTCGCATTGGTCACACCGTTGAGCTGGAAGATACTCCCTGCGTACGCGGCATGATCAACCAGGTTTATTACATGGTTAAGGTGGAGGGCTAAGCATGCGTCTGAATACTCTGTCTCCGGCCGCTGGCTCCAAACGTGTTAAGCACCGTCCGGGCCGTGGTATCGGTTCTGGTCTGGGCAAGACCGGTGGTCGTGGTGTGAAAGGTCAAACCTCTCGTTCCGGTGGCGGCAAAGTCCGCAACGGTTTCGAAGGCGGCCAGATGCCTTTGAAAATCCGTCTGCCGAAGTTCGGTTTCTTCTCTCGCAAATCTTTGGTTTCTGCCGAAGTGCGCCTGAATGAAATCGCCCTGGTAGAAGGTGATGTGGTCGACGTGAGCACTCTGAAGCAAGCCGGTGTGATTACCAAAAACATCGTGTTCGCTAAAGTTGTTCTGTCTGGCAACATTGACCGTGCTGTGACCGTTCGTGGTCTGTCCGTCACCAAGGGTGCACGTGCAGCCATCGAGGCCGCTGGCGGTAAAATCGAGGAATAATCAGTACAATGGCTAAGAAACCAGGATTGGATGTTAAAGCACAAGGTGGTCTGAGTGAACTGAAGAGCCGTCTGCTCTTCGTTCTCGGAGCAATTATCGTGTTCCGCGCAGGCTCTTATGTGCCGATCCCTGGTATTGACGCCGCCGTACTGGCCGAGTTGTTCCAACAACAGAAGGGCACCATCATTGAGATGTTCAACATGTTCAGTGGTGGTGCACTCTCGCGTGCTTCTATTCTTGCGCTGGGGATCATGCCGTACATTTCGGCGTCGATCATTATCCAGCTGCTGACTGTGGTTCATCCCGCTCTTGCTGAACTCAAGAAAGAGGGTGAATCCGGCCGTCGCAAGATTAGCCAATATACCCGTTGGGGCACGCTGGTTTTGGGAACGTTCCAGGCCATTGGTATTGCAACCGGCTTGCCGAATATGATGCAAGGACTCGTGACTCATCCGGGTTTGGGCTTCTATTTCACAGCCGTTGTGAGTCTGGTCACCGGTACCATGTTCTTGATGTGGTTGGGTGAACAGATTACCGAGCGTGGGATTGGTAATGGTATCTCGTTGATTATCTTCACAGGTATCGTTGCCGGTCTGCCTCATGCCATTGGCGCTACGGCCGAACAGGCACGTCAAGGGGAATTGCACATCCTGCTGTTGTTGTTGCTGGGCTTGATTGTTTTCGCAGTGACTTACTTTGTGGTGTTCGTGGAGCGTGGTCAGCGTCGTATCGTCGTGAACTATGCCAAGCGTCAACAAGGCCGCCAGGTATTCGCCGCGCAAAGCACACACCTGCCGTTGAAAGTGAATATGGCCGGTGTGATTCCTGCGATTTTCGCATCCAGCATCATCCTCTTCCCGGGGACCATTACCTCTTGGTTTGGTCAGGGGGAGGGCAAGGTTGCCGATATCCTGCAGCAGGTCTCTATGGTCCTGCAGCCGGGTCAGCCCCTGTATGAGATGCTGTATGCAGCAGCCATTATCTTCTTCTGCTTCTTCTATACCGCGCTGGTGTTCAACCCCCGCGAGACGGCAGACAACCTGAAGAAGAGTGGAGCCTTTATCCCGGGGATCCGCCCGGGCGAGCAGACAGCACGTTACATCGATAAGGTTATGACTCGCCTGACATTGGCAGGTGCGCTCTATATTACCTTTATCTGTCTGGTACCCCAGTTCCTGATGACTGCCTGGAACGTACAGTTCTACTTCGGTGGCACCTCGCTGCTGATTATCGTGGTAGTTATCATGGACTTCATGGCTCAGGTTCAGACCCATATGATGTCTCATCAATATGGCGACGTCCTGAGGAAGGCCAACCTGAAGGGCTACGGCCGCTAAAGGTCGGCGTAGTTACGGAGTTAAGCAATGAAAGTTCGTGCTTCCGTTAAGGCAATCTGCCGTAACTGCAAAATCATCAAGCGTCACGGTGTGGTGCGTGTGATTTGCAGCGAGCCAAAGCATAAACAGCGCCAAGGCTAATTTTTACGGTTAGTACTTGCAACAAATAGTTGTGCTGGCTATCATAGCCAGCCAACTTTTGTTGTGTATTGGTTGACCGCCACGTATCCGCTCACGGGCTTTGTGGTGGTCGTTATCTACTATATGTAGGAGTGAATAGTGGCCCGTATCGCTGGCATTAACATTCCTGACCATAAGCATGCAGTCATTGCGTTGACTGCGATTTATGGCGTCGGTCGTACCCGCTCCAAGGCCATCTGTGCCGCAGCCGGTATCGCTGAGAATGTGAAAATTAAAGACCTGGACGAAGCTCAGATCGAGAGTCTGCGTGAACAAGTAGGTAAATTCACCGTTGAAGGTGACCTGCGTCGTCAGATTTCCATGAACATCAAGCGATTGATGGATCTGGGTTGCTACCGTGGTTTGCGTCACCGTCGTAGCCTGCCTGTTCGTGGTCAACGTACCAAGACCAACGCTCGTACCCGTAAGGGTCCGCGCAAGGCTATCAAGAAGTAACGGGAAGGTAGAAAATGGCTAAAACTCCGACTCGTGCTCGCAAGCGCGTTAAAAAGCAAGTGAGCGACGGTATTGCGCACGTTCATGCATCTTTCAACAACACAATCGTGACCATTACTGACCGTCAGGGCAATGCTCTGTCTTGGGCTACCTCTGGTGGTTCCGGTTTCCGTGGTTCCCGTAAGTCCACTCCGTTTGCTGCCCAGGTAGCTGCTGAGCGCGCTGGTGAGATCGCCAAAGAATATGGCGTGAAGAACCTGGAAGTCATGGTCAAAGGTCCGGGTCCCGGTCGTGAGTCTTCCATCCGCGCTCTGAACGCGGCTGGTTTCCGCATCACTAACATTACTGATGTGACTCCGATCCCGCACAACGGTTGTCGTCCTCCCAAGAAGCGCCGCGTGTAACGCTGGTAGCTACTTGGTCTAGGATTGTTGGAGAAAGAAGATGGCAAGATATATCGGTCCTAAGCTTAAGCTTAGCCGTCGTGAGGGCACCGACCTCTTCCTGAAGTCTGGTGTTCGTGCGATTGATTCTAAGTGCAAGATTGACACCGTTCCTGGTCAGCACGGTGCGCGTAAAGCGCGTCTGTCCGACTACGGTGTACAACTGCGCGAGAAACAAAAAGTACGTCGTATCTACGGCGTGCTGGAAAAACAGTTCCGCAACTACTACCGCGACGCTGCCCGTCAAAAGGGTAACACCGGTGAAAACCTGTTGCAGCTGCTGGAAGGTCGTCTGGACAACGTCGTCTACCGTATGGGCTTTGGCGCCACTCGTGCTGAATCTCGTCAGCTGGTGAGCCACAAAGCCATCATGGTAAACGGCCGCGTTGTGAATGTTCCTTCTTTCCAGGTATCCCCTGAGGACGTGATCTGCGTTCGCGAGAAGGCTAAGAAGCAAGCGCGTATCAAAGCTTCCCTGGAAGTTGCTGGTCAGCGCGAGAAGCCGACTTGGGTAGAGGTTGACGCTGCTAAGATGGAAGGTGCCTTCAAGCGCCTGCCGGAGCGTTCCGACCTGTCTGCCGACATTAACGAACAGCTGATCGTCGAGCTTTACTCCAAGTAAAGCTAGCTTCTAAAGAGAGGACACAATGCTGGGTTCTGTAACAGATTTTCTTAAACCGCGGCTAGTTGACATCGAGCAAGTTAGCCCGACTCACGCGAAAGTGACTCTCGAGCCGCTTGAGCGTGGCTTTGGTCACACGCTGGGCAACGCCTTGCGTCGTATTTTGCTGTCATCTATGCCCGGTTGTGCAGTTACTGAAGTCGAGATCGACGGAGTACTGCACGAGTACAGCAGCAAAGAAGGTGTGCAGGAAGACATTCTTGAAATCCTGCTCAACCTGAAAGGTATCGCTGTGAAGCTGGAAGGCAAGGACGAGGTAACTCTGTCCCTGAACAAGTCTGGAACAGGCCCCGTTACCGCTGGTGATATCACTCACGGTGATGAAGTCGAGATCGTAAACCCGGAGCACGTAATCTGCCACCTGACAGGGGCCAATGCTGAGATCAGCATGCGTCTGAAAGTTCAGCGCGGTCGTGGTTATGTGCCTGCTTCTGCTCGTGTTCACAACGATGATGAAGAGCGTCCTATCGGCCGCCTGCTGCTGGACTCCGCGTTCAGCCCCATCGTTCGCATCGCCTACAACGTTGAGGCGGCACGTGTGGAACAGCGCACCGACTTGGACAAGCTGGTTATCGACATGGAGACCAATGGTACTCTGGATCCGGAAGAAGCTATCCGCCGTTCTGCCACTATCTTGGCTGAACAGCTGGAAGCCTTCGTGGATCTGCGCGATGTCAGCGTGCCCGAGAAGAAAGAAGAGAAACCCGAGTTTGATCCGATTCTGCTGCGTCCTGTCGATGATTTGGAGCTGACAGTTCGTTCCGCGAACTGTCTGAAGGCAGAAGCTATCCACTATATTGGTGATCTGGTACAGCGTACCGAAGTCGAGTTGCTCAAAACTCCGAACCTCGGTAAGAAGTCCCTGACTGAGATCAAGGACGTGTTGGCCTCCCGTGGTCTGTCTCTTGGCATGCGCCTTGAGAACTGGCCGCCCGCCAGCATCGCTGACGAGTAATCCAGATTACGGGTTTCACAGATTTAGTTAGAAGGATAAGGTCATGCGCCATCGTTTGAGTGGTCGTCAACTGAACCGGAACAGCAGCCATCGTCAGGCTATGTTCCGCAACATGGCCAGCTCCCTGGTTCGTCATGAGATCATCAAGACGACTCTGCCTAAGGCAAAAGAGCTGCGTCGTGTAGTTGAACCGCTGATCACCCTTGCCAAGACTGATAGCGTTGCTAATCGTCGCCTGGCATTTGCCCGTACTCGCGATAACGCGATCGTGGCTAAGCTGTTCAATGAACTGGGCCCGCGCTACCTGGAGCGCGCCGGCGGTTATACTCGCATTCTGAAATGCGGTTTCCGTGCTGGCGACAATGCCCCTATGGCTTACATTGAGCTGGTAGACCGCCCGGCCGCTGCTGAAGCAGCTGCTGAGTAATAATAGAATAAAGCCGGGCTTGTCCCGGCTTTTCTTTTGTCGGATTCTGATACTACCTCTGTTACCTCTGCTACCTCTGCTACCTCTACTGCTTTGATTGTTCTTCCAGGACAGAATGTCACTGTAGCCTGTTACTTACTGGTCGCCTGTTTCATTGAAAGTGATATAGATACCTCTGATTACTTACCTCCGGTGCCATAAAAAGAGGGGAGAATCAGGCACAGAATCAATATTGCTGTGGATAAGTTTGTATAAAAGCTGTGCTTGGAGATGAATAACTAAAAAAGTGCGCTTTTTTGCAATTTTATTGCAGGGGAGGGGTTGCCAGAACAAATCCGCTCCCTATAATGCGCCTCCATCGACAGGGCAAGCGGCAACGCAAACA
>NZ_CDBN01000075.1 GCF_000820085.1 Aeromonas sanarellii
CACCCGCCCCTGCCGACCCCTCTGACCAGGCGACGCTGATTCGCACCCGCCCCTGTTTTTCGGATAGAATCCCCAGATTGCGAGTGGCGCCATCCGCACGGCCAGGCACGAGCACGGCTCGTCCCCGTTCGGCTGGACTCCCCTATTTTGCGTTTGTGAACAAGAGACTCTTCATGGCCCAAGAACATGCTCCCAGCCTCGAACCCCGTCTGTTCCATCCCCGTTACTGGGGCAGCTGGTTCGGCCTCGGCCTGCTCTGGCTGCTGGTGTTGCTGCCCTGGCGCAGCCAGATGTGGCTGGGCCGCCAGCTCGGGACCCTGGCCCGCAAGGTGCTGAAATCCCGCGTCAAGATAGCGCGCCGCAACCTGGAGCTGGCCATGCCGGAGCTGAGCCGGGATCAGCGCGAGGCCCTGCTGGTGCAAAACTTCGAGAGCGTGGGCTGCGCCATCTTCGAGGTGGGGATCGCCTGGTTCTGGCCGGACTGGCGGATGCGCCGCCTCATGAAGGTGGAGGGGGAAGAGCATGTTATCCGGGCCGTTGAGCAAGGCCAGGGCATGCTGCTGCTCTCCTGCCACTTCCTCACCCTGGAACTCAACGCGCGCTGCTTCGGCCTGGTGCGGCCCGGGGTCGGCGTCTATCGCCCCAACACCAACCCGGTGCTGGAGTACGCCCAGTACCACGGCCGCTGCGCCTCCAACAAGTACCTGGTAGACCGCATGGACGTGAAGGGCATGATCAAGGCGCTGCGCAACGGCGATGCCCTCTGGTACGCGCCGGATCACGACTACGGCAGCCATGCCAGCGTCTTCGTGCCCTACTTCGCAGTCGAGCAGGCCGCCACCATCACGGGGACCGCCACCCTGGCGCGGGTCAAGAACACCGTCACCCTGCCCTGCTACAACATCCGCACCAAAGAGGGCTACACCCTGCATATAGGGGCGCCGCTGGAAGGCTACCCGAGCGGCGACGATCTGGCCGACGCCAGCCGCGCCAACCGCGAGATCGAGGCCGCCGTGCGCAAGGCCCCGGAGCAGTACATGTGGCTGCACCGCCGCTTCAAGACCCGTCCCAGCCCGGAAGATCCCAGTTACTACTGATAGAGGCATTCACCGCTGCTTCAAGACTCGCTTCGACCCGGAGGATGCCGGTTACTACTGGGAGACATTCATCACCTACCCAAGACTCGCTCCGACCCGGAGGATGCCGGTTACTACTGGGAGACATTCATCACCTCCCCAAGACCCGCTTCGACCCGGAGGATGCCGGTTACTACTGGGAGACATTCATCACCTACCCAAGACCCGCTTCGACCCGGAGGATCCGGGCTGCTGCCGATGGGATTGAGCAACCGGCCCCAATGAGAAAGCCCTCGCACTGCGAGGGCTTTTTGTTGTCTGCCCGAGCCCGCCTTACTGGCGGATCAGGCGGTAGATGGCGTAGCCGGGGTGCTTGGCATCGTCCATCGGCAGGGTGGACTGGTACGCCAGATCCGCACCGGCCAGCTGCTTGGCCTCCTCGCGGGGCGAGGAGTAGAGCCGCACGTCCACGTTGGCCGGCAGGGCCTTCATGTGCCAGTTGTTGTTGGCCGCCGGGCTGAAGCCCGCCGGGTTGTCAGCAGACTGGGCCTTCAGGTACTGGGCGATGATCTCGCGCGTCTCGAAGGGGTCTTCATGCACTATGTTGCTGCCGTCGATGCCCGGGAAGTGGCCGCCGCCGCTGGCGCGGTAGTTGTTGGTCACCACGTAGAACTTCTGGGCCGGATCGATGGGCTGGCCGTTGAAGGTGAGGCTGCTGATGCGCTGGCCATCGCTGACCTTGGCCCCTTCCTTGTTGTAACGGGCCGGCTGGGTGATATCCACCTCGTAGTTGACCCCGTCGATCACGTCGAAGTTGTAGGTGGGGAACTTCTCGTTCACCAGCCACTGCACCTCGGTCTTGCCGGTGTCGATCTGGTTGAACTGGCCGGCACTCATCTCCAGCCACTCCTTGACGGTGGCCCCGTTCACCTCGACCACCTGCAGGGTGTTCGGATAGATGTAGAGGTCGGAGACGTTGCGCAGGGAGATGTCCCCCTGGGCCACATAGGTGAAGTCGTTGATGCCGTTGCGACCGCCGCGGAAGGGGGCCGCCACCGACAGGATCGGATACGGCTCCTTGAGCAGGCCGTCTTGTTGCAACTGCTCGGCATGGCGGCGCTGGGCATCGCTCACCAGCTGGACCGAGGGGTCGTCCTGCACCAGGGCGAAGAAGCTGTGGATGGGAGAGGTGATCTTGCCGAGGGGCTCGTCCAGCCACTGGTTGGTGGCGTCGTGGTCCGCCTGCACCAGGTCCACCACCCGCTGATCCACGGCGCTGCCCTCGCTGGAGTCGATCTTGCGCAGGCTGGCCTGGCTCTGCTTCACCCGCCACTGGCCATCCACCTGCTCCAGCTTGAGGTCTATGATGCCGAGATGGTTGCCCCAGTAGCCGGGCATCACGGTCGGGATGCCGCCGAGGGTGCCCGCCTGGTTGTCCACCTCCGGCAGGTCCGGGAAGTCCCCGGGGAAGTTCTTGTGGGCGTGGCCCAGCATCAGGGCATCCACCCCCTTCACCTTGGCCAGGTGCCAGGCGGAGTTCTCCATCATGGCCTCGTAGCTGCTGGCATTGATGCCGGTATGGGCCACCACCACCACCACGTCGGCGCCCTTGGCGCGCAACTCGGGCACGTAGTGGTTGGCGGTCTCGACCATATCGGCCACCACCACCTTGCCCTCCAGATGGCGCTTGTCCCACTGCAGCACCTGGGGCGGGGTCAGGCCCAGGATGCCCACCTTGACGGTCTGCAGCTGGCCCTTGTCATCAGTCACCTGGCGATCCAGCAGCAGGTAGGGGGTGAACTTGTTGCCGCTCCAGTCTACTTGCCCCTTCGCATCGCGCTTGAAGGCGGCCGCCTCGAACACGTTGGCGTTCACATAGGGGAACTCAGCCCCCGCCAGCACCTTGCCGAGGTAATCCAGACCGTAGTTGAACTCGTGGTTGCCCAGGTTGCCGGCGTCATAGTCCAGCTCGTTCATCGCCTTGAACACCGGGTGGGCCTGCTTCTCCAGGTAACCGGCGCCGGACTGCTCGAAGATGTAGTCCGCCAGCGGCGTGCCCTGGATCAGGTCACCGTTGTCGAGCAGCAGGTTGTTGGGGTTCTCGGCGCGGGCGGCGCGGATCAGCAGGGCGGTGCGGGAGAGGCCAAACTTGCGGTCCTCCTTGTCCTGGTAGTAGTCGTACCCCAGCACGTTGGAGTGGATGTCGGAGGTCTGGATCAGGCGCAGGGAGACAGTCCCCGGCTGTGCCTTGCTGTCGTTTTCGTTGCTGCAGGCAGACAGCAGCACTATGGTGGCGATGGCCCCCAGCTTCATGGTGTTTTTCACTGTATTTTCCCTTTTATTATGAGTAACGCTTTACCAGCGCCGGGAATTTAACAGACGAATATGTCAGCATATGAAGCCGGGACTCATTTTTATGAAGCGCGGCACAAAAATAGCCTTATGAGGCCATCAGTGCCCCGCTGGCCAGCTTGACCGCCAGCACCAGCATGATGAGACCAACAACAAGATCAATGGCTTGCTGTACCCGCCCCCGAGAAAGCCAGGGGGAAAGCGCCGCCGCCCCGAACGCCAATCCGTAAAACCAGACCAGGGAGGCCAGCATGGCCCCAGCCGCGAAGGCGGGCCGCAGATCCTCGGCAAACTGGCTGCCGAAGGAGCCGAGCAGCATCAGGGTATCCAGATAGACGTGGGGGTTGAGCAGGGTCACCCCGAGCGTCATGGCCAATACCCCCTTGACCCCCATCAGTTGGGGGGAATCCGCCAGGGCAGCCCCCTGCCCGCGCCAGGCACTGCGCAGGGAGCGCACACCGAACCAGCCGAGGAAGAGTACGCCGCCCCAGGTTAGCAGCGCCAGCCCCACTGGACTGGCCGCCAGCAGGTTGGCACCGCCGAACACACCTAGGCCGATCAACACGAGATCGCACAGGCAGCAGAGGGTCGCCGTCAGCAGATGGTGGTTGCGGTGGATGCCCCGGCTCAACACGAAGGCGTTCTGGGCCCCGATGGGGATGATCATGGCGAGGCCGAGGGTGAAGCCTTGCAGGGTGGTGGCAAACATGGGATGCGTTCCTGTGAAAGAGTTGGACGCACTATAAGGGGGCGCAGGTAATCAGAGAAATTCATTCATTTTCTGATGCATTCATAAAACTGATGATATTCGCGCCGAAACCACACAAAGAAGGTTGTCAATTGCAGGATCTGACAATTGTGGGGCCCCGGTCACCACCCCGAGAATCGGCGGGATGAGGGAGCGGCGCAGGACAGCGGGCGATGGCGACAGGGGAGATGCCGGGCGACGGAGCAATGCCGCCCGGTCGAGGCTCACTGCAGCAGCTTGGGGAAGTTGGTGACCACCACCTGCTCCAGGTTCGGCAGCAATATGCCGCTGCTCACCCCCTTGGCGATGGCCTGATAGCGGTTCATCGACCCCGTCTTGCGGGTCACCTGATTGAGGTGGTAGTTCACGGTACGCTCCGTGATCCCGAGGATGCAGGCGATCTCGCCCGAGGTCTTCCCCTCGCTGGCCCAGAACAGGCACTCGGTCTCCCGTTCGGTCAGTGCCTCCTGGGGATCATCCTCCCTCATGCTGCTGCGCACCACCCTGATCGCCGCCTCGAAGATGTAACTGGACATCCAGGAGAGGATGGGCGAAGACTCCAGCATCAGATCGCTCGACGCCCTCTCCCGGGTGATGAACGACAGTATGCCGTTCTCCCCCGCCGCCCCGTGCAACGGGAACGAAATGCCGTTGCGCAGCCCGAACTCCGCCGCCAGCCCCATCACGTCCATGCTCCCCTCTTGCAGGAAGCGCGCCTTCTCGTCCAGCCGGTTCCAGTAGATGGGCAGGGTCTGCCTGCGGGCAAGCTGGATGATGGGATCGCAGGCCAGCATGTTGTTCACCGTGTAGGCCTGTACCCAGGAGTCGGGGCACTGGTTGAACAGCACCACCTTGGGCCTCTGCATCGACATGGGCAGGATGAGCGCAAACCTATAGTAGTCGTAGCCCATTCCCAGGGTGAAGCGGCCGATCAGCTCCGCCAGCCGGTTGCCATCGGTCACCAGGGTGAAATGTTCCAGATACTCAAGCAGTTGGTCGCGTGTCATAGGCTAGCCCCCCTGGCCAAGGCCTTGGATTATAGCGCCTAACCATGAAATGGAGAGACATGAATGCTTGTTTTCAAAGGAAAACTGAGAGAACACCCCAGATGGGAGGTCGAAAACGAGCTTTATCGCTTTCGCAAGCACGTCTTCTCCGATCGACTCGGTTGGGATGTGGGATCCCACCGGGGGCTGGAGCAGGACAGTTTCGACAAACCCGATACCAACCAAACTCAGATTGAGGCCAGACGGGGTGTGTACGGGGTTGAGCCAATACCGGTGAAACTCATCAGTCGACGACTCAGCACAACACCTTGGCGTGGGCACCGATCTGTCTGCCTGCTCGCTAATCCGCTCAGCCAGGGAGCCGCAGGTTCGCTCTGGGCTGACAGGAGCGGTTGGGTAACCTGGGGCGAATCGAAGCCTGCATGCATGCATGCATGCATCAGGATGTCGGGGATCAGCTTGAAACCCCAGACTCCCGATGGCAGCACGATGTCAGATTCGAGCAGCATCGTGGCTCTGGTTGCCAGTCAGTACTCACCCAGCAATGCAGGTGGCCTGCTGCTCAGGCGTCTGACACCGGCATAGCGCATGCTGGAGGTCCTCACAGCTCGCCTGAACATCTCGAGAGTTGTTTTGTTGCCGATGGCGAGGAGGCGGACATATCGTGGAGCGATCAACGCTACTCAACGGCCAAAACAGGGGCTTGCAGGCGAACCAAGGGGAGCCGCAGTCGGCTTCCATCGCAATAGACTGGTGGATACTAGGTCATGCGAGCTGCACGGGGGGACTGGCACTTGAAGAGGGGTTGCACTGGACATCCCAACGAGATGGAAGCCGTGTTTGCCAACGCCAAAGAGTGTGATATTTCCCTGCGTGACAGAAAAGCAGCCCATCAGACATAGCCTACCGGGCTGCGCATCACATTAACGCAGCCATGAGGCTGCGTTTTTTTATTTGATGACTTTCAAAGTCGGGCGACCCGAGGGGCGCGGCGGCTCGGGGTCCGGCTCGGGCTGTGTCTGGGTTTCCGCCTGCTCCAGCCAGAGATCGTAGCCAGGCTCGGGCGGGAACAGGGTCCCGACACCGTTCTCCCGGGCGTGGATGGCCAGCACGGCCGCCATCGGGATGTAGACCTGCTGCGACACGCCACCGAAACGGGCGCTGAAGCTGACTGCATCATTATCCATGTGGAACTGGCCAACGGCCCGAGGCGCAATGTTCAGGACGATCTGGCCATCCTGAACGAACTGCATCGGCACCATCACATGGGGGATGTTCGCATTGACCACCAGGTGAGGGGTCAGGTCGTTATCCAGCAACCAGTCGAAAAACGCCCGCAACAGATATGGGCGACTGGGGGTCATCGTCGGTTCCATGCTCATACGCCGGCGCGGATCTCGCGCTCGGCTTCGGTCAGGGAAGCCTGGAAGGATTCGCGCTCGAACAGGCGCACCATGTAGGCCTTCAGCTCCTTGGCTCCACGACCGGTGAAGTCGATACCCAGGCTCGGAAGACGCCACAGCAGCGGAGCCATGTAGCAGTCCACCAGACCGAATTCCTCGCTCATGAAGTAGGGCATCTCGCCGAAGATGGGGGCGATGGCCAGCAGGTTGTCACGCAGCTCGGCGCGGGCGGCTTCGGTATCCGTGCCCGCCATGATCTTGTCGGCCAGGGAGTACCAGTCCAGCTCGATGCGGTGCATCATCAGACGGCTGTTGCCACGCGCCACCGGATAGACAGGCATCAGGGGCGGGTGCGGGAAACGCTCGTCCAGGTACTCCATGATGATGCGCGAGGTGTACAGAGCCAGCTCGCGATCCACCAGGGTCGGCACAGTGTTGTACGGGTTCAGCTCGGCCAACTCGTCCGGCAGGTTGGCAGGATCCACCTGGCAGATATCCACGCTAACACCCTTCTCCGCCAGGACAATGCGCACCTGATGGCTGAACATATCGTTGGCACCGGAAAACAGCGTCATTACCGAACGCTTATTGGCAGCTACAGCCATTGAACCCTCCCGTCATTAAAAAGCAGAAACGGCAATGAAGCATGTCTGTCTTCATTGCCGTGCGTCATATTACTCCGATCTGGTCGCTTAGTGAACGTCGCGCCAGAATTCCTTCTTCAACAGCACAGTGAAGATGAAGAAGATAGCGATGAAACCGAGCACCCAGAAGCCCATGCGTTCGCGCTCCTGCTGCACCGGCTCAGCCGAGTAGACCAAGAAGTTTACCAGATCCAGTACCGTCTGATCATATTCTTCGTTGTTCATTTCACCGTTGCCGTCAGATTTGATGCTGACAACCTGCTGGACATCGACGCCATCGACCTTGTGGGTCGTGAATTCGGCGCGGGGCGTCCCCTGCAGCGGCTCCAGTACGTGAGGCATGCCCACGGACGGGAAGACGGCGTTGTTCACTCCGAACGGTCGGGTCTCGTCCACGTAGAAGGAACGCAGATAGGTATACACCCAGTCAGCGCCCCGCACCCTGGCGACCAGGGTCAGGTCGGGGGGCGGCGCACCGAACCACTTGGCCGCATCCTTCTCGGACATGGCGCTCTTCATCAGGTCGCCAATCTTGGCGCCGGTGAAGATCAGGTTCTCCTTCATCAGCTCTTCCGGAATGCCGATGTCGGCGGCCACCCGGTTGTAACGCTGATACTGGGTGGAGTGGCAACCGGCACAGTAGTTCATGAAGGTGGCGGCGCCCCGTTGCAGGGATGCCTTGTCGCTCAGGTCGTACTCCGCCTTGTCGAGGGGGAAGCCGCTGCCCGCGGCCAACACCAGACCGGGCAGAAGGGCCAGCACTGCAAAAATTATTCTTTTCATTTGAATGTCACCCTCTCCGGCAGCGGCTTGGTGCGCTCATTCTTGCTGTAGAAGAACAACAGGACGAAGAACCCGAAATAACCCAGAGTACAGATTTGGGCGATCAGGGTCAGCGTCGGGGTCGATGGCAACACCCCCAGCACACCCAGAATGATGAAGCAGACCACGAACTGGGCGATGTTCAGCTTGTGCAGGGTGCTGCGATAGCGTACCGAACGCACCTTGCAGCGATCCAGCCAGGGCAGCAGGAACAGCACGACGATGGAGAGCCCCATCATGACGACCCCCAGCAGCTTGTCCGGCACCGCCCGCAGGATGGCGTAGAAGGGAGTGAAGTACCATACCGGGGCGATGTGCGCCGGGGTCTTCAGCCCGTTCGCCACCTCGAAGTTCGGCTTCTCGAGGAAGTAACCCCACATGTCCGGCTTGAAGAAGATGATGGCGCAGAAGAAGAACAGGAAACCGGCCACACCGATCATGTCCTTGACGGTGAAGTAGGGGTGGAATGCCACCGCATCCAGCGGCCAGCCGTTCTCGTCCTTGTGCTTCTTGATGTCGATGCCGTCCGGGTTGTTGGAACCCACTTCGTGCAGCGCCAGGATGTGCATGGCCACCAGCATCACCAGCACCAGCGGCAGTGCGATGACGTGCAGCGCGAAGAAGCGGTTCAGGGTGGCGCCCGAGATGACGTAGTCACCGCGGATCCACAAGGTCAGATCATCACCGATGACCGGAATGGCACCGAACAGCGAGATGATGACCTGGGCCCCCCAGAACGACATCTGGCCCCAGGGCAACAGATAGCCCATGAAGGCTTCTGCCATCAGCACCAGGAAGATCAGCATGCCGAAGATCCACAGCAGTTCGCGCGGCTTCTGGTAAGAGCCGTAGATCATGCCGCGGAACATGTGTAGATAGACCACCACAAAGAAGGCGGAGGCGCCGGTGGAGTGCATGTAGCGCAGCAGCCAGCCGTAATCCACATCCCGCATGATGTACTCGACGGAGGCGAAGGCCCCCTCTGCCGACGGGTTATAGTTCATGGTGAGCCAGATGCCCGTGATGATCTGGTTGACCAGCACCAGCATGGCGAGGGAACCGAAGAAGTACCAGAAGTTCAGGTTCTTGGGAGCCGGATACTTGGCCATGTGATCGTTGTACATGGCCGTGAGCGGGAAACGATCGTCAATCCAGCCCATGAGTTTGGCAAACATGGTCAGGCCTCCTTGCCATCGGCACCCACCAGAATGGTGGTGTCGCTAAGAAATTGGTATGGCGGAATGACCAGGTTCAGCGGTGCGGGCACGCCCTGGAACACCCGACCGGCCATATCGAACTTGGAACCATGGCACGGGCAGAAGAAGCCGGAGGTCACCCCTTGCACCTGTTCGCCGAAGCTGTCCGGCAGGTAGGAGGGGGAACAGCCCAGATGAGTACAGATGCCCACGGCAACGAAGATCTCGGGCTTGATGGATCTGTAGCCGTTGTGGGCATAGTCCGGCTGCTGTGGTTCGTCCGAGGATGGGTCTCGCAACTGACTATCGTGGGCAGCCAGGGCATCCAGCGTCTGCTTGGTACGCTTCACCACCCAGACCGGCTTGCCGCGCCATTCGACGCGGATCAGCTGACCCGGCTCCAACTTGCTGATATCCACCTCTACCGGTGCGCCCGCCGCTTTGGCTTTGGCACTCGGGTTCCATGACTTTATAAACGGCACTGCGGTAAAAGCAGCTCCTACTCCGCCAACGGCAACCGTTGACCAGGTAAGAAATCTGCGGCGACCGGTATCAACTGGCGCATTGCTCATCCAAAAACTCTCCCATGTGGACTCCGCTCATTCTTATAGTGTCCCCGTTTCCTATCTCCTCTCCCTGACAACTGCGGCGGAAGCGGAGTGGCAATTGACACAGAAAGACCATGGAAATTTTAAAGAAAAGATAACAATTTGACAAGAAAGGGAAGCGATGGGCAAAAACAATAAATACACAAATTTTTGTCTTTTGTGACGTATGCTTAGCATTGACGTATGTAAGATTACCAATAAAAAAAGCCTGGCACGTGGCCAGGCTTTTTTGACACTCGTGAGAGTGCGTACCAAAAGCGGATTAACGCTTGGAGTACTGCGGACGCTTACGCGCTTTGTGCAGACCGACTTTCTTACGCTCAACCTTACGGGCATCGCGAGTAACAAAGCCTGCTTTACGCAGTTCGGAACGCAGGGTCTCGTCGTACTGCATCAGAGCACGAGTGATACCGTGGCGGATCGCACCAGCTTGACCGGAGATGCCACCACCGTTAACGGTGATGTACAGATCCAGTTTCTCGGTCATCTCGACCAGTTCCAGCGGCTGACGAACTACCATGCGGGCAGTCGGACGGCCGAAGTATTGCTCCAGGGAGCGCTGGTTGATTACGATTTTACCGCTACCCGCTTTGATGAAGACGCGAGCAGTGGAGCTTTTGCGACGGCCGGTACCGTAGTATTGATTTTCTGCCATGTTGCCAGTTCCCGTTAGATATCCAGTACTTGAGGTTGCTGAGCAGCATGAGCGTGCTCTGCGCCTGCGTAAACTTTCAGCTTACGGAACATGGCACGGCCCAGCGGGCCCTTCGGCAGCATGCCCTTGACGGCAGCTTCGATTACCATTTCCGGCTTGCGCTGAATCAGCTTGTCAAAGCTGATGGACTTGATACCACCCGGGAAACCGGAGTGAGCGTGGTACATTTTGTCGGTAAATTTCTTACCGGTTACGTGTACCTTCTCGGCGTTTACAACGATGATGTAGTCACCGGTGTCAACGTGCGGAGTGTACTCGGCTTTGTGCTTACCACGCAGACGAGCAGCGATCTCGGTTGCGATACGACCCAGAGTTTTACCTTCTGCGTCCACAATGTACCAGTCACGTTTTACGGTTTCTGGCTTGGCAACGAAAGTTTTCATTAAGTTAAACCCAATTACCTGTTACAGACCCAATTGCTTATGGGGGCTCTCCCACAAACAACAAACGATGGCCTACCTGTACCCCTTCGAATACAAGTAAAGCTTAAAGTGTTGCTGTCTTATCGACAGCTGTAACGTGGGCCGGGCGATTATAAGTGAAGTTGCCTTAAATATCACCTGCTAATTTCACTGCCATGAAACCAGCAAATGTCGCCCGGCCCTACCTGCCGCAGATGCCCATCCGACTGGCAGGCGCGGTATTGTGACTAAGGAAGGTGCACTCTGGCAAGGTATTCGTGAGATTGCATCTCCTGGAGCCGTGAAAGGCAACGCTTGAATTCGAAATTCAGCAGGCCGTTGCCATAGAGCGCCTGCATGGGCACCGCCGCCGACAGGATGAGCTTGACGTGCCGCTCATAGAACTCGTCCACCATGGCGATGAAGCGGCGGGCGGCATCGTCCGTCCCCGAGCCCATGGGCTGTACATTGGCCAGCAGCACGGTGTGAAACTCCCGGGCCAGTTCGATGTAGTCTCCCTGGGAGCGGGGGGTGCAGCAGAGCTGCTCAAACTCCATGTAGAGCACCCCCTCCCCCATCCCCAACGCGCTCAGCTGGCGGTGATTTACCTCCAGCCTAGTGGGGCTCGCCTGAGGCAACCCGGTCAGTTGCCCAAAATAGCGGTCGAGGTTGCACCTGGCCTGCTCGTCCAGCGGAAAGTGATAGATCTCCGCCTGCTCCAGGGTGCGCAGACGGTAGTCGATGCCCCCATCCACATTGAGTACCTCGCAGTGGCGTTCGATGAGCGCGATGGCCGGCAGGAAACGGGCCCGCTGCAGGCCGTTTCGATACAGATCCTGCGGCGGTATGTTCGACGTGGCCACCAGCACCACGCCGTGGCCGAACAGCTCCTGGAACAGGGTGCCCAGCAGCATGGCATCCGTGATGTCTGAAACGAAGAACTCATCGAAGCAGATGACATCTGTCTCGTCGGCCAGCTTGCGGGCGATCAGCTTGAGTGGATCGGCCTGCCCGGTCAGCTCCTTGAGCTCGTCATGCACCCTGTGCATGAAACGGTGGAAGTGGATGCGCAACTTGCGCTCTCCCGGCAGACTCTCAAAAAAAGTATCCATCAGCCAGGTCTTGCCTCTGCCCACACCGCCCCACATATATAACCCCTGGATGGGGTCGCGGGTCTTCGGCTTTTGCAGCCAGCCCAGCAGGCCGCGGGATCTGGTCGGAGTCGGGCTGGCACACAGATCCTGATAGAGTCGCTCCAGGCGGGTCACGGCCATGGCCTGGGCCGGGTCGGCCACAAAGCCGGGACGCTGCAAATCCTGCTGATATTTTTGCTGCGGGGTCATCCTGTAAACCGCCTCCAAGTCCCTGAATGAGGGACAAAATGGTATCACGCTCTCGGGGGGCACGGTATAGTGCCAACGAGGCGTTGCGGTCAATCCGACCGCTTCAAATTCATCGATTTAGCTGTAACAAGGAGCTTCTATGACTCTGCTTAACGGGATCCTGCTGGCGGTTGCCGCCCTGATCATCGGCGTCTTGATCGGCCGTTTCACTGTCCGCAGCCGGGATGCCGGACGCCTGGAACAGGAGCTGAAAAAGGCTCACAAGGAGCTGGAGAGCTATCAGGGCCAGATCACCACCCACTTCGCCGACAGCGCCGCCCTGATGGAGCAACTGGCCGAACAGTACCAGACCCTCTATCGCCACATGGCCGAACAGAGCAAGTTCCTGGCCAAGGCGCAGGAGCCGCTGTTCCGTGAGCCTCAGGTGGAAGAGACAAGCGACGCCTCTACCGGTGAAGAGCCGGGTCAGCCCCCCCGTGATTACGCGGGTGCCTCCGGTCTGCTGAAGCAGCCCGGCTAGTCTCTGGTGGAACTAATTACGCCTTATCGTGGTCAGACCTTGACGATTGCACTGCAACTTTTTCTGGGAGCTGTTTCTCATATGCGTAAATCTCTTTCTGTATTCAGTGTCTTAGCCCTCAGTGTCGGTATCGCCCTGTCCGCAGCGCCGGCACAAGCCGCCCTGCCCCTGATGGGCAACAGCCAGGAGATGCCGAGCCTGGCCCCCGTCCTCGAGCAGGTGACCCCTGCCGTGGTCAACATCTCCGTCTCTGGCAAGAAGATCACTCGCCAGCGCCTGCCGGAACAATTCCGCTTCTTCTTCGGCCCCAACATGCCTGACGAGCAGGTGAGCGAGCAGCCGTTCCAGGCGCTGGGCTCCGGCGTCATCATCGATGCCAAGAAGGGCTACGTGATCACCAACGCCCACGTGGTCCACGAGGCGGACGAGATCAAGGTCAACCTGAAAGACGGTCGCGAGTACGCGGCCAAGAAGATCGGCGAGGACAAGCAGTCGGACATCGCCCTGCTGCAGATCAAGGCCGAGGATCTGGTGCAGATCAAGTTTGCCGACTCCGACGAGCTGAGGGTGGGTGACTACGCCCTCGCCATCGGCAACCCGTTCGGCCTGGGCCAGACCGTCACCTCCGGCATCGTCAGCGCCCTGGGACGCAGCGGCCTCAACATCGAGAACCTGGAGAACTTCATCCAGACCGATGCGGCCATCAACTCGGGCAACTCCGGTGGCGCCCTGCTCAACCTGCGCGGCGAGCTGATCGGCATCAACACCGCCATCCTGGGCCCGAACGGCGGCAACATCGGCATCGGCTTCGCCATCCCGTCCAACATGGTGCGCGACCTGTCCGAGCAGATCGTGAAGTATGGTGAAGTGCGCCGCGGCCAGCTGGGGATCACCGGCACCGAGCTCACCAGCGAGATCGCCAAAACCTTCGGCTACAACAAGAAGGACGGCGCCTTCGTCAACCAGGTCATGCCCGACTCCGCCGCCGCCAAGGCGGGTATCAAGGCGGG
This sequence comes from Aeromonas sanarellii, assembly GCF_000820085.1. Lineage (GTDB taxonomy): Bacteria > Pseudomonadota > Gammaproteobacteria > Enterobacterales > Aeromonadaceae > Aeromonas > Aeromonas sanarellii. The sequence goes on from NZ_CDBN01000075.1 coordinate 13,846, forward strand.
CGACATCATCATCAGCATCGACGGCAAGCCCATCCGCTCCTTCGGTGAGCTGCGCGCCAAGATCGCCACCATGGGGGCCGACAAGCAGGTCGCCCTCGGCCTCATCCGCGACGGCAAGGAGCAGACCGTCAAGGTCACCCTGAAGAAGGCCGATGACAGCGAGATCCTCGCCAGCGCCCTGCACCCGGCACTGGAAGGGGCCAAGCTCAGCACCACCACGGAGCCGGTGACCGGCGTGGCCGTTGCCGATATCGATCCGCGCTCCCCTGCGGCCGCCTCCGGCCTGCAGAAGGGCGACATCATCATCGGGGTCAACCGCCTGCGCATCAACTCCATGGGTGAACTGACCAAGGCACTGAAGAACAAGCCGGACGTGCTGGCGCTGAACATCCAGCGCGGCGACTCCTCCCTCTATTTGGTGATCCGTTAAGTCCCTCACACCCGCGGCAACCGCCGCGGGTGATTTTTATCCACCGATGATGTTATTCTCTGCGCGCAGCGTGTACGGACGAGAATGACATGAAAATCCCACCTTTGATCAGTTACTTGGGCAAGTCTGTCGGCTTTGGCCTCACCGTGGCTGCACTCCTGTTGCTGTTGTTTCCCAGTTTTCGCGGCGGCGCTCCCCTGCCGGGCCTCATCACCAATGCTCGCGAGTTGAGCTTCTCCTACGCCGCCCATAGGGCCGGCCCGGCCGTCGTCAACATCTACACCCGCAGCTTCGCCGGCAATCGCGGTGAAAAAGCTGAACTCAGGCCCCAGGGGCTAGGCTCCGGCGTCATCATGAACCAGCGCGGCCACGTGCTCACCAACTATCACGTCATCGCCGACGCGGATCAGATCATCGTCGCCCTGCAGGATGGGCGAGTATTCAGCGCCGAGCTGGTCGGCACCGATCAGCTGACCGACCTGGCGGTGCTCTACATCGAATCGGACAACCTGCCGGTGATCCCGCAGGATCCGGAGCGTCTGCCGGACGTGGGGGACGTAGTGCTCGCCATCGGCAATCCCTATAACGTAGGCCAGACCATCACCCAGGGCATCATCAGTGCCACCGGCCGCATCGGCCTTTCCAGCATGGGGCCGGACAGCAACGGCCGGCAGGATCTGCTGCAGACCGACGCCGCCATCAACGAGGGCAACTCGGGAGGGGCTCTGGTCAATGCCCGCGGCGACCTGGTGGGCATCAACACCGCCGCCTACCACCTCAATGGCAACCAGGAGAGCTACGGCATCAGCTTCGCCATTCCTTACAAGCTGGCCAAGCGCATCATGGACGAGCTGATCGCCAACGGCCGGGTGATCCGAGGTTACCTCGGCATCTCCAGCGTCGAGATCAACCCCATAGTGGCGCGCATGCTGAACCTCGGAGATCTGCAGGGCCTGGTGGTGGAGAGCCTGGATCCCAACGGTCCCGCCACCAAGGCCGGCCTCAGGCGCGGAGACGTGCTGCTCAAGATCAACGGCGAGGCCATCACGGGCGTGCGTCCCGTCATGGACAAGATCGTCGAGAGCCGCCCCGGCACCAGGCTCATCATCTCGGTGATCCGCAATGGCAAGCCGCTGGACGTCGAAGTCGTCATCGAAGAGGATCTTCGCTACCAGAATCAGAACCTGCCGACCAGCGGCGCCGTCCCCGCCACCTGACCGGCACACCTTCGCAGGGCCCGAGAGGGCCCTTTCTTGTATCTGCAGCCCTCCGGCTCCCGCTTGTTCGTGAGATGACTCACGGTTTTCACCGATGCGGCCTCGGGGTGCGGAACCGCCAAAACGCGACTCCGATCACGCCCCACCGTCCCCTGATCCCCCCTTTTCCCCCTCTTCACCACAGAAATGGCCTCTCCCGACGCCGTTTCCTCCGGATTTCCGTTTCGAATCGGAAAAACCCTGCCTCC
>NZ_CDBN01000076.1 GCF_000820085.1 Aeromonas sanarellii
GCCGCCCCCTGGGCGCCCTGCAGAGTGAGGGTGAGACTGCTCCACTCCCCCAGCGCCAGGCGATCGGCCTTGAGGGTGAAGTCATCCAGCCGCTGCGCCGGCTGGCTCAGGCTGCCGCTGAGGCTGAGATCCTTGAGCTCGCTCTTCATCGGCTCCTGCGCCGCTTTGAGCTGGGCCTGCCCCTTGAGATCAAATGCCAGCTCCCCCTGCGCCCCCTTGGCGGCCAGGGTCACCGGCACCCACTCCCCCGGGGTCAGCTGCCCCAGATCGAGATCCAGCCGGTCTAGCCGGGAAACGGCGCCGCTGCGATCGTCCCGCACCAGGGCGCTGGCATCCACCAGCGCGATGCCTTGCAGGCTGATCTGCCAGGGCCGATCGTCAGGGGCGGCAGGAGGCGTCGTTGCGGCAGGNNCGCCTCCCCCTTGGGCTCGGCGGAGGTCTGGAGCAGATCCCTCAGGTTGGAGCTGCCGTCGGCTTTGGTCTGGATAAAGAGATGGGCACCGCTCAGGGTCACCTTGCCGATCTCCAGCCGGTGGGAGAGCAGGGGCAGCAGGCCCACCGAGGCCTCCCCCTGCTCGAAGCGCACCAGGTCCGGCTCGGCAAAGCCAGCGGGGTTGCGCAGCGCCACCTTCTCGAGGGAGAGGCCGAGGCTTGGCCAGAAACGCCAGCCAATCTCCCCCTCCATCACCAGCTCGCGGCCCGTGCTCTTGCGCACCTGCTCCGCCAGCTGGGGCTTGAACTGGTTGGGGTCAATCAGCGACACCAGGGCGGCGATGGCCACCACGGCCGCCAGCGCCAACCCCAGCATTATGTAGATGATCTTCTTCACGACGAACTCCTTGAATGCGGATCTTGTGGCTGACTATACCACCGGGGGCGCGGCGCAGGTTGTACAGGACCCAAAACGGGCAAATGGCGAGACAGGNNAAAGGGCCCCGCAGGGCCCTGGTCTCACTGGACGGTCGGCAGTTGCCGATAGCCCATCTCGTACAAGGTGAAGGCATAGATGTCCGCACTCTGCTCGATAAGTTTGGCCACCGGCGTGCCCGCCCCGTGCCCGGCATTGGTCTCGATGCGGATGAGCTGGGGATGGGGGCCGGCATTGTCGGCCTGCAGGGTGGCGGCAAACTTGAAGGAGTGGGCCGGCACCACCCGATCGTCGTGATCCGCCGTGGTCACCAGGGTCGAGGGGTAGCTGACCCCGGGCCGGACGTTGTGCAGGGGCGAGTAGCCCTTCAGGTAGTCGAACATCGCCTCGCTGTCGGCACTGGTACCGTAGTCATAGGCCCAGCCCGCCCCGGCGGTGNNCCGCCGGCAGGGCGACCCGCATCAGATCCGGCCGCTGGGTCATCACGGCCCCCACCAGCAGACCGCCGTTGGAGCCACCGCGGATCGCCAGCCGATCGGTGCGGGTGTAGCCCTCGGCCTTGAGGTACTCGGCCGCCGCGATGAAATCGTCGAACACGTTCTGCTTGTTCTGCTGGGTGCCCGCCAGGTGCCAGGCCTGGCCGTACTCGCCGCCCCCGCGCAGGTTGGCCACCGCATAGACGCCCCCCAGATCCAGCCAGTTGGCCACCGACACGCTGAAGCTCGGAGTCAGGCTCACGTCGAAGCCGCCATAGCCGTAGAGGATGGTCGGGTTGCTGCCATCGCGTTTCAGCCCCTTGCGGTAGCTGATGATGAGCGGCACCCGGGTGCCGTCCTTGCTCTGGTAGAAGCGCTGCTCACAGACGTAATCCTCCGGCTTGAACGGCGCCGCCGAGGCGCGATAGAGACTGATGGCGCCGCTCTTTGGCTCGAACCGGTAGAGAGTCGGCGGCTGGGCATAGTGCTCGAAGCCGAAGTAGAGGGCGGGATCATCGTGCTTGCCGTTGAAGCCGCTGACGCTGCCAAGGCCGGGCAGCGCCACCTCGCGCACCCGCTTGCCTTCATAGTCGAACTGCTCGACCCGGGCGGTGGCATCCACCATGTACTCGGCGAACAGATAGCCGCTGCCGCTGTGCACCGTCAGCACCTGCTGACGCTCGGGGATGAGATCCCGCCAGCGGGCCGGCCCCGGGTTGGCGGCATCCACCGTCACCAGCCGGCGGTTGGGGGCGTCCCGGTTGGTCAGCAGGTAAAGCGTGCTGCCCTGGTTGTCCACCAGGCTCACGTCCGCATCCAGATCCCCCTGTACCGTCAGCAGCGGCGCGTTCTCCTGTCTCAGATCCTTCACATAGAGGCGGTTGCCGGAAGTGGAGTTCGCCGCCGAGATGAGCAGGAAGCGGTCATCCTCGGTGACGGTCGCCCCCACGTAGCGGTGGTGCTGGGCCGGGATGGCGCCGAACACCAGCCGGTCCTCCTCCTGCGCCGTGCCGAGCCGGTGGAAATAGACCTTGTGCTGATCGGTCTTGGCCGACAGCTCGCTGCCGTCGGGCTTGTCGTAGCTCGAGTAGAAGAAGCCCTCGTTGCCGAGCCAGCTGATGCCGCTGAACTTCACGTCTTTGAGGGGCGCCTCCAGCGGCTGTTTGCTCTCCACGTCCATCAGGTGGATCTCGCGCCAGTCGCTGCCCGCCAGCGACAAGGAGTAGGCCAGGATGCGGCCGTCCCGGGAGAAGCTCAGCTGGTCCAGCGCCGTGGTGCCGTCGGGGCTGAGGGTATTGGGATCGAGGAACACCTCGGCCGGCTTGCCCTCCTGCTGGCGCCACAGCACGTTCTGGTTCTGCAGGCCGTCGTTCTTGAAGAAGTAGTGGTAGCGCCCCTCGCGAAACGGCGCCCCCTCCTTGGCGTAGTTCCAGGACGAGGCCAATTGCTCCTTGATGGCGGCCCGATACGGGATCTGCGCCAGATAACCCTGAGTCACCCGGTTCTGGGCCTTGACCCAGGCCTCGGTCTCGGGGCTGCGGTCATCCTCCAGCCAGCGATAGGGGTCGGCCACGGCCTGGCCGAAGTAGTGATCCACCTGATCCCCCTGGCGGGTGACGGGGTAGTGAAGGCGCGCTTTCCCTGACATGGCATCCTCTCTGGTTGGCTGGCCGCTGCACGCACACAGCAGTGACAGGGCCAGCAGGCTGACAAAGGCTCGCATCGAGGCGGCTCCCTGCGGTTTGAGTAAGCGGGCAGGGTAACAAAGAGCGCCGGATGGCCCAACCCCCCGACCGGTGGCAGAGGGTGGCCCGCCGACAAAGGGGAGCCATATGAACTTTTTCGCTTAAGTTTGCCGCTTTATTTTGTTTGTTATCCGGCCCCTGGGTCACAGGATGGAATAAGAAACCAGCCAACGTGACACATTCAGGATAAAGCATGCCGTACAGCTACCTATCACATCTGCGGTGCAGCAAGACGGGCGAGATCCATGATGCCGATCAACCCCAGCAACTGAGCCGGGTCGGTGCGCCGCTGCTCGCCAGCTACGATCTCGAGGCCCTGAAGCAGGCCTGGCATCCGGCCGCCCTGCTGGGTCGTCCCGCCAGCCTGTGGCGCTACCACGAGCTGCTGCCGGTACGCGACCCCGCCCAGGTGGTCACCCTGGGGGAAGGCTTCACCCCGCTCTTGCCCCTGCCCACCCTGGGCAAGCAGATCGGCATTCCGGATCTCTGGATGAAGGATGAGAGCGTCATCCCCACCGGCTCCTTCAAGGCCCGGGGCGCCGCGGTCGGCGTCTCCCGCGCCCGGGAGCTCGGTGTCACCCACTTCGCCATGCCCACCAACGGCAACGCCGGTGCGGCCTGGGCGCTCTACGGCGCCCGCGCCGGGCTGCGCAGCACCATAGTCATGCCCCAGGCGGCCCCCGCCATCACCAGGCTGGAGACCTCGCTGGCCGGCTCCCGCCTCTATCTGGTGGACGGCCTCATCAGCGACGCCGGTCGCCAGGTGGCCGAGGCGGTGGCCGAGCAGGGGCTGTTCGATGCCTCCACCCTCAAGGAGCCCTATCGCATCGAGGGCAAGAAGACCATGGGGCTGGAGATCGCCGAGCAGCTTGGCTGGACCCTGCCGGACGTCATCCTCTACCCCACCGGCGGCGGAGTCGGTCTCATTGGCATCTACAAGGCGCTGCGGGAATTGCAGGAGCTGGGCTGGGTCAAGGGGCCGCTGCCGCGATTGGTGGCGGTGCAGGCGAGCGGCTGCGCCCCCATAGTCCAGGCCTGGCAGCAGGGGGAGCGCGAGTCGCGCTTCTGGCCTGACTCCCAGACCCTGGCCTTTGGCATCAACGTGCCCAAGGCGCTGGGGGATTTTCTGGTGCTGGACGCCCTCTATCGCACCGAGGGCTGCGCCATAGCAGTGGACGACAGAGCCATCCAGAGCGAGATCCGCCAGCTCGCCACTCGCGAAGGCAGCTTCGTCTGCCCGGAAGGGGCGGCCGCCTTCGCCGCAGCCCGCCAGCTTCGGGAATCGGGCTGGATCCAGGGGGGCGAGCGGGTGGTGGTGCTCAACACAGGTGCCGGCATCAAGTACCCGGACGCCATCACAGTGCTGCCCCAGCGGCTGCGCCGCGACGGGAGGATACCGGCATGAGCTTCGACTGGTCCTTTGTCCTCAGCACACTGCCGGCCTTTGGCCAATCGGTCTGGGTCACCCTGCAGCTCGGCGCCATCGTGATCTTCACCTCACTCGTCGTGGCGATGCTCAACGTGACGCTGCTCGGCCTGCGCCGGCCCTGGCTGAACCGGGTGATCCGCGCCTATGTGGAGCTGGCCCGCAACACGCCGCTCTTGATCCAGCTGTTTTTTCTCTACTTCGGGCTGCCGGCCCTGGGGCTGTCCCTGTCGGGTTTCACAACGGCGGTGATCGCCATGACCTTCCTCGGCGGCGGCTACCTGACCGAGGCGCTGCGGGCCGGGGTGCAGGCGGTGCCCGCCAGCCAGCTGGAGGCAGGTCAGGCCATCGGCCTCTCCCGCTGGCAATTGCTGCGCCACGTTCAACTGCCCCAGGCCTGGCTCGCCAGCCTGCCGGCGCTCTTTGCCAACTTCATCTTTCTGCTCAAGGAGACCACCGTGGCCTCGGCGGTGGCGGTGCCCGAGCTGCTCTACACCACCAAGAACTACATCGCCCTCTACTACAAGACCTACGAGATGCTGGCGGTGCTGACCTTGATGTGCGTGCTGATCTTCCTGCCGCTGTCCCTTGCCCTGCGCGTCGTTGAAAGGAGGCTGCAACATGGTCAGTTCGGTCACTGAATCGCTGATGCAGGCATCGATCGTCCTGCTGCCACCATCCGACACCGATGCAGAGAAAAGGAGGGATCGATATGGTCAGTCCGGTCACTGAGCAGCTGACGCAGGCGCTGCCGCTGCTGGCGGTGGGCGCGGGCCAGACCCTCGCCATCTCGCTGCTCGCCATCCTGTTCGCCACCCTGGGCGGGGTCGGTTACGGCGTGCTGGCCCAGCAGGGGGGAAGGCTGACTCGGGGAGTGTTGCGAGTCTATCTGGAGCTGTTTCGGGTAGTGCCCGTGCTGGTCTGGCTCTACCTCTTCTTCTTCGGGCTGCCGATCTTCTTCGGCCTGGATATCCCGGCCTTCTGGTGCGCCGTGCTGGTGCTTGCCCTGTGGGGCGCCAGCGAGGTGGGCGAAGTGGTGCGCGGCGGCCTCAAGTCGCTCGCCCGCGGTCAGCAGGAGGCCGGTCTGGCCCTCGGGCTCTCCCGCTGGCAGCTCTATCGCCACGTGTTGCTGCCCCAGGCGCTACAACGGCTGACGCCGCCCACCATCAACATCCATACCCGCATCATCAAGACCAGCTCGCTGGCGGTGCTGATCGGGGTGGTGGAGGTGATCAAGGTGGGCCAGCAGATCATCGAGCGCACCTATGGCTCGCTGCTCATCTACGGTCTGCTGTTCCTGTTCTTTTTTCTGGTCTGCTATCCGCTCTCGCTCGTCTCGCGCCGGCTGGAGCAACAATGGGGTAATGCGGTATGACACCTCTGCTTGAGCTCAATGCTGTCAGCAAACAATTCGGCCAAAACCGGGTACTGGACGGGGTCAGCCTCACGGTGAACGCCGGGGAAGTGATCGTCATCCTGGGGCCGAGCGGCTGCGGCAAGAGCACCTTGCTGCGCACCCTCAACGGGCTCGAACCCATTCAGGGGGGCGAGATCCGCTTCGATGGCGTGCTGCTGGATGGTGCCACCGACTGGCAGCGGCTGCGCCAGCGGATCGGCATGGTGTTCCAGAGCTATCACCTCTTCCCCAACCTGACGGTGCTGGAGAACGTGCTGCTCGGCCCTGTGCAGGTGCAGAAGCGGGAGCGGGCCGAGGCCCTGCTGCAGGCGGAACAGCTGCTGACCCGGGTTGGCCTGTGGGAGCGGCGCCATGACTATCCGCGCCAGCTCTCCGGCGGCCAGCAGCAGCGGATCGCCATAGTGCGGGCCCTGTGCATGAACCCCCAGGTGATGCTGTTTGACGAGGTGACCGCTGCGCTGGACCCCGAGATGGTGCAGGAGGTGCTGGAGGTCATCCGGGATCTCGCCGGCAGCGGCATGACCCTGCTCATCGTCACCCACGAGCTGGCGTTCGCCCGGGCGGTGGCGGATCGCATCGTCTTCATGGACGGCGGCCACATCCTGGAGCAGGCAGCCCCCCATCAATTTTTCGAGAACCCGCGCAGCCAGCGCGCACGCCAGTTCCTCGCCAAGTTTTCTTATACAACTGTCATCAAACGAAAGGAGTCAGCATGAAAAAAATCACCTCGGTTCTGTTTAGCGCCCTGATCGGCCTCGGCCTCGCCAGCGGCGGCGCCCAGGCGGCGGACGGTTCCCTTGCCAAGATCAAGGAACGCGACAAGCTCATCGTCGGCGTCTTCACCGACAAGCCCCCCTTCGGCTATGTGGACGAGAAGGGCAACTACGTGGGTTTCGACACCGATCTCGGTCGCCGCTTCGCCAAGGACCTGCTGGGGGACGAGAACAAGGTCGAGTTCGTGGCGGTGGAGCCCGCCAGCCGCATTCCCTTCCTGCAGAGCGACAAGGTGGATCTGATCCTCGCCAACATGACGGTGACCCCGGAGCGGCGCCAGGTGGTGGACTTCACCAACCCGAACCTGCGAGTGGCGGTACAGGTGCTGGTGCCACAAGGGAGCCCGGCCAAGAAGCTCGACGATCTGGCCAGCAAGCGGCTTATCGTCACCACCGGCACCACGGCGGACATCTGGCTGACCCGCAACCACCCGGACTGGCAAGTGCTCAAGTTCGAGAAGAATTCCGAATCCCTGCAGGCGCTGGCCCAGGGCCGTGGCGACGCCTACGCCCAGGACAACCTGGTGCTCTTCAGCTGGGCCAAGGAGAACCCGGGCTATCGGGTGCTGCCCGAGAAGCTGGGCTCGGAAGACCCCATAGCGCCGGCGGTGAAGAAGGGCAATATCGAGCTGCGTGACTGGGTCAACGACCGCCTCGCCAAGCTGGGGGAAGAGAAGTACCTGCTGAAACTCTACGACCAGTATGTGCGCGACAAACTGAGCGCCGATACCGATCCCAACGACGTGATAGTGGAAGGAGGCAAGTGGCAGGGCTGAGCCTGCCGAGGGAAGTGCTGAGTGTGAAGTGTGTGATCTTTGGTTCCGTTGGTCCGCAAACCGCAAGGTTTGACCTTTCAGGCGTCCCCTCCGGGTGGCGCCTTTTTTTGTTTGCCAGACGGGTCGCCGGCTCTGTGAGCCAGCTCCCCCTGCCCGGGGGCTGTCTGTGCCATCCTCACAGACACGGCAACGAGAGGAGAGCAGCATGTGGATAGAGGCGGAGCCCGTCTACGGCGCCCTGGTGTCCCTGGCCATCGGGCTCATCATCGGACTGGAGCGGGGCTGGCAGGTACGCCAGCTGGGTGACAACCAGCGCATCGCCGGGATGCGGACCTATGGCCTCATCGGCCTGCTCGGCGGGGTCTGCGCCCTGCTGCTGCCGACCCTGGGGCCCTGGCTGGCCCTGCTCGGCCTGCTGACGGTGGTGGCAGGCTGCGGCCTCTCGGTCTGGCTGGCCCTGCGCTGGCAAGGGGAGTTCGGTCTCACCAGCTCGGTGGCCATGGTGCTCACCTATTTGCTGGGGCTGATGTCGGTGCTGCAGAGCCCGAGCGAGGCGGTGGCCTGCGCCGTGCTGGCGGCGCTGCTGATGGGGCTCAAGGGCAAGATCCAGCAGGGCATGCTGTTTTTGAGCGAGACGGAATTCCACGCGACCCTGCGTTTCCTGCTCATCTCCCTGGTGCTGCTGCCCGTGCTGCCCGATGCGGAGATGGGCCCCCTCGACGCCTTCAACCCCTTCAAGATCTGGCTGATGGTGGTGATCATCGCGGGGATCTCGTTCTGTGGTCACTTCGCGGTGCGCCTGCTCGGCACCCGTGCCGGGCTGGTGCTCACCAGCATGCTGGCGGGGCTCGCCTCCTCCACCGCCCTCACCCTGCAATTTGCCCGCCTCAACAGGGAGCAGGGAGGTCTGGAGCGACTGCTGGCCACCGGCATCCTGCTGGCGGGGGCCACCATGTGGCTGCGGCTGCTGGTGCTGGTGCTGCTCATTCACGGCGAGCTGGCGATGCGCCTGGCCGCCCCCCTGCTGCTGCTGGCAGCCATCGTCTACGGCTTCGCCTTCTGGTTCTGGCGCCAGCGGGAGGAGATGACCGACAACCCGGTGCAGCCCAGGACCAGCAACCCGCTGGATCTTGCCACCGCCATCAAGTTCGGCCTGCTGCTGGCCCTCATCGGCTTCATGGCCACCCTGCTGCAGAGCAAGGTGGGTGACTCCGGGGTCTATCTGCTGGCGCTGGTCTCAGGCATCACGGATGTGGACGCCATCACCCTCTCCCTCTCCCAGCTCTCCCACAAGGAACTGGCCCTGGAGGTGGCCGCCCGGGGCATACTGCTCGCCGGCCTGGTCAACTCCCTGGTGAAGGGACTGCTGGCGCTGGTGATCGGCGGCCGCCGCCTGGGGCTCAGGGTCATGCTGCCCTACCTGCTCTCCGTCCTGCTGATCCTGCCCCTGGTCTGGCCGGCAGGATGACGGGGATCACCTCCCCGGGGTGACAGACTGACTCCCCTCCCCCTTGTCACGTATACTGCCCCCTCTTGCAGCACGAGGAGATGACCATGGCGAGCGATTGGGACGGGATTCTGGCGGGCGGCCCTCTCACCCAGACCGAGGAGATAGCGAACGACAGGATCCGCGGCCAGGCGCTGCTGGCACGGCTCAACGCCTCCACGGCAGGGGATCAACCCCTGCGCCAGCAGATCTGCGGCGAGCTGTTTGGCCACTGCCCCGACTCCTGCTGGATCAGCACCCCCTTCACCTGCGAATTCGGTCGCAACATCCACATCGGCGAGAAGACCTTCTTCAACTTCAACGTCACCATACTCGACGTGGGCGAGGTGCACATCGGCAGCCACGTGCTGCTGGCCCCCAACGTGCAGATCTACACCGCCACCCACAGCATGGATTTCCAGGAGCGGCGCAACTGGACCGCCTACAACAAGCCGGTACGCATCGGCGATGACTGCTGGATTGGCGGCGGCGCCATCATCTGCCCCGGCGTCACCATAGGGCCGCGCACCATCATAGGGGCCGGCGCCGTGGTGACCAGGGACATCCCTGCCGATTCGGTCGCCGTCGGCAATCCGGCTCGCGTGATCCGCACCTTAAGCCCGGGCGAGCCCCGGGATCCGGCGCTGCTGTCATGATGGTGCTGGCCCTGCTGCCCCTGGGCTGGGCCGGCTGGCTCGGGGTGCGGAACGCGAACTGGTGGCCGCTGGCCCTGATCCTGCTGATGAGCCTGCTGACCCTGGTCGCCTACGCCTGGGACAAGCGCCAGGCCATTCGTGGCGGCTGGCGCGTGCCCGAGGTCCGCCTCCATCTGCTGGAGCTGTGCGGCGGCTGGCCCGGCGCCCTGGTGGCCCGCCAGTGGCTGCGCCACAAGACCCAGAAGGGGAGTTATCGCCTGCGGTTCTGGGCCATCGTCTGGGGGCAATTATTGCTGCTCGGGATCTGGCTCGTCTGGCCGCTCTGGCAGGGGTTCTGAACCACCAGGACGGGCATTGCCGCCCATGGGCGGGTATGAGACAACGGAAGACCGGGAGATGATCTCTCCCGTTCAGGCATAGGCAAGGAGTCACTCATGACCATGTGGACAGGCATAGTCCTGATCGTCTTTATCAGCGTATTCTTCGGCTATCTCGGCAAGCGTGCCCGCTACCAGATGGGGGACGCCCGCATTACCGACCGTCTCGGCAAGCAGGACATGATCATCAAGGAGCTGCAGGAGCGGGTCGCCAACCTCGAGGCCATCATGCTGGAGGAGGAGAAGCGTCGGCCCTTCCGGGAACTGTGAGGCCAGTCCCGACAAAGACGGCAACCGATGTTGCCGTCTTTCGTTTCCGGTGCCGGGATCAGCCCGACGCCGGCGGGGGCGGACTCTGCATCGCCTCCCCCAGCGCCTCCTGCCCGCGCTGCAACAGGGCAGCGATGGCCCCCTGCCGATCCGCCGCCTCCTTGTTCTGGCTCAGCTTGAACTTGCCCACCAGGCGGTCGATCTCGATTTCGATGCCCACCACGGCCGCCACCATGGCCTCCAGATAGTCGCGCGGCGCGTCCGCCATCTTCCAGGGCCTGGGCTCGGCGGCCTCCTGGGTGCGGGTCAGGGTGGCGAGCAGGCGTCGCACGAAGCGGGCATCGTCCCGTACCCGGATACGGCCATGGGCGTGCACCACGGCATAGTTCCAGGTGGGCACCTGCTGGTGATGCACCTGCTTGCCCGGATACCAGCTGGGGGAGATATAACCCTCGGCGGCGCGGAAGATCACCAGCACCTCGTCGCCGTCTTTCACCTCCTGCCAGAGCGGGTTGTTGCGGGCCACATGGGCCCGCAGAACCCCTTGTCCCCCCTCCCCGGCATCCAGCTCGAACGGCAGATGGTTGGCGTCGAGCCCCAGCTCACCATGGGTGACCAGGGCCCCCAGAGGGTGGGCCCGGATCAGCTGATGCAGCGCAGCGGGCTCGGTGACGGCGAAATGGGGTGGCAGATACATAAGAGGTCCTTGGTTCTTGGTGGAGTGTCCGTACTAATCCCGTCGGTATGCTCCCGTGACGGGGAAGCATAGTCTCGAGTTTGCCTGCCGAGCACCACCGAAGAAAGCCCTGGCCGTCGTCGCTTGCTCAGGATGAAGGGATGCCCCTGGCCAGATAGCCGATGTGATAGGCATCGGCCCCTACCGGCATCACTTGTGGGAGCGACGCCAAGAAATCCACCTCCAGCCATTGCCAGCGGGAGACGTCCCAGCCGCTCAGCATGCTCTTGGTGGACAACGCCGCCAGGGGGTGATGGGCCGCTATGGGGGTGCGCCGCAAGATGACCACCCCGGCCCGCTCGAGCACCTCCATCTGCGGGGCTGACAGCAGATGCCAGGTCTCGATATGGGGCCAGCCGAAATGCCGGGTGAGCGCCGCGAATCCCTCGCTCACCAGGAAACCGTGCATCGCCTCGACACTCTGCCACACATAGAAGGGGGCATAGCGGTTCTCCTGCCCCGGCAGGGCCGCATCGTCCTGGCGGCTGTAGAGATAGGCCTTGAACAGCAGACCGGGAAAGCCGTCGAGCCTGGCGCCATTGCTGGCGATCCGCTGCTCGATCTGCGCCATGTCGTAGTCCGCCGGCAGGGTGAATCTGTAGTGCATGGCGATCATAAGATCACCCCCTGCCGGAACATCAGACCCCGTCCGAAGCGCCACGCCTCGGCATCAAGGCGCTCGGCGAGTCGGGGGGCAAGCTGCGCCAGGGTGGCGCGATCGGGAACATCGGGTGTCATGGCAATCTCCTTGGTGGATGAAGCCACTCTCTCCCACTGCTACAATTTAAAAAATCGAAATATTCAAGACCAATAGTCCCGATTATAAGGATCGTTATGTCACCCCTTCCCCCCAGCCTGGACCTCGATGCCCTGCGCAGCTACGTGCTGGGGCTGGAGTGCGGCAGCTTTGCGCTGGCGGCGCAGCGGCTGTGCCGCTCCACCTCGGCGGTCAGCGCCCAGTTGAAGAAACTCGAACAGCAGTGCGGCACCGATCTGGTCATGAAGCAGGGACGTCACCTGGTGCCGACGGCCAGCGGCGAGCGCCTGCTGGGCTACGCCAAGCGGCTGCTGGAGCTCAATGACGAAGCCGTGCTCGCCCTGAAAGGGGAACTGCTGCAAGGGGAGATCCGGCTCGGGGTGCAGGAGGACTTCGGCGAATCTTTGCTCCCCGCCGTGCTGGGGCCCCTCTGTCGCCAGCACCCGGCCCTGCGCATGACGACCCGCATCGATCGCAACGGGGCCCTGGTGCAGGGGATCAGGGAAGGCACCCTCGACATGGCCCTGGCCTGGCAACCGCAAGAGGACGGGGTGGATGCCCACCTCATCGACATAGTGCAGTTGCAATGGATTGCTCACCCGGACTGGGACATCAACCCGCTGCTGGCACGCGGGGAGCCCCTGCCCCTGGTGCTCTTCGATGCCCCCTGCCTGATGCGGGCAAGGGCCATCCATGCCCTCGACGATGCCGGGATCCCCTGGCGCATCGCCTTCACCAGCCAGAGCCTGGGGGGGATCTGGGCCGCCGTGCAGGCCGGGCTCGGGATCACGGTGCGTTCCGCCATCGGCATGCCGGCCAGCCTCGCCCCCCTCGGCGGCGTGCTGCCCTCACCGGGCACCCTGGGGGTGGTGCTGCTCGGCGCCGGCCACGAAGCCGGCGAGGCCGAGCGCCAGTTGCAGCGCCTGCTCGCGGACGCCGTGCATCAGGCCAGCGCCGGGCACAGGGGCTGAACATCTACTGGCCAGAGTGGACCACTCCAGTGAGGAGTGCGCATAAAAAAACGGCAACCCTGGGGTTGCCGTTTTTCTTGTGATGGCGCTGGCGCGTCGTGCGGATCAACCCGCCCGCTTGGCCAGCCACTGTTCGGCGGCGGTGAGGGCTGCCTCTATCTGCTCCCGGGCGACGCCGCCCTTGGCGACCCGCTTGGCCAGGGTCGCCTCCAGCTCCAGGTTCGGGTAGACATCCTCCCCCACCACGGGGCTGAAGCGCTGGAACTCGGGGAGGGAGAGCTCCTCCAGGTGCTTCTTCACCCCGATCGCGTAGACCACGGTCTCGCCGACGATATGGTGCGCCTCGCGGAACGGGATGCCCTTGGCCACCAGATAGTCAGCGAGCTCGGTGGCGTTGGCGTAGCCGCCCTGGGCCGCCGCCTTGGTGCGCTCGCCGTTGACCTTCAGATCGATCAGCACCAGGGCCGCCATGTCGAGGCAATCGTGCCAAGTATCCAAAGCATCGAACAGCCCTTCCTTGTCTTCCTGCATGTCCTTGTTGTAGGCCAGCGGTAGCGCCTTGAGGCTCATCAGCATGCCCATCTGGGCGCCCACCACCCGGCCGGTCTTGCCACGAATGAGCTCGAGCGCGTCCGGGTTCTTCTTCTGGGGCATCAGGGAGGAGCCGGAGGTGACGGCGTCGGACAGCTCGACGAAGCCCGCCTCGCCGGTGTTGTAGAAGATGAGATCCTCGGCAAAGCGGGACAGGTGCGCCATGGACAGCGACGCCACGTGCATCAGCTCCACCACGTGATCCCGATCGGAGACCGAATCCAGGCTGTTGCGGGTGGCACCGCTAAAGCCCATGTCGAGCGCCAGCGCTTCGCGGTCGATGGCGTAGGCGGTGCCCGCCAGGGCGCCGCAGCCGAGCGGACTGGTGTCGAGGCGCTTGAGGGCATCCTGCAGACGGGAGTAATCCCGCTCCAGCATCTCCACATAGGCCAGCGCCCAGTGGGCATAGGTGACCGGCTGGGCCCGCTGCAGGTGGGTGTAACCCGGCAGCACCGCGGCCTGGTTGGCGCGCGCCGAGCCCACCAGCCCCTGTTGCAGGGCGGTGATGGAGCCGAGCAGCAGCTCGCCCTGCGCCTTGCACCAGAGTTTGAGGTCGGTGGCGACCTGATCGTTGCGCGAGCGGCCCGTGTGCAGCTTCTTGCCCAGGGTGCCGACGGCATCGATCAGCTTGCCCTCGACCCAGGAGTGGATGTCTTCGGCATCCGAGCTCAGGATCTGCTCGGGATCCTGCTGCACCGAGGCGAGCAGCACCTCCATCGCCTGCTGCAGTTTTCCTTGCTCATCGGCGGTCAATACGCCGACCTTCACCAGCGCCTTGGCCCAGGCCATGGAGCCCTGGATATCCTGCTCCGCCAAGCGGTAATCGAACCGCAGGGAATCGTTGAACTGCTTGAACCGGCTATCGGCTCCCTGACTGAAGCGTCCACCCCAAAGTGCCATACTGCTCTCCTTGAATGCGTTGCCGGCGGCGTCTTGCGCCGTCGAGCTTGAAATCGTGCCTGGTTTTCCTGTGAGCCTGTTATCTCACAGAAGCGGCCAGGGCGCAGCCGCTCTTGTCACACCCGATGATGATGGCAAAGGGCCTCTCTGCCTGTAAAAGAGGGGGCCATGCCCCCTCGAATCAACGAGTCACAGCGACGACTCAACCGTGGGTATGGTCGCCACCGATGGCTTGATGCTGCTCCTTCATGGCGCGGATCCGGCTCGCCAGGGTGTAGAGACGGATGAAGCCTTCGGCATGGCTCTGGTCGTACACCTCGTCGGCGCCGAAGGTGGCGAAGTCTTCGGAGTAGAGGCTGTTCGGCGACTTCTTCTGCACCGCGGTGACCTGACCCTTGTACATCTTCAGGATCACCTCGCCATCCAGCTCCTCGGCGATGGCGTTGGCGGAGGCGACAATGGCCTTGCACAGCGGGGTGAACCAGCGACCGTCATACACCAGGTGGGAGAACTCGGCACCCAGCTTTTCCCGCCAGGCGCGGGTCGGTCTGTCCAGTACCAGCTCTTCCACGGCGCGCAGTGCGGCAACCATCACGGTACCACCAGGGGTCTCGTAGCAGCCGCGGGACTTCATGCCCACCATGCGGTTCTCGGTGATGTCGACCCGGCCCACGCCGTGCTTGCCGGCACGCTCGTTCAGGGTGGTCAGGATCTGGTGGGGGGTCAGGGGCTGGTCATCCACGGCGACCACTTCACCCTTGGCCACGGTCAGCTTGACGTACTCCGGCTCGTTCGGTGCCTGCTCGGCGGAGACGGTCCACTGCCAGACCGCTTCGGACGGCTCGTTCCAGGTGCTCTCCAGCTCGCCACCCTCGGTGGAGATGTGCCAGGCGTTGGCGTCACGGCTGTAGATCTTCTTCAGGGTCGCCTTGCAGGGGATGTTGCGGGCTTCCAGATAGGCCAGCAGATCCTCCCGGGAACGCATGTCCCACAACCGCCAGGGGGCGATCACTTTCAGCTGGGGAGCCAGGGCCGCCACGGCCCCTTCGAACCGCACCTGATCGTTGCCCTTGCCGGTGCAACCGTGGGAGATGGCATCGGCCCCTTCCGCCAGGGCGGCCTCGACCATGGCCTTGGCGATCACCGGACGGGCCATGGAGGTCCCCAGCAGGTAGGTGCCCTCATAGACGGCGCCGGTCTTCAGGGTCGGGTAGACGTACTCCTTGACGAACTCTTCCCGCAGATCCTTGACGATGCACTTGACCGCGCCGGAGGCGATGGCCTTCTGCTCGATCCCTTCCAGATCGTCACGCTCCTGGCCCACGTCGGCGACGAAGGCGATGATCTCGGCGTCATAGTGCTCCTTCAGCCAGGGAATGATGGCCGAGGTATCCAGTCCGCCCGAGTAAGCCAGTACGATCTTGTTGATTCCGCTCATTTACTTCTCTCCATGATGATTCGATAAAAAGTGTGATTCCGGGTCGGTTGCCGGATTACTTCTGGCCCTGTCCGAACAGGGTCAGCAGCACGGCGTTCTGGATATGCATCCGGTTTTCTGCCTCATCCATGATGAGGGAGGCTGGGCCGTCCATGACCTCCGAGGTGATCTCCAGCTCCCGGTGCGCCGGCTGGCAGTGCAGCACGTGCTGGATGCCGGTGCGATCGAGCAGGGCCTGGTTGATCTGATAAGGCATGAAGATATCTTTTACCTGCTCCATTGGTGTGTTGTCACCCATGGAAACCCAGGTGTCGGTATAAACCACGTCAAAGCCTTCGATGGCGCCCACGTCATCGCTGATGTTGATGTGCGCGCCGGACTGGGCCGCCAGCGCCTGGGCCTGCAGGAAGATCTGGGTGTCCGGGCCATGGCCTTTCGGGCAGACCAGGGTCACGTCGGTGCCGAGGGTCGCCCCCAAGAGCAGCAGGGAGTGGCTGACGTTGTTGCCATCGCCGAGATAGGCCAGCTTCACCTTGGACAGATCGCTGTAGTGCTCGCTGATGGTCATGAAGTCCGCCAGCCCCTGGCAGGGGTGGTAGAGGTTGCACAGGCTGTTCACCACAGGCACCGAGCCGAACTCGGCCAGCTCGACCAGGGTCTGGTGATCGAACACCCGCGCGACGATGGCGTCGCACCAGCGAGAGAGGTTGGCGGCGAAATCCTTCACCGACTCCCGCTTGCCGAGCGCGCCATTCTGCTGATCCAGATAGACGCTGTGGCCGCCGAGCCGATTGATCCCGATGTCGAAGGTAACCCGGGTGCGCAGGGAGGGTTTCTCGAACAGGGTGACCACGCTCTTGCCCGCCAGGGCCTGGCTGTATTTCTTCGGATCCGCCTTGACCGCCTTGCCGAGCGCGATCAGCGCCTCGATCTGGGCCTTGCTTAAATCGCTGTCTTTCAGAAGATGTTGCATCGGATTGTCCTTTTCCCGGTGAAAATCAGATCGTGACCTGGGTGCCGACCGCACCGCCCGCCAGCAGCTTGAGCAGCTGATCCGGGTAGCGCCAGCTGGCGACACAGACCGGCTTGCCCAGGGTCTCGGCGGCGTGCAGGGCGGCCTTCACCTTGACCGCCATGCCATCGCTGATCACCCCCTTCTCCATCAGGTCCAGCGCGGTCTGCTTGTCGAGCTGGGGCACCAGCTTGCCCTTGCCGTCCAGGATGCCGCTCACATCCGACAGCATCACCAGATCGGCGCCGAGGGCCTCGGCAATCGCCGTGGCCGCCTGATCCGCATTGACGTTCATCAGCTGACCTTCGGCGGTGATGCCGATGGAGCTCACCACAGGCAGCAGGCCCTGGCCCAGGATGGCGGCCACCAGCGCCGGGTTGCCCGGTTTGCAGTCACCGACCGCACCGAGATCCGGATCGAGCTGGGTCACCTGGCACAGACCGCCGTCGGCGAGGCAGAGCCCCACCGCCGGAATGCCGGTGGAGATGGCCTTGGCCATCATCATCTTGTTCGCGGTCCCGGCCAGGGCACCGGCAATCACGGGGATCTGCTCGAACGGGGTCACCCGCAGGCCGTTCTTCTTGGTGGAGGTCATCCCCAGGCCCTTGAGCAGGTCATCCACCAGGCAGCCACCACCGTGCACCAGCACCAGGGGTCTGTGCTGATCGTCCAGGAAGCTTTTGAGGGTGGCGAACAGGGCGGTCAGGGCCTCGTCGTTCTCGATGAGGGCACCACCCAACTTGATTACCAGCGTCTGCTTGTCCATCTTCTCGATCCTTCCTTAAAGCGTTAAATCAGGCCGGTGGCCGGTTCAAAACCAAACTTGATATTTATGCACTGCATCGCCTGGGAGGCTGCGCCCTTGAGCAGGTTGTCGATGGCGGACACCACCACCAGCATGTTGCCCTGCTGCTGCCAGGCGAGGTCGCAGTAAGGGGTGTTCGCCACGCCGCGGATGGAGGGCATCTGGCCGGTGAGGCGTACCAGGGGTTTGCCTTCATAGGCCTTGAGGTAGGCCTGATCTACCTGGGTCTGCGTCACGCCATCCGCCAGCTGCACATAGATGGTGGCCAGGATGCCGCGCACATAGTTGCCGAGGTGGGGCTGGAACAGCACCCCCTTGCCGAGGTGATGGCTGATCTCCGGCTGGTGTCTGTGATTGAAGGTGCCGTAGGGGCTCAGGCTCACCTCGCAGAAGCTGGTGTTGATGGCCGCCTTGCGACCGGCCCCGGAGACACCGGAGACGGCGTTGATGATGGGCTGCCACTCTTTGGCAATCAGACCGGCCTGCTGCAGCGGCTTGAGGGCGCACAGGGAGGCGGTCGGGTAGCAACCGGGCACGGCGATAAGCTGGGCCGCCTTGATGGCCTCGGCATTCCACTCAGCCAGACCGTAGACGGCCTGATCCAGCCACTGCTCGCTGTCGTGGGTGAAGCCGTAGAAGGAGGCGTAGAACTGCTGATCCTTGACACGGAAGGCACCGGAGAGATCGAACACCGGCAGCCCCTTGGCCAGGAACTTGGGCGCAAGCTCGGCACTCACCTCATGGGCGGTGGCCAGCAGCACCAGGTCGGCCTGGGTCAGGATCCGGGTCATGCCGTCGTCGTCCAGGGGCAGCAGCGGCTGATCCAGCTCGCCAACCCACTGGGGATGCAGGGAAGAGAAGCGCTTGTGGGCGTCCTGGCTGCCCGCCGACACATAGAGGCCGAACAGCTTGAGCTGTGGATGGTTCTGGACCAGTGCGGCCAGTTCGGCCCCCGCGTAGCCACTGGCACCGACGATAACGGTATTGAGCATGTTTGAGTATTCCAAGTCTGGGTTCGAAATTCGCAGCCTGCTGCTGCGGTGCAAGGGGTCGGCTATCGCCCCTTTGATGCAACGAGTGCGGAGGGGCTATTCAGGCGGATATGCGTCGTCGGTTACAGATCAGGTGACAGAACATTAACTTTCCCTTACAACTAGAGGCCATGTCGCTGAGCACTCGAACAGAATATTCATGCACTCACTTTGCATTTGTATTTTCTAACAGAAAGAACCCGGGGACGCAAGGAGGAGCTGATGGCCAATCTGGATTTTTTTTCACTTTATAAGAATATTATTGCGATTCCCTCTATCAGCAGCACGGATCCCCGCTGGGATCAGAGCAATGAGGCGGTGATCCGGCTGCTGGCCGACTGGTTCGGCCAGCTGGGCTTTCACTGCGAGGTGACGGCGCTGCCGGATCTGCCGGGCAAGTTCAACCTGGTGGCGACCCATGGCCAGGGCGAGGGGGGACTGCTGCTGGCGGGCCACACGGATACGGTGCCGTTCGACGAGGGGGGCTGGAGCAAGGATCCCTTCAAGGTGACCGAGGAGGGCAACCGCCTGTATGGGCTCGGCACCATCGACATGAAGGGCTTCTTCGCCTTTATCGTGGAGGCGCTGAAGGAGATCGATCTCACCACCCTCAACAAGCCGTTGCGCATTCTTGCCACCGCCGATGAAGAGACCACCATGGCCGGGGCCCGCGCCATCGCCGCGGCCGCCGAACTCAAGCCCGACTATGCGGTGATCGGCGAACCCACCGGGCTGGTGCCCGTGGTGGCCCACAAGGGCCACATGTCGGAAGCCATTCGTATCACGGGGCGAAGCGGCCACAGTTCGGATCCCGCCAACGGCGTCAACGCCATGGAGATCATGCACAAGGCCATGGGTCAGGTGCTCAAACTGCAGCAGGATCTGAAGGAGAAGTACGCGGATCACCGCTTCGCCGTGCCCCAGCCGACCCTGAACCTGGGCTACATCCATGGGGGCGACAGCCCGAACCGCATCTGCGGCTGCTGCGAGCTGCACATCGACATGAGGCCCACCCCGCAGGTGGGGCCGGACGAGCTGATGGGCATGCTCAAAGAGGCGCTCTCCCCCATCGAGATCCACCAGCCGGGCTGCCTGCACCTGCAGCACCTGCACGAGCCCATCCCGGCCTACGCCTGCAAGGATGACTCGGATCTGGTGCGCGAGGCCGAGCGGGCGAGCGGCCGGGCCGCCGAGTCCGTGAACTATTGCACCGAGGCCCCCTTTATCCAGCAGCTCGGTTGCGAGACCATAGTGATGGGCCCCGGCCACATCGCCCAGGCCCACCAGCCCGACGAATACCTGGATCTGTCGTTCGTCAAACCGACCACGGCGGTGCTGCAGCACCTGATCCGGCGCTTCTGCATCCAGCCGGGAGAATGTAAGTAAGTTACATGACATGCCGGGACGGGACAGGTGAGGGAAATACATCTTCTGAATCGGCTTGTTATTTGACCTTGCGCAGACAATCTGGGTAGATTGTCCCCCTAAGATGACGGAGCATATGTTGTAATCGCACAACAATAAGTGAGGTCGCCTCCCATCCCGGAAGGTCAGGAGGCACCAACAAAATAAGGATGTGGAATGAACGAAAAGTACGCCGCACTACGGGCCAACGTAGGCATGCTGGGCCAGTTGCTGGGCAAGTCCATCAAGGATCATCAGGGGCAGGCCTTCCTCGACAAGATCGAGACCATTCGTCAACTGGCCAAGTCCTCCCGCAAGGGGAACGAGGCGGACAGAGAGCGCCTGCTCGAGACCCTGCGCACCCTCTCCGATGACGAGCTGTTGCCCGTGGCCCGTGCCTTCAGCCAGTTCCTCAACCTTGCCAACGTGGCGGAGCAGTTCCACACCATCTCCCGCCGCTGCGAAGAGCAGGTCTGCACCCCGGATCCGCTCGAGCAGATGTTCGACAAGCTGAAAGCCTCCAACCTGTCCCAGGAGGCCATCATCCAGGCCGTGCGCGAGCTGGACATCGATCTGGTGCTGACCGCCCACCCCACCGAGGTGACCCGTCGCACCCTGATCCACAAGCACGTGCAGCTCAACGACTGCCTGGAGGCGCTGGAACTCTCCGATCTGCTGCCCCGCGAGCGGGACAAGATCCTCAATCGCATCGAGCAGCTGGTCAACCAGGCCTGGCACACCAACGAGATCCGCGAACAGCGCCCGACCCCGGTGGACGAGGCCAAGTGGGGCTTCGCCGTGGTGGAGAACAGCCTGTGGCCGGCCATTCCCGAATTCATGCGCAATCTGGACGAGCGCCTGCAACACCACCTGGGTGTGCGGCTGCCGCTGGATGCCGCGCCGGTCAAGTTCACATCCTGGATGGGCGGTGACCGCGACGGCAACCCTTTCGTCACCGCCAAGGTGACCGCCGAGGTGCTGGAGCTGGGCCGCTGGATGGCGGTGAGCCTGTTCTACAAGGACATCAAGGAGCTCACCTCCGAGCTCTCCATGGCCGACTGCACCGAGGCCGTGCGTGCCCGGGTCGGCGACAACCCCGAACCCTACCGCGCCCTGGTGCGCGAGCTGCGCGAGCAGCTGCGCGAGACCCAGGAGTTCCTGACCGCCAAGGTGCAGGGCCAGGCGAGCGAGAGCCGGGATATGGTCAAGAGCACCGCCCAGTTGCGCGAGCCCCTGGAGCTCTGCTACCACTCCCTGCACGCCTGCGGCATGGGCAACATCGCCGACGGCATGCTGCTGGACGTGCTGCGCAAGCTGGCCTGCTTCGGCATCCACCTGGTCAAGCTGGACATCCGCCAGGATGGCGAGCGCCACGGCCAGGTCTTCTCCGAGCTGACCCGCTACCTCGGCATGGGCGACTACGCCGAGTGGAGCGAGGAGGACAAGCAGGCCTTCCTGCTGCGCGAGCTGAACTCCCGCCGCCCCCTCATCCCGACCGACTGGGAGCCGAGCGACGAGACCCGCGAGACCATAGACACCTGCCGGGTGATCGCCGGTCACGACCCGGATGCGTTCGGCATCTACATCATCTCCATGGCCGGCGCGCCGTCCGACGTGCTGGCGGTGCAGCTGTTGCTGAAGGAAGCCGGCTGCAAGTTCCGCATGCCGGTGGCCCCGCTGTTCGAGACCCAGGAAGACCTGATGGCGGGCACCGCCGTGATGGAGCGCCTGCTGTCTGTGGACTGGTATCGCGGTTACATCCAGGGCCGTCAGTATGTGATGATCGGCTACTCCGACTCCGCCAAGGACGCGGGCATGATGGCCGCCGGCTGGGCCCAGTATGCCGCCATGGAATCCCTGGTGGCCCTGGCCGAGGCCAACAACATCCGCCTCACCCTGTTCCATGGCCGTGGCGGCACCGTGGGTCGCGGCGGCGCCCCCGCCCATCAGGCGATCCTCTCCCAACCGCCGGGATCCCTGCGCGGCGGCCTGCGGGTCACCGAGCAAGGGGAGATGATCCGCTTCAAGTTCGGCCTGCCCAAGGTAGCCTTCCAGAGCCTCAACCTCTACACCAGCGCCGTGCTGGAGGGCAACCTGCTGCCACCGCCGAGGCCCAAGGAGAGCTGGCGCGCCGTGATGGAGCAGCTGGCCACCGTCTCCTGCGATCATTACCGCAGCATAGTGCGCGGTCACCCGGACTTCGTGCCCTACTTCCGCGCCGCCACCCCGGAGATGGAGCTCGGCAAGCTGCCGCTCGGTTCGCGCCCTGCCAAGCGCAAGCCCAACGGCGGCGTCGAGAGCCTGCGCGCCATCCCCTGGATCTTCGCCTGGACCCAGAACCGGCTGATGCTGCCGGCCTGGCTCGGCGCCCACAAGGGGCTGCAGCAGGCCATCGACGACGGCCAGAAGGCCGTGCTGGACGAGATGAGCCGCCAGTGGCCCTTCTTCCGCACCCGCCTCGAGATGCTGGAGATGGTGTTCCTCAAGGCCGATCTCTGGCTGGCGGAGTACTATGACACCCGCCTGGTGCCGGAGAATCTGTGGGCACTGGGCAGACAGCTGCGCCAGGAGCTTGCCGACTCCATCCAGGTGGTGCTGAAACTGCGCCCGCAGGGCGACCTGCTGGACGATCAGCCCTGGATCAAGGAGTCCATCAAGCTGCGCAACCCCTACACGGACCCGCTCAACGTGCTGCAGGTCGAGCTGCTTGGCCGCTCGCGCAACCACCCGGAGACCCTGCACCCCGAGCTGGATCAGGCGTTGATGGTCACCATCGCCGGCATCGCCGCCGGCATGCGCAACACGGGTTGATCCACCCCCTCAAGCGAAAGGGCGCCATATTGGCGCCCTTCTTGTTTCCAGTGCCCAGGCCTCCTAGGCAACCCGGTTGCGTCCCCAGCGCTTGGCCTCGTAGAGGCGCTGATCCACGCACTGCAGCCAGTCATCCATGCGGCGATAGCTCATCTGGTAGGGGGTCAGGCCCACGCTGATGGTGACGGCGATCGCCTGGCGCTGATAGGCGAAGCTGTGCTGCTCGACCAGTTGCCGGATGCGTTCCATGATGGCATGGGCCTCCTCCAGGGTCGTCCCCCGCAGCAGCATGATGAACTCCTCCCCGCCGAAGCGGGCCACCAGATCCTTGCTGCGCACCGCCTGCATCAGCAGGCTGGCGAGCGCCTCGAGCACGGCATCACCGGCAAGGTGGCCATGCTCGTCGTTGATCTGCTTGAAAAAATCGATGTCGATCAGGGCCAGGCAGCAGGCTTCTCCCTCGGCAGGGTGCTGCTGGATATGGTCCAGCAGCACCTTGGCCTGATGGAAGAAGCTGCTGCGGTTGGGCAGCTTGGTGAGAAAGTCGTGCTCGGCGTTGAAGCGCAGCACCCGCTCCATCCGGCTGCGTTCGTCCTCCAGATTGCGGGCGTGGATCAGGGTGCCCAGCGCAGTGGTGAGCGGTTCGAGCAGGGTGACCTGGGTCTCGTCGAAGCCGCCGGGACGGTTGGCCAGGGCGATCATCCCGATGGCCTCTCCCTTGTGGCGGATGGGAATGCCGAGGAAGCTGTCCAGATGGGGGTGGCCCCGGGGGGAGACGCCGCGGCTCGCCGGATGGCTCGGCAGATCGTTGCAGCACACCAGGGTATTGTGGGTCACCACATGGCCGAACAGGTTGTCCAGCTTGCTGAAGGTGAGGCCGCCCCGGTTCTGGCGTTGCTGCTCGTACCAGGCGTGGGTCTCCTCGTCCCAGGAGACGTTGGAGATGGAGGGGATGTAGAGGCTGGGCCGCCCCTCCTCGTACTGCATGATGCCGATGAAGCCATAGGAACTCTGGCTGACGCTCAGCAGCCGCTCGAAGATGGTGTCGCAGGCCGACCCCAGATTGCGGTCCAGCAGAAAACTCTGGTGGGCGGCCACGACGATGTCGAACAGCTGGCTCTGCTGTTCGACCCGTTGCTTGGCCAGCATCTCGGCCGTGATGTCGTGGGCCAGCTTGACCACCCCGAGCAGGGTCCCCGCCTCGTCGGTGACGGGCATGTAGGTGGCGTGGATCCAGAGGGTGTCGCCATTTTGCATGACGCGGCGAAACGCCCCCGAGTGGATCTCGCCCTTCAGCACCCCCTGCCAGAAGCGTCCGTGCTCGGCGTGCAGTTCCGGTGGCAACAGCAGCAGATGGGACTGGCCCACCAACGCCTCCGGAGCATAGCCGAACATGCGGCAGAACAGCGGGTTGACCGACACCATGCGGCCATCCAGATCGAACTCGACCATGCCGTAGGCCCGGTCGAGGGCGGTCAGCCGGGCAAGGGCCTCATAACGATCGAACGCGTCGATATCGCGAGAGCGGATTGCTGGGGTATTCATGGCTACGATTCCTTTCGATCGCCGTCGCATCGCGGTGGAATGCGGGAACAAGAGCTCAAATCATA
Organism: Aeromonas sanarellii; assembly: GCF_000820085.1. GTDB lineage: Bacteria > Pseudomonadota > Gammaproteobacteria > Enterobacterales > Aeromonadaceae > Aeromonas > Aeromonas sanarellii. The sequence continues at coordinate 24,337 of NZ_CDBN01000076.1, forward strand.
GGATCCGGCATCCGGTTACGCTAACAGCGGCCCCCATGGGGGGAAAGGCTGATACTTGCCACATCTGGCTACCGGGCGCAGACTGTCTGGCCTTGCCACGGTTCGAGGAGACCCCATGACACCCGCCATCAACCTGCTGAAGAAGCTGAAGATCCCCCACAAGCTCTACCCCTACGAGTGCGAGGCCCACGACGATTTCGGCAAGCACGCCGCGACCCAGCTCGGCCTGCCCGAGGCGCGCGTGTTCAAGACCCTGCTCGCCCATCACGACAAGCAGGCGGTGGTCGCCATAGTCCCGTCATCGGGCATGTGCAGCCTCAAGCAGCTCGCCAAGGCCACAGGCCTCAAGAAGGTGGAAATGATGAAGCCGGCGGAGGCCGAGAAGCTGACCGGCTACAAGGTGGGCGGCATCAGCCCGCTGGCCCAGAAGAAACTGCTGCCCACAGTGCTGGACGACTCCGCCATGGCGTTTGACGAGATCCTGGTGAGCGGCGGCAAGCGCGGCCTCTCCGTCGGGGTGGCGCCCGAGGACATGGTGCGCCTGCTGAAGTGGATAGCGGCTCCCATCGGAGACCATCACGATTGAGCCGCGGCGTGCACGAGAGAGGCCCCGTCATCCGGGGCCTCTCTCGCGTCATGGGTCTGCCACGCTTATCAGTCTGCCGGGCCGGCCACATCACCCCTGGCGCGGCAGGCGGCGGTCAGCTCGGAGAGCCGCAGCCGCTGGCGCCCGGCCTCGTCGAAGTTGGCGTCGTCCAGCCAGCGCGCGAAGCAGTGCTGCAGGGCGGGCCACTCGCCGTCGATGACGGAGAACCAGGCCGTATCCCGGCTGTGGCCCTTGTCCACCCGCGCCTGGCGGAAGGTTCCCTCATAGCTGAAACCGAGGCGCAGCGCCGCCTGGCGCGAAGGCCAGTTGAGCGCGTTGCACTTCCACTCGTAACGCCGGTATCCCAGGGCAAAGGCATTGGCCATCATCAGCGCCATGGCCGCCGTCGCCAGCCGCGACTGCTGCAGGGCCGGCGAGAAATGCAGCCAGCCCACCTCCATGCTGCCCGCGGCGGGGTCGATGCGCAGGTAGCTGGCAAGCCCCAGCGCCCGATCGTTCTCCGCATCCTTGATCGCATAGAACTGGGGATCGGCCTTGGCGGCGACCCCTCGCAGCCAGGCCCCCATGGCCGCCTCGTCCGCGAAGGGTCCGCTGGTGAGATAGGTCCACATGGCCCCGCTGTCTGCACTGAATGACAGCCACAGATCGGCCAGGTGGCGCTCGGGATCGAGCGGTTCCAGGCGGCAGCCCCAGCCGCTCAGCACCCGATGAGGGGGGAACTCGGCGCCGCGCCACTCGGGGAGCGCCTGTCCCAGGGGCTGACCAAAGCGGTTGGTGACGGGGGCATCTCCCTTCGGGCAGGTATCAGCAGGCACAGGCGATCCCCCCCTCCAGCAAGACGCCTGGTTCGCTGCCGGTGGCGACGGCGAAACCGTCCTGACGCCACCAGTGCAGGCCGCCGATCAGCTCCTTGACCTCGAATCCGAGCGCCGCCAGCTTGTAGGCCCCCTGGGTCGAGCCGTTGCAGCCGATGCCGTCGCAGTAGCAGACATAGACCCTGTCCCGCGCCAGCCCCGCTGTGGTGGCCGGGCTCATGGTACGGTGGGGGAAGGAGAGGGCACCGGGAATGTGCCCCTCGGCATAGTACTCGGGGGAGCGGGTGTCGATGACCACTATGCGGCCCCCTTCACCCGCCTCCCCGGCCAGCAGGTCGGCGGCCAGATCCGCCGGGTCGGTGCGAAACTTCAACTGGGCCTCGAAGAAGGCGCTGGCCTCCACGGGGCTCGCCACCCCGGTACGCAATACATGACTCATCCTGAATCTCCTTGTGATTAGAGCGCTATTTCTGTGGTGACGACTGTGTTGACCGAGTTGGCGATGAAGCACTCCTCGTGGGCCTGGTGGTGCAGTTGCGCCAGCTCGTCATAGGTCGGCTTGTGCTCACCCCCAAAGACCACCCTGGGACGCAGGGTGACCCGGGTCATGGCGAGGCGGCCCTGCCCGTTCTCTGCCATGAGCCCGACCGCCTCGTCCCGGTAGCTCTCCACCAGATACCCCGCCCTCGCCGCCAGCCAGAGGAAGGTGAGCATGTGGCAACTGGAGAGGGCCGCGACGAAGGCTTCCTCCGGGTCCACGTGCTCGGCTACCGACCAGGGCAGAGGCACCACCTGGGGGGAAGAGGAGGCCGGCACCCTGACCCCGCCGTCAAACGCCCACTCGTGGGCCCGGCTGTAACGCTGATCGACGAAGGGCTCGCCAGCCCCCCGCTGCCAACTGATGGTGGCGTTGTATTCCGACATGCAGACTCCTTCTGTTGCCAATAGTGCCGCCAATGGGCGTCACTGCCTGCCCACCAATGTAGCGACAAAATGGCCTTGCCACGCCGACCAATTTCGCCAATATAGGCAGACCAATTTCATTCCGATGGAGCCCCTCATGACATTGCTGCCCACGCTCTTCGCCAGCCAGGCACAGGGCGATCTGCCGCTCCACGAACAGCTGGTGCGCTCCCTGCAGGAGGCGATGTCCGGATGGAGGGGTCACCTGCTCCAGCACGGAGAAGGCCAGCCATGACAGTTCTGCCGACTCTCTTTGCCAATCAACCGCACGGCGAACTGCCGCTCCACGAACAGCGGGTGCGCACCCTGCGGGAGGCGATGTCCGGAGGGAGGGGTCACCTGCCCCAGCACGGAGGGGGCCAGCCATGACAGTTCTGCCGACTCTCTTTGCCAATCAACCGCACGGCGAGCTGCCGCGCCACGAACAGCGGGTGCGCTCCCTGAGGGAGGCGATGTCCGGATGGAGGGGGCACCAGCCCCAGCACGGAGGAGGCCAGCCATGACAGTTCTGCCGACTCTCTTTGCCAATCAACCGCACGGCGAACTGCCGCTCCACGAACAGCTGGTGCGCACTCTTAGGGAAGCGATTCTGGCGGGCCACCTGCCCCTGCACAGTCGCCTGCCCGCCAGTCGCCCCCTGGCACGGGATCTCGGCGTTTCCCGCAGCACGGTGGAGCTGGCCTATGGCCGGCTCGAAGCGGAGGGATACCTGGTGCGCAAGATGGGGGCCGGCAGCTTCGTCGCCCTGGCGGCAGTTCGCCCGGCGCCGCGCCAGGCCCAGTCGGCGGCGGGCCTCTCCCGCCGTGGTCAGGAGATGGCCGACGGGGGGGCCTGCCACGACGTGCCCGAAGTGGGGGCCTCTTTTGCCTCCAGCCAGCCGGATCCCCGCCTCTTCCCCCAGGCGCTCTGGGGGCGACTGATGCAGCAGCAGTGGCGCCAGCGCGCCGGCGACTGGATGAACTACGGGGATCCCCAGGGGCTGGGGGAGTTGCGGGCCGCCATCAGCAGCTATCTGGTGCAGTCCCGTGGCGTGGTGTGCGAGCCGGATCAGATCCTGATCCTCACCAGCTCCCAGCAGGGCATACTGCTCGCAACCCAGCTGCTCATCGATGCCGGGGACACCGTCTGGGTGGAGGATCCCGGCTATCCGGGGGCCCGCACCGCCATGGAGAGTGCGGGGGCCCGTGTGCACCCGGTGCCGGTGGACGAGGAGGGTCTCCAGCCGGCAGGGGCGCACCCCAGGCCCAGGCTCATCTACTGCACACCGGCCCACCAGTATCCCCTCGGCGTGCCCATGAGCCTGAGCCGGCGCATGGCGCTGCTGGCCGAGGCCGAGCGGCACGGCGCCTGGATCCTGGAGGATGACTACGACGGGGAGTACCAGTACGACCAGCGCCCGCTGCCCGCCCTGCAGGGGCTGGACGGCCAGGGGCGCGTCCTCTATGTGGGCACCTTCAGCAAGGTGCTGTTCGGCTCGCTGCGTCTCGCCTATCTGGTGCTGCCACGGCCGCTGATGACCGCCTTCAGCCGGGCCCGGGCCGCGGTCGATGGCCACAGCAACCAGTTCCAGCAGGCGGTGACGGCGGACTTCATCCGGGGCGGCCACTTCGCCACCCACCTGCGCCAGAGTCGCCTCGTCTACCAGAGCCGGCGGGATCTGCTGCTGGCGGAGCTGGCCGAGCACTGCCCCGCCCTCACCCCCATCCACAGCGGTGCCGGTCTGCAGTGCGCCGTGCAGCTGCCCCCCGGCGGGGAGACGCGCTGGACAGCGATCGCTAACGCCCGGGGGCTGGGGCTGCGTCCACTGCACCAGTTCCACCTCGCCGCCCCCGAGCGGGAGGGCTGGCTGCTCGGCTTTGCCAGCCTCGACAACCAGACCCTGCGCCAACTCTGCCGCCGCCTGGGGCAATTGATGCGCACCGTCTGACCGGCACGCCGACAGGTCAGAGGTGCCAGAGCCTGATAGCGCTGGGTCCACGGGGGAGGCCGCACTATACTGGGCGCAACGACGCTGCAGAACCCGGCCCAGATGCACCGACTCCTCTTCCTCCTCCTCCTCGCGCTCACCCTCCCGTCCTCCCCGATGGCGGCCACCCGATACACACTGATCGGCCCGGAAAGCAGTGAGGATGCCCGCATGGACTACTACCGTGCGGCGATGCAGCTGGCGCTGGAGAAGACCCGCCCCGAATACGGTGACTACGAACTGCTCGACTCAGTCAGGATGAACAAGGCGAGGATGCGGCTCGAGGTGCAGAAACCGGGCAGGAGCGCACTCTTCATCGTCGACAGCTGGCCCCAGGAGCGGCCGCATCCCGAAGTCAGCCTGCACCCCTTCCCCATCGATCTCGGCATTCTCAGCTACCGGGTCTGCTTCGTCGGCCCGGAGAGCGCGCGGGCGCTGGCCGGCGTCCGCTCCCTGAGCCAGTTGCAGGGATTCAGCCAGGGGGTGGGCAAGGGGTGGCGTGATGCGGACATCCTGCGTCACAACGGCTTCAGGGTGCATGAGGTGGACAACTACGAGTCGCTGTTTCGCCTGGTGGCCCGCGGCCGGGTCGACCTCTTCTGCCGCGGCGCCAACGAGATACTGACGGAGTGGGAGCGTCACCACCCCGCCCTGCCCGAGCTGGCCGTCGACCGCCATCTGACCCTCTTCTACCCGCTGATCCACGCCTTCTACAGCCATGCGACCTACGGCAAGGAGCGAGAGCGCCTGTGGCTCGGCCTGCAACTGGCCTGGGAGGACGGTTCCCTCAAGCGGCTCTGGCGCCAGCACTTCCAGCCCTCCCTGGCCTTCACCCGGCTGGCGTCACGGCAGATGTTCAGGCTGACCAACCCCCTGCTGCCCAGCACCGGGGTCGACTACAAGGCCTACCTCTATGATCCGGCCCGGGACGACTTTGGCATCGGCCATCATGACCCCCCCGCTCGGGGCGTCCGGCAGGACTAGCCCCCGCCCTCTTCGCGGCACAGGGCCAGCCAGGCCTCGGCGGTGCGGGAGAGGTAGCGATCGCTCGGCCAGATCACCCCGAGCCGCCAGCTCAGCTCCGGCACCAGGGGTCTTTGCACCAGGCCGTCCGGCGTCAACCGCCGGCAGATGGGCTCGGGCAGGAAGGCGACCCCCATGCCGCTGCGCACCATGGCGGTGAGAAAGTCCCACTGGCTGCTGCGGGCCGCCACCTGGGGCACGAATCCCGCCTGCTCGCAGGCCTGCTCCAGCCGCTCGCTCAGGGTGAAGGCCCGGGTGTAGAGCAGGAAGGGCTCGTCCCGCAGCGCCTCCAGCCGGATCTCCCGGCACGCGCGCCAGCGGGGCAGGTCCGGCAGCACAACCCGAATGGGGTAGCTGTCCAGATCCAGGGCACAGAGGGCGCCCCCCTCCCTAGTCGGCAGCATGGTGATGGCGAGATCCAGCTCCCCCTCCAGCACCGCCTGCTCGATGCGCCGGCCGCCATACTCCACGATGGAGAGCTCCACGTTTGGATAGCGGCTGCGATAGGCGCGGATGAGATCCGCATAGACATGGCCCACCATGGGCGGGATGCCGAGGGCGAGGCGCCCGTGCTGCAGGCTCTGCAGATCCGCCAGCTCCGCCTCCAGCTGCTGCATCTCGGCCAGTATGGTCTGGGCCCGGTTGAACAACACCTGACCGCTGTCGGTCAGGGTGAAGCGGCGACCCATCCGGCTCAGCAGGGGCTGGCCCAGCTCCTCCTCCATGTTGCGGATCATCTTGCTGATGGTGGGCTGGGTGACGAACAGTTTCTCGGAGGCGCGGGTGAAGCTCTGCTCCCGCACCAGTTCGACGAAGTAACGCAGGGCTCGGATATCCATGGTGCTCTCTTGACGGGGATGGCTGGAGCAATCATGCCTATTTGGCATGAATTTGATAATTTAAATTCATTTTTTGCAGGTTTTGGCACTCTCTATACTGTGACCAGGTTCACAGAAAGACGCTCGCCATGAAAACCCTCTACCTTCGCTGGTTGCAAACCCCCTTCCAAATCGCCCTGCTGGCGGCCATCTGGTTGCTGGCCGACATCGCGGTGCGCACCTTGCACCTGCCGCTGCCCGCCAACCTCACCGGCATGTTGCTGCTGCTGGTCTGCATCCTGCTCGGGGTGGTCAAGGCCCAGTGGTTCAGTGCCGGGGCCCGCTGGCTGCTGGCGGAGATGCTGCTGTTCTTCGTGCCCGCCGTGGTGGCCGTGGTCAACTATCAGGAGCTGCTGCTGCAGGAGGGGTGGCGCATCATGGTGGTGCTGGTCGTCAGCACGGTGCTGGTGCTCGGCACCACGGCCCTGGTGGTGGACAGGGTCTATCGCCTCGAACTGAGGCTGGCCCGCCGGAGTCGCCGCCATGTCTGATACCCTGCTCGGTCTGCTCTGCCTCGCCCTGACCCTGCTGTTCTACTACGCCAGCAAGTGGCTCTATGGCAGGAAGCGCATCCTGCCCCTGATGCCCCTGCTGCTGGCCCCGACCCTGCTGGTGGCCGTGGTGCTGCTGTTCCACATCCCCTACCGGGACTACATGGCCGAGTCCCGCTGGCTGCTCTGGCTGCTGGGCCCGGCCACCGTCGCCTTCGCGGTGCCCGTCTACGAGAACCGCCGGCTGATGCGCCGCCACTGGCTCTCCCTGTCGGTGGGGGTGGTGGCGTCCGTGGTCATGGCAGTGGGCAGCACAGTGCTGCTGGCCCGCTGGCTCAACCTCTCCGAGCTGTTGCAGCGCAGCATGGCAATGCGCTCCATCACCACCCCCTTCGCGGTGGAGGCGACCCGTGCCGTGGGGGGCAACGCCGATCTCACCGCCCTGTTCGTGGTGCTGACCGGGGTGATCGGCATGGCGGTGGGGGAGAGCGTGCTCACCGTGCTCGCCATCCGCAGCCGCCTCGGCAAGGGGGCGGGCTTCGGTGCCTCGGCCCACGGCGCCGGGACAGCCAGGGCCTACCAGATGGGCAACGAGGAGGGGGTGGTCTCCAGCATGGTGATGATGATAGCCGGCATGGCCACAGTGCTGCTCGCCCCCCTGCTGGGCAAGCTGTTCTGGTAAGGCATTCTGACCACCAACGAGAAGAGGCGCCCAAGGGCGCCTCTTCTTTGTGTCATCCACCAGGCTCTTAGAGGCTGGCGCAGATCTGCCAGAGATCGTACTGAATGGCGGCTGCGGTCACCTCGCGGCCAGCCCCCGGCCCCTGGATGACCAGGGGGTTGGTGCGATAGCTGTCGCTCTCGATGGCGAACACGTTGTCGCAGGGCAAGAGGTTCGCGAACGGGTGGTGGGGCTCCAGCGCTTCCAGCCCGACGCGGGCCTTGCCGTCGTGCTCGAAGCGGGCGACGTAGCGCAGCACCTTGCCAACCCGGCGCGCCCCCTCGAAGGCGGTCAGGATGGGATCATCCAGCTCCTTGAGCCTGTCCATGAACTGATCCGCACTCACCTTGCGCAGGGCCACCGGCACCAGGTTCTCCAGCTCGATGTCGGCGGAGTCGAGCTCGAAGCCCGCCTCCCGCGCCAGGATGAGCAGCTTGCGGCGCACATCCTGACCGGAGAGATCCTCCCGGGGATCCGGCTCGGTCAGGCCGTGCTGCCAGGCCTCGTCCACCAGTTCGGAGAAGGGACGGGTGCCGTCATACTGCTGGAACAGCCAGGAGAGGGTACCGGAGAAGATGCCGGAGACCCCCTGGATGCGATCGCCGCTCTGACGCAACATCTGGATGCTGGACTGGATGGGCAGGCCGGCCCCCACGGTGGCGTTGTAGCGCCACTGCACCTGGTGGTCGCGGCAAGTCTGCTTGATGCGCTGGTAGAACTCGCTGTCGGCGGCGCCGGCAAACTTGTTGGCGGCGATGATGTGGATGCCGAGCTGGGCAAAGTCCGGGTAGTAGCGGCTCACCGTCTCGCTCGCGGTGAGGTCCAGCGCAATCAGGGCGTCGAAGCCGTGCTGCTCCAGCTGGGACAAGAGCTCCGGCCAGATCAGCGGTTTGGGGGCGAAATTGTCCTGCACCTTGAGCGGGTCCAGCCCCTCTTCGTCCAGCAACCCACCTTCCGAGCTGAACACCCCGTAGAGGGTGAGCGCCAGATTGAGCTCGTGCTCGAGGCGCGCCTTCTCGCGGGCGTAGAGCCCCAGCCAGTGACCGCCGATGTTGCCCTTGCCGAACACCACCAGTCCGACCCGGGTGGGACGGCTGAACAGGGCGCTGTGCAGGGCGATGAGCAGCGGCTCCAGCACGATCTGGCGCAGCACGGCCACCAGGCTCAGGCCGTCCTTGGCCACCTGGACGAACTCCAGGGGCTGATCCGCCAGCAACTGGTAGAAGCGGTGGCACTGTTCGGCGTTGTCGGTGACGCCGGCTCCCACCAGGGCCACCAGGCTGTATCCCTCCTTCTGGATGAGGCCGGTGAAGTTGCCCTGCAACTGGAAGTCCCGTAACACCTCGAAGGCTCCTTCCGCCACCTCCAGGGTGTAGGCGAGGCGCAACACCCGGCGATCCGGCTGGCGCTGCAGGGTGAGCGGATGGAGGCGGTGGCGGGCCAGATGGGCCTCGATGGCCGCCACCGTCTGCTCATAATGGGTCTGCGGCAGCACCTTGAGCTCGATGAGGGCGATCTGATCCACCGAGGAGACGATGCGGGCACCGCCGGAGCGCGGAGCCCGGCGCAGGATGTGGGTGCAGCCCTCATCCGGGTTGTAGCTGCAGCGCAGGGTGAGGCGCTGGCGGCTGTCGGCCACCGGCTGCAGGGTGCGGGAATGGAGCACCGAGGAGCCGAGCCGCGCCAGCTCGTTCGCCTCGGCCAGACTCAGGCGCTCCAGCAGGCGAGCCTCCTTCACCCGGCGCGGGTCGGCGCTGTAGACCCCGGCCACGTCGCTCCAGATGGTGGTGGACTCGCCGTCCGCCAGCGCCGCCAGCAGGCTGGCGCTGTAGTCGGAGCCGTTGCGCCCGAGCAGCAGGGAGCGCCCCTCCATGTCGGCGGCGATAAAGCCGGTCACGACTATGCGGCCGGGATGCTCCGCCAGCCGCGCCTTGAGCAGCTCGCTGGAGAGGGCGGTATCCACCTTGACCAGAGCGCCGTCCTCGGCGCGCAGGAAGCTGCGGGCATCGAGCCAGGCGGCCGGCTCCCCCCGGCTGGTGAGCAGGGCGGCCAAGAGGCGCGCCGACCACACCTCGCCAAAGGCGAGCAGGCCGTTGCGCTCGAAGCGGTCGAACTGCCCCTCCAGGGTCTTGGCGATGAGCTGCATGTCGTCCGCCAGCTGCTGGCTGAGAGAGAGCAGCAGCTCCCCCTCCAGCAGACCGTCGATCAGGCTCTGCTGGTAGGCGTGCAGGGCCGTGATGACTTCCCCTGCGGCCTCGTCCCCCGCCTCGGCCAGCTCCACCAGCTGGATCAGCCGGTTGGTGGTCTTGCCCGCGGCGGAGACCACCACCAGCTCGTTGCCCCCCACCTGTTGCTCGACGATGCTGGCGACCCGGCGATAACAGACCGGATCCGCCAGGCTGCTGCCGCCGAACTTGTGTACATGGCGCCGCTTGAAGACTGCCTCTGTTGACACCACACACTCTCCTTGTTGTTGTTCCATTACTTCACCTGCTCTGCCTGTTGTGCCAACTGCGCCTGTTCAAACCCCTGGGCCAGATCGGCCACCAGATCCTCACCGTGTTCGATCCCCACCGACAGGCGCAGCAACTGGGCACTGATACCCGCCGCCTGCTGGGCCGCAGGGGTCATGGCCCTGTGGGTCATGCTGGCCGGATGGGCCACCAGACTCTCCACCCCGCCGAGGGACTCCGCCACCGAGAAGAGGCGCAGCCCCGCGAGGAAGGCGCGCAGCCCCGTCTCGTTGCAATCGAGCTCAAAACTTAGCATGGCGCCAAAGCCGGACTGTTGACGGCGCGCAATGTCGTGGCCCGGATGGCTCGGCAGGCTGGGGTGATAGATCCGCTTGACCAGCGGCTGCTGCTGCAGGAAGGCGAGGATGCGATCCGTGTTCTCCTGATGGGTGCGCAGGCGCGGAGCCAGGGTGCGCAGACCCCGCAGGGTGAGGTAGGAGTCAAAGGCACCGGAGGTAAGCCCCAGGCAGTTGGCCCACCACACCAGGGAGTCGGCCAGCGCGGGCTCCTTCGCGATCGCCACGCCCCCCACCACGTCGGAGTGGCCGTTGATGTACTTGGTGGTGGAGTGGACCACCACGTCGGCGCCGAGGGCCAGGGGCTGTTGCAGCAAGGGGGAGAGGAAGGTGTTGTCCACCACCACCTGGGCGCCCGCCGCGTGGGAGGCCTCGGCGATGGCGGCGATGTCCACCACCCGCAGCAGCGGGTTGGAGGGGGTCTCCACCCACACCAGTGCGGGTTTCTGGGCCAGCGCGGCGGCCAGCGCCACCTCGTCTCCCTGATCCACGAACTGCACCTGGTAGTGGCCCTTGGCCGCCAGATACTCGAACAGGCGCCAGGTGCCGCCGTAGCAGTCGTGGGGGGCGATCAGCAGATCCCCCGCCTTGAGCAGAGCCGTGGTCACCAGGTGAACGGCCCCCATGCCGGTGCCGGTCACCACGGCGCCGGCCCCCCCTTCCAGGGCCGCCAGGGCGTCCGCCAGATTGGTGCGGGTCGGGTTGCCGGAGCGGGCATAGTCGTATTGACGGGGCTCGCCAAAGTCGGCAAAGGTGTAGTTGCTGGAGAGGTAGATGGGGGGCACCACGGCACCGTGCTGCGTGTCTGTCTCAATCCCGGTGCGTACCGCCAGGGTGGCCTTGTGGGTCATGTCACTCTCCTTGATGGGTTGCCGGAGCCGGTCCGCCTCGTGGGTCGTCCAGCCCCGCTCTCATTTTCGCTGGCCGGACTGCCGGCCCATGGTGCACCACACTACGCCACCTTAAAAAAGCCGTCAACACTTCTAGACGTCTAAATGGCTTTGCTGTTGGATTGCCATTGAATTCCTTAAGGGTTAAAATCCGCGCTCACGGCCAAACGACTACAGGTGGAACATGGGTACAGAGTGGAACGGCGACTACGTCAGCCCCTATGCAGAGCACGGCAAGAAGAGCGAACAGGTCAAGAAGATAACCGTCTCGATCCCGCTCAAGGTGCTGAAGGTGTTGACCGATGAGCGCACCCGTCGCCAGGTGAACAACCTGCGTCATGCGACCAACAGCGAGCTGCTCTGCGAAGCCTTCCTGCACGCCTTCACCGGCCAGCCGCTGCCCTGTGACGACGACCTGCGCAAGGATCATCCGGACAGCGTCCCCGCCGAGGCCCGCGCCATCATGGAAGCCCTTGGCAAGGAAATCGAAGACTTCGACGCCGAGTAATGCGGCTGCCCATGGCAAACGATGCATCCCTTTCAATGACGCGGCCCGGTGCCGCGTCATGCTTATCTGCCACCTCCCCCTTCAGCCTGCGTCACTACCAGAGCGACATGCAGAGCCACAATCATGACCACGCCCAGCTGGTGATCCCACTCGTCGGCCCCCTCGAGATCGAGGTGCAGGGTCGGGGATGTCGCCTCGCCCCCGGTTTTGCCTGCATCATCGCCCCTGGCCTTCGCCACGACTACGCCGCCGACCCGGCGCACGTGTTTCTGGTGCAGGAGAGCCACTGGCTGCCGGCCGCCCTGGGGGACCACCCCTTCGTCGAGCTGGATGAGGCTCAGCGCCACTACCTCGCCTTCCTGCACCGCATGGTGGCCGAGGGGCGCCACGTGGCCGGCATGGATCAGGTGTGGCTCGGGCTGCTGACCGAGGGACGCGGCATGGGCCCCGCCGTCGCTCCCCGCATAGCCCCTCGTATCGCCAAGGTGCAGCGTCATATGGAAGCCCACCTCGCAGACCCCCTCACCAACGAGGAACTCGCCGCCATCGCCTGCCTCGGCCTGAGTCAGTTCAAACACGCCTTTCGCCAGCAGGTGGGAACGAGCGTCTCCCACTACCTCAGGATGCGGCGCATGGCGCTGGCCCGCACCCTGCTGACCCAGACCGCCCTGCCCATAGGCGAGGTGGCCAGCCGCTGCGGCTACCAGAACCAGGGAGCCTTTGCCGAGCGCTTCCTGGCCGAGACCGGACTGACCCCTTCCCTCTGGCGCCAGCAAAACGGCCGCCTGCCGTAACCGGTCGGCTCTTTGCCGAAGACAATCCCCAGGCATTCGAGGCATGCTGAGGCTCATGCAAGGTATGGGCAACGAGGAGCCAAGATGCAGACCATAAGCTGGCAGGATTTCGAGATGGTGGAGCTCAGGGTGGGCACCCTGGTGCGGGTCGAACCCTTCCCAGAGGCGCGCCGCCCCGCCTACAAGGTGTGGGCGGATTTCGGCCCCGAGCTTGGGGTGCGCAAGAGCAGCGCCCAGATCACCGACCTCTATCGGCCGGAGGATCTGGTGGGGCGCCAGATCGTCGCCGTGGTGAACTTTCCCCCCAAGCAGATAGGCCCCATCCAGTCGGAGTTTCTGCTGACCGGCTTCTACCGGCCGGACGGCGCCGTGGTGATCGCCATCCCCGAACAGGCGGTGGAGAACGGCGCCAAGCTGGGGTGAGACGACGGCAAGGCAACCAGAGAGCAGAGGCAAGAGAGGCGACCCCGGGGTCGCCTCTNNGCCAGCGCCTCCACCTTGTAGATGGCCACCACCGGCATGATGAAGAGGATCATGGCGATGACGGGGCCGGAGAGGGTCTCCATCAGCCCCAGAATACCCGGGTTGATGACGGCGGCGCCCCAGATGGCGAAGAACATCAGGGCGATGCCGAGCTTGTCCGCCCTGGCCAGCGACAGGCCGGTGGGCTTGGCGATCAGGCTTTTCAGGCTCTCGCGGGCGCCGAGGAAGTGGCCGAGGAAGGAGGAGCTGATGGCGATGAAGGCGATGAGCGGCCCCAGGGTCACGATCACCGGGTTGTCGGTGATGTTGGCGAGATAGGAGAGCACGGAGACGTTCTGGGCCTTGGCCTCGGCCAACTGAGCCGGGGAGAGGCTCAGCA
>NZ_CDBN01000077.1 GCF_000820085.1 Aeromonas sanarellii
CGGCATCAGGGGGTGGGCGGGGTAGGTCTCGTCGAGATACTCCATGATGGCCACCGACTGACCCACCTGTACCTCGCCGTCCACCAGAAACGGCACCAGCCCCTGGGGGTTGATCCGGCGATAGGCCTTCTCCCGCTGCTCTCCCTGCCGCAGATTGATCGGATGCTGCTCATAATCGAGCCCCTTGAGCTGCATCACGATCCGCACCCGATAACTTGCCGATGACCGCCAATATCCAAACAACTGCAACATAGTCTGTCCCTGTGTTGGCAGGTGCAAGGACACCTGCCGCTCGCCAGCCCCTGTCCCCGCCGATCCTCTCACTGTGTCTGGCTGGCGTCCGCCGGCATGACCCGCTGCAAAATGGTGCCAAACAGATTCAGTCCATTGCGATCCTGCATCGCGATGGACACTGTATCACCAAAGCGCAGGAAGGGTGTAGTGGCTTGACCCGACTCGATAATTTCCAGCATCCGCAGCTCGGCAAGGCAGGATGAGCCAAGGCTTCTGTCGTAATTGGAGACGGTACCCGAGCCGATGATGCTGCCCGCTCCTAGGGACCGGGTCTTGGTGGCGTGGGCGATGAGCTCATAGAAGTTGAAGGTCATGTCCACCCCGGCGTTGGGCTGCCCGAACAGGGCGCCGTTGAGGTGTGTCACCAGGGGCAGGTGCACCTTGCCATCGCGCCAGTCGCCGCCGAGCTCGTCCGGTGTGATGGCCACCGGCGAGAAGCTGCTGGAGGGCTTGGACTGGAAGAAGCCGAACCCCTTGGCCAGCTCCCCCGGGATGAGGTTGCGCAGGCTCACGTCGTTGACCAGCATCAAGAGCTTGATGTGGCCGGCCGCCTCTTGCGGGCTCGTCCCCATGGGCACGTCGTCCGTGATGACGGCCACTTCCGATTCGAAATCGATGCCCCACGCCTCGGAACCCATGACGATGGGACCGCGCGGAGCCAGGAATGTATCCGAGCCTCCCTGGTACATCAGGGGATCGTGCCAGAAGCTGTCCGGCATCTCGGCGCCGCGGGCCTTGCGCACCAGCTCCACGTGGTTGACGTAGGCGCTGCCATCCAGCCACTGGTAGGCGCGAGGCAGCGGGGAGAGGCAGGCTCCCTCATCGAAGGGGAAGGCATCCGGGCAGGTGCCGTCGTTGAGCTCCTGATAGACGCTTGCCAGTCGTGGCGCCACCTCGTCCCAGGCGTCCAGAGCCCCTTGCAGGGTGGGGGCGATGGCCGGCACGTGCACGGCGCGGGAAAGATCCCGGCTCACCACCATCAGGGCGCCGTCGCGGCTGCCGTTGTTCAGGGTTGCCAATTTCATGTGGAATTCCTTATTTGCCGCTGGTCTCTGGCCGCTGCCAGCTGGAGACATACTGGAGGTTCTCGACCTTCTCGCCTAGCTGGCCGACGGCCAGGGCGTCCCGGGTATCGAGCATCACCGCCACCTCGTCGGTGAAGGTCTTGGCATGGGCCAGCCCTGCCGCAAACGCCTTGGGATGGGGGCCGTGGGTGAAGCCGGCGGGATGGAAGGTGACCATGCCCCGCTCGATGTTGTCCCGGCTGAAGAAGTCCCCGGCGTGGTAGAAGAGCACCTCGTCGAAATCGTCGTTGCTGTGATAGAAGGGCACCCGCAAGGCGCCGGGATCGCTCTCTATGGGGCGCGGCACGAAGGTGCAGATGACAAAGCGGCTCGTCACGAAGGTGGAGTGGGCCGAGGGGGGCAGATGGTAGCGGTGGCTCATCAGGGGACGGATGTCCCGCCAGTTGAGGCGCACCACGCACAAGTCCCCGTGCCAGCCCTGGGCATCCAGGGGGTTGAAGGGCCAGGTGACGACCGAGACCTGGTTGTGGCGCTTGATCTGCAGCGACCAGGGGTTCTCGTCCTGCTGAGCTAGGAAACGCTCGTTGATGGCGGGCACGTCCAGCGCCGCCGGATCGAAGATGGCGTGGTTGCCCACCAGCCCCTTGTCCGGCAGCTGGTAGCTGTCATCCGTCGCCTCGATCATCAGGATGAACAGGGGGGCTGTGGGCTCGATGCGCCACATGGTGCCACGGGGGATCACCACATAGTCCCCATCTTTCAACGTGAGATGGCCGTAGTCGCAGTAGAACTCGCCGCCCCCCTCGTGGATGAACAGCAACTCGTCCCCGTCGGCGTTGCGCACCAGGAACGGCATGGGCTCATGCAGGCGCCAGATCCGGTAGCGGCAATGGGGATTGCTGAGGATGTCCGGCATCACCCAGGGGGAGAGGGAGTTCACCTCATCCTGCAGCTCGTTGAGATCGAAGGCCCGCGGCCGCAGCGGCCCCTCCCAGTTGCTCCAGTCGGTGGGGGCGTGCTTGTGGTGCATGTGGGTGGCGGGGCCGAAGAAGCCGGAACGCCCCAGCTCGCGCTCGTAGATGGCCTGCTCCGGTAGATCGGCATGGGCCTGGCGGGAGTGGGTCCCCTCCCGATGGGGGAAGCTTATCCAGTTACGCATCGTTCGGTTCTCCCTTTCTCTGGCCCTGCTCGGCACCATCCAGCACGCCACGGCGGATCTGGTCCAGCTCGATGGATTCGAACAATGCCTGGAAGTTGCCCTCGCCAAAGCCCTCGTTGCCCTTGCGCTGGATGATCTCGAAGAAGACGGGGCCGATCACGGTGTCGGTGAAGATCTGCAGCAGGATGCCGTCCTTCGTCGGCGAGCCGTCGATGAGGATGCGCAACTCTTTCAGTGCCGCCAGATCCTCCTGATGTCCTGCCACCCGGCTGTCCACCTTCTCGTAGTAGGTGTCCGGGGTCGGCATAAAGCCGGTCCCCCGCCCTCTGAGCGTGCGGATGGTCTGATAGATGTCGGCGGAGGCGAGCGCGATGTGCTGGATCCCCTCCCCCTTGTACTGGCGCAGGTACTCCTCGATCTGGGACTTGTCGTCCGCCGACTCGTTGATGGGAATGCGGATCTTGCCGCAGGGCGCCGTCATGGCGCGGGAATGCAGCCCGGTCAGCTTGCCCTCGATGTCGAAATAGCGGATTTCGCGGAAGTTGCCGATCCGCTCGTAGAAATTCGACCAGAGGTTCATGTTGCCGCGATGGACGTTGTGGGTCAGGTGATCGATCTCATAGAGCCCCGCATCCACCTCGGCCATGCGCGCCTGCCAGTCGGGGTAGAAGACGAAGTCCACATCATAGATGGAGCCCCGCTCGCCGTACCTGTCCACAAAGGAGAGCGTGCTCTCGCCGATGCCGTAGATGGCGGGGATGTTGAGCTCCATGGGGCCTATCTTGCCCACAAACGGCTTGGCCCCCTGAGCGATGGCGTACTGCTGGGCGAGGCCCGCGTCCGCCACCCGAAACGCCATGCCACAGACGCTCGGCCCGTGGGCCCGGGCGAACTCCTCCGCCTGGGAGTGGGGCTCGGCATTGACCACGAAGTTGATGTCCCCCTGGCGATAGAGCCAGCACTGCTTGTGCCTGTGCCTGGCCACTTCGGCAAAGCCCAGGGAGACGAACAGCGCCTTGAGGGCATCAATGCCCTTGGCATCGGGCGCCGTGTACTCGACGAACTCGAACCCGTCGGTGCCAAGCGGGTTGATGGTGTGAGTACGGGAAGAGGGGGTCGTCATGATGCGCTCCTTGCGATGAACGGATAACGAAATGGGTCACGCCGGATGGCTCGACAGCAGCCAGACGGCCTTGTTAACAACTTGTTTCATTAGAGAGGCGGGCGCCGAAGATGAGAAGAGGCGGTATTCAGATAGTTTGGCGGGGATCTGCGGCAAAAAATGTAAATGAAGTGTGACAACCATGTTCCAGCCTTGCGCTGCGCTCCTTGGCGCCCCACAAGGCTGTCAGCTTTGCCTTACAGGTGCCAGGTTTTCACCCTGAGGTGGGGCAAGCGGGCCCGCGCCAGTTGCAGACGGCGGCGCGTCGGATTAACGAGCCAGGCCTCTTCCCCCAACGCCAGCAGCGGCAGATCGTGCAGGCTGTCGCTCAGGGTGAGCACGGCGTCCAGGGTGAGGAGCTCGGGCTGCAACTTGTGCCTGCCGTGGCAATAACAACGCGGCACCAGACCACCGAGGCGATAGTGCATGCGTGAGCCCAGAATGCGATGGGGGAGCCTTGGCAGTTGACGATGGAGCTGGGCTCGTACCAGGGCGCGGGGGCTCGCGGAGATGACCCAGCAGCGGTGCCCCTCTCCCATCAAGAGGGCGCGCGCCTCCCGATAGAGGCCGGGCCGGGTCAGGCAGTACTCCCGCACCAGTCGGCGCCACGCCAGGGGCGAGAGCCCCAGGGTGATAGCCCACCAGATCAGCGAAATGCCGCGTCGGCGCTGGCTTGGCAGCAGATAGACAAGCCCGCCCAGCGCCATCACCGGCCACAGCAGCAGCGGCCAGAGACGGCGGCGCAGGATATGGCGCAGCAGGCCGGCATGGCTGTCACCGGGCGCCAGGGTGTCGTCAAAGTCCGCCAGGATCCAGCCGCTGGCAGGCACCTTCGCGGCGGCACTCACTCGCCAAGTCCCGCGATGGCGGCGTGCAGCTCGGGTAGCAGAAACTGCGCCCCCTCGTCGGGCGGGCAGACAAGATCGAAGGGCTCCCCCGCCAGGGTGAAGGCGAGACGCCAGGCGTGCAGATAGCCGCGATCCGCCGCCGTGCCGCCGTAACGCTCGTCGCCGAGGATGGGGGCGCCGATGCTCTTCATGGCCACCCGGATCTGGTGGGTCTTCCCAGTCTGGGGCTTGATGCGATAGAGGCGCAGCCCCTCGCGCACCGACACCGAATCGAACCAGCTGATGGCGGGGTTGTTCAGGGTGCGGACCAGCATCCAGCTGCCACCGCGCCCCTTCTCCATGTCCCCCTTCACCCAGCCCTGCTTCTTCTTCGGCTTGCGATCGGAGAGGGCCAGATACTGCTTGCTCACCTCCCTCGCCGCAAAGGCCATGCTGAGCGCACGATTGGCCTCGGGCGTGCGGGCCAGCAGCACCAGTCCCGAGGTCATCTTGTCCAGACGGTGGACCGGATAGAGGGTGAGCCCCGTGTCCTGCTTGACCCGGCTGACCAGGCCAGGCTCACCGCCGTCGTCATGCATGCCAAGGCCTGGACTCTTGTTGATCACCATGAAATCTTTGTGTTGCAACTGTATCCGGTACATCTATAACCCTTTAGAATGTATTTTGTTAACAACTAGAATGCAGGCCTGCAGGCCATCCCCCATGGACCCTCAGCACAAGAATCGCACGAATGAAAAAATGCCTGTTTTGGCTGTTGTTGATTGGCATCAATTACGCCTCCCCCCTCCTGGCCAGTGAGCGCACCCATGAGCTGCCGGACCGGGTGGTCTTGCAGTTGCGCTGGCTGCACCAACCCCAGTTCGTGGGTTATCACATGGCCAAGGCCAAGGGGTACTATGCCGACGCCGGGCTGGATGTCGAGATCCGTCCGGGCGGCAAGGGGATAAGCCCGGTCCAGGAGGTGCTGAGTGGCCGCGCCGACTTCGGGGTCGGCAACACCGAGGTGCTGACGAGTTACGCCAATGGTGAACCCCTGCTGGCACTTGCCAGCGTCTATCAGCACTCCCCGTCCATCTTCCTGGCCCGTCGCGACAGCGGCATTCTCACCGTTGCGGACATGCGTGGCAAACGGATCATGATGTTCCCCGGCCATCAGGACGCCGAGCTGCTCGCCACCCTCTACTATCAGGGGCTGCACGAGCGCCAGCTCATCCCGGTGCCCACCTCGGTCAACATCGACGATCTGATCGAGGGCAAAATAGACATCTTCAACGCCTACCTCAGCAACGAGCCTTTCTACCTGGAAGAGCGCGGCGTCTCGGTCTCCGTCATCAATCCCCGCAACTACGGCATCGACTTCTACAGCGACATCCTCTTCACCACCCAGACGCAGGAACAGCTCAACCCGGATCGGGTGGCGCGCTTTCGGGCCGCCAGTCTCAAGGGGTGGCGCTACGCCCTCGCCCATCCCGAGGAGGCCATCGCCCTGCTGCGCACCGAATATGGTGTCAACCGCAGCCAAGCCCACATGGAGTACGAGTTGCAGATGAGCAAGGAGATGATCCAGCCGCTCTATGTGGAGATCGGGTATATGAATCCGGATCGCTTCGCCCACATCATGCAGCAGCTGGTCGAGATAGGGCTGGTGGCCAGGCCGGTGTCCCTGACCCGCTTCCTCTACCGGGTGCCGTCCGAGCAGTGGATCTTCTGGCGCCCCTGGTTCTTGCTGAGCCTGGGAGCCGGCGCCATCATACTGCTGCTCGCCCTCTACCTGCTCGCCAACAACAAGCGGCTCTACCGGGAGGTGGCGCTGCGCAAGCAGCGGGAGCAGGAGATACTGCAGCTGGCTCGGCGCGATCCCCTCACCGGATTGCCCAATCGCCTGAGCCTGATGGAGCAGTTGAAGACGCAGGTACAGAGCGACAAGCCGGGCTGCCTGCTGTTTTGCGATCTCGATGACTTCAAGCGCATCAACGACAACTTCGGCCACAGCCAGGGGGATGCGCTGCTCTGTCAGCTGACCCGGCGGATCCACGACGCCATCGGCCATCATCACTTCTTCGCGCGCCTCGCGGGGGACGAGTTCATCCTGCTGCTGCCCGGCTACGACACCCATCAGGCGGAGGCGGTCACCGGGGTGATCCGCCAGGCCATGGAGGCCCCCTTCGTGGTGAGTGATCAACCCATGCGGGTCGGGATCAGCATAGGGGTCAGCCAGTACCAGCAAGACTGGAGCCCGGAGCAGTGGCTCATCCAGGCCGACAGGGCCATGTATTGCGACAAGAGCGGCGGCCTCATGACGCTGGCTGAACAGTCCGGCTGATGCCGCGATGGCCGGAGGGGGCCCGGCCGAGGGGGCCATGCCCCGCATCCAACACCGCGAGCCCCGCGCCCGCAAGAGAGAGGCCACCCAGGGGTGGCCTCTTTGCATTCAGGGGGATGGAGACTAGCCGAAGGTCTGCCCCAGGGACTTGAGCTGGCGCGCCTTGGTGAGCAGGATGTCGCTCGAGGCGTCCATGTCCTGCATCTTGCTGCTGTTGGTGTGGGAGTGCTGGGAGATGACGTTGACGTTTCGGCTGATGTCCTCGACCACCGCCTGCTGCTCCTCCGCCGCCGCCGAGATCTGGGTCGACAGGTCGACCACCCGCTCTATCTCCGCCAGCACCTGATGCAGGCTCTCCGATCCCTGCCGGGTCAGGGCGACGCAGGACTGGGTCTGCTGCAGGTTCTGCTGCATCATCCCCTTCCAGTTGTTCAGGGTGCGCTGGATCTGCCCTATGCTGCCCTGGATCTGCTCGGTCGCCTTGTGGGTGCGGGTGGAGAGGGTGCGCACCTCGTCCGCCACCACCGCGAAACCGCGCCCCTGCTCCCCGGCCCGCGCCGCCTCGATGGCGGCGTTGAGTGCCAGCAGATTGGTCTGATCCGCGATGCCCTGGATCTCGCTCATCAGGACTCCGATGCGATCCGACTCCTCCGCCAGTGCCACCGCGGCCGTGAAGGCATGTTCTGCCTGGGTCGCCAGCTCCGTCACCCTCTGCTGGGTATCCTCCAGCTGCTGGTCTGTGTTCTCGCAGTGGGCCTTGGCCTGGGCGATCTGGTTGTCCGTCTCCTGGATGTTGCGGGCGATCTCGTGGGCGGTGGCCGCCATCTCGGTGATGGCGGTCGCCACCTGCTGGGTCTGGATGTCCTGCTCGGCGATGTCGGCGCTGGCCTCGCTGGAGGCGGTCTTGAGGTGCACCGCCAGATCCTGCAGGGAGAGGGTGGCATCGTCCACCCGCCCGAGTACGGTGCGGATCCTGGCCTGCAGCAGCTTGATGTGGAAATCGGCGATGGCGCTGGGCTCGTCCCCCGAGTAGATGAGCCGGGTCAGGCTGTCATACTCCTCGGCCAGCTGGCGCAGATAGCGGGGGGTGGTGATGAGGGCGTGGCGATAGAGAAGGCCCAGCCACACCATGGGCAGCAGCATGAACAGGGGAGCCCACGGCCCCATCAGATAGCCGCCCCCTGCCAGCATCAGCAAGAGGCCGACGATGGCCAGCGCGGGGCGCACGGGGCGCAGGCTCAGGCCCGCCTTGCGCTCCCCCCGCTCCACCGCCTTCAGCCTGGCGTAGGTGCGGGCGGCCACTTCCTTCATCTCGGGGGTGGCGCGGCTGCGCACCGACTGGTAGCCGTTGATCCGTCCCTGCTCGAAGATGGGGGTGACATAGGCATCGACCCAGTAGTAGCGCCCATCCTTGCAGCGGTTCTTCACCATGCCGCGCCAGGGTTTGCCCTGTTTGAGCTTGCCCCAGAGATCGGCGAAGGCCGCCTTGGGCATGTCCGGGTGGCGCACCATGTTGTGGTGCTGCCCTATCATCTCCGCACGGCTGTATCCCGCCACCCGACAGAAGTGATCATTGGCGTAGGTGATGACCCCCTGCAGATCCGTGGTGGAGACCAGCTGTTCATTGGCGGGAAAATCCACTTCTTCGTTGACAAGATGAACCTGATGTTTACCCATAGCGCACGCCTCTTATGTAATGGCTCAATTAGCGTAGTCAAGCGTTCTGGTCCCAACAATATGCCCCCTCAAACAGTGGGGGCGGCCTAGGGGCAGGTTCAGGTATGACGGAGGGAGGCTCAGTGTCCCCCCGACCCGCCGAGCTCCCGCTCCCGGATGAGCCTCTTGTTCACCTTACCGACGCTGGTCCTGGGGATCTCCTGTACGATGCGGATCTGGCGGGGAATGGCCCAGCGGTTGATGCAACCGCTCTCCACGAACCCCTGCAGGTGCGTCTTGATGGCCTGGGGATCCAGGCTCACTCCCTCCTTGCCGACCACCAGCGCCAGCGGGCGCTCCCCCCACTGCTCGTCGGGTACCCCCACCACGGCCACCGAGTGGACCCCGTCGTGGGCGCTGATGAGGTTCTCCAGCGCCAGCGAGCTGATCCACTCGCCGCCGGTCTTGATCACGTCCTTGATGCGGTCCTTGATCTCCACCGTCCCCTGGGGATCGATGGAGGCCACGTCCCCGGTGTGCAGCCAGCCGCCGTCCCAGAGCTCAGCCCCCTTGCCCGGCTCCTTCAGGTAGCCCTGCACCAGCCAGGGGGCGCGCACCACTATCTCCCCCATGGCCTCGCCGTCGTGGGGCAGCTCCCGGCCCGCCAGATCGACGATGCGCAGATCCACCAGGCCGATGGGCTTGCCGGTCTTGATGCGCAGCGGCAACTGCTCCGCCATGGGCAGCGCCAGCTCCGCCTCGGTCAGGTGCACCACGCACAGGAGCGGGCAGGTCTCCGACATGCCGTAGCCGGCGTGCACCCGGATCCCCTTCTGGCTGGCCTGGGCCGCGAGGCCGAGCGGCAGCGCACTGCCCCCCAGCAGCATCTTCCAGCCCTCGAACGAGGTCTGTTTGGCCTCCTCGCAATCGAGGATCATCTGCAAGATGGTCGGCACGCAGTGGGAGAAGCTCACCCCCTCGTCCCGATAGAGGCGTACCAGCTTGTTCGGCTCGTAGCGGCCAGGATAGACCTGCTTCACCCCCAGCATGGTCGCCACATAGGGCACGCCCCAGGCGTGGACGTGGAACATGGGAGTGATGGGCATGTAGACATCGTCGGAGCAGAGCAGTGACTGTCCCGCATGGGCCGCCAGGGTCCCCAGCTCGTTGAGGGTGTGCAACACCAGCTGGCGGTGGCTGAAATAGACCCCCTTGGGATCCCCGGTGGTGCCCGTGGTGTAGAACAGGGTCGCCACCGAGTGTTCATCGAAGTCGGGGAAGTCGAAGTGATCGCCCGCCCCGGCCAGCAGCGTCTCGTACTCCCCCAGCACCGGCAGGCGGGTCGGTGTCGCTTTGTCGTCGGTCAGCTGGACATAGCCGCGTACCGTGGGCAGCTGGTGCTGGATGGTTTCCAGCACCGGCAGGAAGTCGTCGTGCACCAGCACCAGGTGATCCTCGGCGTGGTTCATCGTGAAGGCGATCTGCTCGGGGGAGAGGCGCACGTTCACCGTGTGCAGCACGGCGCCTATCATGGGCACCGCGAAGAAGCACTCGAGGGAACGGTGGCTGTCCCAGTCCAGCAGGGCGACGGTGTCGCCGGGGCCCACTCCCGCCGCCGTCAGCAGGTTGGCGAGGCGGTGGATGCGCTGCTTGAGGGTGCGATAGTCGTAGCGCAGCCTGTCTGCGTAGACGATCTCCCGCTCCGGGTGATAACGCCCCCCGGACAGCAGCAGGCTCTTGATCAGCAGCGGATAGGCGTGGGCGCCCTCTGCCGGCGCAATGATGCGGGTCTTCACCATAGGGACTCCTTTCGGTTCATGGTCACAGGCTTGTGGACTGCAGGGGAGACTCCGTCCCCTGAATGGGATGATCAGCGCTCGAAGCGTGCCAGCAGCGCCCGGGCCTCTGGCCAGGGGCCGAAGCCGCTCGCCGGATTGAGGTGCCCCACGGCGCCGACGTCGACGAGCTCGCTCCCCCAGTCGCGGGCCAGGGCGCGGACCGCCTCCGGACTCGCCAGGGGATCGTTCCGGCTCATGGCCACCAGGCTCGGGAACGGCAACCCGGTGCGCGGCAAGGGGTGCCAGCCGCCGGCCGCCATGGCCTCCTTGCTGGGATAGTGGGACGGCCAGTCGGCATCCAGATCCGGTGGCGTCACCAGCAGGGCCCCCTGGACCCTGTGCTGTCTGATTGCGCCGTACTGGGCAGCCCAGTGGGCCACCATCAGCACCCCGGCACTGTGGGCCACCAGGATCACCGGCCCCTCGATGGCGGCGAGGGCCTCCTCGATGGCCTCGACCCTGGCCTTGCAGCTCAGCTTGTCCGAGGTGAGTGGCGGCACGGTGACCACCTGCTCCAGCTCGGCGGCGAGCAGGGTCTGCCAGTGATCCGCCACGTGATCGCGCAGGCCCGGCACTATCAGCACCCTGGCCCTGGGTTGCCCTTGTTTCATCTCACTCCCCCTGTCCTGGCTATCCGGCGAGAGCCGGCCGATATGGAAGCCACAGTAAGGGGCTCGCCATTCGGCTGCTTTACCTTGGGTGCCATGGAGTTGTCTTTTTGCGACAGAGACTCGGCCGGACAAGGCGGCGATCACGGGGTCGGGACGCCATCGGAAGCGGACTGTGAGCGAGCTCACCCCCTGGGATCTGCGACTAATAGATAAGTTAATAAGCCTTCCCATGATGTAGCCGAAATGATAATAAATGGTTAACAACCAGCAGATGAGCTGTCGCCATGGGAACTGCATCATGACCCTTCTTGCCAGAGCCGCTACCCTCACCAACTACCTCGACGTCGCCCGCCAACTGGGCCTCAACACCCCCAGCCTGCTGTCCCAGGCCGGGCTCAGCGCCTCCATACTGGATGTCCCGAATCAGCGCATCCCGGTCGCCACCATCATCAACCTGCTGGAGCTCACCGCCCGCACCGGCGACTGCCAGAGCCTGGGGCTGCGCATGGCAGAGCATCGCCAGCTGTCGGATTTTGGCGAGGTGAGCCTGCTGCTGAGCTACCAGCCCAATCTGCGCGAGGCCCTGCAGGTGATGGTGCAGTACATCCACCTGTTCAACAACGCCCTGGCCATCTACATCGAGGAGGCGGGCAAGACGGTCATCATCCGCGAGGAGATCATCACCGACACCCCCATGCCGTCGCGCCAGACCACGGAGCTCGCGGTCGGCGTCATGTACCGTTTCTGCGCCTCCCAGGTCGGGGTCGGCGCCAACTGGCATCCCATCAGCGTCAACTTCACCCATGACGCGCCGGCGGATCTCTCCATCCACAAGCGGCTGTTCGGCTGCAAGCTGGAGTTCGGCAGCGAGTTCAACGGCATCGTCTGCCACGCCGCGGATCTGGACGTTCCCAATCCCCTGGCCAACCAGGCCATGGCCCGCCACGCGCGCCAGTACCTGGACACCCTGGTGGTGGAGACCCAGCAATCCCTGCTCACCGACGTGCGCAAGGCCATCTACCTGCTGCTGCCCATGGGGCGCGCCACCATAGAGCAGATCGCCCGCACCCTGGGGATGAACGTGCGCACCCTGCAGCGCCACCTCGAGGAGAGCGGCGCCACCTTCAGCGAGCTGGTCAACGAGGTACGCCGGGACCTGGTGATGCGCTACCTGCAAAACTCCGGCTATTCGCTGGGCCACATCGCCGACATGCTGGGTTACTCCATGCCGAGCTCCTTCACCCGCTGGTTCAACGCCCAGTTCGGCATGCCGCCGGCCACCTGGCGCACCCGCAACAAGATAGTGCCCAAGGCGGCCCAGAACGTGCGCACCAGCCTGGCCTACGGCTAGATCATCATTCCCCTTCGCCAGACGTAAAGAGGGAGGCATCAGCCTCCCTCTTTACGTTCCGCTTTTCCTCATATGGGGAACTCCTCATCCACAGCAAAGCAAGGGATACGCTGGAAACCTGCATCACGACACTCCCGCATCCCGTTGCCATCCCACCCAGCCCCTCAGCAGATCACGTCCAAAAGAAGAGGGAGGCCTGACGCCTCCCTCTGTTGCCCCTTGCCGCTTCCTAGCGGGCATCGGCCGGCAGTGGCGACGCCATCCTCCCCTGGGGCGCGCTCGCACTGGGTTCTGCCCCCTTCTCCCCGGCCAGGGCGGGCCGGGTGCCGCGCAAGAGGAAGTAGGAGAGCGCCGGCACCCCGATCAGCGCCCCCAGCATGTTCCACAGGAACATGAAGGTGAGCAGGATCCCCATATCCGCCTGGAACTTGATCGGTGACCAGGCCCAGCCCACCACACCGGCGGCCAGGGTGATCCCCACCAGCCCCACCACCCGGCCGGTGAAGGCCACTGCGTTGCGGTAGGACTCCACCAGCGACATGCCCTGGCGCTGGTAGTGCAGCTGCACGCTCAGCAGGTAGAGCGCGTAGTCCACGCCGATGCCGACCCCGAGCGCGATCACCGGCAGGGTCGCCACCTTGACGCCTATCCCCATGGCTACCATCAGCGCCTCGCACAACACAGAGGTGAGCATCAGCGGCACCAGGGCCACCACGGTCGCCCGCCAGCTGCGGAAGGTGATGAGGCAGAAGACGGTCACCGCCAGGTAGACGTAGAGCAGCATGGTGCGGTTCGCCTCGTGCACCACCAGGTTGGTGGCGGCCTCGATGCCGGCCGAGCCCGCGGCGAGCAGGAACTGGCGATCCGACGACGAGTTCTCCCGGGCGAACCGATCGGCGATGGCCACCACGCCGCTCAGGGTCTCGGCCTTGTGATCCTTGAGGTAGGCGATCACCGGCATCAGGGAGCAGTCGGTGTTGAACAGCTCGGGGCTGTTGACCGAGGCCTGCTGGGCGGCGTAGTTCAACACGTTCTGATTGCGCTGTATGCTGGCGAGCCTGGGGTTGCCCTCGTAGGTGCCGGCGGTGATCTGGCGCACCGCGTTGACCAGGGAGCTGGTGGCCTGCACCCCCGGGTGCTGCTGCAGCTCCCAGCCCAGGCGATCCGCCAGGATCAGGGTCTGATAGTTGAGGCAACCTTCCGGCGCCGTCTTGACCATCACCGCGAACAGATCGCTGGAGAGCGCATAGTGGCTGGTGATATAGCCGTTGTCCCTGTTGTAGCGCGAATCGGCCCGCAGCTCAGGTGCCCCGCTGTCCAGATCGCCGACTTTCAGGTTCAGGCTCACCAGGTAGCCGCCGATCCCCATGGCCAGACCCAACGCCACCACAAAGGTGGCCCACTTGCGCTCGGTGCAGCAGTCCAGCAGCGCCCAGAGCTTGCCGAAACCCTGGTTGGCGGCGGCGTTGGTGTCGATCCTGAGGGCCCGCTCCGCCGCCTTGCGCCCGACCCCCACGAAGGAGAGCGCCACCGGCATCAGCAGCAGGGAAGTGAAGATCAGCACCGCCACCCCTATGCTGGCGGTGATGGCAAGATCCTGAATGACCGGGATGTCGATCAGCATCAGCACCGCGAAGCCCACCGCATCGGCGAGCAGCGCCGTGACCCCGGCCAGGAACAGGCGGCGGAAGGTGTAGCGGGCGGCGATCAGGCGATGGGTGCCGCGGGCGATGTCCTGCATGATACCGTTCATCTTCTGGGCCGCGTGGGAGACCCCGATGGCGAAGATGAGGAAGGGCACCAGCACCGAATAGGGATCGATGGCGTAGCCAAGCCAGGCGACCAGCCCGAGCTGCCACACCACGGCGATCAGCGAGCAGCCCACCACCAGCAGGGTGCTGCGCACGCAGCGGGTGTAGAGGAAGATGATGGCCAGCGAGGTCACCACCGCCAGGCCGAAGAACATGATCACCTGGATCAGGCCGTCGATGAGATCCCCCACCAGCTTGGCGAAGCCGATGACCCGGATCTTGTACTTGCCCGTCCCCTCCTCCCCCGCCTGGTGGGGCTTGCCGTCGAACTCGATCTGGCTGCGCAGCTGTTCGATGCGCTGGGAGAACTCGTGATAGTTGAGGGGCTGGCCTGTGGCCGAGGCCTTGTCCAGCAGGGGCACGATCAGCATGCTGGATTTAAAGTCGCTCGCCACCAGGCTGCCGACGATGCCGGCCCGATGGATGTTCTGGCGCAGCTGCTCGATGTCGGCGGGCTTGCCCTGATAGGCGTCCGGCATCACGGGGCCGCCCTGGAAGCCCTCTTCCGTCACCTCGGTCCAGCGCACCGCCGGGCTCCACAGGGACTTCATCCAGGCGCGGTCCACCCCCTCGGTGAGGAATAGCTCGTCATTGACCCGCTTGAGCACGCTCAGATAACCGGGATCGAAGATGTCCCCTTGGGTGTTCTCCACCACCACCCGCACCGAGTTGCCGAGGCCGCGCAGGGACTGGCGGTTCTCCAGAAAGTTTTTGATGTAGGGCTGGCTCTGGGGGATCATCTTCTCGAAGCTGGGGCGCAGCTCCAGGCGAGTCGTCGCCATATAGCCGAGCACCAGGGTCGCCAGCGTCATAAAGAGCATGAACAGGGCTCTGTGGTTGAACACCAGCCGTTCCAGCAGGTTGCCGGAGCGCCGATCGAAATCCGCCAGCTCGCGGATCACCGGCATCGCATCTTGCTTCACATGGCCCATCTCTGGATCCTCGTTATCGTGATGGGGCCGTCATCCTGACGGCCTGATTTGGCAAAGCCTGTGACGGCCTCAATTCACCGCCAGGGTGCGCACGCCGCGGTGACCCACCAGCGCCAGGGTGCCACGGGGCGTCAACAGGACGCCCGCCACCGGCGAGGGCTCCGCCTCGGCCACCAGTTGCAGAGGCCTATCCCCATTCACCCGCAGCATGTGGCCGGCCTGGGTGAAGAGGCGGACATGCCCCCCGGCATCCTGCACCGCCGCACTGATGCTGATGGGCAGCTTGCTGGCGAGTTGAGTCCAGTTTGCGCCACCGTCCGTGCTGCGATAGACGTGGCCGCGCAGGCCATAGACCAGCAGCTCGCCGGGGCGGCCGATCAGGCCGAAGAAGCTCCCCTCGTAGGGGGATGGCAGCGCCACGAAACGTTGCGCCGCCTCATCCCACTGGCGCAGCAGACCCTGCTCGCCGGCGAGATAGAGGCTCTCCCCGGCCCGGGCGATGGCGTTGAGGTGGAGCCCGTCCGGGTTGTCGGTGCGATCCTGCATCGGCGTCCAGTGCTGGCCGCCATCCTCGGTGCGCAGAATGAGGTTGAACACCCCGACCACATAGCCGACCCTGTCGTCGGCGAACCAGACGTCGAGCAGCGGCTTGTCCGCCCCCTCCTCGATAAGGCGTTGCCCCTCCTCCACGAGCGCGGCCCACTGCTCGTTGTCCGGTTCGGCCTTGGCTTTCTCGGCGTAATAGGCGCGCACCAGCTCGCCTATCTGGCGGCCATCCAGCTGCTTCTGCCAGCTGGCCCCGCCGTCGGCGCTGTGCAACACGACCCCGTCCCCGCCCACGACCCAGCCCTGCTCGGGGCTGGGGAAGGCGACGGCGGTGAGATCCACGCTCACCGGCACCCTGGCCTGCTGCCAACCCTTGCCTTCATCGTCGGAGTAGAGGATGTGACCCCGCTGCCCCACCGCCACCAGCCGGCTGCCGGCTCGGGCCAGATCCAGCAAGGGGCTCTGCTTGGCCAGGGCGCTCGGCTTGGCCGGCAAGTCCAGCACGTCCACATAGGCCGTCGCCGCCGTGATCGTCTCCGCGCTCTGCGCGGGCCCTGCCATCAGCAGGGCGCCGCACAGCCAGGGCGCCAACTTGTTGAATGAACCCATACCACTTCCTTGTCTTCAAAACCCATCGGATGGTCGCAACAACCCCACCCCGGCCCTCCCCTTGGCAAGGGGAGGGAGCACTTCACGCCTCCCCCTTTCGAAGGGGGTGGCCGGGAGGGAGGTCAGTGGAGATCATCAACGCTTAGCGGATCCCGGCGCCCGCCAGTGACTCCGGCGACCACTTCGCCTTGGACAGGGGGGCGCCATACTTGATGCCGCCATGGGGGCCCACCACACCGTTGATGTTGTAGGTGCCCGCCACCAGGTCATAGATCATGAAGGGGGTAGCATCCGGGGTCTCTTTGTCGTAGCTCTGGCTCAGGAAGGCGAAGGAGCCGCGATAGAGCTGACCACGGGCGTCGTACTGATCGGACGCCAGGGCCATCCAGCTGTCCTCGTCCAGGTAGAAGCGACGCTTGGCGTAGATGTGGCGCTCGCCGGCCTTGAGGGTCCCCTCCACCACCCAGACCCTGTGTTTCTCCCAGCGCACGTGATCCGGCGACAGGAAGTTCGGGGTGGTCAGCGCCTTGGCGTTCGGCTCATAGGTCAGCTTGTAGGTGTTGTAGGGAACGATCATCTCCTGCTTGCCCACCAGCTTCCAGTCGAAGCGGTCCAGCGCGCCGTTGAAGACGAAGACGTCGTCATAGGTGCCGGCGCCCGAGGTGCCCGGGTTCGGGGTGTCATAGGCCAGGTTCGGCGCCAGTTTGACCCGGCGCTGCCCCGGCAGGTACTGCCAGGCCTTGCGCGGCTGCTCCAAGGGGTTGGCGGCATCGCGCAGCATGATGGCTTCACCGGCGCGGCGGGCGGGCCCGGTGTAGTAAAGCTTCATCTGGTAGTAGGTGTCCTTGGCCGAGATGGGCTTCTTCATGTCCTCGTAGATGGCGTAGTTGATGAACGCCTGCCCCGTGGTGGAGAGCGCCGCCGTGCCTGCGGCATCGACGTTCCAGGAGTCGTACTTGGTGGCGATGTTCACCCCCTGATAGCGCAGCAGGAAGTTCCACATGGCCTCGGCCCCGGTCTGCGGGATCGGGAAGGGAATGCCCGGCAGCACCTTGTCCACCGCGAGCCCCCCCTCCAGGGTCTGGGCGCTGACGGCGTTCAGCCTGGTGTTGTCCAACACCTCCCTGGGCAGCGCCACGCTGCGGTGGGTCGGGTAGACATCCACCCGGAAGTCAGGGAAGCGCTTGAGCAGCTCCGCCGTGGTGGCGGTCAGCGCCCCCTTGTACTGGCCTGCGTTTTTGCCGTCGATCACCAGCAGGGGCTTGTCGCTCGCATAGGGGTCAGGGCGCATGCTGTCGCCCGCCTTGAAGCCAGCCGGCGGTGTGGTCAGGCCGCCGGTATAGGCGGGGATGGAGCCATCGGCGTTGGCCGCCGCGTCGGCGCCCACCCCGGTCAGGCTGGTGCCGAGCTTGCCCGCCTCGCTCGCGGAAACGGCCGCCTGGGCCTGGCCGGCAAAGGCCAGGGCGAGGGAGAGGGCCAGCAATGTTTGTGTAGGTTTCATCATCTCGTTCTCCGACTCGGTCGCTTGACTCAATAGGTGGTCTTCAGGGTCAGGTAGATGGCGCCCCTGTCTTCCGTGGTGGCGCCGCCACCGGAGAAGGAGGAGTAGCCGCCGGCATAACAGGTGGTGCGCTGGGCGCCGTCCAGGGCGTTGGGGGTAGCCCCGTCCCTGGCGCCATCGTTACAGTCGGCGGACTTGCCGAAGGAGTCCACGTACTTCAGATCGACGAAGTACTGGTTGTAGATGGTCGCGCCGAGGCCGACCGCGTAGTTGCCGGTCTCCTTCGCCCCGCCCGCCTGCACCGGCGAGATGCCGGACAGACCCCAGTTCACCGACAGCGGCATGGTCATGTCGACGCCCGGGAAGACCTGATACCAGGTGGGGGTGAAGTTGACCGCCAGGCCCCAGTTGTCACGGGTCGGCTTGTCGATGCCCTGGTAGCTCTCCTCGCCCTTGTAGAGCGCCTTGTTGTGCTCGTCCAGGCTCAGCAGGTTGCTGTAGTAGAGCTCGGCCAGCAGGGCGGCGCCGTCGAACAGCGGGGTGTCGGCCATGGTCATCAGGCCGTTCAGGGTCCAGTGCAGGGTGTCGCCGGTGGCGCTGTAGCCGTCGGAATCATCGGTGATCACCCCGGTACCGGCGTGGCGGGGGGGCAAGGCACCGAAGCCATTGGCCAGTCCACCAGGCCCTGCGGCACTGAGCAGCGCCGGTATGCTGGCGAGCGGCATCTTGTGGCGATAGTTCAGATCGCTGCCCACGCTCACCCCGGCGATGTCCTTGGAGAGGCTCAGGCCGAAGATGTCGATGCTCTCGCCGTAGGCCAGGGAGTAGCTGGTGGTGGCGATGGACTGGCGCAGGTTGGGGATGGCGCCGCCCGGCAGCGGCGCGGCGCCGCGAATGGTCATGCCGCGGGCATCCAGCACCGCCTGGGGCAGGATGTCCGCGGTGCGGCGGTAGAAGGCCCCCAGGGTGGCGTCCAGCGCCTCGGGGGACCACTTGGCCATGATGCCCCAGTCGCCGTGCTTGCCCGGCTCGATGTCGGTGCCGCGGCGGATGTTGGTCAGGGTGCCGTTCGGCCCGGCGAGACCCGGCCCGCCGGTGTGCCCCAGCAGGAAGGACTGGGCGCCGAAGCCCACCAGATCCGAGCTGCCGTAGTAGGTGCCGGCCTCCGGCAGGCGGGCGGCGTCCCACTCCAGGAAGTACTGGGCGGCGAAGGTCCACTCGGGGTTCAGGGTGAAGGAGGCGGAGACCTGGTTGCGCGGCACGAACAGCTCCTTCGCCTCGGTGCCCGGGGACGCCGCCAGCTTGGCGAGATCCAGGCCCGACTGGCCGTAGCTCAGGGAGTGCACCGGGTTGAGCAGGGTCTCCCCCCAGTAGACGTTGTGCTGGCCCACCTTGAAGCTCAGCAGCGACTCCTCGCCGACCTCCATGCTGTGGAACACGAAGGCGTCGAGGATCTCGCCGGAGGGGCCGTGGTAGTAGCGGTTCGCATAGTCGCTCAGGTGAGGGTTGGCCGCCACGGGCGGCTGGCCGACGATCCCGGAGCTGACGTTGTTGCCGTTGATGAAGGGGTTGTCATCGGCCCCCACGTCGCGATAGGCGTAGTCATACCAGCTGGCGGCGCTGACGCGAAAACCTGTGTTGCCCTTGTTCACCACGTCCAGCTCGGTCAGCAGATCGAAGCGGGTGGTGACTGTGTCACCGGCGTCCTTGAAGTTGTAGTCGCCGTCGTTGTTGTTGGGGGTGGCCAGCATGCGGTCGTCCGCACTCTCGGTGCGCACGCCGTAGTTGAATTTGCCGGTGTTGTCGAAGCGCACGGACCACTCTTCGCTGTCCGTGTCGATCTCGACCGCCTGAACGCTGGGCAGGAGAGCGGCCGCGATGGCCGTCGCCAGCAGGCTGAGGCGCAGGGCACCGCAACCATGACTCGTGTGCTTGTAATCCATTACAGTCTCTCCGAGTGTCGTCATCTGATGTCGTTGTTGTTATCTGTCTGAACGCCGTTTCCGTTGGCTTTTTTATTGATGCAAGCGGGATGACCTGGCTATGGCGCACCGCCTTGTTCGGCTCCTGGATGCAGCTCTGTTTTTGCATCGGCCCCGGGGTGTCGCTCGCGCTGATGACGCGGTCTCTCTCTTCTTGTGCGTCGACTGTAAGGCCTCCCTCCGGGACCACGCTTGCCATTGAACGTCAGCCACTTTTCATTTGGTGACAGCGCCGTCGGGCGATGGCAAAGGGGGCTGAAAGCGGTGTCAACCAGCCCCGATGCCGGGCCGATCAGCCCTGTCGGGCGGCAGGGTCAGGTAGCGTGGGAGGGGCGTTCGGGGCGAAGGAAAACGGGGCGAGGAAAATAAAAACGGCGGGGAAAGGCCAGGCCCCTTCCCCGCCGGAAAACCGCGCGCTCAGCGCGCGATGGCGCAGCCGGTCGCGGCCTGCAACTGTTCGAATGCGATGCCGGGGGCCAGCTCCACCAGCCTGAGGCCGTGCGGGGTGACGTCCAGCACGGCGAGATCGCTGATGATGCGATCCACCACCCCGACCCCGGTCAGCGGCAGGTTGCACCACTCCAGTATCTTGTGCTCACCGTTCTTGGCGCAGTGCTCCATCAGCACCACCACCCGCTTGACCCCGGCCACCAGATCCATGGCGCCCCCCATCCCCTTGACCATTTTGCCGGGGATCATCCAGTTCGCGAGATCGCCGCGCTCGGACACCTGCATGGCCCCGAGCAACGCCAGGTTGATGTGGCCACCGCGGATCATGCCGAAGCTCTCCGCGCTGTCGAAGAAGCTGCTGCCGGGCAGGGTGGTGATGGTCTGCTTGCCGGCGTTGATGAGGTCCGGATCCAGCTCCTCCTCACTCGGGAAGGGGCCTATGCCGAGCAGGCCGTTCTCGCTCTGCAGCCACACCTCCATCCCCTCCGGGATATAGTTGGCCACCAGGGTCGGCAGGCCGATGCCGAGGTTCACATAGAAGCCGTCCTGCAGCTCCCTTGCGGCGCGCTGCGCCATCTCTTCACGGGTCCAGGCCATGGTTAACTCCTCACTGTCCGCACTTCGATACGTTTCTCGGGGTTGGGGTTCAGGACCAGCCGCTGCACATAGATGCCGGGCAGGTGGATCTCGTCCGGGGCCAGCTCCCCCACCTCGACGATCTCCTCCACCTCGGCGACGCAGACCCGGCCCGCCTTGGCGCAGAGCGGGTTGAAGTTGCGGGCGGTCTTGTTGAACATCAGGTTGCCCGCCTTGTCCGCCCTGGCGCCCTTGATGATGGCGAGATCGGCGGTGAGGGAGCGCTCCATCACGTACCACTCGCCGTCGAACTGACGGGTCTCCTTGCCCTCGGCGATCAGGGTCCCGTAACCGGTCCTGGTGAAGAAGGCGGGAATGCCGGCGCCGCCGGCCCGCAGCTTCTCGGCGAGCGTGCCCTGGGGGGTGAACTCCAGCTCCAGCTCGCCGGCGAGATATTGGCGCTCGAACTCCTTGTTGCCCCCCACGTAGGAGGAGATCATCTTCCTGATCTGGCGGCTGTAGAGCAGCGGCCCGAGGCCGAACTCGTCCACCCCGCAGTTGTTGCTGATGACGGTGAAGCCGCGCTTGCCGGTCTCGCGCAGCGCCTCGATCAGCCGCTCGGGGATGCCGCACAGGCCGAAGCCCCCCGAGGCGATGGTGATGCCGTCCTGCACCAGATCGCCGAGGGCGGCCTGGGCGCTGGGATAAATCTTGTTCATGGATACCTCTCTGGCTAGTCCGTTGGCCACGGGGGCGCGTTCGTTTTATGACCGTTTTCGTTATTCGGCGCAGTGTCGCATTCACAACCCCCTCCCAGCCTCCCCCTTCATAAGAGGGAGGAGCTATTTAGCTCCCACCCCTGCCAAGGGGAGGGGTGGGGTTTCTCTATTCGTTACGGCTTGATGCCCCAGTGCATCAGCACCAGCACCAGGGCGGCGAGGAAGGCGGTCTCCCCCACCATCAACAGGATGGGTTTGATGCCGACCGAGGCCAGCTCCTTCAACTGGGTCTTCATGCCGATGGCGGCGATGGCGATCACCAGGCACCAGCGCGACAGATCGTTGACCCCGCTCTGGACCAGGGCGGGCACCCAGCCGGTGCTGTTGATGCAGGCCAGCACCAGGAAGCCGACGGCAAACATGGGCAGCAGCGGCGGGCGCTTGTCCAAGGCGCCGTCCGCCCCCTGCATCCGGGTGAGCATGGCGGCGGCGACGATCACCGGCAGCAGCATGGCGACCCGCATCAGCTTGACCACGGTGGCCACGTCCCCGGTCTCGGTGGACATGCTGTAGCCCGCCCCCACCACCTGGGCCACGTCGTGGATGGTGGCGCCGAGGAAGACCCCCGCCTCCACCGGCGTCAGCTCGAAGAAACGGGCGATCATGGGGTAGGTGATCATCGCCAGCGTCGAGAGCACCGAGACCCCGATCACCGTGAACAGGGTGGCGCGCTCCTTCTGGGGATGATTGGGCAGGGAGGCGGCCAGGGCCAGGGCGGCGGAGGCACCGCAGATGGCGGTGGCACCGCCGGTCAGCATGCCGAACAGACGCTGGAAGCCCATCGCCTTGGCCACCACCACCGACAGGCCTATGGTCACCACCACCAGGGTCACCACCAGGACAACCGGCATCCAGCCGAGTTCGGCGATCTGGCCCAGGGTGATGCGCATGCCGAGCAGGGCCACCCCGATGCGCAGCACGCTGCGGGCCGTGAACGCGATCCCCTCCTTGCAGCTCCCCTCGGCGCTGAGGAAGTTCAGGGCCATGCCGAGCAGCAGGGCAAACAGCAGCACGGGGGCGCCGTAGTGTTCGGAAAGGAAGGTGGCGGCGGCGGCCACCACCAGGCTGACCGCCATGCCGGGGGCCAGCTCGCGCACCCGCGAGACGCGGGCGGTGACGGCGGGGTTCAACGCGTGCATGGGATGTCCTC
The DNA here is from genome assembly GCF_000820085.1 of Aeromonas sanarellii. Taxonomy (GTDB): domain Bacteria; phylum Pseudomonadota; class Gammaproteobacteria; order Enterobacterales; family Aeromonadaceae; genus Aeromonas; species Aeromonas sanarellii. The sequence goes on from NZ_CDBN01000077.1 coordinate 22,604, forward strand.
CTCCGGTGCAACGACGATATGGAGCTGGTCGCCCGCCCGCTCGACCGGGTAGCGGTTGACCCTGAGCTGGGTGGAGCCCAGCAGATAGCCGGTGTTCAGGTTGAAGCGCAGGCCGTGGGCGCAGCACTGGATCACCTCTCCCTCCAGCTTGCCGCCGCAGAGCGACGCCCCCTGGTGGGGGCAGCCGTCGTCGATGGCGTGGAAGCGGCCATCGATGTTGAACAGCACCAGGCTCCTGCCCCCCTCCTCGATCAGGGCGCGCTTGCCCGGCGCCGGCACCCGGCTGGCTGGCACGGCGATGCGCCTTTGCGCCGCCGTGCCCTCGGTCACGACGGCCTGACGCAGGCTGGCGAGCAGGCGCTCCACCGGCTGGGCCCCGGAGAGAACCCGTCCCCCCAGCACGAAGCTGGGTACCCCTCGGCTGGCGGCCCCCTCGGCGGTACCGCAGAAGGGGCTGCCGTCCCCCTCCAGGCCGCCCACCAGGGCGTCGGTGGCGAAACCGGCCGCGGCAGCCAGATCGAGCAGGGTATGACAGTCCCCCAGATCCCCCCCCTGCTGGAAGTGACAGGCAAACAGGGATTCCAGCAGCGCCTCGCATTGCTCAGGGGTGCCGAGCTCGCCGGCCCGCTGCCACAGGCGGTGGGCATCGGCGGTGTTCGGCATGCGGGGGATGCGGCCAAAGTCCAGGGTCACGCCGACGCCGGCCGCAGCCTCGCGCACCTGGGCCTGGCGCAGGCGCAGCGCCTGCTCGCCCCCCAGCCTCTGCAGGTAGAAGGCGTTGAAATCCTCCCCCCCGGCCGGCAGCTGGGGCAGCAACTGCACCCCGCGCCAGCGCAGCGTCACCTGCAACCCGGGGCGCTCGGCCCGCAGCAGTGCCAGGGCCTGGTCCAGCTGGCGCTTGCCGATCAGGCACCAGGGACAGATGAAATCGAAATAGACCTCTATGTTCAGCGTATTGTGCAGGGTACTGCCCATGCCCTTGTCTCCCTGTGATCAACCCCTATCCGGCGATCGTCGCCGGACGGATAAAACTCATGTGCCCCCAGGGCCTCAGATCCTCGCCTCGGCGGGGGCCGGCTCGATGACGGAGGCGCCGGCGCCCCTGGGCTGCGCCTCCCCCTCCAGCCGGGCCACGTCCTTGTGGTAGTGGCGCCTGGCGTAGAGGAAGACGAGCGCCGCCGCGATGCTGATGAGGGGCACCAGCTGGAAGGCGTTGTCCAGCCCGATATGGTCGGACACCTTGCCGGTGATGAAGGGGCCGGGCGCGAGGCCCAGCAGGTTGTTGGCCAGAGTCAGGGTCGCGAAGGCGGTGCCGTGGATGCTGGCGTGGGTCAGGTTCGCCACCATGGCGCCGGCCGGGCCCGAGGTGCCGGTGGCGATGAACATGCCGAGGCAGATCAGGAGTATCTGCGCCAGGCCCACCGGCAGCGCGAACGCCAGGGAGAGCAGGACGCAGCTGCCGAGGCAATAGGCGATGGCGAGGCTTATCTTGCGATCCGGCCGCGCCTTGCACAGCCTGTCGCTCAGCATGCCGCACAGGATCATGCCGGCGCCGCTGCACAACACTATGATGGCCGCCGCCGCCCCCGCCTTGTCCGTCGCCATGCCGTAGTAGCGGTTGAAGTAGCTCGGCATCCAGACGATGACGGTGCCGCCGACGAACAGCTGCAGGCCGCTGCCCACATAGGCGGCGATCACCGAGCGGCTGGAGTAGAGGCTGCGCAGCGGGCTGCGCTCTCCAGCCTTGCCCCTGGCTGTGCGGCAAGGGGTCGCGATGCGCGACTCCTTCACCACCATGGGGTAGAGCGCCGCCAGCACCAGGCCGAACAGGGCCATGCCGGCGAAGGCCCAGCGCCAGCCCAGAAAATGGGCCAGCACGCCCCCGGTCGCCATGCCGAGCACTGAGCCGAACAGGCCGCCCGAGATGAAGGCGCCGGAGAGGGTGGCCCGCATCTCCCGCGGGAAGACGGAGACCACCACGGCGATGCCGACGCTGCCGTAGGCGGCCTCCCCCACTCCCACCAGGAAGCGGGCGACGAACATCTGTTCGTAGTTCTGGGCCAGGGCGCAGCCCAGGGTGGCCAGGCTCCAGAGGGCGGCCATCAGGGCCAGGCTCTTCACCCGCCCGAACCGGTCGGCGAGCAAAGAGAGCGGGAAGGTCAAGAGCCCGACCATGAGCGCGACTATGCCGCTCAGCAGGCCAAGCTGGGTATCCGAGAGCGCCCACTCCCCCTTGAGCATGGGGAAGACGGCGTTGAGCACCTGGCGCGACATATAGTCGGAGATGAGCAGACCGAAGGTCAGCGCAAACACTATCCAGGCATAGCGGCGGGGCACGGCAACCTTGCCGGCCTCGGCGTCGTCATCGATACGATACGTAGCCATACAATCCCTCGTGCTACTCCAAATTGGCAGGTTCCCGGTCTGGGTCCCGGTGGCCGGAGCCACCGGGCACCCACTACTGATACATCGCTCAGCTTTCCGGATGCTGCATAGTGCAAGGGCTGACGCCCTCTTGGCAAACGGTGTTGGCGGGTCGCGGCGTTTCTTTTTCACACCGCGACCCGACTGGCTCAGCGCTGCGGCACGCCGAGCTGACCCGGGACGCGATTCGGCGCCATGCCGTTGGCCTTCAGGGTCTCCTCGATGCTGTCGTACTGCACGCCGATGCGGTAGATGGCGCGGGCCTCCTTGCCATTGGCCACCTCGCGGCCCAGCTCGTGGGCGACCCGCACGCACTGCTGGATCTGCTCCACCGAGCTCATGCGCTGGCCGTGCTGGCCTATGATGGTGTCCTCGATGCCGCAGCGCGGGTGCAGCCCCATGGCCATGGCCATCATGTTGAACGGCAGCACGTTTTTCAGCAGGGACTCGGCGGTGACGCAAGCACCGTCTGGCGCACGGTGGACGAAGTTCATGAAGTTGAACGGGTTCGGGCCGTCGAAGCCGCCGCCGATGCCGATCCAGGTGAGGTTCAGCGGGCCCATGTAGATGCCCTTGCGCACCAGCCGCTCCAGGGTCTCCAGGGCGTGCATCCCGGTCAGCTGGAAGTGCGGCTGGATGCCGCTGGCCATCAGGCGCTTCAAGTGCTCGGCCACCCAGGCCGGGCCGGCCGGCACCGTCATCTCGCTGTAGGCGGCCTGGTAGGCTGGGTTCGCGAGCGAGGTGCCTTCCAGGTACTCCGGATAGAGCAGCTCCATGATGTTCATCTGGGTGGTGTTGATGGCCACCGTGACCTGATCCGGTTTCGGGGTCAGCTCCGCCAGCATGTGGCGGGTGTCGTCGGAGAGCCACTTGGCCGCCTCCCCCTCGCTCTCGGGGGCGAAGGAGATGGAGCCGCCGACCTGGATGATCATGTCCGGCACCGCCTTGCGCACCCCGGCGATCAGCTCGTTGAACTTGGAGAGACGCTTGGAGCCGGTGCCGTCCAGCTCGCGCACATGCAGGTGCAGCACGGTGGCGCCCGCCTCGTAGCAGTCGACCGCCTTCTGGACCTGCTCCTCCATGGTCACCGGTATGTCTTCCGGGAAGTCGCCCGGCGCCCACTCGGGGCCGTAGGGGGCGACGGTGATGACCACCTTCTCCATGTTTTCCGGGTGCAGGGAATCGTCAAAGAATTGCATCTGTTCATTCCTTAAATTGGCTGGCCTTCCATGAAGCGCCTGGCGTGGTGACATCCCCCGGGCGCGGGCCCGGGGATTGATCAGAAGGGCTTGTCGCCCATGATCCCGGCCCGCTCCATCTTGCGATGGCAGGGGGCATAATCCATGGCGGCGTAGTGCTGGGTACTGCGGTTGTCCCAGATGGCCACGCTGCCCGGCTGCCAGCGCCAGCGCACCTGGAACTCGGGGATATAGGCCTGGCTGATGAGGTAGCGCAGCAGATCGCTGCCCCCCATGCTGTAGTCCTGGCCGACACGGACATTCGCCGGGGTGTGGTAGTTGGTGAAGTGGGTCGCGAAGGCGTTGACGAACAGGATCTTCTCGTCCGTCTCCGGGTGGGTGCGCACCACGGGGTGCTCGGCGTCCGGGAACATGGCCTTCAAGGCGAGCCGCTTCTCCATGGGCATGGCCGCCCCGAAGCTCGCCTCTATGCTGTGGCGGGCGCGCAGGCCGGCGATCTTCTGCTTGATTTCCTCCGGCAGCGCGGCGTAGGCCGCCGCCATGTTGGCCCAGAGGGTGTCCCCCCCCACCGGCGGGCACTCCACGCAGCGCAGCACGCAGCCCATGGGGGGTTGCTCGCGCCAGGTGGCATCCGTGTGCCAGGCGTTCTCGTAGCGATCGTTGGGCACCTCCGGCGACTTGTAGATGCGCACCAGACCGGGGTGATCCGGGTCGCTGCCCGCCACCGGGTGATCCTCCAGCTCGCCGAAGCGGCGGGCGAAGGCCACGTGATCGGCGCGGCTCATCTCCTGATCCCGCAGGAACAGCACCTTGTGCCTCAGCAGTTGGGCGCGGATCTCGGCAAACAGCCCAGCGTCGTGGGCCGCATCCGCCAGCTGGACGCCGCTGAGCTCGGCGCCGATATGGCAAGTCAGTTGTTCTACACGCATGTCTCTCTCCCTAGATGACAAGTCAGGCGACCGGACAAGTTCCCCGCCCCATGGGGCGGAGAGCTCGGGCCCTAGATAACGAAGACGGAGGAGCCCGTGGTCTTGCGCGCCTCCAGATCCCGGTGGGCCGCCGCCGCATCCTGCAGCTCGTAGCGCTGGTTGATCTCGATCTTGATCCGGCCGCTGGCCACGTGGTCGAACAGCTCGTTCGCCAGGGCCGTCTTCTCCGCCGGATCGGCGATGTAGTCGGCGAGCGCCGGACGGGTCAGATAGAGAGAGCCCTTCATGGCCAGCAACTGGGGGTTGAAGCCCTCGATGGGGCCGGAGGCGGTGCCGACGCAGACCATGAGGCCGCGGCGCTTGAGGGAATCAAGCGAGCCCATGAAGGTGCTCTTGCCGACGCTGTCGAACACCACGTCGACGCCGGCGCCGCCGGTCAGGGCGCGCACCCGGGTGGCCACATCCTCGCGGCTGTAGTCGATGATGTGGTCGCAGCCGTGGGCCCGGGCCAGCTCGCCCTTGGCGTCGCTCGAGACGGTGCCGATCACCGTCAGCCCCAGCAGCCTGGCCCACTGGGCGACGATGAGGCCAACCCCGCCCGCCGCCGCGTGCAGCAGTATGCTGTCACCGGGTTTGAAGTCGTGGATGCGGCGCATCAGGTAGGCGGCGGTGAGGCCGCGCATGGTCATGGCGGCGGCGGTCTCGCAGGAGATGTTGTCCGGCAGCTTGATGAGGGGGGCGGCCGGGATCAGTCGCTCGGTCGAATAGGCGCCGAGGGTATTGATGAAGCCGGTGTAGGTGACGCGATCGCCGACGGCGACGCTGGTGACGCCCTCGCCCACCGCCTCCACCACCCCGGCCGCCTCAACCCCCAGGCCGTTGGGCAGCGGGATCGGGTAGGTGCCGTTGCGAAAATAGGTGTCCGCGTAGTTCAGGCCGACCGCGGCGTGGCGCAGCCGTACCTGGCCAGGTCCGGGTTCACCGACCGAGACCTCTTCGTAGCGCAGGACCTCGGGGCCCCCGGTTTCATAGAAGCGTATGGCGTTGGCCATGGCTGTTCTCCAGATTCATTCATGGGTGAAAACATCGTCCAGAGTGAATCTAGGGATTTACATGAACGTCCGCTTTGCATCGGGCGACAGCCACTTTTCATCTCATGACACCCCCCTGCTAATCCGTTGCCCCCCCTCGGGGAAGAGGCCAGAATCGGCCCTGAACCACCACGGCGGCGCCATGACATTGACCAGGCGCACCTGGGGAAGGAAGAGCTATCCGATTGAATAAAAAGCAGTTATCAGAAGGGAAGCCGCCGGTGCCCGCAGATTGACGGGCCTTGGACCTAAGCATAATTGACGTTGACGTAAACGTAGTGTGAGATGATGGTATTCACAGCCAGCATCCACAGCAGACAAGCACCCCATGAAAGGAGTCACCATGTCCAACCTATCCCCCTCGGCCGGGACGCGTTTTCGCACTGCCCTGGCCAACGAGAAGCCCCTGCAGATCGTCGGCACCATCAACGCCTACATGGCGCTGATGGCCGAGCGCAGCGGCTTCCAGGCCCTCTACCTCTCCGGCGCCGGGGTGGCGAACGCCTCCTTCGGCCTGCCGGATCTCGGCATGACCTCCATGAACGACGTGCTGATCGACGCCGAGCGCATCACGGCCGCGACCCAGGTGCCGCTCCTGGTGGACATCGACACCGGCTGGGGCGGCGCCTTCAACATCGCACGCACTATTCGCGCCTTCGAGCGCGGCGGGGTGGCCGCCGTCCACATGGAGGATCAGGTGGCCCAGAAGCGCTGCGGCCACAGGCCGAACAAGGCGGTGGTCTCGGTTTCCGAGATGGTGGACAGGATCAAGGCGGCGGTGGATGCCCGCCAGGACGAGAGCTTCGTCATCATGGCCCGCACCGACGCCCTGGCGGTAGAGGGGCTGGGCTCGGCCCTGGAACGCGCCGCCGCCTATGTGGAGGCAGGCGCCGACATGATCTTCGCCGAGGCCGTGACCGAGCTGGAGCAGTACGATCGCTTCAAGCAGGCGGCCGGGGTGCCCATCCTCGCCAACATGACCGAATTCGGCAAGACGGAGCTGTTTGACAAGGAGGCACTCGCTGCCCACGGCGTCGACATGGTGCTCTACCCCCTGAGCGCCGCCCGCGCCGCCAACCAGGCCGCCCTCAACGTCTATCAGCAGCTTCGCCGCGACGGCCACCAGCGCGCCGTGGTCGACACCATGCAGACCCGGGAGTCCCTCTACGACTTCCTCGGCTATCACCATTACGAGCAGACCCTGGACAGGCTCTTCACCAAGGACCTGTCTACCAAGGAATAAGACGGCGACCGGCCGTCTCATGCTGGCGGCCGGCGCTTCAACGGACTGAATGAGGAAACATGTGATGAGCGCCATTCCCGAAACCACCGGCTTCAAGCCGAAGAAATCCGTCGCCCTCTCCGGCACCGCCGCCGGCAACACCGCCCTGTGCACCGTCGGCCTCTCCGGCAACGACCTGCACTACCGTGGCTACGACATCCTGGACGTGGCCACCAGCTGCGAGTTTGAAGAGATAGCCCACCTGCTGGTGCACGGCCATCTGCCCAATGTGGCGGAGCTCGCCGCCTACAAGGCCAAGCTCAAGGCCCTGCGCGGCCTGCCCACCGGGGTCAGGACCGCCCTGGAGCAGCTACCCCCGAGCGCCCACCCCATGGACGTGATGCGCACCGCGGTCTCCGTGCTGGGCTGTCTGTCGCCGGAGAAGGACGATCACAACCACCCGGGTGCCCGCGACATCGCCGACAAGCTGATGGCCTGCCTCGGATCCGTGCTGCTCTACTGGTACCACTTCAGCCACAACGGCAAGCGCATCCATGTAGAGACCGACGACGACTCCATCGGCGGCCACTTCCTGCACCTGCTGCACGGGCACAAGCCGCGTGACTCCTGGGTGCGCGCCATGCACACCTCCCTCATCCTCTACGCCGAGCATGAGTTCAACGCCTCCACCTTCACCGGCCGCGTCATCGCCGGCACCGGCTCCGACATGTACTCCTGCATCACGGGGGCCATCGGTGCCCTGCGCGGACCCAAGCACGGCGGCGCCAACGAGGTGGCCTTCGAGATCCAGAAGCGCTACGAGAACCCGGACGAGGCGGAGGCCGACATTCGCGCCCGGGTCGAGAAGAAAGAGGTGGTCATCGGCTTCGGCCACCCTGTCTACACCGTCTCGGACCCGCGCAACAAGGTGATCAAGGAGGTGGCGCGCGAGCTCAGCCAGGAGCAGCACAACACCAAGATGTTCGACATCGCCGAGCGCCTTGAAGAAGTCATGTGGGACGCCAAGAAGATGTTCCCGAACCTGGACTGGTTCAGCGCCGTCAGCTACCACATGATGGGCGTGCCCACCGCCATGTTCACCCCGCTGTTCGTCATCGCCCGCACCTCAGGCTGGTCGGCCCATGTCATCGAGCAGCGCATCGACGGCAAGATCATTCGTCCGAGCGCCAACTACGTCGGCCCGGAGGATCTCCAGTTCGTGCCGCTCAAGGAGCGCAAGTGATGATCAACACTCAATATCGCAAGCCCCTGCCCGGCACGGCGCTCGACTACTTCGACGCCCGTGCGGCGGTCGAAGCCATCCAGCCCGGCACCTGGGACAAGCTCTCCTACACCGCCCGCGTCCACGCCGAGAACCTGGTTCGCCGGTGCGATCCGGCCATCCTCGGCGAGTGCCTCGGCCAGATAGTGCACAACAAGCGCGATCGCGACTTCCCCTGGTTCCCGGCGCGGGTGGTGTGCCACGACATCCTGGGCCAGACCGCCCTGGTGGACCTCGCGGGCCTTCGCGACGCCATCGCCGATCAGGGTGGCGATCCCGCCAAGGTCAACCCCGTGGTGCCGGTGCAGCTGATCGTCGACCATTCGCTGGCCGTCGAATGCGGCGGCTTCGATCCGCAGGCGTTCGAGAAGAACCGCGCCATCGAGGATCGCCGCAACGAGGATCGCTTCCACTTCATCAACTGGACCAGGCAGGCGTTCAAGAACATCGAGGTGATCCCGCCAGGCAACGGCATCATGCACCAGATCAACCTGGAGAAGATGTCGCCGGTCATCCACGCCGATCGCGGCCTGGCCTACCCGGATACCTGCGTCGGCACCGACAGCCACACCCCCCACGTGGACGCCCTCGGCGTCATCGCGGTGGGGGTGGGCGGGTTAGAGGCCGAGAACGTGATGCTGGGGCGCGCCTCCTGGATGCGGCTGCCTTCGATCGTCGGCGTCGAGCTCTCCGGCAAGCCCGGCCCCGGCATCACCGCCACCGATCTGGTGCTGTCCCTCACCGAATTCCTGCGCCAGCAGAAGGTGGTCGGCGCCTACCTGGAGTTCCGTGGCGAGGGCGCCGCCGCCCTCACCCTCGGCGATCGCGCCACCATCTCCAACATGGCGCCGGAGTATGGCGCCACCGCGGCCATGTTCTTCATCGACCAGCAGACCCTCGACTACCTCAAGCTCACCGGCCGTGACGACGAGCAGGTCAGGCTGGTTGAGATCTACGCCAAGGAGGCAGGCCTCTGGGCCGACGCCCTGGCGGCAGCCCAGTACGAGCGGGTGCTGCACTTCGACTTGTCGACCGTGGTACGCACCCTGGCGGGCCCCTCCAACCCCCATCGCCGCCTGCCGGTCTCCGCCCTGGCGGAGCGCGGTATCGCGGTGGATCTGGTCAAGGCCCGCGCCCAGGAGGCGGACGGCCTGCTGCCCGATGGCGCCGTCATCATTGCCGCCATCACCAGCTGCACCAACACCAGCAACCCGCGCAACGTCATCGCCGCGGGCCTGCTGGCCCGCAACGCCAACAAGTTCGGTCTGATGCGCAAACCCTGGGTCAAGTCGTCCCTGGCCCCCGGCTCCAAGACAGTCGCGCTTTACCTGAAAGAGGCGGGGCTGGACAGCGAGCTTGAGCGGCTCGGCTTCGGCGTGGTGGCGTTTGCCTGCACCACCTGCAACGGCATGTCAGGTGCGCTGGATCCCGCCATCCAGCAGGAGATCATCGACCGGGATCTCTACGCCACGGCGGTGCTGTCGGGCAACCGCAACTTCGACGGCCGCATCCACCCCTACGCCAAGCAGGCGTTCCTCGCCTCCCCGCCCCTGGTGGTGGCCTACGCCATCGCCGGCACCATCCGCTTCGACATCGAAAAGGATGTGCTGGGGGTGGTGAACGGCAAGGAAATTCGCCTCAAAGACATCTGGCCGAGCGACGAGGAGATCGACGCCGTGGTCAAGGCCTCGGTGAAGCCGTCCCAGTTCCGCCAGGTCTATATCCCCATGTTCACCCTCGAGGAGGATAAAGGCCCCAAGGTGGCGCCGCTTTACGACTGGCGCCCGCAGAGCACCTATATCCGTCGCCCCCCCTACTGGGAGGGGGCCCTGGCGGGTGAGCGCACCCTCAAGGGGATGCGGCCGCTGGCGCTGTTGCCGGACAACATCACCACAGACCATCTCTCCCCCTCCAACGCCATACTGCGCAGCAGCGCGGCGGGCGAGTACCTGGCGAAGATGGGCCTGCCGGAGGAGGACTTCAACTCCTATGCGACCCACCGCGGCGATCACCTGACCGCCCAGCGCGCCACCTTCGCCAACCCCCAGCTGGTCAACGAGATGGCTGTGGTGAACGGCGCGGTGAAGAAGGGATCCCTCGCCCGGGTCGAACCGGAGGGCCGGGTCATGCGGATGTGGGAAGCCATCGAGACCTACATGGAGCGCAAGCAGCCGCTGATCATCGTCGCCGGCGCCGACTACGGTCAGGGTTCGTCCCGTGACTGGGCGGCCAAGGGGGTGCGGCTGGCCGGGGTGGAGGTGATAGCGGCGGAAGGCTTCGAGCGCATTCATCGCACCAATCTCATCGGCATGGGGGTGCTGCCGCTGGAGTTCAAGCCGGGCACCACCCGCCTCACCCTGGGCCTCGATGGCACCGAGACGTACGATGTGGTGGGTGAGCGCCAGCCGCGCGCCGATCTCGTGCTCGTTGTGCGCCGCCAGAGCGGCGAGGTGCTGGAGGTGCCCATGACCTGCCGCCTCGACACCGCCGAGGAGGTCTCGGTCTACGAGGCCGGTGGCGTGCTGCAACGCTTCGCCCAGGACTTCCTGGCGTCGACCGCGCACAAGGCCGCGAGCTAACGCCACCTCAAGACGGCAGCCACCCTAGCTGCCGTCTTCTATCCCGAACAAGCACGATCAGGACAATCTCTATGGCCCACACACCACAAGTCAGAATCCCGGCCACCTATATTCGCGGCGGCACCAGCAAGGGGGTCTTCTTCCGTCTGCAGGACTTGCCCGAACGCTGCCAGCAGCCGGGTCCGGCCCGCGACAAGCTGTTTATGCGGGTCATCGGCAGCCCGGACCCTTACGCCGCCCACATCGACGGCATGGGGGGCGCCACCTCCTCCACCAGCAAGTGCGTGATCCTCTCCAGGAGCAGCCAGCCCGATCACGATGTGGATTACCTCTACGGCCAGGTCGCCATCGACAAGGCGTTCGTGGACTGGAGCGGCAACTGCGGCAACCTCTCCACCGCCGCGGGGGCCTTCGCCATTCACGCAGGACTCCTGGATCCGGCCCGCATCCCGGACAACGGCATCTGCGTGGTGCGGATCTGGCAGGCCAATATCGGCAAGACCATCATCGCCCAGGTGCCGGTGACCAACGGCCAGGTGCAGGAGACCGGCGCATTCGAGCTGGACGGGGTGACCTTCCCCGCCGCCGAGATCGTGCTGGAGTTTCTCGACCCCTCAGACGATGGCGAGGAGGGCGGCGCCCTCTTCCCCACCGGCAACCTGGTGGATGAGCTGGAGGTGCCGGATTCTGTTGTAAAGAGCGGCACCTTGAAGGCCACCCTGATCAGCGCCGGCATCCCCACGGTCTTCGTTAACGCCGAAGAAATTGGCTACACAGGCACCGAGCTGCGCGAGGCCATCAACACCGATCCACAAGCCCTGGCCCGTTTCGAGCAGATCCGCATCGCCGGCGCCCTGCGCATGGGGCTGATCAAGACTCAGGAAGAGGCCGCGACCCGCCAGCACACCCCGAAGATCGCCTTCGTGGCGCCGGCGAAGGACTACAGCACCGCCAGCGGCAAGGAGGTCAACGCGAGCGAGATCGACTTGCTGGTGCGGGCCCTCTCCATGGGCAAGCTGCACCACGCCATGATGGGCACCTGCGCGGTGGCCATCGGCACCGCCGCGGCCATTCCCGGCACCCTCGTCAACATTGCCGCCGGCGGCGGCGAGCGCGAGGCGGTGCGCTTCGGCCATCCGTCCGGTACCCTGAAGGTGGGCGCAGAGGCCCGCCTGGTTGACGGCCAGTGGGTGGTGACCAAGGCCATCATGTCCCGCTCCGCCCGCATCCTGATGGAAGGCTGGGTACGGGTGCCGGGGGATGCGTTCTAGCCACCCCGTCGGCGTGCAACCATAGAAAAGAGCCGAGGCGATCGCCCCGGCTCTCTTTGTTGCAGTGAGTTCACCCAGCAGAGTCCCGCCTCATTGCGGACGCGGCACGCACTCCACCTGGCGCGGGATATTCTTCTTCGCATCCCCTCCGATCAACTGCTTCACCTGACCGGCCGGACACCTGCCATCATCCACATAGCGCTTCTGCCCATGGGGCAGCGCCCCCGGGGGCGGATCCTGGCTCAGATATTCGATGGGGGCCGGCACCAGGGCGGCGCACCCCGTCATCAGTCCCGCCACCAGCAATGCCGCCAGCCACCTCACCCTCTTCCATGCAACCGCCATAGGCCACTCCCTCTGTGTGATCCGGATGCGCCGGGCTAGAGGCGCCCGGCCCGCATCGACTCAGGGGAGTGTAGCCATCCCGCCCCTTGGGCCGAAACCCGTCACGGGCGGCATTCCGACGATTCCAGACACAGCCGACGCACGCCCTCCCCTGCCGCAGGCCAACCCTGACAACCGAGGAGGGAGGAGAGTCCTCGGCCCTCATGCCGCACAGGGGCGCCTTCTGGCTGGTCGACAGCCAGGCCGGGGAAGGGGGACGCCCTGCCATGGACAGGGAAGCGGTGCGGCCCAGAATGGCAACGCCCTCCACTTGTTCATGCGCAATACATCTTTGCTCCGGGATAGTAGGCACCTCGCAGGTGGGGAGGCGCTTGAAATCAGCGCTCGTCATCCACACATTCAGTGCATACAATGCGTTAACGAAGCACAATGGGTTGCTTCACCCGGAAATCAAGAGGACATCAAGATGGATACCCGTTCTATCTATACTGGCACCCAGGGTGCCGTGCGCGACACCAACAAGGTGCTGCGCAACACCTACATGCTGCTCTCCCTCACTCTTGGCTTCTCCGCCGTGGTAGCCGGGGTTGCGACCGTGATGAACCTGCCCCCCCTGCACTGGGCCGTGTTCCTCATCGGCGTCTACGGTCTGATGTTCCTGACCGAGAAGAACCGCGACAACGGCATGGGGCTGGTATTCACCTTCGCCCTGACCGGCCTGCTGGGCTATAGCCTGGGCCCCATCATCAACATGTACATGAACAACGGCGGCGGCGAGATCGTGATGACGGCGCTGGGCGGTACCGCACTCACCTTCTTCGGCCTGTCGGCCTATGCCCTGACCACCAAGCGTGACCTCTCCTTCCTCGGCGGCATGCTGTTCGTCGGGTTCTGGGTGCTGCTGGTGGCCATGGTCGCCAACATCTTCCTGCAGATGAGCGCCCTGAGCCTGGCCCTGTCCGCCATGTTCATGCTCTTCTCCTCCGGCGCCATCCTGCTGACCACCCAGCAGATCGTGCGCGGCGGCGAGACCAACTACATCTCCGCCACCGTCACCCTGTATGTCTCCATCTACAACATCTTCCTGAGCCTGCTGAGCCTGCTTGGCGGCAACCGCAACTGATGGATGCTTGAGATGCACAAGACCCCGCTTCGGCGGGGTTTTTATTGGCACCTGTTTCTGTCAGGATAAGTTGCAAATCAAGGATATGAAGCGAAGTGGCCCTGATCCAAATCAGGGCCGTTTCGTTGTCGACGGGTTATGCTTTCGCTTTCGTTTCGCTCAAGGGTTGCCTTCATCCCATGCCGATGGATTTCTCCGGACTGCTGCGCCGGCTGCTGACCGACAGCCGCATCGATGTCACTTCGCTCAAGGGTGGTGCCTAGCATGCCCATGGACTTCTCCAGTTTGCTGCGCCGGCTACTGACAGACAGCCACATCTATTTCGCCCTCAAGGTCCTGCTCGCCATCCTGGGGCTGCTCGCCTTTGCGCTGGCCACCGGTGACATCCAGCTCACCGTGCTGCTCTCCCTCGGGGTGGTGGCGGGCGCCATCGCCGAGACCGACGACAGCCTCTGGGGCCGAGTCAAGAACCTCGCCATGACGCTGGTGTGCTTCCTGTTCGCCTCATTGTGCGTGCAATACCTCTTCCCCACCCCCTGGCTGTTTGCCCTGGGACTCGCGGGGTCCACCTTCCTCTTCGTGATGGTGGGAGCCCTCGGTCAGCGTTACGCCACCATCAGCTTCGGCTCCCTGCTCATCGCCATCTACACCATGCTGGGGGCCGCCAAGGCACCGGATCTGCTCTATCAGCCGCTGGCACTGGGAGCTGGCGCCCTCTGGTACGGCCTGGTGTCGCTGGTCTGGCTCTGGCTGCTGCCCTACAAGACCCTGCACGAGCAGCTGGCCCAGAGCTACTTCGCCCTCGCCCGCTACCTGCAGGAGAAGTCCCGCTTCTTCCCGGCGGACGAGCACGGCGCCCAGGCCATCCGCCACAACCTGGCCCAGCTCAACATCAACCTGGTCAACGCCCTGAACCAGGCCAAGACGGCGCTCAATGCCCGTCTTCATGCCCCCGGCCGCCACGGGGTGGCCCCCGAGCTCGCGGGCCTGCTGCGCCTCTACCTGCTTGCCCTGGAGATCCAGGAGCGGGCCACCTCCAGCCACTACCCCTACAGCAAGCTGGAAGCCGAGCTCAAGCAGGGCATCGTCCTCGACGGCTTCCAGGAGGTGCTGTCACAACTTGCCGACGCCTGTCAGCAGCTCGGCTACGCCATCCTGGTGCACAAGCCCTACACCCACCACAAACGCATTCACTGGACCCTGGAGGCCCTCGGCGATCAGCTGGAGTTCACCCACCTCAAGCAGCACTACCCCAAGACCCTGCTGACGCCGATGAAGTTCCTGCGCCGCAACCTGGCCAGCATCAACCAGCTGCTGCAAAGCGCCGAGGAGCTGCAAAACCCCGCCGCGCCGCCCACCAGCCTGCCTCCCCTGGCACGACCGGTCGCCCTGCCCCTGCTGACCCTGCTCAGGCAGCACCTGACCCCGAACTCCATGGTGTTTCGTCACGCCCTGCGGCTCTCGCTGGGCCTGGTGGTGGGCTATGGCATCCTGCAGGCATTCAGCCTGGACAAGGGGTACTGGATCCTGCTCACCGTGCTCTTCGTCTGCCAGCCGAGCTACAGCGCCACCCGCCGTCGCCTGGTGCAGCGGATGCTCGGCACCTTCGCCGGCATCCTCATCGGCGTGCCCGTGCTCTGGCTCTTCCCCGAGCTGCACCTGCAGCTCGGGATCATGGGGCTCGCCGCCTTCCTGTTCTTCACCCAGGTGCGCAGCAACTACAGCGCCGCCGTCTGCTTCATCACCCTCTATGTGCTGATGGCGTTCAACCTGCTGGATGGCATCGGCTTCGCCATCCTGGGGCCCCGCCTGCTCGATACCCTGCTAGGCTGCCTGCTCTCCTACGCCCTGGTGGCCTGGCTCTGGCCGGACTGGCAATACAAGCGGCTGCCGACCCTGATTGCCAACTCCCTGTCCGCCAATGCGAAGTACCTCTCGGCGGTGCTCGCCAGCCTGCATCGCCAACGGGATGAATCCCTGGACTACCGGGTGGCCCGCAAGTGCGCCCACCTCGCCGACAGCGAGCTGGCCATGGCCTGGCAGAGCATGCTGGTGGAGCCGAGCAAGCGCCGCCGCTTCCTCGACCTCTGCTTCACCCTCACCTGGCGCAATCATGCCCTGCTCTCCTACATCTCGGCGCTCGGGGCCCATCGCGACAAACTCGAGCCCATCGAGGGGCTGGAGGAGATCAGCCGCCACATCAGCCAGACCCTGGAGCAGGCCGCCGGCCACCTGGCGGGGGAGATGCCGATCCCGCTCGCGGGAGCCTGTCCGGCCATCGCTCCGGAGAGCAGCGAGGAGCAGCTGATGCTGAGCCAGCAGCTCACCCTCATCAGCCAGCTAGCGGACGAGTTGCTGATGCTCGCCAACGACGGCCAGTTGTTGACCCGGCAGGATCAGGCCTGAGGACGCTGATCTCGCGACCAGAACCCCTGGCGGCAGGGCCATGATCGGTAAAGGGGCGTGGCGGTGCCTCAGCACCGGTTGCCGATCCGGGGTCAAGGCGCTACCATGCCCGCCCAATCCCAATAACCCAGTCCCGACAGCCCCTTTGTGAGGAGCCCTTATGTCTGAGCATCATCAGCTGGAATTCAACGGCCAGGCCATCGAGACCGATGCCCAGGGCTATCTGCGTCATGTCACGGACTGGAGCGAGGCGCTGGCGCTGGTGCTGGCCGAGCGGGAGGGGATAGTGCTGGAGGCGCCCCATTGGGAAGTGGTGCGGTTCGTGCGGGCATTCTACCTGGAGTTCAACACCTCCCCCGCCATCCGCGCCCTGGTCAAGGCGATGGAAAAACAGTACGGCCCGGAGAAGGGCAACAGCCGCTACCTCTACAAATTGTTCCCGGAAGGCCCCGCCAAGCAGGCCACCAAGATCGCGGGCCTGCCCAAGCCGGTGAAGTGCATCTAGGCCTCCTCGGCTGCCCGATGGCCATACTCCCCTCCCCGTTTTGGACACAAAAAAAAAGACCGCGCCCATGTGGCCATGAGGCGCGGTCTTTTCATTTCATCACCCTGTCAGGGGTTGTAGGCCACCACTGAGCCGCTCAAGCCGGTCATCTGGCTGATCCGGCTCTGCATGCCCTGCAACTTCGCCTTGGAGACATCCGGCCCGATGAAGACCCGGTTGATCTGCCCCTGCACCGGGGTTCTCGGCGACGTCTGGGCCGAGTAGCCCGCCGCCCTCAGCTTGCTCACCAGGGCATTGACGCTGTCTGCATTCTTGAAGGCGCCGAGCTGCAGGATCCAGCTTCCCTGGGTCGACGTGGCGGCAGGAGCCGGGGCCGGCTGGGCCATCTTGCTCGCGATAAGATCATCCATGGATTTGATCTGGCCCGCCTGCGGCTTGGCCTCCACCGGCTTTTGCACCTCTACCGGCTTGGGGGGCACCGGCTTGGGCTTGGGTTGCTCCACCGGCTTCCTGGCGATCACTTCCGGCTTGGGCTCGGGTTTGGGCTGCGGCTTGGGTTGTGCCACGGCCTGCACCGGCTGCTGGGTGACGGGCGCCTGGTTGGTCACCGTCGGGTTGATTCCCGCCTGATTGGCCAGGGTCACGGTGTCGCCGATCTCCTCCACCTGCCACTGGGTCGCGGCAGAGGCCTGCTGCTGGCTCGCCAGATGCTCGGCCGGCAGGGTGCTCGCCGCCGAGACCTGAAGGTCGGGCTTGGCGGGCTCCAGCTCCGGACGCAGCGGGATCTTGGCGAAGGCCTCGTCCTTCTGCTCCAGCTTGTTGCCGTCCATCAGGTCCGGCAGAAAGATGACCACCAGGGCGACCAGGATGACGGTCCCCACCAATCTGTTTTGAAACTTCGAAGCCAAGTTAATTCCCACCCATGTTGCTTAGTATTTTTGCAATTTTGCCGGCATCAACCATGAACGGCCCCTCACGCCATTCCGTTTTGAAACCTCAGCACCAGGCAGCGCCCTGCCCGTGTCGCTGGACCCATGATGCGCAGAAACGGCTCAGGCGCTCGCCGCCAGCACGTCGGCGACAGTGTAAAACGAGCCGAACACGATGACCATATCATCAGGACTCGATACGGCCAGAGCAGCCTCATAAGCCTCGCTCACCGACTCAAACTGCGCGACCGGCCCCTGTTCACCCAGGGCGGCGGCCAGCTGGGCCGCCGTGGCGGCACGGGGACCGTGAAGGCTCGCGAGATACCACCCATCGACAAGCCCCTGAAGCTCCTTAAGGGAACCCGCCATGTCCTTGTCCTTGAGCATGCCCACCACGGCACGGCGCTTGCCCTTGCAGGGGAGCAGGCGCAGCTGGTTCGCGAGATAGGCCGCCGAATGGGGATTGTGGGCCACGTCGACGATGACGGCGGGATCGCTTTGCAGACGCTGCATCCGCCCCGCGAGGCGGGCATTGGCCAGCCCTTCGCGGATGGCGGACTCCGCCAGCGGCAGGCCGAGGGACTCCAGCGCCGCCAGCACGGTGACCGCGTTCATCAGCGGCAGGGCCGGCTTGGGCAGCCCCAGCCAGTGGTGCAGGCCGTGGTAATCCCAGTCGCCTTCGTGCTCGTCCCCACGAAAATCGCGGCCCACCTGACGCAGGCAGGCGCCGAGGCGCGCCGCTTCGCTCGCTATGGTCGCAGGCGGATTGGGCTCCCCGCTGATGGCGGGTTTACCTTTGCGATAGACGCCGGCCTTCTCCACTGCCACCGCCTCCCGGGTATCCCCGAGCCAGTCGCAGTGATCCAGCGCGATGGAGGTGATCATGGCGACGTCCGATTCCACCACGTTGGTGGCATCGAGCCGCCCCCCCAGCCCCACTTCCAGCAGGAGCACATCCGGGGCGGAGCGGCGAAACAGCCACAGACCCGCCAGGGTGGCGAACTCGAAGAAGGTGAGGGCGATGTCGCCCCGGGCCGCCTCCACCTCGGCAAAGGCGGCGCAGTGCTCCTCATCGGGCAGCTCGGCCCCATTCACCCTGACCCGCTCGGCAAAGCGCAACAGGTGTGGCGAGGAGTAGACCCCCACCTTGTAGCCCGCCGCCATCAGTATGCTGGCGGCCATGGCGCAGGAGGAGCCCTTGCCGTTGGTGCCCGCCACCGTGATCACCTTGAACGGCAGCGCGGTGAGGCCCATGCGCCGGGCGACGGCGCCGACCCGCTCCAGCCCCATGTCGATGTTGACCGGGTGGATCTGCTCCAAATAAGAAAGCCAGTCGACCAGCGACCGGCTTTGGGATTGTTGCATGTGTGAACTCATCTTCAGTCTTCGATGACCTGAGTGTTCATCAGCTTGGCCAGCAGGCCGGCCAGGCGGTTGCGCATCTCGCGGCGGTCGATGATGAGATCGATGGCGCCCTTCTCCAGCAGAAACTCGGAGCGCTGGAAGCCTTCCGGCAGCTTCTCGCGCACGGTCTGCTCGATGACGCGGGGGCCGGCGAAGCCGATCAGCGCCTTGGGCTCACCCACGTTGATGTCACCCAGCATGGCCAGGCTCGCGGAGACGCCCCCCATGGTGGGATCGGTCAGCACGGAGATGAAGGGCAGGCCCGCCTTGGTGAGCCTGTCGAGCGCCGCACTGGTCTTGGCCATCTGCATCAGGGAGAACAGGGCTTCCTGCATCCGCGCCCCACCGGAGGTGGAGAAGCAGACCAGGCCGCGGCCCTCCTTGATGCTCTCCTCGACGGCGCGCACGAAGCGGGCGCCGACCACGGAGGACATGGAGCCACCGATGAAGGAGAACTCGAACGAACAGGCGACGACCGGCACCCCCTTGAGGGTCCCCTTCATCACCACCAGCGCATCTTTTTCTCCCGTCTCTTTCTGGGCGGCAGACAGACGATCCTTGTAGCGCTTGGAATCCTTGAATTTCAAGATGTCTTGCGGCTCCAGCTCGGCCGCGACTTCACTGCGACCATCGACGTCGAGGAAGCTCTCGAGACGGGCGCGGGCGCTGATGCGCATATGATGATCACACTTGGGGCACACTTCGAGATTGCGCTCCAGTTCTGCCCGGTAGAGCACCTGTTCGCAAGCAGTACACTTGGTCCACACCCCTTCCGGAATGTTGTGACGACGCGGTGTGGTGATCTTGCTCTTGGGAAGGATCTTCTCAAGCCAGCTCATGGAATTCCTTAATGCATTTGTGCCTGACAAAACACATCGAGCCTAGATTGTTCAATGACTTAAGGGCTCGATGGCAATAAACGACGGATCATTAAACCACAAATTTTCGGGCCCAGTTACTAAAAACTGGTCGTACCCGGTGCCGAGTCCGGCAGCCAGAGCGGCCCGAGGGGCAACTGGGGCAGGCCGAACTCGGCCGGGTAATCCACGTCCACCAGATAGAGGCCGCCCGCCTTGGCGGTGGGGCCCGCCAGGTTGCGATCCTTCGCCGCCAGCACCTCGGCAATCCACTCCACCGGCTGAAGACCCTGCCCCACCAGCAGCAGGGAGCCGGTGATGTTGCGCACCATGTGGTGCAGGAAGGCGTTGGCCTTGATGTCGAGCACTATATAAGGGCCGGAGCGGCTGACGCACAGGTGGGTCACGTTGCGCCAGGGGGTGTTGGACTGGCAGGCGACGGCCCGGAAGGTGCTGAAGTCGTGTTCGCCCAGCAGGGACTGGCCGGCCTGGTGCATCAGCTCGGCGTCGATGGTTTCGTGGTAGTGGCTGACGCCGCTGCCGAGAATGGCCGGGCGGTAGTTGTGGTTGTAGATGACGTAACGGTAGCGACGGGCGGTGGCGCTGAAGCGGGCGTGGAAGTGCTCGTCCACCTCCTTGACCCAGCGCACGGCGATGTCAGGGGGCAGGTTGGAGTTGAGCCCCAGGGTCCAGGCCCCCTCGGCGCGATTGGACTCGGTATCGAAGTGGATCACCTGGCCGGTGGCGTGCACCCCCGCATCGGTGCGACCGGCACACTGGATGGAAACGGGGTGGTTGGCGATGCGGCTGAGGGCTTTTTCCAGCTCCTCCTGGACGCTGATCACTTCGCGCTGACGCTGCCAGCCGAAATACCGGCTGCCGTCATATTCAATACCTAGGGCAATTCGCATGGATAACGGTGTCTTCTGATGAAAGGATGCGGTGAAAGAAACGGGGCGGATTATACGCGCTCGGGCTCAAAAGTCCCAGACCGTGGAGGCGGCGGCACTCGTGGCCATCAAAGAGAGGGCAGCCCGCAGGCTGCCCTCTTGGTTCGTTCGCCGGCAAACGGCCCTTATCCCAGGCGCTTGAGCAGCTTCTGTGCCTCGGCGCGCTGGTGCTCGCTGCCCTGGGCTGCGGCCTCTTCCAGCAACTCCCGGGCGCTCTCCTTGTCGTCGATCTCGAGGTAGGCCCGGGCCAGATCCAGCTTGGCCCCCACCCCGCCGTCGTCGGCATCCACGTCGAAACCGTTGGACTCCGGCAACACCTCGGGGAAACCGTCAAGCCCCACGTCCAGGGAGAAGCCCTGATAGGGTTCCTGCTCCGTGCTGCTGGCGTTGGCCTCGGCCAGGAGCTTGTCTATCTCCACGTAGTCGTTGGCCTGCACTTGCTCGCGGGGCTTCAGATCGCCTGCATGGGGCTCCACCTCGGCGAAGGCATCCTCGAAGTCCGCCAGGGCCAGCTCGTTGGGATCCCAGGCCGGGCTCGCCCCCTTGGTGGGTTCCAGCCCGAGTTCGGCCAGCATGTCGTCCACGTCATCCTTGCCATAGCCGGCCCCCTCCTGAGCGTCCTTGGCGGCAGGCGCGTCCTGGGCTGGCTCGCCAAAGCCGGTCTCCACATCGCTCAAGTCGAAGTTGTCGAACGGCTCGTCACGGCGGCTCCGGCTCTCTGCCTGGGCCTTGGCCAGATCCGCCTCGAGATCCGCATCCAGCTCGGCAAACAGGGCGGCCTGCAGCTCCTCCTCCGTCATGACCTCGTCGCGGGCACGGGGGGCGGCATCAGACTCGTCGGAGAGATCCAGTTCGGGCACCACGGGGAGATCGAAGCCCCCCTCGTGGGCCAGATCGAGCTCTGGCACCAGATCCGGATCCCGGTTCGCCGTCGCCACCGCGGGCTCCACGTCGAAGGCGGACAGGGCGGTCTCGTCATCACTGAAGATGACGTCGGCCGAGGCATCGGCCCCGCCCTGTTTCCCGCTGCCATCCGGTTCGTTGAGATCCGGCATGGGGTGCAGGGGGTCTTCATCCGTGATGCCCACCGTCATCAGCTGATCAAACTCGCTGCTCTCGTCCCCCATCACCATGGAGGTCGATTCGGACAGGCTCTTCTCCTGCTCTTCCAGCTCGCGGCGCGCGCGGGCCCGCAGCCAGAGCGTCACCAGGGCCAGCACCAGCAGCACCGGCAGCAGGATGATCATGGCGAGGTTGAGCGGCGAGGAGAGCAGCTCCATCAGCCAGCTCTGCTTGGGTGCGGGTGCCACCACGGGGGGCACCGGCTTGGCCTTGAGCTCCGCCACCTCCTTTTGCAGCGCGGTCTGATCCTGCAACTGGGCCTTGAGGGTCTCCACCTCTTCGGTCAGGGATTGCAGACGCAGCTTGAGCCTGTGGTTCATCTCGGTGACCTGGCCGAGCTGGGCGTTGGCATCTTCCAGCGCCAGCGCCATCTCGGTGGAGGGCTTGCCCACCGGGGTAGCGGGGAGAGGGGTTGGCGCCGTGCCGGCGGCGCTGCTCGCGGCACTGTTCGCCGCCACGGGGGCGGGCGCGGCCTTGGCGGTCTCCTTCACCTCGGTGGCAGGAGCGGTCACCTTGGGCGCCGCCGGGATCGGGGCCGCCTTGGGGGCGGCAGCAGGTTTGGCCGGCGCAGGCTGACTGGCGACGGGCTGCGCGGTGCGAGCCTGCTTGCTGGCCAGGTATTTGGGGCTCAGCCCCTTCCAGCTGGCGTTGTCGCTGTTGAAGCGGCGGCGCGCCTCGGCATCCGTGATGCGGCCCGCCTCGGCCGCCGTGGGCAGCAGGATGTGGGAGCCCACCAGAATGTGGTTGATGTTGCCATCGGCAAAGCTTCTGGGGTTCTTGTCATAGATGGCCACCATGGTCTGGTAGACGCTCACCCGATTGGAGGGGCGATGCTTGCTCGCCAGGCTCCAGAGGGTATCGGTGGGACGAACGGGACCATAACTGCCCGCCTTCGCAGAAGCCACCTGACGCACTATCGGCTCTGCCTTGGGCAATACGACGGGGGCCACGGGCTGGGCCTGGGGCTCTGGTTGCACCGCGGGGGGCGGTGAGCCGTCCGGCCCCTTGAGCTCGACAAAGAAAGGCTCTCGCCCCGCCTCGTCGGCCTGAACCGTGCCCAGAAGCCCCAATGCGAGTAGCGTTGCCAGCGTTATGCGGGAATGTCCCATATTCGTTCCTTCGTATGACGGCCCTATCACATTGAAAAATCTGGATAGTTACCCCAAAACAATCGGCTCAATATAAATCAGGCGCCGGTCTCAAGCCAGCGATCCGACATATTTCGCGCCCGGCCGCTGCCAAATAAGAGCCCCGGACGCGAACCAGAGTGTAGAAAAAAACCTAGTTCACTGATATCTCTCAAGATTCCAAAAACCGGAGAGTGGGTTCCCGGTCACATCCCGGCGCCACGGCGCCGGCGCAAGGGCGGGGTTCCCTCCCCGCCGCAGGCCGGCATCAGAGGTAGTCGCGCACCAGCAGTTCGGCAATCTGCACGCTGTTAGTCGCCGCGCCCTTACGAACGTTATCGGCCACGATCCACATATTGATACCGCAAGGGTGAGAAATATCCTGGCGCACCCGTCCGACCAGCACCTCATCCTTGCCGGTGGCGTCGCGCACCGGGGTCGGATAGTCGTGCTCGTCGTCAAACAGGGTGACGCCCGGGGCATGGCGCAGCAGCTCCTTCACCTGTTCGGCGTCCAGCGGCTGATGCAGCTCCACGTGGACCGCCTCGGCGTGGCCGTAGAAGACCGGCACCCGCACGCAGGTGGGGTTCACGGCGATGCTGGCATCCCCCAGGATCTTCTGGGTTTCCCACACCATCTTCATCTCCTCGCGGGTGTAGCCGTTGTCGGTGAAGGCGTCGATCTGCGGGATGAGGTTGAAGGCGATCTGCTGCGGGTAGAGGGCGGGCTCCACCGGGCGACCGTTGAGCAGGTGAGCGGTCTGGCCCGCCAGCTCGCTCACCCCCTCCTTGCCGGAGCCGGAGACGGACTGGTAGGTCGCCACGTTGATGCGGGCGATGCCCACCTCGTCGTGCAGGGGCTTGAGCGCCACCAGCATCTGGATGGTGGAGCAGTTCGGGTTCGCGATGATGTTGCGGTTGCGAAAATCCGCCAGGGCGTCCGGGTTCACTTCCGGGATCACCAGGGGGATGTCCTCGTCGTAACGGAAGCAGGAAGTGTTGTCGATGACGATGCAGCCGTGCTCGGCGGCAATCGGCGCCCACTTGGCAGAGACCTCGGCCCCGGCGGAGAAGAGGGCTACTTGCACCTGGCTCCAGTCAAACGCCTCCACGTCCAGGATCTCGACGTTCTTGCCGCCAAAGCGCACCGTGTCGCCGGCACTGCGGCTGGAGGCCAGCGGATAGAGGGTGGCGACCGGGAAGCCGCGCTCCTCCAGGATCTCGATCATGGCCTCACCCACGGCGCCGCTCGCGCCCAATACCGCTACGTTGAATTGCTGACTCACTGTTGTCTCTCCTGTGATGCTGCCTGTCGGGGCCGGGCATGGGGCCTCCGGGTGGCAAGCGTGATCGTCTGATGGCGGCCCGGCACCACGCCGGGCCGAGGCGAAGAACCGGCCTTGCGCCCGGATCCTCGCCGTTGAAATTAGGTTGATGCGCCCACGACGGCAAAGCCCAGGCGGGCCAGCCTGTCGTCGGCGAAGGGGCCCTTCACCTGCAGGGAGGAGAGCTCGCGCCGCTCCGGGTAGCGCTTGCGCTGCTCGTCGAAGCTACCGGGCAGCCCGATCCGGTTGCGAAAACGGGCGTCGTCCCGGCGCACGTCATAGATGAGGTGGACGAGCTGCTTGATGAGGCCCTGATCCGCCGGCTGACCCGGCGTCACGTCGCGCACCTCGGGGGCGGGCAAGAGGGATTGCAGATCCTGGCGCGGCATGCGCCCCAGCTGCCGGCAGAGCGCCTCATAGAGCATCCAGGTGCCGCGGGCCTTGCCCTCCAGGCTGTAACCTGCGATGTGCGGCGTGGCTATCTCGGTGTAAGGCACCAGGGCTTCTAGGGGCTCGGGCTCCCCTTCCCAGACGTCCATCACCAGCCTGAGTGGGGCCGGGCCTTGCTGGCGGGCGAGCAGGGCCCGGTTGTCCCACACCTCGCCGCGGGAGGCGTTGATGAGGATCTGCCCGGCCGGACGGGCCGCTATCTCGCGCTCCCCCAGCAGGTGGAAGGTGGCATCCTGTCCCTCGCGGGTATAGGGGACATGGAAGCTGACGATGTCGGCGCCAAGGGCGGTCCGGTAGTCCACGTAGTCGCCGGCCGCGCCGCTACGGACCCGGGGCGGGTCGCAGCGCAGCACCTTCATGCCGAGCGCCTCGGCCTTGCCGGCCACGCTCTCGCCGGTGTTGCCGGCGCCGATGACGGCGAGGCTCATCTCGCTCAAGTTCAGCTCGTGACGCTCGGCCAATACCAGCAGGGCCGAGAGCACATAGTCGCCGACCGACACCTTGTTGCAGCCGGGGGCGCTGAAGAAGGGAATGCCCCGCGCCGCCAGCAGGCCCTGATCGATGTGGTCCGTGCCGATAGTGGCGGTGCCGACGAAGCCCAGCCTGGGGCTGGTCGCCAGCAACGCTTCGTTGACCCGGGTCACGGAGCGCACCAGCAGCACGTCCGCCTCTTGCAGATCCGCCGCCGTTATTGCTCTTCCCGGCAGGGGGATCACTTCACCAAATTCGGCAAACAGCTCCAGGGCATGGGGCATATTTTCATCAACGACGATCTTCATCGACACGGGTCTCAATCCACAAGGGCCACAGGCGCGCCATTCTAGCCCAAACGCACCGAATTTTCAGAGGCTTGTTCTCGAACTCCCCACCCGGCACAGAGGGGCGGCGCCGCCACGGGCTGGCGACCTCCCTGTGTAACAGCATGTTGCCCCACGCCGCCCCCGGCTTGACCGCTGGGGCCTGGCTGGCACAATGGCGCCTCCTTGTTAGCCGCGCCCAGCGCCACCGACCAGAGCTCCGCCATGCCGACCCACTCCTCTTCACTGCCCCGCCGTCAGGTGCTTGGCTTCAACGCCGTGCTGCTGTTGCCGCTACTGTTGCTCGTCTGCCTGCCCTGGCAGCCCTTCATGAGCGACGCCCTGCACTCGGGCTGGCTCTGGTGGCCCTATGCCCTGACCCGGATGGTGGACCTGCCGGGCATCGCCGTCACCGTTGCCGCCCTGTTGCTGCTGACCCGACACAAGCTGACGCTGGATGGTCGCGCCCTGCTGGCGCTGGCCGGCGCCATGTTTGCCGTACTGGCGAGCGACTGGATCATCAAGAGTCTCGTCAAACAGCTGACCGAGGAGCCCAGACCCTACCTTCTCTGGCTGGAACGCCAGGAACTTATCCCCGCCATCCGCCAGTTCTATGCCGGCAGCCTGGCGCTTCGCGGCGAACAGGTCCACGCCGCGACCCAGTTGCTGGCGCTGCCCGCCTGGCTCGGCCAGCACTGGCAGGCAGAGGTCAACTACGCCTTCCCCTCCGGCCACAGCATCGCCGCCATGAGCCTGGCCCAGTTCTTCGGCCTGATCTGGCTGGCCCGCGCCCCCGCCGGGGTCTGGCTGCTGCCGCTCTGGGCCCTCGGCATCGGTCTGTCGCGCACCCTGATCGGCATGCACTGGCCCCTGGACGTGCTGGCGAGCGCCCTGCTCGGCAGCCTGACCGCGCTCCTGGCCGCCCGCTGGTGGCTGCGCCACTACTGACGCCTCCCCTTTGTCCAATGAAAACGGGCACCTGGGTGCCCGTTTTCATTGCTGCTTCAGCCTCAGCCCTTTTGCTGCCAGCCCTCGGGGTACTTGTAGCCGACGAAGCGCTTGACGGCGTAGGCCTTGAACTCGGGGGAGTTGTAGGCGGCCGCCACGTCCTTGGCGAACGGCTTGTCTGCGTCGGCGCTCTTCACCACCACCCAGTTGATGAAGTCGTAGCTGCGCTCGAGGAAGAGTCCGGAGCTGAACGGGATGCCGCTCGAGGCGGCGAAGTTGCCGTTGATGACAGAGAAGTCCACGTCCTCACGGGAGCGCGGCAGTTGCGCCGCCTCCAGCAGCACCAGCTTGAGGTTGTGGGGGTTGTTCACCACGTCGAACTCGCTCGCCTTGAGGGGGTTTATCCCCTCCTTGAGGGTCAGCCAGCCCAGATCCTGCAGCATCAGCAGCGCCCGCGCCTGGTTGGTGGGATCGTTCGGGATGGCGACCGAGCTCCCCTCTTTCACCGCCTTCAGCTCCCCCAGTTTGCCGGCATAGAGCCCCATAGGGCCGGTCGGCACCTGGGTGATGGGCGCCAGCGACAACCCCCTGTCTTTGGAGAAGCTATCCAGATAGGGCTTGTGCTGGAAGCAGTTCACGTCCAGCGAGCCATCGGCCAGGGCGATGTTGGGGGTCACGTAGTCGGTGAACTCCACCAGCTTGACCTGGTAGCCCTTGGCCTCGAGCTGCGGCTTGATGGAGTCGGTCACCATGTCGGCAAAGTCCCCGACCGTGGTGCCGATGACGATCTCCTTCTTGGCCGGATCGGCGGCCAGAACGGAAAGCGGCAGGCTGCCGGCCAGCAGGGCCAGGGCGGAGAGGGTGAAGAAGGTACGACGCTGCATAGAAACTCCCTGTCTACATGATGATCAAAACGGTGGTCGTGGGTATCGTGGAAGAAGAAACACCACAACCATCTAGCCATCCAAACGGCTAATTGAGACCACCATAACAGAGCGTGTTCCCTTCGCCAAGCAACAAAACCGGGCAAGCTTGCCCGAATGCTGGCTGAGCCAGGCCGGTGCCTGGATAGAAAATTTTTGACAGAACACACAGTTGCGGCTTTCTCCCATCCCGTAGAAGGCAGCATATGGCCTACTGTGGTCAGTCGGCCCCCATCATTCGGGGAATACGGCAGGTGGCTCCGAGGGGCGACATTGCCCTCACCCCCTTCATCCATTCAGCACAAGGAGTGGCAATGTTCGATCATGTTGAAATCAAGGTGGTGCGTTTCGACGACTGCCAACGCTTCTACGCAACCGTGCTGGCGCCCCTCCTGATAGAACTCAAATGGGCAGACAAAGACGCCGCAGGTTTCGGCCGGCTTGGTCACGACAAGGTAGGCTTCCTGATTGAGCGGGGCGACCAGGGCGCCCCCTGCCATCTTGCCTTCGCGGCCAGCACCGCGGCGCAGGTGGATGCGTTCCATCGGACTGGCGTCATGGCCGGCTTTGCCTGTAACGGGCAGCCGGGGCTGCGCCCCCACTATGCCCCCGATTATTACGCCGCCTTCCTGCGCGATCCGGACGGCAACAACATAGAGGCATTGGCCTACCTTGCGCCCTCTGGCATGGCGAGTGCGTGAAGAGGCGCAGCTTGCCAGCAGAAGCCGGTATCTTTGACCTAGGGGCCAGGAAACCCGCCACAAACGAGGAGAAAATCATGCTTGAACGCCGCGACGTCGGCCTGCTGGTCGTGGATATCCAGGGCAAGCTCGCCCGCCTGGTGGAGGGGAGCGACTCGCTCATCGCCAACACGGCCAGGCTGGTGCAGGGTGCGAAGGCGCTGGGCCTGCCGGTGGTCTGGCTGGAGCAAAATCCCGAGAAACTCGGCGCCACCGTGCCCGAGTTGCGGCCGCTGCAGGCGGAGGATCCCGTGCTGACCAAGTTCAGCTTCGGTGCACTGGGGGAGCCGGCCGTGGCCGACACCCTCGCGAGGACGGGAGTCAGCCACTGGCTGGTGTGCGGCATCGAGACCCATATCTGCGTCTACCAGAGCGTGCTGGGACTGCTGGCGGGCGGCGCCCGGGTCTCCCTGGTGGTGGATGCGGTGTCGTCCCGCAGTGCCGCCAACCGGGATCTCGCCATCGGTCAGCTGGCGGCCAGGGGGGCGGCCCTCACCTCCGTGGAGATGTGCCTCTTTGATCTGATGGGGGATTGCCGCCACCCGGCGTTTCGCCAGATCCTCTCCCTGGTGAAGTGACCGCCATGATGGACAACATGGCGCCCCTGATGTTTGCCCTCATCGCCTTCGGGGTGGCGCTCACGGTAACCATGACGGGCATGGCGGCCACCCGCCACTATCTGGCCTGGCTCTGGCTGGGGATCATGCTCTTCTTCGGGCTGTGGTGGGTGCTGCTGGGCCTGCCTGCGCTCCTCGCCGAACCGACCCCTCTCTGATCATACCGCCCGGGCGGCTCAGTCCCCCAGGCGCTCCTGCAGATAGTCATAACCCCCCTCTTCCCTCGGCACGAAACTCAGTCGGTGGGTGAGGCCGGGGGGGGCATCCTCCGGATGGTGGGAAACGAACAGCAGCTGGGTACCCTCGCCGATGAGGCGCACCACCAACGCCCGCACCAGATGGCGGTTGAGGGGATCCAGCCCCTGCAGAGGTTCGTCCAGGATGAGCAGCGGCGGATGTTTGACCAGGGCCCGGGCGATCAGCACCAGCCGCTGCTGGCCGAAGGAGAGGCTGTGGAAGGGCTGAGCCCCCTGCTCCTTTAACCCCAGCAGGGCCAGCCACTCGTTGGCCATCGCCAGCTGACGATCCCCCGGGCGGGTATAAAGCCCGATGGAGTCGTAGAAGCCGGAGAGGATCACCGCCAGCACCGAACAGCTCACGCGATAGTCCAGATGCAGCGCCGGGCTCACGAGCCCGATATGGCGCTTGATCTCCCAGATGCTCTCGCCGCTGCCCCGCCGCCGCCCGAACAGATGGAGCTCATTGTTGTAACCCTGCGGGTGATCCCCGGTGATGAGGGAGAGCAGGGTCGACTTGCCGGCCCCGTTCGGTCCCACCAGTTGCCAGTGCTCCCCCTCGGCAATGGTCCAGTCGAGCCCGTCGATCACCACCTGGTCCCCGTAAGCGATACGCATGGCTTTCATGACCACCCGTGGGCCTGAAGGCAAGGGCACGGGAGTCGCGAGCGGAGGCGGCAAGCGGGGGGAGACGGCTTCGGCGCGCGCCAGCTGGGCCACCTCCCGGCTGCCGAGCACGGCATCGCGCTCCCCCGCCAGCAGCAGGCGACACTCGCCGAGCAGGCCAAGGTGGGTGGCAAAGGGCGGGATCTCGTCGAAGCGGTTGACGATCACCACCAGACGCAGCCCTTCGCTCACCAGGTGTGCCAGCAGCGACATCAGGGAGGCTCTGGCCCCCTGATCCAGCCCATCGAAGGGCTCGTCCAGCACCAGCAGCTCGGGCCGTCCCAACAGGGCCCGGGCCAGCAGCAGCTTGCGCCCCTCCCCGCTCGAGAGGTAACGGTAGGGACGATCCCACAGGGACTCGATGCCGAAGCGCGCCAGCAGCGAGCGGGCCTGCGCCTCCTCACCCCCCTCCTCCAGCATCAGGGTCGACACTTGGTAGCCCGCCTCCTCCTCTTCCCCCAGCATGTCGGTGTTGCGCCGCTGGAAATCGCGCTCGCCCAGTTGCTGCTGCGACTCGAACGAGAGTCGCTCGGCCCGGACCCGACCCGTCACAACCCCGGTACGCACCGCCAGCTCGCCGCACAGGGCCGACGCCAACGCCGTCTTGCCGCTGCCATTGCTGCCGACAAAGGACCAGCAGGCCTGCGGGGTGAGACAGAGTTCGGGAATAATCAGGGAGTGTTGGCCACGCAGGGCCAGGGTGGCGGATTGCCACTGCAATGAGGTCATGGGGTCGTCCTGTGAGTCGCGGGAAGCAGCCTTGCTGCCCTCCCCTTGTAACAGAAAAAGGGGGGCGCAGACAAAAACGGCGCCATTGCGGCGCCGTATCGTTGAAGAGCGGGGGACGGGCTTAGCCGGCCTTGTGCTGCTCGGCCAGATAGAGCCAGGTATCGACCACGGTATCCGGGTTGAGGGACACCGAGTCTATGCCCTGCTCGACCAGCCAGGCGGCGAAGTCCGGATGATCGGACGGCCCCTGGCCGCAGATCCCGACATACTTGCCCGCCTTGCGGGCGGCGGCGATGGCCATGGCCAGCAGCGCCTTGACCGCCTCGTTGCGCTCGTCGAACAGGTGGGCGATGAGTCCGGAGTCCCTATCAAGTCCAAGCGTGAGCTGGGTCATGTCGTTGGAGCCGATGGAGAAGCCGTCGAAGTGCTCGAGGAACATGTCCGCCAGCAGCGCATTGGAGGGCAGCTCGCACATCATGATGACCTTGAGGCCCCGCTCGCCGCGGCGCAGGCCGTTCTCCGCCAGGATCTCCACCACCTGCTCAGCCTCGCCGACGGTGCGCACGAAGGGGATCATCACCTCGACGTTGGTCAGCCCCATGACATCCCGCACCCGCTTCATCGCCTCGCACTCCAGGGCGAAGCAGGGGCGGAAGCTGTCGGCGATGTAACGGGACGCGCCACGGAAGCCGATCATGGGGTTCTCCTCGTGGGGCTCGTAGCCACGGCCCCCCACCAGGTTGGCGTACTCGTTGGACTTGAAGTCCGACATCCGCACGATGACCCGCTCCGGCCAGAAGGCGGCGGCCAGGGTGGCGATGCCCTCGGTCAGCTTGGCGACGTAGAACTCGCGGGGGCTCTCGTAGCCCGCGATCATCTTATTGATGGTGGCTTGCAGCTCGGGCGTCTGCTTGTCGAACTCCAGCAGCGCCTTGGGGTGGACCCCTATCATGCGGTTGATGATGAACTCGAGGCGGGCCAGACCCACGCCGGCATTCGGCAGCTGGGCAAAATCGAAGGCGCGGTCCGGATTGCCGACGTTCATCATCACCTTGATGGGCAGGCGCGGCATGTTGCCCACCTCGGTCACCGCCACGTCGAAGTCGAGTTCGCCGTCATAGATGAAGCCGGTGTCCCCTTCCGCGCAGGAGACGGTGATGAGCTGACCATCCTGGATGCGGTCGGTGGCGTCACCGCAGCCCACCACAGCCGGAATGCCGAGCTCCCGGGCGATGATGGCGGCGTGGCAGGTGCGCCCGCCCCGGTTGGTGACGATGGCGGAGGCCCGCTTCATGATGGGCTCCCAATCCGGATCCGTCATGTCGGTGACCAGCACGTCGCCGGGCTGCACTTCATCCATCTGGCTGATGGAGGAGATGACCCGGGCCGGGCCCGCACCAATCTTGTGGCCGATGGCGCGCCCCTCGATCAGCACCTTGCCGGATTGCTTGAGGGCGAAGCGCTCGAGGGTGTTCGCCTCCTGACGGCTGCGCACGGTTTCCGGACGGGCCTGAACGATGTAGAGCTTGCCATCCTGACCATCCTTGGCCCACTCGATGTCCATCGGGCGACCGTAGTGTTGCTCGATGATGAGGGCCTGCCTGGCCAGGGCCATCACCTCCTCGTCGGTGATGCAGAAGCGGCTGCGCTCGGCATCGGTGGTGTCGACCACCTTCACCTGACGGCCGTGGCCGGCGTCGTCGGAGTAGGTCATCTTGATGAGCTTTGACCCTAAGGTCTTGCGCACCACGGCGGGGCGACCCGATTTCAGGGTCGGCTTGTGCACATAGAATTCGTCCGGGTTGACGGCCCCCTGCACCACCATCTCCCCCAGGCCCTGGGCGCCGGTGATGAAGACCACATCGTTGAAGCCGGATTCGGTGTCCAGGGTGAACATGACGCCGGAGGCGGCCAAGTCCGAGCGCACCATGCGCTGCACCCCGGCGGAGAGCGCGACGCCCTTGTGGTCATAGCCCTGATGCACCCGGTAGGAAATGGCGCGATCGTTGAAGAGGGATGCAAACACATGCTTGATGGCGGTCATGACAGCATCTATGCCGCGCACGTTGAGGAAGGTCTCCTGCTGACCGGCGAAGGAGGCGTCCGGCATGTCCTCGGCAGTGGCGGAGGAGCGCACGGCAAAGGAGGCCTCGAGCCCGGCGCTCAGCTTGGTGTAGGCCTCGCGCACCGCCTGCTCCAGCGCGGGCTGGAACGGCGCCTCCACCACCCAGTCGCGGATCTGCTGGCCGGCCCGGTTGAGGGCGGCGATGTCGTCCACGTCCAGGCTGTCGAGCAGGTCGTGGATCTTGCCGTTGAGGCCGCTTAACTCCAGAAACTCGTTAAACGCAAAGGCGGTGGTCGCAAAGCCACCCGGCACGGACACGCCGGCACCGGAGAGGTTGCTGATCATCTCGCCAAGGGATGCATTCTTGCCGCCGACGCGCTCTACGTCCTGCATACCGAGCTGTTCGTACCAGAGTACGTACTGTTGCATTTGCATGTCTCCAGGTTGGGGGGCCAGGGTGACAACTCACCTGCTGTGCCAAGTCATGTGTTTTTGTTAGTGTCTGTTGCCAACGACCGTGAAAACGTTTTCTATTTATGGTCAAAAAAATCCCCGAGCAAGAGTTGGGGATGGTCGTTTGACACAGGCATTCTACAATAGCGACACAAAAAGGTAACGACTCAGGTTTGCAAGCGAGTTCACAACTTGGGCACGGCAGATCTGTTGACAAAAACGATATGGTTTCGAGAGATACTTGTTTCTCGTCATCCCCCGGAGCGCACCACAGGAGCCCCCAGTGCACACCGTATTCTATGTATCCGACGGCACCGCCATCACCGCCGAAGTCTTCGGTCACGCCGTGCTGAGCCAGTTTCCCCTGGCCTTCGAGCAGGTCACCATTCCCTTCGTGGAAACCCTGGAGAAGGCGCGCCAGGTGCGGGCCCGCATCGACGAGCAGTTCCGCCAGACCGGGGTTCGCCCCATCCTGTTTCACACCATAGTCGACCCGCAAGTACGGGAAGAAGTGCTCAAGGCCCAGGCCAGCAGCCACGACTTTCTCAACACCTTCGTGAGCCCCCTCGAACAGGAGCTCGGGATCAAGGCCGAGCCCAGGCTCCACCGCACCCACGGCATGGAGAACCGCAAGCTCTACGACGATCGCATCGAGGCGGTCAACTTCGCGCTGGCCAACGACGACGGCATCACCACCAAGGAGTATGACGAGGCGGACATCATCCTCATCGGTGTCTCCCGCTGCGGCAAGACACCGACCAGCCTCTACCTGGCGTTGCAATTCGGCATCCGCGCCGCCAACTACCCCTTCATCGAGCAGGACATGGGCTCCCTGGATCTACCCGCCCCCCTCAAGGCCAACCGCCACAAGCTGTTCGGCCTCACCATAGCGCCACAGCGGCTGCACGAGATCCGCAACCAGCGCCGTGCCAACAGCCGCTACTCCTCGCTTGATCAGTGCAAGCAGGAGCTGGCCAGCGTCGAGCGGCTGTTCCGCCAGGAGGCGATCCGCTTCCTCGATACCAGCTCCCACTCGGTGGAGGAGATCAGCGCCAAGATCCTGGAAGCCACCGGGTTGCGCCGCCAACTCTGCTGACGATGCGAATCACAGCAGCGAGAAACACCAGCACAATCACCACTGTCAAGATAAGTGAACGATTGAAACGGTAGGGATGTGAAGCCGATGACGCCAGCGGGGTGGCTGGCGTCATCCTGCTCAGGGATTGGGCGGGGAAACCGGCTTGTTGAGCTCCCTGTTGTTCATCAACATGCCATAAAAACCCGGCAAGCCGTGGCACCTGCGCACCCGCTCGCTCAGCCAGCAGGCGGGGAACAGGCCGAGGCCCGCAGCCAGGGCCAGCACCATGACGATATGGCTCACCAGATACTCCGCCCCCAGCCATCCCCAGACCACGAGGCAAACCATCGCCATCGTCAACAACATGGGGGAAAGCCAGACACCCAGCCACAGCACGGCAGTCAACAGACCACCGACAACACGCTCGATCATATGAGTCCCTTCTGGAGAAGCCGGCAATAACCCATATTTCTGGCAACTTGTCAAATACCGAAAATCCAACTGACCACAAAACAACCAATCACTTCCAGAACCCCTTTCCAGATCATAAAAAACCTGCATGGCGCACAAAAAGCCAGCTGATGATGATGAAAACAGGTGCATGGGCGAGCGTTTATCACTATTCTGCTCGGGTTGGTAGCCGCCATAAAAAACAGCAGGCGGCGAACCGTAACGATATAAATACGGATTTCGTCACGTTTTCGGCACAAGATGCTGCGCCTGGCACAGGAAGTGCCATGGCCGACGAGGCGGAAGACGAGTGAATTCAGCGACGTTAAGGAAGGAAGAATGGATCTTCAACAAAACGGCGAAGAGCTCAAGCGCGGCCTGAAAAACCGCCATATCCAGCTCATCGCACTGGGCGGTGCCATCGGCACCGGCCTGTTCCTCGGCATTGCCGACACCATCAAGATGGCGGGTCCCTCCGTCCTGCTGGGTTACGCCATCGGCGGCTTCATCGCCTTCCTCATCATGCGCCAGCTCGGTGAGATGGTGGTGGAAGAGCCGGTTGCCGGCTCCTTCAGCCACTTTGCCTACAAGTACTGGGGCGACTTCGCTGGCTTCGCCTCCGGCTGGAACTACTGGGTGCTCTATGTACTGGTGAGCATGGCGGAGCTGACGGCGGTCGGCATCTATGTCCAGTACTGGTGGCCCGAGATCCCGACCTGGATGTCGGCGGCCTTCTTCTTCGTGCTGATCAACGCCATCAACCTCTCCAACGTCAAGGCGTTTGGCGAGATGGAGTTCTGGTTCGCCATCATCAAGGTGGTCGCCATCCTCGGCATGATAGGCTTCGGCGGTTATCTGCTGTTCTCCGGCACCGGTGGCCCCGAGGCCACGGTCAGCAACCTCTGGGCACAGGGCGGTTTCTTCCCGAATGGCGTGGGTGGGCTGGTGATGGCCATGGCCTTCATCATGTTCTCCTTCGGCGGCCTGGAGCTGGTCGGCATCACGGCGGCGGAAGCGGACAATCCCGAGAAGAGCATCCCAAAAGCCACCAATCAGGTGATCTACCGCATCCTGATATTCTACATCGGCGCCCTGACTGTGCTGCTCTCCCTCTACCCCTGGGGTAAAGTCGTCGAAGGCGGCAGCCCCTTCGTGATGATCTTCCACGCCCTGGACAGCAACCTGGTGGCCAACGTGCTGAACCTGGTGGTGCTGACCGCCGCGCTGTCTGTGTACAACAGCTGTGTCTACTGCAACAGCCGCATGCTGTTTGGCCTGGCCAAGCAGGGCAACGGACCCAAGGCCCTGCTCAAGACCAACAAGAGCGGCGTACCCCTGACTGCCATCACCATCTCGGCCGCAGCCACCCTGCTGTGCGTGCTGATCAACTACCTGATCCCTGGCAAGGCCTTCGGTCTGCTGATGTCCCTGGTGGTCTCCGCCCTGGTCATCAACTGGGCCATGATCAGCCTGGCACACCTCAAGTTCCGCAAGGTCAAGGCCGCAGAAGGCGTCACCACCAAGTTCAAGGCACTGTGGAGCCCGTTTGGCAACTACCTCTGCCTCGCCTTCATGGCCGCCATCCTGGTGATCATGTACATGAACGACGGCACCCGCATCTCGGTCGAGCTGATCCCGGCCTGGGTCCTAGTGCTCGGCATCGGCTATCTGCTCAAGCAGAAGAGCCAGCGCAAGGTAGCCACCACCCTGGGCTAAGCATCACGCCCCTCCTATGCAAATGCCGGTCTGTGACCGGCATTTCTAATTAAAAAACGCCAATAATTCATACTGTTATTTTTAACGCTGATTCAATCCCCCCATTTATCCCCCCACTTGTTTTTCTAATGGTAAAATTCTGGCCTCTAGCCGAGGCACTACTGGACCCTCACGTGGAGGTATCGTGAAAGGCAGCTTTAGAGTGCATGTGTAGCAATACCTCAGGACCACCAGTATCGAAACCATTCTGATAAATACGCCGAGTTAAGTCAGGTCTCATGTAGAGATCATTCCACCATATGATGCTAAGCATACGCGCACATTTATTTCGTAATGCGAAGATCGCAGGTTCGACTCCTGTTTCCGGCACCACATATAGCAAGGCTAGCAGCGATGCGAGCCTTATTCATTTTTGAGGTTGGCTAACACTGGGCTAACGTCAGCCCTGGCATACAAGTGGCATCGGCCCTCCCATCAACCGCTCAGCATGCTGCTGTACCAGGTAGGTTCGCGCCAGTTCAGGGTCCTTGCATCCCAGCCAGGTGTCGTAGTCATCCGGCGACACGATGACCAGGCTACGCTTCTCGTCCCCTGGCTTGTGCATTCGCCGCAGCAGTGGGTGGGTGTCGGCATTGATGGTGAGCTGGGAGAAGCTGAAGGTATAGCCCTGCTCCTCCTGCCATGCCCGCCAGATGCCGGCCACTGCGAAGGGCATGCTGTCGGTCATGCTGATCCGCCAACGCTCGGCCTTGCCGCTCTCGTAGCAGGGCTCGAAGAAGCCGGTCATTGACACCAGGCAGAGATGCCCCTGCTGCCAGGCGTGGCGGTAGGTCGGCTTTTCACCCACCGTCTCGGCCCTGGCGTTCATCGTGGTGTAGTGCTTGTTGCCTGGCTGCACCTTCCTCTTCGGCACCATTCCATAACTGGCGATCAGCGCCTGCCGCCGTCCGTCTCGCTGGATCAGGATCGGGGCCTGGTAGTCCTGCCACACCTCCTCCTTCCAGTCGTACCCGGGGTCATCAACCCCGAAGTATTCCACCAGCACCGCCTTGGTGGGCGGGATGTAGTTGATGCACATGCGCAGCTCCTCCGTCGTATGAGAGCTCAAACTCACCAGATCAGTCTCTGCCAAGCATAATTGGCCGCGTCCCCCTTGCCCTGCCAAGACCCGAACGCCGACCAGTGATCTTTCCGGATCTCTCGGTTAGAATCACTGTATGTTCATACAGTGACTTTTGCCATGTTCCCCCACGCAACCGATGCACCTATCATAGAGCTCCCTTTATTTCTCACCCCTGCCGCCTGCGGGTTTCCCTCCCCGGCTCAGGACTATGTGGAACAGTCCATCGACCTCAACCAACACTGTGTCCCCCACCCGGCGGCCACCTTCTATGTACGGGCCAGCGGACACAGCATGGTCGGGGAAGGTATCAATGACGGCGATATGCTGATCATCGACCGTGCTGTCACAGCTCGCCACGGCGACATCGTGCTGGCCTGTCTGGATGGTGAGTTCACCGTCAAGATCTTGCAGTCCGACCCACCCGCACTACTACCGTCCAACCCGGATTTCTCCCCCATCATTCTGCAAGAAGGGCAGGAGCTGGATATCTTCGGCGTCGTCACCTTCGTTCTGCACAAAACTAGGCGAGGGTAGTCATGCCAACCGCCATTGCCCTGGTCGACGTGAACAACTTCTACGCCTCTTGCGAGCGGCTGTTTCGCCCCGACCTCAAGGGGGTGCCGATCGTTGTGCTCTCCAACAACGATGGCTGTGTCGTGGCCAGATCGGCAGAGGCCAAGCGGTTGGGGGTCAAGATGGGGATTCCCTACTTCCAGATCCGCGAGCTCTATGAAGAGCAGGGCGGCATCTGGTTCAGCTCCAACTACGCCCTCTATGGCGACCTGTCGAACCGGGTGATGACGACCCTGGAGAGCATGGCCCCAACCGTCGAGGTCTACAGCATTGATGAAGCGTTCATCGAGCTCAGCGAAAGTTGGGCCGGTGACCTGCTGGCCTATGGCCGCCAGATCCGCGAACGGGTGCAGCAGTGGACCGGCCTCACTGTCGGGGTGGGCATTGCGCCGACCAAGACCCTGGCCAAGCTGGCGAACTACGCCGCCAAGAAGTGGCCTGCCACCGGCGGTGTGGTGGATCTGCGTGATGAGGGGCGCCGCGCCAAGCTGATGGCCATCACCCCGGTTGAGGAAGTCTGGGGGATAGGGCGCAAGCTGACCGCCAAGCTCAACAAACAGGGCATCAACACCGTGGCGGATCTGGTGGGTGCCGACCCCAAGAGTCTGCGCCGACAGTATGGGGTCGTCGTCGAGCGCACCGTACAGGAGCTGAGGGGGATCCCCTGTGCCGAGCGGGAGCCGACAGCCCAGGCCAAGCAGCAGATCATCTGCAGCCGGAGTTTTGGTGAACGCATCACGGCGTTTGGCCCCATGCGGGAGGCGCTGGCCGGCTACATGGAGCGGGCCGTGGAAAAGCTCAGAGCAGAGGGCATGTGCTGCCGGCACGTCACCCTCTTTATAAGGAGCAGCCCCTTCTCGGAGCGAGAGACCTATTACAGCAACCAGATATCGACCCGGATGCAGACCCCCACCTCAGACACCCGGGACCTGCTTGCCCTGGTTGAACCGCTGCTGCGCCGTATCTGGCGGGATGATGTCCGCTATATGAAGGGCGGGGTCATGCTGGCCGACTTCACCCCGGCCAGCATGCACCAGGGAGACCTGTTCGCTGATCGGCAGCAGGATCCCCGCAGCGAGGCACTGATGAAGGTGATTGACCAGATCAATCAGGGAAGGCTGGGGAAGGTCTACTTCGCGGCCAGGGGCCGTGATACTAGAGAGTGGACGATGAAGCGGGAGCAGCTCAGCCCCCGCTATACCACCTGCATCAACGAGCTCCCCGCGGTGAAAGCATGAATATAACCAGCTTGGTCTACAGCTGCTGGTGAGACGCCAACTTAGCATCCTGTGCAAAGCGCTGATATGCGCCTTACTAACTGTACGTAACCATAGAATTACCCCAGTCACACTGACTTAGGGTGGACATTTTCTACGCGGGGCGAGAGCACACCTCGTTAAATCAAGTAACCAGCTCGATTTTTACTCATTAAACACACAACCCAAGAGTAAATAGCACTCGGCATTACTCCGCAGCGTGAGCGATATTCATACCGATTGATGCAATTTTGCTCTGCCTACTTATTTTTAGGTTAGTGTACTCTCACCCTGATTCTATACGTAACTAGTTGAAGGGCTGCGACACCTCACGAACTCAGAGTGGAACATAGTTGTTCGCTTTTATCGTCCGGCTCTTTTCGATATTAAGTTCGATCAGTTTGTTGACTTGGGTAGAGGTATGGATGCCAACCTTGCACCAGAGAGCAAAATGTTCGCAGTTAGCAAGCAGCAGATTGTACTCAGCAAAGCCCAAACATCGCTCAGCCCGACTTGCGCACTCTTCTCGCGAATAAATGTGATAATCATTGGTCGCGAACCAATTATAAAGACTCTTTGCGAACAAGCTGGAAGCGCCCGATGAAAACAACAAAGCCGGAACTAAGATAGCTAGATCTGAATTGGTTAAGAAGGTTATAACCCTTCCCAACAAACCCTGTTCTTTCTCACCAAAGCCCATCACATCGAACCGATCCGCATCTCGGATAAAATGACGCATGTTTGTCCGCATGATGCTATTGCCATCGCTTTTATCACTGTTAGGACTGGTGAAGTGGACGATCATATCGTTGCCTACATATACACCGTAATGATCGTAGAACCGACGGCTGACCCGAAGAACCATACCCCGCTGAATACTGTCCACTTCTAACGGTCCCACCCATTATTATTCGATAATTAAACTCCAACTCGAACCAGTCGTCACTAGCGACGACATTTTCATCTGAGTTGAAACCGTGAACTTTGACAGATTTCCAGTGGCGCATGATCTGACATGCCTAACCCCAGCAACTGCCAGATCAAGTCTGAACTTCTACATCTAAGTCAACACAACAACTGTTCAACCATCCGGCGATAGCCTCGATCGAGAATCAAGAAATAATCGGAGCCCACTATTAATTAGTGCCCACCTTCAGTTCGACTAGTACATCTGTTGCCCACTTTTGCTCAGAGTTTTGTATCCGGGCCCCCTCAACTACCCTAGCCATGTGCATGAGCTGCTCTTGAGCTGGCAGAGCAAAGTCAAACCACATGTCACTGTGCGAACCAAAGCGAACCTGCCAATAGGCGACACCTTGGTCGAACCGGACTTTCAGCGTCCTGCCGTCTTCAAACTCAAGCTCCAACCTACGGTGATGAGGGATTTCACGATTTGACGACTCCACAATTAGTTCAACTTGACGCCCAACCATTGCCGACAGCCAATTGCGTGAAAAGAACTCGAAATCGTCCTGGCTGGCCCAGTCATCAAAGGCCTTACGCCCTTGCATCCGACCTGATTTGAATAGGGTCTTGACCTGCACAACCGCGTCGGCAGAAATGCGGCTCTTCAGATTATTCAGAACCGCACCCAGGATCGTCACGACTGCGGGGTTCTGAATGTAACGATCTGAGTAGGTCAGCCTGTTGATCTTCGCAGTCGCAATCACATCAGCAACTTGCTGATCTCTAGCGCCAAGCAGCTCCCAGAAACGCTCACCAAACTGCAGCAGCGACCCATTGAGCTCATCGTGAATTGATATATCGACGATCCCTACCCCGCCAAAAGATCCACTCGCCCCCCTGGAGAAGTCCATCGCTTTCCAGTCAAGACCCGGCTGACTTCTTGAGAGAACGACTAGCTCATCGCTTTGATGCCAGCTGCAGCCTGGGACGGTTGCCACAAGGCTGCGCGAGGCCAGCGTAATAACCTCGCCCCCTATAAATGCTTGGGCAACGACATGCTCACCTGGCTTAGTAATGGCATTCCCGACATTAACTCCAAGGCTCGACAGCCGCTCGAGATCCTGCACGAGCTCCCCATCGTTGATATCCGCTGGCACGA
Organism: Aeromonas sanarellii; assembly: GCF_000820085.1. Classification (GTDB taxonomy): domain Bacteria; phylum Pseudomonadota; class Gammaproteobacteria; order Enterobacterales; family Aeromonadaceae; genus Aeromonas; species Aeromonas sanarellii. Next base: position 63,578 of record NZ_CDBN01000077.1, read on the forward strand.
GCAGATCAACAGTCAGCTCATCAGCCAGAACATAGGTCTGAATCGCCTTACGAAACTGTGGTGCAAGAAGATCCCACTCCGCCATATCACCAGAGGTCAGCAGAGTGACCCTCTCAGCCCCCTCATTGATCAGCCGGCGCAGAACGCTCTCAATGCTGCCAGGCGCATATTGGCCATCAGCAAAGGAGAGTTTGTTTTCGGTGGTCAACCCCACGTGATGAATAAAGTCCGAGCCTAGCCAGTCGAGCGCTGCCTGGCGATCCAGCTTGTCGTGATCATACCGCGTTTGAGAGTCCAGCAGGCACTCACTACAGCCAGTTTCACAATGCTTGCAGTGGAGCCTTTCCACCATCCCGCGCAGCAGTCGTTCGACATGCAACGGTGCGCTAGTAGCAAAGCCCGCACCACCGCTGATGACGTCGAAAAGCTGAAGGACGCGAATGGACTGCCCGCTGGGCAGCTTGCTTGGGCGGGTTGCATAGCCCAGTTCGGAAGCAGATACCCCCAATATCTCAGCCAGGGCGGCACGCAGAGCTACAGCGAGCGTCATGGCAATTACACTGCCCTGCGCCGAGTCTGAAATAAACTCACCGCGTACTGGATGATGCAAGATGAGCTCAAACACATCAGTGGTAGCCACAGCACCAAGGCTTACGCTTGGAAGAATGCTCCCGCTTCCCTGGCACGGGAGGCGCTTGTTGTTCTGGTCCTTATCCTCTTTGGTCGGGCGCGGCGGATAGTGGTCACCGGACGGAGACAGGTCTCGCGGAAACGTTCCATCCGGCTGCATGGACTCCGCTCGGCCACAACTCATGCACAAGGCAAAACCTGTTCCGTGCTCACCTGAGCTATGATGGAAGACCTTCCCATCGGCACCATAGGTCATCGCCCCGACTGCCGGATTTGGCAGCGGAGTCTTGCTGGCATTTACGAAAACCCAGGCAGTTTCAACTGGGATGAATTTCTGATGCTGGATGTCATTGGATGCCGACACATAGGCATCGGTGACAAAGCCGGTGGGCCGCAGGACCTTACGAAGGTTCTGGGGCTTAATCAGCGCCTGACAGTCGACATTGCTGCAAGTCAGCTCGTCGGCCTTCAACAGCGCCTCCTCATAATCCACCGTGCCGCAGACATCACAACGCCACGCGATATCCAATTTCTGAGCCTCTTTGCTGTCTGCATTGAGGTTATGCCAGTGAAGGGAAACACCGGCAGATCTGAACACCCGACCATCTAGAACAATTTCTGCGCCCGGAGCGTACTCACGAATGGCTATCGACAGGTTGCGTGAAGGAAGTCCCTTGTATCGGGATACATTGTCCTCACGGTCCTGCTTGAGAGCGCTGCCAGCATTACGCTCACGAACGTAATCCTCTATCGTGAAGTTATCGAAGTTAACCACATCGGTGGGGAAGCCGTAGCCGGGCAGGAAGGTACGCGCCGCAAGGTCCCGCAACAGGTACTCATTGCAATGGCGGGTCTTTTCTATTTGAAGGCGCTTCAGATAAGGGCTGTTGGCTTTCGCCTGCTTCTCCTCAGAAAGCAGGAAGCGATAGCTCTTCAACCATCGACTCTGCAATGGCTTGATTGCATCGACTGCACGACGACGCAGCTGAGCCGCGCCCACACCGGCCAGAGCCGTGCCCCTCACCAAGTCCTTCAGTGCACCATCCAGATCAGAGACAACCTGCACCAGTCGCTCAATAAACCGGTCGCACTGCGAAACACCGTGCTCATCATCGTAGAACCACTGGGTATTCAAACTGGTTTTCTCTGTCTGAGTAGGACCAACCACATTGCAGAGAAAGTCCGCCAACAGTAGTGAGTTAACGTGCCGTTGCACGAGTCGCTCGGAATTCAACGCCACTACTGGCGCGGGGATCTTAGTCTCAAACGGCCAACCCGGATTGGCGAAAACCTGTTGATCATGCGGGTTGTTTTTACAAAGGGTGTAGGCAAGCGCCCTGGACTCCTTGCTTCGCCCAGCACGACCAGCACGCTGCAGATAGTTTGCCGGGTGTGGCGGTACATTATTCATGACCACCGCAGAAATACCGCCAATATCCACCCCCATCTCCATGGTGGTGGAGCAATTCAAGACGTTGAGCTGCCCCTTTTTGAACATGTCCTCATAGGAGTCGAGGCGTTCGGACGACTGCTGGGCAGAGTGTTCTGCTGTGCGGTAATAGTATCCACCCTCCACCGCCCGATCATTGATATCTGTCCACAGGTTCCGCGATCGCAGATTGCTGACCAAAGGATCATTCGCCACCAGGTTTCTTATACGTGCCAGCCCAGGCGCATAATCGTCCTGCGTGCGATCAAACTCCCACAGATCTGGCAGCTCTACCTGCTCCGCTTGATAGCCTTTGCGCTGCTCATCAGTCAGCCGAGTGAAATCCAGATGTGTAGGCAGGTAAGGGGTAAGGCCTTTAAAGGTCGTATCCAACAGCTTGTTGGTTACCGGGCAGACATAGCAACGATCAACCAACGAGAGCAGCATGTGCTCTCTGGGCAGGAAGTATCTGTTCTCGTCCGCTTTGAGCGCCGCCCCCGGCTTGGTCAACTGAGCCCAGGCAGCCCGCAGCCAAGCATTGACCAGATCAACGTCAGCCGTGCTGGCCGGGCTCAGACCTGCGCCAAGCAACAACAGCTTGATCAGTCGTTGGGAATAGTTGCCGTTACGGATCTGAGGCCAACGTTTGACCCGGCTCTCATCAGCCTCTTTCGACTCCGGATGCCGAAGACTCTTGGCGGAAAATCGACTGCCAATCCAACTCAGCCAGCCCTCATCGACTTGGATATAGCTATTCTCACGTACATAAAAGTCTAACGCCACCTTCAGGAAATTACGCCAATCATCCAGCGTTAGGCCTTTCTGCTCCCAGTACATAGGGACTTCATGGACTTTATCCATGCCAACGTAATCGACCCTGACCAGTCCTTGGGTTTCCAGACTATTTTGTCGCTTTGGACGGCGCCTGAACTCACGGAATAGCAACATCTCCGCCAATTTGAAGGGGCCGTCATCTTCCCTAAAGATCTCGGGCTTCTGATACATGTTGTAGAGCAGCATAGAGCCTTTCAAATCAGCCTTCTGCTTAAGCTCTTTGACGAGCTCCGGCCAGGCTAGAGAAACCAGCTTTGGCCTAATTTTTGATCCAGTAGTTGCAGCTAGCATGGCCGAGAGTCGTGCGACTTTTTCCTCTGCGGCTCTGGCTTCCTCCTTGATGCCAATGCTGCAGTACAACTCCACGTCAGCTTTCGCCTTGGCAATAAGTTGATGTAACACCGACGGGTCGAGGCTGCTGGCATCAGTCGAAGAGGTGGTCTGGCTCCGCTGGTGCCAGCTCAGAATTTCCAAGACAAGTCCGCGCAACCTGCTGCGCTCGGCCTCCTGCTGCATACGAACAGCCATACGCGCCGTGCCCTGCCTGCTGTCCGTAAAGGTAATCAGCCGACGGCCTCTACCCGGCAGAGACTGGGGACCATAATCCGGCTTCTGATCTTCTTCCTGATAGTCCTGACAGTACTCAAGAACTGTCGGCACGGCATTGGCCACATAGAAGGGACCGCCAAGCATGGCGCGTCGGAATGGAGACGCCCCGTGCAGCCCGCTCAAGCCGCAACTGGCGCGACTGCACACAGCATCAAGATCCCTCACCCCAAGGCTTACGCGCTCACAAGAAGTCGCATCGAATGAACCAGCGAACTTATCAATCTCAACGGGGATATAGACGCTACCGGTATTTTCGAATGAACACAGCACCAACGGCGTCCTGATCGAAAACGGCCCGACAGAAGCATCATCCGAATCCTCTTCAACGGGTGTTTCAGCCTGGAGGGAAAACTCATCCCCCCCGGAGCTTTCCCACTGGATTAGCTTTCCGTTCTTATCCCGTGCGAGCAGATGTGGCTCATTGCAATCATTGCAAAACGCCAGCTCGAATACCGGGCTGCCACAGTTACAGGTTTGTCTTTGGTTGGCGTAGACATAGCCAAAGGGCCAGCTTTGCTGCAGAGCCGTTTGCGACTTTGCCGAGCAGTTTTTGTCAAAACATGCCCACAATCCGTGTGTAGTACGCTGAAAGAAGTGCGCTCGCAATTTCAAAAACGCAGGTTCGCTAGCCGTAGGACGAGTACCCGAACACACATCCAGCCAGCGCAGTATTTCTCCTTGCGATAGCGCCCCCCCCCCTTCCTGACGCATGTAGCTAACCATCTCAGTCAACTTCAATGGCTTAGGACTGGTAACCAGCAGGTTTCTCAGCGCGCGGGCTTGTGGAGAGTGCACCAGCGCTTCGTATCGATCGGGGTGAACTTCTGGATCGTTCTCGTTAAACGCCGACATGGATTCGAGCGTATCGAGCGCAACCGGCGTTTGTTTACACTGTGCCAGTGGAGGAATGACGCGGCTCCCGCCCCAAACATCAATCTGCGCAACTGGCACCCCCGACAGATCAGAAAGGAACTGCTTGAGCTGTCCTACAGCGTCCTCACCGGCAATCGTCGCCGAGGTCGCAACAAAGCGGACATCCTTGGGCGTAACGCCGAAGGCTGTCATCACCCTGCGCAACTGCAATGCCAATTCGGCAGCCTGCGACCCCACATAGGTGTGAGCCTCATCCAAGACGATCCAGCGCAGCGACTTCTGCTCTCTGGACATTCTTACGATGGGTGAATCAACCTGGCGCACCATCATGTATTCGAGCATGGTGCCGTTGGTGACCAGAATGGGGGCCGGCTGCAAGCGCATCAGCTCGCGCGACAGAATTTCGTTAGGCTTTTGGCTCTGCTCACTGCGCACCTTGGCCTGCAACTCCGGTGTATTGCCATTGTAAAGGCAATAACGGATGCCACTTCCAAAGCTCTGAGTCCAGGCATTCAAACGCTCGCGCTGGGAATTAATCAGGGCGTTAAGTGGATAGAGGAACAACGCCCGAACACCGACCAGCGGCTTGCGTCCTAAATCTTGGTACTCCCGATACAGATCCTCCAGCACTGGCACCATAAAGCATTCGGTCTTGCCCGAGCCGGTGCCACTGGTAACAACTACCGAATGTTTCTTATCCAGTAAGGAGCGCCAGCTAGCCAACTGGTGGGTAAATGGCTTCCAGCCAGCACCAAAGCGATAACGCCCATTTGACTTGCCGTCGAGCGAAGCAACAATTTCCCTACTCAGCAAGCGCTCATCACTCGCCAGCTGCTCCATCGTGAGCGAAGACTCTTCCCAGCCGAAGGTCTGTTCGAACAGCGGGGGCGCCAAGAATGCCCCATCTTTGCCGCAGTCCGCACGCATCAGACTACCGAGGTGCTCACGCAAGCCTGGATCGGTGATACTCAAGATGCTCAAGGTGGACTCAGTGGTGCGGGAAAGCGCCTGCTCGACCAGTCCAGAAAAATACTTATCCATTTAACAACTCGGCCTTATTCATTTCCATGACGCTGTTCAACAAGCAATACTGGTAGATTGAGTTGAACCATTTTGAATCGAAATCGCGGACTTGGCGCAGGAAGAAAATCGCCTCCACTCCGTCCGTAAATACATCGGTGAACTGGGCTTTGCCACAGGCGACTGCAGCAGCAAAAACCGGGAGATAGCGCACTGCATTGCGGTAATCCATATCCGGCTTAAAAGCGATTACCGAGTCGCTTTGGCTGCTGTACCAACGCTCTAGGCGCTTGCCCCCGAACTCCGGCCACTGGGCCTCGCTGCGCTCGCGAATCAACTCAAGGTACCAGCCATGCAGGACCGCTAGAGGCACCTTGATCTCCGGGCCAACAGGCTTGCCTGAAAGGAAGTGCTGCACACTCTGACCGTAGGATGGATAGGTATCCCCCAATCTCGAAAACATTCGTCCGATCAGGGTATCAGCAGCCTCTTCAGCAACTCCCTTCACCTTAAGGAATGCAGCAAAACGCTTGGCCGCAAGATGGATTTCTGCGATGGGAAGAAACTCCCAGAAAAGGGGGAACTCAGCCTCCAACCGGCCAAGAAATTTCGCCTCCATCTCAAACTTGAATAGAGCCATCGCAAATGCGTGGGTATGTCCCACCAGAGCCTTCCAGACCTCGAAGGTAGCCAACGGCAGATAGCCGTATCCTTCATACAAGGCCTGCAAAAACTGCCAGCCGCTATGCATGGGGTTTATCGCCATGGCATCCAGTACGGACGCGAAAGAACTGACAGGTGATGCATGATCGAAGGTAAGCACTGCCTTTTGCAGACTCTGGATATCTTCGCCAGACACCACAGGCTGCCAGTCTCCTGCGAAAAAGAGCGGACGGAAGGATACCGATGAGTCAGCTCTGGGCAGTACCAGCCAAGGACCGTCCCTCTCAACGGCTGCCGGCAACTCGAAGTAGCCAGTGGGTACACCATCAGATGTTCGGGAAGTAAGTTCGATGGGACTACGCATAGGGTCATGCAACAGCATCAATACCGGCTTAGGGATATCGCCAGAGTCATAGTGCAGATTGGCAGTACACAACATCCGACCATCGAGATCCAGCTGCATCTCCGCCGCATACCTACGGATGCGGTAACTGACGTCTTGACCGTTACCAAACACCCGTAACTCGGCGACCTGATCGATACCTGACTGAAGCGACAGCAGATCAAAAATCTGCTCACGGATACTGAACAGACTGATCTCTAGCGGCTTCTCAGCAGCCGTGTAGCACCAGCTGTAACAAGCATTCCTAGCCACGCTGCCCCTGAGGGTCAGCTCAATACCAAAGCGAGTGGGTGTATCGGATAGGCCAAACAAAAACAATCTGGCCCCAAGTAGGTCATCGACACTGAAAGTACGTTTCAGCTGCTTCCCGTTGCCGTCAAAAGCCAAGCAACCCGAACTGGGAAATGGCAAATCAATTTCCACCGGATCGGCCATCAAGCTCGGGAAAACGGAAAGCCGGACCCTGATCGGGGGGAAGCCCTTTGCCGAAAGCTTAAGCTCTGTATGATCTTCATGCTTTACCTGCTGTACCTGTAGGCTTGCGTCATCAACCTGAAGCAGACAGCGCTGTCGGGAGTACACCAGAATGCTGCCCATCCCCGGTGCCTCACCACTACGCAGCTCAACACGGAAATCCGTCGGCAAGATGCCTACCCTGCGGCGCAGCAAGGTATCGCCGGCGCGGTTGCGCACCGATACATACTGAGTACCGAGCATCTCCTGCAGCAAGCCGGTACCTGGCTGCTTGCCAGCAACATATAGGTCACTGCCTTGCTGTTGCAGCTCTCCAGCAGCGGTCGGCCACTGCACACGAGGCAGGCCGACAAAGGTCATAGCAGGCTTGGTCGACCATCCGGTCTGGGCACCAGTCAGCTCCAATCCAATCCCAATGCCGGCGACATGGCCCGTGCGTATCCGGTAACACTCTTCCCCCTCAACCAGGAGTTGCGCCTTACCCTGCACCTTGACCGTACAACGCGAGAGCGTCGGGGGCATATCGCTGTAAATGACCTCTCCGCAATAGTCAGGTATGCTCAAACTGCCACCGTCAGGCAACACCAGCAGCAACTCTTCACCGGCCATATTGAATGAGGCCTGTCCGCACAGCTGCCAGCAGCGGTCGTTCATTGGCTCAAAGCCTAACGGAACCTCACCCAGCGCCACCGCACTACCTTCTATCTGCAGGGTAGCAATCTGCATACCGCCAGCCATAGCCACCAGGCTCAGAGGAATAGTGCAATCCCGCCGCTTGCCAATCACCTCTCGCAGGCGCAAGCGAATGCGCGCAACACCATTTTCCACCAGCGCATAGCCGGGACCAAGGTCAGCAATCACCAACCCATCTTCGGCAATAACCAGCTCAAAACGAGTGGTGGATGGTTGTGCCGTAAGACGAATCACAACTTCCTCAGGCGTTGAGATCTGAACCTTGAACACATCCGGCTGCGCCTCATGCCAAAGGTGTCGACAGGACCATCCCCTAGTATCCCGGTGTCGCCTTTTGCCCTCGACAGTCGCAGTCTTTAACAAACCATTTAGGAGTTCGCTGCCAGTCTCGTTATCCAGAGGTAGAGGAAACAATTCTCGCCACTTGGGATTCAGGGCATCTAGGTGGACAACAGGCTCATCCGCCTGCGCCAACCTATAATTTCTGACCAAAGCGACAAGCTCATCAAGCATGCGCGCGATCAGTTCGACCGACGTACGTGAGGCAAACACCTGAGGAAGGTTTGCCTTTTCCAGCTGTTGCTCCACCTGCTGGAGGGTGTTAAATCCCAACAGGTGCCACTGGTCATTCTGCCTTAGCAAACGATCAAACAGAGACTGGAAGCGGCTACCTCCCTCACGCAATACCTGAAAGGGCAAGCCCCCCTCGCCAAACAGCGACCCCAGAAAATCCCGATGACCTGCTTCGTAGAAATGAAGGGGACGTTTCCAATACCCCTCCAGCCCTTTAGGGATGGCCTTACTCAGTCCTCCCGGCGACAGGTTAAATCCCAAAGTTTTCCAGATTGGGTCCCAAGTCCAGGCATATTCGCTGCGGTACTCACGTCGATACCACTCCGAGCCATAAAGCACCAAACAAGCACAGGCAGCCTTATCCTGTAATATCGCATCGCCCCCCCCTAGTTGGCGGAGCAAATCCCGCAGAGCAACATATTCCTCATGGCTACAGTGATAGGCGTAGAGCCCGCGTTGATCTGGTGCTTGTAGACCACGACGCAACAAAAAGGCTTGAAGCCAGAAAGAGCACTTGAAGACAGATGATGCCATGGGCGATGACTCTGCATGAATTAGGCCTAATCGAGATTAATAGAGGCTACTACAGAACTCCATATGAGTATGTGATCCTTGTACCGAAGGAATAATGTGAGTGGCAACGCTCAAATTGCTGAAAACAGAAGCTATGAGCCACACTGAAGAGCCAGGTAGCATAAAGGGGCGCCGGATTTACCGTACCCCCCCCCTTATGCACAGACTGATGTAATCAGCTAATGAATTTATTCATCTTGTTTTTTTGTCGTAATTGCGTCGTCAAAGCTGTTCGGAGACCCCGAAAGCCACACAAATCACAGACCAAGTCTCCCGCTTGTCCATGGGCATCACCACCACCGATAGCAAACGCATTAGGAACAACCTGATGCCATAGCTCTTTATTGAGCTGGATAGATTTACATTTTGGACATGAGCGCATATTGCACGCCCCTTATTGATGATTTTAATACAAAAGGTTACTGCTTCGGTTGGTACTGCTCAAAATATTGGCCAGCCAGTGCCTGTGCCTCTGCCAATGCCGCTGGCAGCAAACGCTTTGCGTAGGTGTCACGTTTTTTTACTGCCTCGGCCAGTCCATTGGCCGCTGCCACAGAACTCCAGACGTAAGCCAACTTGTCATCCTGCGCCACCCCATGACCTAGGCTGTACATCAGACTGAGATAGAATTGCGCCTTGGCATGACCCTGTTCGGCGGCCTTGCGCATCCAGGCCACCGCCTGTTTATGGTCTTGGCCATCCGCGTACGTCGCACCGAGTCTGAATTGCGCATCGGCAAAGCCTTGCTCGGCGGCCTTGCGCATCCAGGCCACCGCCTGTTTATGGTCCTGCGCTACCCCACGACCATTACCGTACATCACGCTGAGGTTGATTTGCGCCATGGCATTTCCTTGCTCGGCAGCCTTGCGGTACCAGGCCACCGCCTGTTTATGGTCCTGCGCTACCCCTTCGCCATATTCGTACTTCAAGCCAAGCATGAGCTGCGCATCGGCATCGCCTTGCTCGGCCGCCTTGCGGTACCAGGCCACTGCCTGTTTCTCGTCCTGCGCCACCCCTTCGCCCTTGTCGTATTTCCAGCCGAGGTAGAATTGCACATTGGCATCACCCTGCTCTGCCACCTTCAGCACTTCGGCAATGGGAACATCTTTCAACTCTTGCGCCTGAAGTGGTTCCCAAAAACAAGCCCCGATCATCAGCAGTTCCAACATCCCTTTTTTCATTACTGTGATATCTCCCTATGGATACTGCCTTGTATGGTACCGAAGGCGACCCCAGCGGGGTGCCTCGGGGATCTCAAAACAGAGCTGAAGCGATCCGAAACCCGCCCTAATCTATAATCGCCTAATCGCTTATATGTTTAATGGCCGACTTCACTAGGTAAAACGAGCCCCCTGTCGAAAATCAACCGCCTGCGCCGCGTTTTGCGACCCCTACCAGGGCGTTTCCATGCTGAAAGTTTGCGACGTATTGAGGGGCATTTGAGGGCCGGAGCTTGCGAGGTCAGCTTTCGGGCGATTTTCGCCCTCTGGCCACTATTTCAGGCAGGGGTGAGCAATCCAGACCCCAGCGAATATACAGATCCACCAACCCCAGAAACGACACAGAACTCGGTTGTGCGTCAAGCACAGACCAGCCCGTGAAATCTCTGCCCGCTGGCTAGCCGCTTTATGGCATGAGGCAGTGGCACTGATGACTGGGTTGCTTCAACTATGAGGGTTAACTAAAAGTGACACCCTTTCCGGCTGAACGGAGGGATAAAACTGCTATTGGTGAGTGGCCTGGCGCTGGCCATAGATGAGGGCGCAAAAGGGGTATCCAGAAAAATGTCCCACAAGTGCCCCACAGAACTGTGGGGACCGGAAAAGCACAAGGGCCTAGCCGAAGCTAAGCCCTTGTTGAATTTGGTCGGTATGAGAGGATTCGAACCTCCGACTCCTTCGTCCCGAACGAGATTGTAACGCTGGCTCTTAAACTTTCATTCACTCTTGCACATTCAGTCATCCTTTAAAACCTTGCCGTCTTCGTCCCAGTTGGGTGGATTCACAAACGTGACTATCGATTTCACCTGCATGCTCCCGTGGTTAACACCCAAATTATCTCGCTGCCCCCCATCGCCGTACTTCTTTGGAGCCAGCTTTGAGGCCAGCCATTTACGAGCATCGATCTGCAGGCGGGCTCGAGCAATCACATCATGGTTAACTTTTACGTTCCCGTTGGCGTCGAGGAAGGTGTCATTGCTGCCGTCATCGGCAATCTGGAGGATCTCGTCGGCCAGTTTGTCGGCCAAATCCTCGCGCGCGCGCGCGTACTGGTCCCTAAATGCCATGTAGCGTTCATCAGCCAACCAACGCATCACCATGGATTTGGACGGCATACCCGGACGAGCCAACACTGCTCGTAGACTGACCCCATCAGCGATGGCGCTGCATATGGCCTCCCCCAACTCGTTCGTGTATGCACTCCGACGACCTCTAGTTACCGATTTGGTATTCGACGTATTGGTTTCCACAGTGGAAACCTGAGGAGCGAAAACTGGGATCATAACCTGAGTTATGGCGTTCACATGACCAGCGCCACTTATAGGGGCCGTACGCATACCTGAAGATGAGGTCGCGTTACCTGGTTTTGTGACTCTTGACCATTCGTGCGTCTTGGCCCGCTTGTTAATGGCGGTATGTGAAACACCGTACTCTATCGCTATTTGGCGCACACTCTGACGGCCAGCACAGTATGCAAGTTCGATGCGGTGCCAGTCGGGGGAAACTGTTGTAGGCATAGGGGAAATGGTCATAGGCGACCAGTATTTACGAGGAGGGGAGACTGGTTCCAGCCCTACAGGGGGGAGGACGATATAGTTGCACAGATGTGCGACTATCAATCCATCTTCCCCCAGACAGCTTCTCGCGCTTTTCTACCCCTTGAGCTTGTGTACTGTCGCTATAGTGCTGTGGTGGAACACAATCGGTGGCATTGCAAGCAGAGCTGCAACCCAGCCACGAATCGCCGCATGCAGGTTGTAATTGTGCGTTAAGCTGCCACCCCCTTCAGATAGCCGCTATCCAACAATTTCTTGACCAGCCACTGCTGCCCTGTGCCGGTGAGCAAGGGTGAAAACCCTAATCGCATCTCCCCATAAACCATATAAGGCCTCTCCACCACAGTGAAATAGCCTCGTTCCAGATACTCCTGATAGGGCAAGTTATGCCGGTTGCCGCCCTTAATCAGGATCCCCAGCTCATGCAACAGCGAGAAGATCCGCTTCGGTCCGATGCCTACCGTCTTGGCAAAGTTGCCGAGATGAATCCCCTTGTCTACCCCAGCAACCATGTCGGCGAACTCCACCTTGGGGACATTTTCAGCCAACTTCTGCTCAAGTACCATATTCTGCTCGGCCAGCTCAGCGGCTAACCGCAACGCATCGGGCAGGTTCTGCGGGACCTTGGGGCTCCACTGCTCCAACTGCTGCCAACGGCGAATGATCCGCATCCGCAGGTCAGCGTTGTAGCCCGCAACTAGGCAAAGGGACTCCTCTTTATCCAACATCAGACATGGCTGGATACGCCCCATCTTGTCTTTATAATCTCCCGACTTTTCGGGAGATTGTATTTCAGCCAGCATTTTGCGGATATCGACCAGCACATGGTCATGCCGCTTACCCGTCAGTTCAGCGATTTCCACACTGTTCATCAGCGGGCTTGTGCCCATTTTCATCAACGAATTCATTGGGCATCCTCCCAAACTTCACTGCTCCACTTTCTCGACTGTCTTGTCCGGTACCGATGACTACTTCCAATTTTCTCTGGATAGAAAATGGATTGAACACGTTTGGATCTGCATTCTTCATAGCCTCGTATTACCTGTATTGATCCCGGCACACTCATCATCGCAAGAGATTGTTTCCGTCGCAGCACCTACAGGGGTAATTGCTCTTTAAGGTCTGCTAAGGAGCCCTTGATTTGATGCGCGAGCAGCCAAAATCACGAGCACCATTCGGCCGAAATCCCTTCCCCCTTGCCTTGGCGAGGTAACTGACGCGGTAGACGGATTCAGCCAACAACTCAGGTTGATTAATGAGGAGGTATGGCTTCGTGGGTATTGAGGTGGTTCCCCCCTTTCGTCCCCAGATCTCATCAAGCGTCTTAAGCAACTTGCCAGTGTGCCTTATCTTGTCACCATCCAGCATCAAGACTAGGTGGTAATGCTGGCGCGGGACATGCTCTTGCTCCCTCACCCACAGGAACCCCATATGCTCCGTTTGGTAACGGCGCAGGACATGCTTGCGTGCTGCCTCAATGAACGCACTGACATGCTCGCTGGTCGGTGCTGGCTGGGGATGGTGAAGATCAAGCCGGATAAACAGCACCCGCCGGTAGATGCTGACCATGGTGGTGAGTTGCTCGATTGCTCGCCGCAAGATCAGGGTATAGCAGCCTGACTTGGCCGAGTTGATCGGGTAGTGATTTCCGGCAAATGAGTATGCATTCCGATGAGTCACATAGTCATAGCGCTCGCCTTGTTTGCGCTTGGGGCTACCGGTCAGCTTGGCTACGACTGCAGACGGCAGCATATCGCCATCAGACATGTGCCGCCCACCAAGAAAGATACCATTCGTGCACTACTGCTTCTTCGTGGAAATAGACCTTAATAACCCCCTTATAGATATTATAAATAACCGCTGTTTTTTTATGATTAACACTCACCGTCAACCCGCGCCATTGCTGGAAACCTGCCTTTCTTTGTGGCGGGATTACCATGGCGGGATTAGCACAAATCGTGCTAATTGCGAGAGCGAATTCGATAGAGGCCACCATGCAGTGGTTAGCTATGGTGGATTGGTCAACGTCGGACGGGGACAACGGGGTACAGGTGAGCAGGTGTGAGGTGTAAGGTGTGCAGGTAGGTGGAACCAGTCCATCATCGGCTGACCCCACCACAGCGACAGATTTACGCCTCCGCATCGGGCGAGCTCAAAGGCACATCACGTGCCAACTCTGTACAGGGCACTAACAACCCGGTCAGCTGTCCCTTGCGCTCAATGAAGGACATATCAGCATCCAAGAGGATGACATTGCTACGCTCCAGAAAAGCGAGTTGATCCAGCTGATACGCCGTCAGGTGGCGGCGCAGTTCCCCCTCCAGTCCCTGCTCGGTAAGCCATTGCTTGCTCTCCATCCCCAACACCAAACGGTTAATCATGTTTGACTCGTTGATGTAGTGATGTTCAGCGGTTTCCTTGCCCAGCCGGGTACGATGCTGCAGCAAGGCGTGACACATCAAGATGTGATGGTCTTTGGTGGCCTTGCGTTGGGCTTGCCAGTTGTTCAGAGACCAGGTGTGGGGTGGTGGGTACAGGCAGCGCTGGCTGTCGTTAGCCTCGCTGCACTGTTGCATGTATTGGCAGGGGTGCATACTAGTTGGCCCCGCCATCCAACCGCTGAGATACCCACTGCTGGATCTCCTCAGAATCCCAGCCAATGGCACGGGTGCCGATCTTGCGAGCCTGGGGGAACTCGCCACGCTTCATCAGCTCGTAAATCCAGGCGCGACCGAAACCAGTAGCGGTTTTGACCTGCGGAAGCCGCATGATGCGGCGTTCGGGGGTGTGGGAATGAGTAGACATTGCTAAATCTCCTTGGTGCCCGATAGGGCTGAGTGGACTTAGCTTTTTCATTATATGTAGAGAAAAATCACTTACAAAGTGAAGCTAGTTTCTCTACATTCTTTATCTAACTACCGACGTAATCCGAACTGAATGTGTGGTAGCGCATCCAGCACACGGGTACTCACACTTCTCTAATACCAACAGGTAACAACCCTCCCAGACCAGCCCGATTTTGGGGGGGCTCAGTTGATATCGCAGGAGGACATGAGCCGTGGCGTTCACACCTGGCTTGTCATTGAGCAGGCAAGGGCAAAGTCCGACAACACCGACGAACAACTGGCCAGCCGATGAATGGGTACAGTCGGTCTGCCAATCGTGCGCAGAGCGCCCTGGCTATGCAGTCAGAGCGTCTCGGAGGTATTGATCATCTGAGATAGGGGAAGTTTGGGAAACGGTCTTGCAGTAGTAACTAATTCTGGCGCTTGCGTGCGGCCTCTTGATGGTTGATACACAGTGCCACATACTTTGCGGCCGGTTCGCGCAATTGTTCTATCTCTTGCTTCAGGTCTCTATTCTCACTACGGAGTCTTCGGAGTTCTTCGTGACAATCCTCGAGACTATCGGGAAGGCGAATACCTTGCTCTTCATCGTTGACCGAAGCAATTTCCTCTACACTGTCACGCAGTGTGGGACGAGGCAGATCATCAAGCTTGGTTAACCAGTCCACACCACTGACTTTCAGCGTCCGTGCCCAAGCAGCCAAATCATCGATCTTGAACAGTTTCTCCACCTTCATCAGTTTATTAGCCTTCACCGCGTATTCGATTCGTTTGCGCCAGCGGTCTTTCCCCTGACGCAGCTCTTCACCCGACCGTTGGTCGCGTTGCGCCAGTAGGGTGGCGACCTCATTGAGAGTAAGCCAATCTCCGCGATGATATGCGCGCACGACTCGTTTTTTACCGCGTCCCTTCATTCTCGTTTGAATACTCCCTGCAGAATGTTATCGGTGGGTGCCGTGGTGGCATAGCGTGCCCAGTCCGCCATCAACGGACGGCGCTTTTCCAGAAGGACTGAACGGGAATAGGCACTTTCAGTCTCGTCACGTTCATCGTGGTCCAGTGCCAACTCGCAAATTTCGCGCGGGTAGTCGGTAAGATCGCTGGCCCAGTCCCGGAAGCTGGAACGAAAGCCGTGCCGGGTAATATTGGAGTAACCCATCCGGTGCAATAAGGTGCGGATGGCATTTGCATGCATCACGCCACTCTTACCCTGGCCTGGAAACAGATAGGGACTTCCTTCCATTCGTTCCATGCCCTGCAGCAGGGTAATAACTTCGCGCGCTAAGGGAATCACAAAGGCCTCACGCATCTTCATACGGCTGGAGGATAGCGACCACACTTTAGTCTCCCAGTTAAATTCTGACCACTGGGCGAAGCGGATCATTTTGGAGCGGGCGCCAGTCAGGATCAACAGACGGGCCGCTACAGCATCACGGCTGGTAAGTAATGACAATTCAGCCATGAGTTTGGGAATATCGCACCAGTGCATGGCTGGGAAGTGCTGGCGCTTCCGGGCTTTCTTTTTCTCCGTCCTACTCAGCAGATTTGACAAGTGGCCACGCCAGCGTGCGGGGTTGTCTCCCTCACGTAATCCACGAGTTTTGGCGGCATCCAGGATCTGCTCTATCTGCCCGCGGACCTCGTCAGCGGTGCGGTTCTTGATTGCCCAGATCGGGCGCAGCACGTTAAGGATATGCTCGGTCTGGATAGCGTCGGCTGAGAGGTGGCCAATGAGGGGAAAGGCGTGCAGCTCCAACTTCCGCAGCCAGCCTTTGCGCCATTTGTCGGACCATGAAGCACCATGGGCGGCATGATAGTCTAAGGCTATTTGTTGGAAGCTAATTCGACGCGCTGCAGCTTGGCGTTCCGCCTCGCGCTGAGCGGCGCGCTGTGTGTCACAGGCCGCTAAAGGGTCGATTCCCATGCTCAACTGCTTGCGCGCGTCGGCGGCAAGTAGACGAGCATGTTTCAGGGACACGGTCGGGAATTTACCCAGCCCCATCTCACGACGCCGGCCATTAAGTTGATAGCGATACGTCCAGGATTTGGAGCCCCTCGCCTTGATCTCCAACCGCAAACCGTCGCCATCTTCATAGGTACCTGGTTCGACCAAATGCCCTACTTCATTAGGTTCAAACTTGCCCATCCTATTCTCCTGCCTAGTGAGGACAAATCCTACCCCCCCACTTATCCCCCCACTTTCCCGCCGGATGACGGTCAATTTTGATGGAATTCACTGGATTGAAGCTAGGCACCATGCATTGATATGTCAACGGTTTTGTAGCATTTAATGGGATTAAGTAGACATAAAAAATGCCGGTCTGTGACCGGCATTTTTCTTTTTACCGGCCCCCATATGGCCTCCATTGCGGTGCTGCTCCTGCTTGCATCATCAACCCCCCGTTGCTGTCTTGCTCCGAGCAAAGCCATGCCTCTCCCCCAAAACAACAAACCCGAGGCCTGGCCTCGGGTTTGAAAGCACACGATATGGGGGTCGGCGGCTTATTCCAGCAGGAAGACGGCTTCCACGTTGTCCGTGATGCTGATCTGCTGTTGCTGGTAGCTGCTTTCCATCATGTCGGCAGCAGGGGCGGCGGCCTTCATGGCCCGGCTGTAGACAGGTACCGGCGAGCTGTTGCGATACTCGACGCTGTAGACCTTGCCAAGCTTCATGCCAAACGCCTTGGCCAGAGACTCCGCCTTGCTGGTGGCATCGGTCACGGCACCGAGACGGGCCTGCTCCTTGATGGTCTGCGGCGACTTGAGACCGTATTCAATCTGGGAGACGGACTCCAGCCCCGCCTTGAGGGCGGTATCCATCAGCTGACTCAGCTTGTCCAATTGATAGAGTTTGACGGAGAGTTGGCGCTGGGCACGATAACCCACCATCTCGGGCTGCTTGTTCTGGGGATACTGATACTCGGGGGAGATCACCAGGTTGCCGGCCTCCACATCGCTGCGCTTGATGCCGAGTCCCTCCAGCTGGCCAAAGAAGGCGGCGACCTTGGTATCCACCTTCTGCTTGGCCTTGATGCCCTGTTTCTCCAGTGCAGTCACCGCCACATTAAGGGTCAGCATGTCGGGCTCGACCTTCTGCTCGGCATAACCGCTGACCACCAGATGGGGAGCCTGGGGCACCTCGATGGCAAGCAGCGGGGCACTGGCAACCAGTGCGGACAGGGTAAGAAGGGGACGCCACATAGAAAAAACCTCCAAGGATTAGATGGAGGTCATTATGCACATCGTCGATTGGGATTCATATATCGTGCGAGGGGGGGATCTGATCCAGTACCTGATTGGTCATGTCGATGTTGATGCTGATCTCGCCGCCAAAGAGGTGGTCATGACTTGCGATCACGGACGGAGGAGCGTCGGCCCCGAGCAGCGGCTCATCGTCGAAATGAAATGAGTCCCACGACAGAACATGACCTTGCGATGGCATGCCCGGCTCTGAAGCCGGCACCACGGCAAGGGCACTCCAGTCGAGCTCTTCCCCATGGCTGAGCAGTCCCTGCAAAGAGGTATCGCTCAGACTCTGCAATGAATACTCCTGCTGCCCCCACTCATGGCCAACCAAGACCACCATGTGAGGCAAGGGAGCATCTTCTGTCGGTGTGAAACTGATGCTGGAGGCGGCGAAGTCCACATTGAGCAGACCCGCCAGATCGCCATCCTCGCTTTCCAGCTCCAGACCATTGAGCTTGTCACCCGTCATCGTGGCCTGATAGCCGAAACGGCCGGTGCAGACGATGCTGTCCTGCCCATCCCAGCTATAGCGAATGCCATCGATGTCGACCCAATTGAATGACTGCATGGTGACGCTCTCCTGATACTGCCGCTATCTTAGCCGTCCTCTCCATCAAATAACAGGGACCGGGCAAGCCCGGCCCCTGGGTTTGATTAAGGATCGACCTTGAGATTGCCCTGGTCCAACAAGTCCTGAATGATCTGCAGGTCAGTCCGTGTCGAATTGGCCGTCAGATCCACGTTGTCAAAGAAGATGGTATGGGTCGTGGTCCCCCCAGCCGAACCATCCAGATCGATCGTCAGGGTCGATTTATTCGCTCCCGGACCGGAGGCAAAGTTCAGATACTGATCCAGAGAGGTTGCGTTGGCATGCTCGCCACTAAGCAGTTCGCTCAGATCCAGCACATCCCCATTGGTGCCCGTGGTGAAATCCTTGATGACGTCGGTACCGCCAGACTCACCCGACTGCCACTTGAAGGTGTCCTTGCCGGCCCCACCAGTCAAAGTATCACTACCCGTTCCGCCTACGAGAATATCGTTGTCATCACCGCCCAGCAGGATGTCGTTGCCGGACTCTCCGATCAGGGTATCGTTGCCAATACCTCCACTCAGCTGATCGTTCCCGGTTCCCCCGACCAAGGTATCCTTGCCATCCGACCCGAAGAGCAGGTCATCACCAGAGCCACCAGACAAGATATTATCCAGGCTATTCCCCGTGATGCTGTCATCGAAGTCTGAACCTATGGCGTGTCCTTGTGTGCTGTTGAAGGTCACAGCCACGCCACTGGCGGCGGAGTCATAATCCAGAGTTAAGGGTGCCTCCGGCAACAGACTAAGGCTAATGTTGCTGTTAACTGCATCCCCGTCACCGTCGGTCAAGGTAATTGGCAACTGCAGATTGACCGGGATCCCGGGGGTAGCAACACTGGAACCAAAGTCCCCAATTTTGAAGTCACTACCTGCCGCATGATGGAATTCCAGGCTGTTATAGCCATCGGCCGTATAGGCAGCCAGTTTGGTGTCTGAGACAACCCCCACAACGGTCGCCACATAGGCTACTCCTGCGCCAGGATCATCATCGGTAAAGTTGACCGTAAAGTTGCGCCCTCCTACCGAGACTGTCTGTGACATGCCAGCTGCGATGCTGACAATCCTAGTCGCGCCATTGAAACTGATAGCAACTGCGGTCAGCGACTCTTTGTTGCCATCGCCAATGTCATTGTCATTATCGACATCCTGACGGGCAATGATCTTCACACTGGAACCACCACTACTGATAGCGGTAAACAGGGCCGAAGCACCATTAACATCATAGTGTGCCTCGAAGGCATGAGTGGCCGGATCGCCATAGGACCCGCTACTCCCCGGAGAGCCTGTCAAGTCGACGACGAAATCGATCCGCATCGCCTCATTAGGCCCAATCGATGCCCCACCACTGATCCCACCTGTATTGGCCGTGGTGTTGACGGTGCCACCATCCACCCCGCCCGTCATTGCCGTCAGTAACAGATCCTTGCTGTCATTCACCACCGAGGTAAAGCCTGCCCAAGGCCCGTTACCACCGACGAAGTTATAGCCGCCGCCATTGAAGTCGATAGTGGTCTGTCCGCCATCGACCTCTCCTATCATCTGGATCTGGTAGGTGGCAGATCCCGGCTGCAAGGTTGCGATGAACACAGTTCCCGCGGCCGTGGAGGCCGTCAGGGTGATGCCATCAGCAGAGAGTACATAGGTAATGGGCAAGCCACCCGATGTCATCCCGCTGTTGCTGCCATTTAGTGCACTGTTAAAGCGGATGTTCCCCCCATCAGCACCATAGTTGTTGGACAGAGTGCCATCACCATCCAGCAGGAAGGTACCGGTTACCCCAGATTGATTCAGCATGACCCCCATGGCGGGTGCCATCACTAGAGGCACGTCATCCACAATCTGCACGCTCAGGGTGTTCGTCGCCGAGTCGCCATCGCTGTCCACCAGGCTCACCGCGAAGTCTTCGTACACGCTGTTGTTGCCACCCGCCGTCGGGTGCGCCTCGTTGTCCAGCAAGGTGTAGCTGTAGCTCACCAGCCCGCTGCCTGCGTTGTACCCCGTGATGGTCAGGGTATTCCCCTCCGGTGTCGTCACGCTCTGCGGGAAGCTCCCCACCACCCCGTTCACCACCAGGTTGATGCCACCCACGCTCAGGCTCTTCACCCCGTCCGGCGCACTGACGTTGAAGCTGCCGGTCACCGTGGTCGACTCCTTGCTGCTGTCCGACCCCGCCGATTCGTTCAGGCCTCGATTGCCCAGCAGGTCGTCCTCGTACACGATGGCATCCCCACCCTCGCCCTTGGGCGTCAGGTTGGTGATGGTCACCCCGTCGTCGTCGTTCCTGATGGTCAGGGTCAGGGTCGCCGTGCTCACGTCCCCGTCCGCATCCGTCAGGGTGTAGGTGAACACTTCACTGCCCACCCCGCCCCCGGTCAGTGCCTTGAAGTCCGCATCGTTCGGGTTGAGGGTGTAGCTGTAGGTGCCGTCGGCATTGAGCACCAGGCTGCCATAGGTGCCGCTCAGGTTGGCCGCGGTCACCGCCGCACCGTCCGCCCCCTGCACGTCGTTGGTCATGACGTTGCCATTGAGGACCAGGTTGTTCTCCGTCGCCGCCGTCGGGTTGACGTCGCTCACCGCCGTCGGCACGTCGTCGAGGAACACCACATCCAGTCCAGCACTGGTCGTGTCGCCATCGCTGTCCGTCAACACGACATTGAAGCTTTCTGTCAGAGCCGTGTCATTGGCAGGCTGGTTGTGGACTTCGTTATCATTCAGGGTATAGCTGTAGCTCACGCTGCCGATACCGGTGACCGGGTTGTAGCTGATCCCGGTGACCAGCAGCTGGTTGCCCAGCGGGCTGGGGATCGTCTGAGGGAAGCCGGTAATGACCTGGCCGTTGTTGACGAGTACCACACCGCCCAGCGTCAGGCTTTGCACGCCATCCGCCGCATTGAAGGTGAAGGTGCCGCTCTTGGTCAGGGCCGAGCTATTGGGATTACTGCCATCTGCCAATGCCGCCTCATCCAGGACAAGCTCACCACCGTCTACTTGCAACCCTTCTAGGGAAACGGGCTCATCCACGGGAGTAATGGTAACCGTCAATATGGAGACAGCCGTATCGGCACCATCGGTCACAACGTAGTTGACCGGAGGCACGGATCCTGAGTAATTCGGGGCCGGCGTAAAGGTATAGGAGCCGTCGGCATTGATGATGAGTGTGCCGATGCCATCCAGTGTGCTCTCGACACCCGCTTCGATGCCGAGGTTGCTGCCCCAGCTATATGAGACAATCGATGCCTCGAGGGGACCGTCCGGGTTGGTACTGTTGTCCAGAAGGTTGCCACTGACGGCCTGATCTTCCAGGGTAACGGAGGATTCATCCAGATCATCGAGCTCATTGTCGGGCAGCAGGTCATCTTCCTGCAGCACATCTTGTGGGGCCAGGGTGGCATAGCTGGTGTCAAATCCGGCCGCCGCTATGGTTGCATCACCAGTCCGATCGATGACGACAAAGCCACCGTTGCCACTGGCTCCCGCCACCCCGCCGATGCCACCGCCACCACCTGCGGCGGGCGCTCCGCCAGCTGCCGCAGCTTCAAAGTTCTGAGTCGGGTCGACCCCTTGCAAGATGGATTCTTGCAGTGCCGCAATTTCCGGCGACACCTCTGGCGAGCCCGGCTGACGAGTGGCAACCGATGAGGAGGGTTGTCCATCGGCGGGAACATCCGGACCAGCAGGGGCGACATTGGCCGGAGCCGGGCTGTCATCGTAGGGAGCCAGCATCAACTTGGCATCATCGGCAATATTGAGCCTGGCGCCTGGTTGCAATATCTCACCAGGCTGGAGGGGACGGCTGCTGCCATCGGCAAGCAGGATCTGAACATTGCCTTCCACGGAAGAGACGACGACGGTTTTGTCGATGATTTGGGTGCGCATATCCATTGCTCCAAGGTGACAGATCTTGATGCCTACACTCTAGATGCACGCCCATCTTGCTTCCGTTGCAAAAATGTACAGGATTGAATCTCTTTGGCTTCATCCGATGCAGTAAATCGAACGAATATTTTTTACACATATAAATCAATGAAGTAACAATTACACATTCCGTTCTCTTGTCTCTTCATCGCACAAAGGCTACTGAGATATTCTAAATAGATATAAAAAAGGGCCCTTAATGGGCCCGTTTTTATCGCGTTGTGTGACTTACGGCAGTGGGAAGGCCGGATGAACGAAGCCCTGATAACCGTCTATGTGCAGGCTGGACAACACCTCAACCTGTTGCTGATCTTCAACCCGGGTTGCAATCGTCGTCACACCCGCATTATGGGCAGCCCGACACACCGCCGCCAGGAAGGAGGTATCTGCACCAGGTTCCATCACCTGGCTGGTATAGCCATGGTCCACCTTGACGTAAGCGGGGGCCAGCTCCTCCAGGTAGCCGAGGGATTGGAAGTGGCGGCCATAATGATCGACTCCCCACAGGAATCCATGTGCTCTAAGCACCTCGGCCAGGCTGGTCACTTGTTCTTTGTGTTTCATGATGGCCGCCTCAGGGATCTCGAACAGCAGCCGCTCTTTCAGCTCGCCGTTTTGCGCCAGATAGCCCTTCAGCCAGGTCAGGAACTCATCCGAACAGAGAGAGCCAGCCGTGATATTGACCGCCAGCACCAGATCGGAGTGCTGTTGGAACAAGGGGAGGCAGGCGTCCAGTATCGCCTTGTCAAACTCGGCCCCCATCTTGAATTGCTCTATGGCCGGCAAGAACTGGCCCGCGAAGTAATCGGTACCGTCTCGCGAGATGGCGGCAAACAACTCGGCATGCAGACGCGTGCCATCATCGAAGCGACAGGCGGGCTGCGCCTTGAAGCGCCAGAGGTTTCTGGCCATGGCGTCCTGCACCAGATCACGCCAGGCCAGACGTCCCATCAGGCCCTGCTCTGTTCCCCCTTCCATCACGACGGCACCGCGCCGCTCGTTGCGCGCCTTGCCAAGGGCATTGTCCGCCTTGGTCAGCAGAGCCGAGAGATCGTCACTCCCGTCGCGACCGGCGATACCGACCACGGAAAGTGCACCTCGTTCTCCCATGGGGTTGACCACCAGATCGGCGATGCGGCTGTTGATGAGTTCCGCCAGATCCTTGAGCTGCGACAGCTCGTCGGTCGGACAGAGCAAGGCGTATTCGGTGGCTGAGATGCGGGCAAGGGCCGCCCCATTCCAACCATCCAGCAGCTCCCTGAGCACCTGGGCGATGGACTTGACCATGTTGTCTCGCGCGGCAAAGCCCTCTTCGCGATAGAGATCGTCCAGCATGTCGACGGCCACCAGCATGACCCCCCCCTGGCCCGCCTCGGCAATCCAGGCATTGACCTGCCCGACGAAGTAAGAGCGGTTGCCGAGGCCGGACACGGCATCGACATAGACACGGGCACGCAGATTCTCGGCTTCGTCCGCCTGCTCCTTGAATTGCACCGCCAGTTTGCTCGAGAGGGTATTGATGGCCTGCACCACCTGCTTCAATTCACGGGTCCTGGGTTCGGGAATGGCGTGCCCGAAATGGTGCAGCTCTATCTCGACCGCCTGCTCGCAGATGAGCTTGAGTGGCTTGAGCAGGTAGTTGAGCGCCCGCATCAACAGGAGCGTGGTGATCAGGAATCCGACCAGGAACCAGGTCGCCAGCTCGCTCATGCCCTGCCAAAGCTTGTAGTAGGCTTGTCCCGGGTGGCCCACCACCTTCAACTTGCCCAGTTGCAACCAACCCGAGGTCAAGATGGATTCATTGGATACCTCAGGAAAAAGGTCCAGCCCGATGAACCACTGGGGAACGCCCTCGATCTGGCTGCTGTTCTCGAGTTCGATGACATTCTTGGATGCCAGCAGATCGAGGCGCACCAGCTTGTAGTAGCCGCCGTCAAAGACCGCCTTGATGACGGATTCGGCCCCCACCTTGTCACCGTTTTCCAGATAGGGCGTCAATGCCAGACCCAGCGCGGTGGAGGTATTGATGACGGTGGTCTCCTGCTGCTGCGCCAGGTAACTGCGGGTCGAATCGAACTGTACCCAATAAGTGGCGGCAAACAGCAATCCGAACAGTAACAGCATGGTTGCCAATAGTTGTCTGTAGAGCGTCATAGGTTAATCATCCAAATTCACCGCAGGCCGAGCCAATCGCCCTGACGTCATGCGATTGCGTAAATCCGTCCATAATCCCAAGCGAGATGACTGCCCGGCCATTTCCCCTTGACCACGTGCTTTCATCAGCCACAAGTGACTACCGTTAAAACTGTAAATTGGCACCAGATCCGCACGCTGCGTGGCCGGACGAATGGCTCCGACAATATTGTCCAGAATGAGAGGAACTGACGCAGGCGTCTCATAATAGGCAACGACCATATGAAACTGGTTATAATCCAATGCCTTGACATATACCATTCGCATTTTTTCATCCGGAATGCCAAGCTCCAGCAGCGTAAAATACTTGGAAATGCTGAAGTCTTCACAGTCTCCGCCCGCAGCCCCCAAAAACTCCAGCGGCGTCGCCCAATAATCCTTCTTGTGCCACAACTTGATGTCATCGATAAAACGCATCTGGTTGAAGAACTGGTTTACCTTCTCCAGCTTCTGTCGATCCGTCAGACCTGCGGCGCTGCTCTGCATCGCCAGGGTACGCCAGCTGGTCACCCGTTTCCCTGCACGAGGGCCATAAGTTTCCTCCGCCCGCTTGACCAGCTTGAGATCTTCCGATGACAAGGGCTGACTGGCGCTGAGCAACAGGGGAATGGCGAGCAACACCAGCCACAGCAGACGAGGCAACCAACGCTGCGCCGAGCAAATGCGCCATGCAGGCCACAACAGACGGCCCTCGTTCTTGCCCACCGATGTCACATGATTCCCCTGTGGCATGCCATCGCAATCTTCAACGCAGGGCCAAACACATAAAAGAATGACTGCAGCAAGCTGCAGCCATTCCTCCTGTCTGATATTGCATCAGCGCGATGGCCATCAGTTGTTGTTGGCCTGCCACTCGGCGGGCTGCTGTACATTCATGGCGTTGAGCAGGCCACCCGTGGCATTGAGGATGCGATAATCCGCCAGCAGGGAGTCATACTCGGCCGTGATGTAGCTGCGACGCGCCTCGAACAGCTCGTTTTCCGTGTTCAGCACATCCAGCAAGGTCCGTTGGCCCAGACCGAACTGTTTCTTGTACGCCTGTACGGTGTCATAGCTGGCGTCCACGTGCTCTTTCAGGAAGACTTTCTGCTTGGCCAGCGACTCCTTGGCATTCCAGGCCAGACGAGTCCCCTCCTCCACCTGACGGAAGGCATTCAGGTGAATGTCTTTCGCCTGGGAATAGAGTGCCGAGGTGGCCTTGCTTTCGGCCAGATCGGAGCCGCCACGGAACAGGTTGTAACGCATCCGGACCATGGCGGTGAGATCGTCGTTGCGCCCCTTGACCGCATCGATGTCCTCGTTCCAGTTCTGGTCTACCTCGAAGGCCACGTTCGGGTAGAACCCGGATTTGGACCCCTCATGCTGGTACTTGGCCTCCTCGATGTCTTGCAGGGAGGAAAGCAGGGTCGGGTGCACCTCGGTCGCCGTCTTCAGCGCATCTTCCAGCGTGGCTGGCAGAAGCTGGGCGTTCGGCACCGGCTGCACGAGATCCTTGGGCACCTCATTCACGACGCGGATGAACTCGCTCTCGGCATCCCGATAGTTGTTCTCGGCCGCCGCCTGGTTGGAGTAGGCGCGCGCCACCCGGCCGTCGATCTGAGTCTGATCCGCCGTCGATCCCAGACCGGAATCGGTCCGCTTCTGGATGTCGCTGCGGATCTGCTCGTGGGTTTCCAGGTTCTGCTTGGAAAGCTCCAGGATCTCCTGCTGACGCAGCATGTTGAGGTATACCTCTGCCACGCGCAACGCCGTGTTTTCCGCCTCCGAGATCAGGGCGAGACGCTGGGCCTGGGCAGCGGCATCGGTCCGGGCCACGTTGCTGCTGACATCGAAGCCGTCAAACAGCATCTGGCGCAGGCTGATCCCGGCCTCTTTACGGGTCATGGAGTCATCGATCGTCTGCGAGTTGGCCCCCGCCGCGCGGGTGGAGGGGCTGTCGGTCTTCTCGTAACCGACGCCACCACGCAGATCGATGGTGGGATAGTAACCGCCCTTGGCCCCATCATGCTGGTACAGTCGTGCCTGATAGAGATCAAAAGCTTCCTTGATTTTCGGATGGGTAGCCAGTGACTGTGCCACTGACTGTTCCAGCGTCTGTGCCTGGCTCAGGCCCGGGAACAGTATGGTGCCACTAACCAGCATGGCAACAATCGTCTTCTTCATGGTATCTCCAGTCATGTTGTTTTTAGATTGTTGGCTTATCGTTCTCTCAGTGCCGACTGCTTAGCCCTCAAGATGGGTTTCAGCAAGTAGTCTAGGACACTTTTTTTACCAGTAATGATATCTGCACTGGCTAACATACCGGGGATGATGGGAAGTGCGTTTAGCTCATCGCCCAGATAACTCTTCTCGGTTCGTACTCGCACCAGATAGAAGGAGTTGCCCTCCTCATCCTGGATCGAGTCGGCGCTTATCTGTTCAACCTTTCCATGTAAACCTCCATAAACAGTGAAATCATAAGCGGTTATCTTGACCACGGCCTCCAATCCGGGTCTCAGGAACGCGATATCCTTGGGCGACACCTTGGCTTCGACCAGCAGGGTATCTTCCAGCGGTACTATCTCCATCAGATCCATGCCGGGCTGGACGACGCCTCCCAGGGTATTGATCTTGAGTTTCTTGATGGTGCCCTTGAGGGGCGCGATCACACTGGTTCGATCGACTCTGTCCCGCAGGCCGACCTGGCCCTCGGACAACTGACTGAGCTTGCCCTGCCGCTCATTGAGCTCGGTCTGGGAGTCGGCTCTGAATTTCAGGGCGATATCGTTGCGCTTGGAGATGGTCTCCCGCAGCACCGAGTTGAGCTTGGGGATGAGCAGGCGGTTCGCCTCCAGCTCACCCTGCATCTCGTTGACCTGCCGCTCGAGCTTTATTAGCTCCACTTGAGGAACTATACCCTCTTTTGCGAGGGGACGGCTGATGTTGAGCTCCTGACGAGCGAGATCCACGCTGCGGCCCACCGTCCTGATCTTGGCGTTGAGCTCTATGGTTTCCTGCTCTTTCTGCTCGATCTGCTGCCCCAGAATGTAAAGCTGGTTCTTGAGGTTGTTGAGCCTCGCCTCCTGCACCGATTTTTCACGGGCGGCATATTCGGCGAACACGTTCTCGTACCCTTCGGGAAATTCGATGGGCTGCTTGTCGATGACCACCTGCTCACGCCAGCCCAGATTGGGCTCGCTCTTGACCACCACGCTGCGGATCTCGGCACGCAGACGGGCGATGTCCCCCTTCAGGGTCACCAGCTCCTGCTCCCGTTCGCGAAAATCGGACTTGAAGCGGGTGTCGTCGATGCGCAGCAGAGGCTGCCCCTTCTCGACGATGTCCCCCTCCTTGACGAAGATCTCCTTGACGATCCCCCCTTCCAGGTTCTGGATCACCTGCAGCTGGCGAGACGGGATCACCTTGCCCTGGCCGACGGTGACCTCGTCAAGCTCGGCCCAGGCGGCCCAGACGATGGCGCTCATGAAAAACAGGAAGCAGGCCCAGAGCAGCACCCTGGCGCGGGTCGGCGTCGTCAGCAAGACGGCCGCGGCGCCATCGTCCACGTATTCCAGGTGCTCGGGGGCGGGCAAGACGGTATCGGGAGCCGACTTCTTGAACCAGTTGCTAGCCATGAGCCGTCTCCTGCACCCGCACCTTGCCTTCCTTCAATTGTTGCAGCACCACCTCTTTGGGGCCGTCCGCCACTATCTTGCCCTGCTCCACGACGATGACCCGGGAGGCGACGTCCAGCATGGAGGTCTTGTGGGTGATGAGGATCAGGGTGGTCTCGGGCCCCAGCCGCGCCAGCTCCTGCTTGACGTGCATCTCCGACTGGTTGTCCATGTTGGACGTCGGTTCGTCCATCACCAGAATGGGGGGATCGTTGAGCAGGGCCCGGGCCAGCAGTATGGCCTGACGCTGGCCGCCGGAGAGCTGACGCCCCCCCTCGCCGATCTGCCTGTCGAGGCCATTGGGATCCCGGTTGGTAAAGTTGGTCACCCCGGCCCGCTTGGCCGCGCGCAGGACACGGGCGTCGTCCACCAGGGGATTGCCCAGCATGATGTTGTCCCGCACCGAGCCAAAGAAGAGGGTCACGTCCTGCGGTACGCAGCCGATGTTGCGGCGAATGGCGGTCGGCGGCAGCTGATCCAGCTCGAAGCCGTCGAGACGCACCAGCCCGTCCGTGGGGCGATAGAGCCCCATCAGCAACTTCTCCAGGGTGGTCTTGCCCGCGCCTATCCGGCCTATGATGGCGACCTTCTCGCCCGGCTCGATACGCAGGTTGATGTTGTGCAGGGTGCTGCTCTCCATGCCCGGATACTTGAAGGAGACGTTCTCGAACTCGATGCGCCCCTGGATGACAGGATGGTGGATGTACTGCCTGCCCTCCTCCTGCTCGCCCGGCGTCATCATGATCTTCTCCAGGATCTCCAGGGCAGACTTGGCCTGGTTATAGCGGGTCGAGAGAACGGAGAGCTGTACCATGGGGGCGATGGCGCGGCTCGACAGCATCACGGCCGCGATCATGCCCCCCATGGTCACCAGCCCTTCCGAGATCTGGTAGACGCCGACGATGACGAGTCCCACCGTCACCACCTGCTGGATGTAGCTCGCGAGCGACGACATGGAGTTGGTGATACGCCGGGTCTGCACACCCCAGGTCGAAATATGGGATACCGCCTGCTCCCAGCGATGCTGGAACATGCTCTCGGCCCCGAAGATCTTCACGGTCTCGAGGCCAGAGATGCTCTCGATGAGGTTGGCATTCTTCTGGGAGGCGAGGCGTGACCCCTCCTCGATGGACTGCTTCAGCGGTGCCTGGATATAGAAGCTGTACGCCACCAGGATCAAGATGGCGACGATGGGCACCACCACCATGACGCCGGCGAAGATCCAGATGATGAACAGGAAGAAGATGGCGAACGGCAGATCGATCAGGGTGGAAACGGTGGCCGACGTGAAGAACTCCCGCACGGACTCGAACTCCTGGAGGTGCTTGGCAAAGGCACCGGTCGAGGCAGGACGGGATTCCATCTTCATCCCCATCACCTTGGCGAAGATCTTGGCCGACAGCAGCACGTCGGATTTCTTGCCGGCGATGTCGATGAAGTAGCTGCGCAGCTGGCGCATCACGAAATCGAAGGTAAATACCACCATGGCCCCGACGGCCAATACCCAGAGGGAATCGAATGCCAGATTCGGCACTATCTTGTCGTACACGTTCATGGTGAACAGGGGGCTGGCCACCGCGAACAGGTTGATGAGGATGGAGGCGATCAGCACGTCTCGGTAGATGCCCCGGGATTCGAACAGCGTGCTCCAGAACCAGTGACCGTCGCGGGTTTCCAGCACCTTGGGGGAGCGCTCGTCGAACTTGAACTGCCGCTTGACGTAAAACAGGCGACCGCTGTACTCGTCTCCCAGCTGGGCGGTGCTGACCCACTGGGCTGCATCCCCGGCCTGGGGAAAGATCACCTTGCCCTGGCTTCGGTCTTCATTCCATTCCAGCAGGATGCAGGCGCCGCCATGACGCGTCTGCAGGACGCAGGGCAACAGCAGGGAGGAGATCTGATCGAGCGGCTGGATCACCTCGCGGGCGGAGAGGCCGCCACGCTCGGCGGCACGGCTGAAGAGTGCCGTGCTCAGGCGACCGGAGACCAGCGGCAAGCCAGTGGTCAGGGCATCCTGGCTGTTGGGCACCCCATAAAAGCGGGTCAAAAAGACCAGGCACTCCAATAGCTCATCTATATGGCTGGTTTCTGCTTGCATAGCATCCCATCAAAACATGATTCGGAAGGTTGTCGGTCATCATCACCCGGAATCTGGCGCGTTTCATGAATGCAGGCAGCGACCCCGCCACAAACCGACAACCCAATTAGCGCACGGGGCAGTGGCACACAGCCCACGGCCAGACTCCCACATCGTCATGCCGGGAAGGAATGGACATGCAGGGCGCTCGGTGTCATCGGGGAAGCTGCCACCCAGTGCGAAGAGATCCCGCCCGGTACATAAACCGCAAAGAGTTATTGATAAACATATCTTTTTTCAAGCCCACCATCTTATCAAGGTGACTTGAACGAAACTATACTGCAAAGACTGAATTTCATCTAATAACCCACTGTTTTTTTGACGAAATTAGAGCCTCAGCTCATTTGAAAGCGGGAGAGAGAAGGGACGTCCCAGGCGTTGTCCCTGGGGACCGAAGCGAGCCAGTTCGGCGGCGATCTCGGTCATGGCGGTCCAGCGGTTCTCGCACCAGGCGGGTGCCAACAGGGTCGGGCGGCGCGCCGAGGCCGAGACGCGGTGATAGACCACCTCGGGGGGCGTGTGCTGGATCATGGCGACCGCCGCTGCCACATACTGCTCCAGAGTGAGCACATCCAGCCGTCCCGCCTGCCACGCCTTGCCGAGGGTACTGCCCTGTACCACGTGGAGCGGATGCAGCTTGATTCCCTCCACCCCCGTCTCCACGACGCGGTGCAGGGTTTCCAGGCTCTCCATGGCCGCCTCCCCCGGCAGACCGACGATAAGGTGGGCGCAGACCTTGATGCCGCGCAGATGGGCTCGCCGCACCGCATCCGCATAGGCGGCGTAACCGTGTCCCCGGTTGATCCTTTGCAGGGTCTTGTCGTTGGCACTCTGCAGCCCCAGCTCCAGCCATACCTCGTAACCCCGGGCCTGGTAGTCCGCCAGCAGATCCAGCACCGCATCCGGCACGCAGTCAGGGCGGGTGCCGACGCAGAGTCCCACCATGTCGCTCACCGACAGCGCCTCTTCATACATGCGCCGCAGATATTCCACTTCGGCATAGGTGCTGGTATAGGCCTGAAAATAGGCGAGATAGCGCTTGGCGCGGGTCACTTCGTCCCGGCGGGCCAGCAGTTGCTGCACCACGGAGAGCTGCTGGGCCGACTCGTCGGCGAAGGAGGAGACATTGCAGAAGGTACAGCCGCCGCGCCCCAGGGTGCCGTCCCGGTTCGGGCAGGTGAAGGCGCCGTGAATGGAGAGTTTGTGGATCTTCTGGCCGTGACGCTGCTTGAGGTCCTGGCCGAATGTATTGACGAGTTCGTGTAACTGCATGACACCTCCGAGATGAGGCGCCATTTTAGCGGTACGCACCGCCGAGCAGGCTGAGCTGGATCAAGCCAGGCCCTTCCCTAAAATCATATAAATATTCACGTCGAGTGCGATAAATACCCAACAAAAGGCTTTTGCGGCTACTTTTGGAAACCACCCCTGCCAGGAAAAACGGGAAAAAAGAGAAAACCATACTCCCCTAACCGGCTGTTAGCACTGAAAAAATCTTGATTAGCTCGCATATGGGCAAATGCAAGATGCAGGATCTCGAAATGTGATCCCCGCCAAGCCCAGGCAGAAGGAATTTGTAAAATTACTACAGTTCTGCGCCACGATGCAGTCAACCACCAAAGTCACCATCGTCAGCATATATGACTAATAAATAAAAATATCACAGCATTAAATACATAAAAATGCTGTTTGAGTCTCTAAAACCCACATTTTGTTATGGCAATGTAACATTGCAAACAGGCGGGATGTCCAATTGACCTTGCTCGAAAATCCCATTAGTTTGGAGATTCGCCACCTCAGGCGGACGGAACCACAAGAGCCAATCGCAATTTATGCAATCTGTTGATGACAGTGCGATGGAAGGCCGAGCAAGGGAGAAATGCAATGTCACTATATGATCCAAAGCTGGAGAGGGATAACTGTGGCTTCGGCCTGTTGGCCCACATGGAAGGGGAAGCCAGCCACAAGCTTGTCCGTCTCGCGATGTCAGCCTTGGCTCGCATGCAGCACCGCGGCGGCATCTCCGCCGATGGCAAGACCGGCGACGGCTGCGGCCTGTTGCTGCAAAAACCCGACAGCTTCTTCAGAGCCGTCGCCGAAGAGAAGGGATGGCACCTGGGCCGCAACTACGCGGTCGGCATGCTGTTCCTGAACCCGGACCCCGTCCTGGCCCAGGCCACCCGCGACATCATCGACGAGGAGCTGGAAAAAGAGACCCTGAGTCTGGTCGGTTGGCGCAAGGTGCCCATCGATACCAATGTACTCGGCACCATCGCCAAGGCCTCCCTGCCCAGCATCGAACAGGTCTTTGTCAACGCCCCCCCGGGCTGGGTCGACAAGGATCTCGAGCGCCGCCTCTATATAGTGCGCCGCCGCATCGAGAAGCGCATCAGCGACGACTACTTCTACGTGGTCAGCCTCTCCAACCTGGTCACCGTCTATAAAGGGCTGTGCATGCCGGTGGATTTGCCGCGCTTCTATCTGGATCTCGCCGACATCCGCATGCAGGCGGCCATCTGCGTGTTCCACCAGCGTTTCTCCACCAACACCAGCCCGCGCTGGCCGCTGGCGCAGCCGTTCCGCTACCTCGCCCACAACGGCGAGATCAACACCATCGCCGGCAACCGCCAGTGGGCCAAGGCGCGCAGCTACAAGTTCGCGACCCCGCTGATCCCGGATCTGCAGGAGGCGGCCCCCTTCGTCAACACCACGGGATCGGATTCCTCCAGTCTCGACAACATGCTGGATCTCTTCCTGGCCGGCGGCATGGACCTGTTCCGCGCCATGCGCCTCTTGATCCCGCCTGCGTGGCAGAAGCACCCGAACATGGATGACGACCTGCGCGCCTTCTACGACTTCAACTCCATGCACATGGAGCCCTGGGACGGCCCGGCCGGCATCGTCATGACCGACGGCCGCTACGCCACCTGCGCGCTCGACCGCAACGGCCTGCGTCCGGCCCGCTACGTCATCACCAAGGACAAGTTCATCACCCTCGCCTCCGAAGTGGGTACCTGGGACTACACCCCGGACGAGGTGCTGGAGAAGGGCCGGGTCGGCCCGGGCGAGCTGTTCGTGGTCGATACCAGCAACGGCAAGATCTGGACCAGCTTCGAGATCGACGACGACCTCAAGAGCCGCCACACCTACAAGCAGTGGATGGACAAGCACTGCAAGCGCCTGGTGCCGTTCGAGCAGATGGACGACGCCAGCACCGGTGCCCGCGAGTTCCCGGACGACCGCCTCAAGACCTATCAGAAGCTGTTCGGCTACTCCTATGAGGAACTGGACCAGGTGATCCGCGTGCTCGGCGAGAATGGCCAGGAGGCGGTGGGCTCCATGGGGGACGACACTCCCATGGCGGTGCTCTCCTCCAGCCAGCGCACCCTGTACGACTACTTCCGCCAGATGTTCGCCCAGGTGACCAACCCGCCCATCGATCCCCTGCGGGAAAACCACGTCATGTCCCTGGCCACCTGTATCGGCCGCGAGCAGAACGTGTTCAACGAGACCTTCGGTCACGCCCACCGGGTGCTGTTCCAGTCGCCGATCCTGCTCTACTCCGACTTCCACCAACTGCTGGCCCTGGAAGGGGAGCACTATCGCCATGCGGTGCTGAGCCTCAACTACCAACCCGAAGAGGGGCTGCAATCCGCCCTGGAGCGCCTGTGCGAAGAGGCCAAGACCGCGGCCCGCAGCGGTACCGTGCTGCTGGTACTGTCAGACCGGGACATCAGCCCGGATACCCTGCCCATCCCGGCCGCCATGGCGGTGGGGGCGGTGCAGCGTACCCTGGTGGACAACAACCTGCGCTGTGACGCCAACATCCTGGTGGAAACCGCGAGCGTGCGCGACCCGCATCACTTCGCCGTGCTGCTGGGCTTCGGTGCCACCGCCATCTACCCCTATCTCGCCTACGAGACCCTCGCCAAGCAGGTAGAAGAAGGCGTGCTCAAGATGAGCCTGCGCCAGGCCATGCTGAACTACCGCAACGGCATCAACAAGGGCCTCTACAAGGTGATGTCCAAGATGGGCATCAGCACGGTGGCGAGCTACCGCTGCTCCCAGCTGTTCGAGGCCGTGGGTCTGTCCAGCTCCGTGGTGGAGCTCTGCTTCCGCGGCGTGTCGAGCCGCATCCAGGGGGCCGACTTTGCCGACATCCAGCAGGATCAGGTGAACCTGGCCCGTCAGGCCTGGCTCGGACGCAAGCCGCTGACCCAGGGTGGCCTCTTGAAATTCGTCCACGGCGGCGAGTACCACACCTACAACCCGGACGTGGTGCAGACCCTGCAAGTGGCGGTGCGCTCCGGCAACTACGCCGAATACAAGGAGTACGCCCGCCTGGTGAACGAGCGCCCGGTGGCGACCCTGCGCGACCTGCTGGTGCTCAGGAAGGGGACCACCCCGGTGGCGCTGGATCAGGTCGAGCCTGCGGCCAAGCTGTTCCCCCGCTTCGACTCCGCCGCCATGTCCATCGGCGCCCTCGGCCCTGAAGCCCACGAGGCCCTGGCCATCGCCATGAACCGCCTCGGCGGTCAGAGCAACTCCGGCGAAGGCGGCGAGGATCCCAAGCGCTTCGGCACCGAGAAGAATTCGCGCATCAAGCAGGTGGCCTCGGGTCGCTTCGGGGTCACCCCCCACTACCTGATGAACGCGGACGTGGTGCAGATCAAGGTGGCCCAGGGCGCCAAGCCCGGCGAGGGTGGCCAGCTGCCCGGTGACAAGGTGACGGCCCAGATAGCCAAGCTGCGCTACTCCGTGCCCGGCGTGACCCTGATCTCGCCGCCGCCCCACCACGACATCTACTCCATCGAGGACTTGGCCCAGCTCATCTTCGACATCAAGCAGATCAACCCGAACTGCCTGGTGTCGGTGAAACTGGTCTCCGAGCCCGGCGTCGGCACCATCGCCTGCGGCGTGGCCAAGGCCTATGCGGACTTCATCACCGTCTCCGGCTATGACGGCGGCACCGGCGCGAGCCCGCTCACCTCGGTCAAATACGCCGGTTCCCCCTGGGAGCTGGGGCTGGCCGAAACCCAGCAGGCCCTGGTCGCCAACGGCCTGCGCCACAAGGTGCGGCTGCAGGTGGACGGTGGTCTCAAGACCGGTCTCGACATCATCAAGGCGGCCATCCTCGGCGCCGAGAGCTTCGGCTTCGGTACCGGCCCCATGGTGGCGCTCGGCTGCAAATACCTGCGTATCTGCCACCTGAACAACTGCGCCACCGGCGTCGCCACTCAGGATGAGAAGCTGCGCCGCGAACACTTCACCGGCCTGCCGGAGATGGTGATGAACTACTTCAAGTTCATCGCCGAGGAGACCCGCGAGCTGATGGCCGAGCTCGGCGTCACCCAGCTCACCGACCTTATCGGCCGCACCGACTTGCTGGAAGCCCTGCCCGGCCTCACCGCCCGTCAGGCCAAGCTGGACTTGTCCGGCGTGCTGGCGACCCCGGTGGCACCGGCAGGCTCCAGCCTGTTCAGCCAGCAGCACAACCCCACCTTCGACAAGGGGCCGCTGAACCTCAAGATGGTGGAGGACCTGCTGGATGCCGTCGAGAACATGAGTGGTGGCGAGTTCCGCTACGACATCCGCAACACCGACCGCTCCGTGGGGGCGCGCCTCTCCGGCGAGATAGTGAAACGCCACGGCAACCAGGGCATGGCGGCCGATCCGGTCAAGGTGCACTTCAACGGCACAGCCGGTCAGAGCTTCGGCGTCTGGAACGCGGGTGGCCTCGAGATGATCCTCACCGGGGACGCCAACGACTACGTGGGCAAGGGGATGACCGGCGGCAAGCTGGTGATCAAGCCCCACGTCGGCGTGGCGTTCAAATCCCACGAGGCGGCCATCATCGGCAACACCTGCCTCTACGGCGCCACCGGCGGCAAGCTCTATGCCGCAGGCACTGCCGGCGAGCGTTTCGCGGTGCGCAACTCAGGGGCCCTGGCGGTGGTCGAGGGGATCGGTGACAACGGCTGTGAATACATGACAGGCGGCATCGTCACCGTGCTCGGCAAGACCGGCGTCAACTTCGCGGCGGGCATGACAGGCGGCTTCGCCTACGTGCTCGACGAGTGCGGCAACTTTGCCAAGCGCACCAACCCCGAGCTGGTCGAACTGCTGGAGGTGGCGGATCTCGCCATCCACCAGGAGCACCTGCGCGGCATCATCACGGCGCACCTCAACGAGACAGGCAGCTCGCGCGCCGAGGAGATCCTGGCCAACTTCGACTCCTATGTGCCCAAGTTCAGGCTGATCAAACCCAAGTCCAGCGACGTCAAGTCCCTCTTGGGCCACACCAGCCGTTCCAGTGCAGAACTCAGAATCCAGGCGCAATAAGGAGGGAACCCTATGAGCCAGAACGTATTCCAGTTTATCGATGTCCAGCGGGTCGACCCGCCCAAGAAGCCGCTCAAGATCCGCAAGATCCAGTTTGTGGAGATCTACGAGCCCTTCAACCAGGCCCAGGTCGGCATGCAGGCGGATCGCTGCCTCGACTGCGGCAACCCCTATTGCGAGTGGAAGTGCCCGGTCCACAACTACATCCCCAACTGGCTGAAACTGGCCAACGAGGGGCGCATCCTGGAGGCGGTGGAGCTCTCCCACCAGACCAACAGCCTGCCGGAGGTGTGCGGCCGCGTCTGCCCGCAAGACAGACTGTGTGAGGGGGCCTGCACCCTCAACGATCGCTTCGGCGCCGTGACCATAGGCAACATCGAAAAGTACATCACCGACAAGGCGTTCGAGATGGGCTGGCGCCCGGATCTCTCCAAGGTGGTCAAGACCGGCAAGCGGGTCGCCGTCATCGGCGCGGGCCCTGCCGGCCTTGCCTGTGCCGACGTGCTGGCCCGCAACGGCGTGACCCCTGTGGTGTTCGACA
This sequence comes from Aeromonas sanarellii, assembly GCF_000820085.1. GTDB lineage: Bacteria > Pseudomonadota > Gammaproteobacteria > Enterobacterales > Aeromonadaceae > Aeromonas > Aeromonas sanarellii. The sequence continues at coordinate 100,592 of NZ_CDBN01000077.1, forward strand.
AGTACCCGGAGATCGGCGGCCTGCTGACCTTCGGCATCCCCTCCTTCAAGCTGGAAAAGGAGGTGATGCAGCGCCGCCGCGAGATCTTCGAGGGGATGGGGGTGGAGTTTCGTCTCGAGACCGAAGTGGGCCGTGACGTCACCTTCGCAGACCTGCTCGGCGAGTTCGATGCGGTCTTCCTCGGGGTCGGCACCTACAAGTACATGAAGGGCGGCTTCGAGAACGAGAGCGCGCCTGGGGTCTACGACGCCCTGCCCTACCTCATCTCCAACGCCAATCGCTTGCTGGGCTTCGAGAAGGCGCAAGCCGATTACATCGACTTCGCCGGCAAGCAGGTGGTGGTGCTCGGCGGGGGCGATACCGCCATGGACTGCGTGCGCACCGCCATCCGCCAGGGGGCCGATCGGGTGATCTGCGCCTACCGCCGCGACGCCGAGAACATGCCGGGTTCCAAGCGGGAGGTGAAGAACGCCCAGGAGGAAGGGGTGGAATTCATGTTCAACCTGCAGCCGGTCGGGGTGGAGCTGGACGCCCAGGGCCGCACCTGCGGCATCAAGGTGGTGAGCACCGAGCTCGGCGAACCCGATGCCAACGGCCGCCGCAATCCGGTAGTCATCAAAGGCTCCGAGCAGGTGCTGCCCGCCGATGCGGTGGTGATGGCGTTCGGCTTCCAGCCCAACCCCCAGCCCTGGATGGCGGAACACGGTGTCGAGCTCGACAGCCGGGATCGCATCAAGGCCCCCGAGAAGGCGGAGTACGCCTTCCAGACCAGCAACCCCAAGGTGTTCGCCGGTGGCGATGCTGTGCGCGGCTCGGATCTGGTGGTGACCGCCATCTACGAGGGCCGCAAGGCCGCCGAAGGGATCATGGACTACCTGGCCGTGTGATCTGCCGTCGCAACCAAGCTGCCATGCAAACAGCCCCGCTCGTGCGGGGCTGTTTCTTTATCTCGCCTTCGTGGGCAGTCGCGGCTAGATGCTCCAGTTCTCCGGCTGCCGTTCGGTCAGGGTGGAGATGTACTCGAAGGTACGGGCTCGCCTGGGGGTCGTGAACATCTGGCGCGCGCTGCCCGCCTCCACCACCTCGCCCCCTTCCAGAAAGATCACCTGCTGGGCTATCTGGGCCGCGAGGCGCAGGTCGTGGGTGGCGATCAGCATGGTGGTACCTTCGCGCGCCAGCTGGCGCAGCACGGCCAGCACCTCCAGCGCCAGCTCGGGATCCAGCGCCGAGGTGGGCTCGTCGCAGAGCAGCACCTTGGGGGATGGCGCCAGCGCCCGGGCAACGGCGACCCGCTGCTGCTGGCCGCCGGAGAGGGTGGCGGGCACCGCCTCGGCCTTGTGCCTGAGCCCCACCTTGTCCAGCAGGGCCAGGCCCCTCGCCCTCGCCTTCTCCCTGGGCCACTTCAAGACGGTCACCAGCCCCTCCATCACGTTCTCCAGCACCGTCATGTGCGGGAACAGCTGAAAGTTCTGGAACACCATGCCGGTCTGCTGGCGCAGAGTCAGCACCTGCTGCCGTGACAGGTGATGGGAGAAGTCGAGCTCGCTTCCCCCCAGCACCAGCTGGCCTGCATCGGGTCGCTCCAGCAGATTCACGCAGCGCAGCAAGGTGCTCTTGCCGCTGCCGGAGGGGCCGATCAGCGCCGTCACCGTGCCGGCGGCCATCGCCAGCCCCACCCCCTTGAGCACGGGCCTGCCACCAAACTGCTTCTCGATACCGCTCAACCGGATCATAGGGCGACCTCCCGGGTCTCTTTGTGGGTCAATCTGCGCTCCAGCCGATCTTGCAACAGGCTGAGCACAGAGCTGAACATCAGGTAGATGAGGGCCGTCTCGATATAGAGGATGAGCGGCTCATAGGTGACGGAGGCGAGGCGCTGGGCCGCCTGGAACAGCTCGGGCACAGTCACCGCCGCCGCCAGCGAGGTGTCTTTGACCAGGGAGATGAAGGTGTTGGAGAGGGGCGGTACAGCGATGCGCGCCGCCTGCGGCAGGATCACCCGTCCCATGGCCTGGGGCCAGTTCATGCCGATGGCGTGAGCCGCCTCCCACTGCCCTTTCGGGATCGCCGCCAGGGTGGCGCGGATGGTCTCCGAGCTGTAGGCGCCGATGTTGAGGGTGAAGCCGATGACGGCGGCGGTGAAGGCATCCAGCACTATGCCGGCGCTCGGCAAGCCGTAGAAGATGAGAAAGAGCTGCACCAGCAGCGGCGTGCCCCGAACAAGCCACACATAGAAGCGAGCCAGGGCCACCAGGGGAGACGGGCCATAGAGCCTGGCCAGGGCCACCAGCAAGCCGAGCAATATTCCCAGCACGAAGGTGATAAGGGTGAGTGGCACGGTAAAAATAAGCCCCGCACTGAGCAGGGGCCAAAAAGAGTCGATCATTAACTGCAACCAGGGAGGCACGTTAATTCTCCTTTATTGTTATTATTCGGCCTGAATATTAATTCGAGACGTCGGTGCCGAAATACTTGACCGATATTTTCTGGTAACTGCCGTCTTGCTTGGCCGTGCGCAGCGCCTGATTGATGGCGGCCAGCAATTCCGGTTGCCCCTTGGCCAGCAGCACGGCGGATTGATCCCCCTTGGCCTCGGTGGCTGCCACCTTCAACTTGGCGTCCGGCTTCTGCTTCTTGAAATCCAGGAAGGAGAGGCTGTCGTTGATGGTGGCATCCACCCGTCCGGTCAGCACCAGCTCCAGGGACTGGTTGAAGCCCTCGGTGGCCACCACCTCGGCCCCCGACGCCTTCGCCAGCTGGGCGAAGTTGCTGGTCAGGGACTGGGAGGATTTCTTGCCCTTCAGATCCGCAAAGCTCTTGATGCTGTCATTGTCGCTGTGCACCACGACCACCGCCTTGGAGGTGATGTAGGGATCTGAAAAATCATACTTTTTCAGCCTCTCCGGCGTGATGGCCACCTCGTTGAGCACCAGATCGTAGCGTTTGGCGTCCACCCCGGCGATGAGGCCGTCCCACTTGCCCTCGACGAACTCGGGCTTCACCCCGAGGCCGCTTGCGATAAGTTCACCAATCTCCACGTCAAAGCCCACCAGCTTGCCGCTCTTGTCGTGGTAGGTAAAAGGGGGGTAGGCCCCTTCGGTGCCAATCTTGATCACCCCGGCGCTCTGGATGGCGGCGAGGCTGGATTGGGCCTGGGCCGAGTTCATCAGGGCCAGCGGCAATGCCGCCAGCAACAACAGCGAACGTACTTTCTTCATGAACCACCTCGTTATATTTATAAATACCCGGAACGCTTGCCAACCAGAATAGGTTGGCGCCATGCAATGGTTATTTTCCAATCCTGCTGCCGCAGCACAGCGATTAATATTTCCACGTCAGTGCCACACATTAATTCGGCTGGCTATCGGCATGGACAAAACATATCGCGAGACGTTTCCTCTCCCAACCATGAAATACGGGGATATTTAGCGAAATAGTGGATAACGCCAAGAAGAGGGCGACACTGCCAGCGCTGCCGATATGGCAGCAAGCCGACCGCGGGAGCAGAACGAGGGGGCGGAAGATGAGGAAAGAGAGCACGGCGGCTCCGGGAAAGCTAGTGGCTCTGGGGCTCCCATGAGGTGAGCGAGCACCACGGGATGGTGCTCGTCCCATGCGGCAAGAGCCATGGGCTCACAGGCGCGCCACCAGCCACTCCCCCTTGCCCACCGGCACCAGGGCGGTCATGAAGGCCGGATCCTGCACCACCTCCGCCATCCAGTCGCTCATCTCCTCCCGGTGAGAGATGGCGTTGTCCACCACCAGCAGGCCGCGAGGGGCGAGCAGGCGCCGGATCTCGGGCCACCAGCGCTGATATTGCTGGCGATCGGAGTCCAGGAAGACCAGCTGATAACCCGCCGTCGGCAGGGTAGGCAGCAAGCTGCCAGCCTCCCCCGCCAGCTGTTCAATCCAGGGGCCGAGCCCGGCACGCTGGAAGTTGGCGGCGGCCATGGCCAGCTTGCCCGCATCCCGCTCTATGGTGGTGACCCGGCCCCCCAGCCGTTTCACCGCCTCCGCCAGCCAGAGGGTGGAATAGCCGTTGGAGGTACCAATCTCCAGCACATCCGCCGCCCCTCGCGTCTGTACCAGCAGCGCCAGCAGTTCACCTGTGTCCCGGGTGATATTGAGCATCTTGCCGTCACGGGACGGCTGGGCCTCGTCGTGCTGCTCGCCAAAGCGCTCCAGCTCCCGTTTCAATGATTCCAGTACCATCTTGCCTCCTTGGCGGTATCAAGGGGCGGCCTGGCGCACGGCGTGGCCCGTCCCCATCTCTTCATCATGTCTTCACCCTGTCATCCTGCGGCGGCTCGTCCCCCAGCAGATAGCGAGGGCCGCTTCCCCGGGCGGCAGCCCTGTCCTCCGGGTTGTAGAGGAAGGTTCACGCTGGCAGGGAGAGTGGATCACCGCCCGCCTGCGGCGGGTGGCGGCGGATCCCGACTGGCCGATCTCGCTGCCGCGCAGCCTGGCTGGCGGAGACGATGTGCTGGCACAGCTGGCCGAGGCCGCCCTGCCCCTCTATTGGCAGACCCGCAACTTCACCGTGCTGCACCTGGTGACCGGCAGCCGGGCCGCCGCCATCGTCGCCCGCCACCTGCCGGATGAGCTGAAAGCCCCCTGGCAGAACCTTATGTGGCAGGCGGTGGCCGCCGCCTATGTCACGGTCGGGGCACCCGCGCTGCATGCTCAACACTGGCCGGATGCGGCGGGATGGGATTGGGATCCGGTGCTGTCGCGAGCCCTCGTCAGCCTGGACGACCACGTGATCAAGCTGGTGCACTGCTGCTGGCGGGAAGGGAAAGCGTCACCCCGCCTGGCGAAGCGCTATCTGGTGGTGGCCGCCCGCGCCGTCGGGCTGCTGGATGCGAAGAGCAAGCCACCGACCTCCTAGGGCGCCGCCACCCGGGTAAAGTCGATGGCGGGGCAGCTTGGCACCACGCCCCGGGTCAGCGCCAGGGGCTGGGCACGATAGCTGAGCCGGTAGCTGCCCGGCTGCGACAGATCGTAGGCCTGCGCCAGATCCGCATCGGCCTGGCTATGTTCCCCCGGTGCCAGCAGGAGGAAGTCGCCATCTCCGGGTTCACCACGCTTGGCCAGCGGTCCCCGGTAGGCCAGCGGCCGGCCATCGCGGGTGAGGTCGATGGCATCGGCAAACCACCCCTCGAAGGGGGTGAACCAGGTCAATACCTCAAGGGGGGTCTCCCCCCGGTTGGTCAGGGTCATCACCAGGGGCAGGGGCTCGTTCACCCCGCTCTCGGCGTTGACCGACAGTTCGCACTGCAGGGGGGCCAGCGCCAGGGTGGTGAGCAAGAGAGTCATCATGGGTGCTCCTTCAACAACGGGAAGGGGCCTCGCGGCCCCTTCACGGATTAATTTTCGCTCGGGGTATTCTCGGCAAAGTACTCGTGGTTGTCGGCGTTGTTCAGCGCCTTCTGGGGATCCGTGCTCGCCAGATTGCGGGCATTGGCCTGACCGTATCCCAGATCGTCGGTGCCCGCCACCACGTTGAAGTGGCTCAGCTCGTGGACTATGGTGCCGGCGCGGGAATCGGTCCCGGTGACGGGTGCCGTCCAGAAGCTCTTGCACAGATAGACCTTGTAGGGCTGGTCCGGATAGACGTAGGCGAAGTAGCTCTGCTTGCAACCACAGTCGAAGGTGAGCGGCTTGTTGTCGATGGCATCCTTGATCTTGCTGAAGTTCGCCTCGGCCTGGTTCCAGCGGGCGGCGTCATAGGCGCCGAACCAGCTGCGATAGCGCTGGCCATCGGGCTTGTCCACCGCCAGATAGCTGCTGGAGTTGTTGGTGATGCCGCTGGCGGCATCGAGCGCGGCCAGGATGTCGCTCTTCTGGGTGTTGGTGCAGCGGCCGCTGAAGCTGACCGAGGCGGTCACCGCCTGGGGCTCGGCCAGGGCCGCCTTGGCCAGCACCCTATCGTCGGCTACCCCTTCCACCCAGAGGGTCACGGCATTGGATTCGCTCCCCCGGGCCTGCCTGGCCTTGGCGGTTTTCCCCTCCTGCGCCACGGTCGGCAGCAGGTAGCGGATGCTGTACTGCCCCTGGACGCTCATGTCGTAGAGACCTGAGACCTCCGCCTGCACCGTCAGGCTCTGGCCGGCCTTGAGCAGCTGGAAGTCCTTGTCGGTCGGGGCCGCCCGCTTGATCAGGGCCCCCTCGTAGCCAACCGGCTGACCGTCACGCTCCACCTGGAACAGGGGGGCATCCTCGCTGCCAGGCAACTGCCACTTGAGCAGACGCACCGGCTTGTCCCCCGTGTTGGTCAGGGTCAGGTTGACCCGCACGTCGTCGGTGCCGCCCTCCACCAGGGTGAGCCTGGCATCGAGCCCGGCGGCGCAGAGCGGAGAGATCAGGGAGCCTGCCAGCAGCAGGGCGATGGGAGTCGCTTTCATCGTGTTTCCTCATTCATTGAGTGGCGCCATCAGGCGGTTTGCTTCCATGTGGCCCTCTTTGGGGCTCATCCACCCTAGAGCAGAAGCTCGGCGCCCCCATCCCTCCATATGGGGGACGCCCCCCATCGGAGGGGGCCCTCGCCGGCTGCGACAAAGGCTGCCCCCTTGGCGCCGCATCAAGGCCCCCTCCCC
>NZ_CDBN01000078.1 GCF_000820085.1 Aeromonas sanarellii
TATCCGGCATTTGTGCATGGGAATCGGGAATCAAGGGACAGCAAACAGGGCTTCGCCTCGCCCACTCCTTGTCAAGCCCGTCTCTGCCCACAACCTCCTGAGCCTCGTGCCCTGCCTCTCGCTCACCGCCACTGACAAACCGCCAGAACGGGCGGATCTTGGATGCCCCTTTGGCGCACCGTATTCACTGGCCCGGTCTCTCGACCGGGCTTTTTCATGCCCGGTGTGGCGGTATCTGTGGACTATCTCGGTGGTGGAAAGAGGCCGGGAACAGGCGTCCGCACTCGGAAAAGGTCTGATATACAGTAAAGAGATAAGCAAAGCGCTTTTTCTTTCTTCATGGAATATGAATAAGCGGGCATGCTGTACTCAACCCAACGATATGGAGTATCACCATGAAACTGCGAATGACCGCTTTGACCCTTCTTTCCCTGCTGGCGCTTGGCCAGGCCAATGCTGCCGAAGTGCGCCTGCTGAACGTCTCCTATGACCCGACTCGCGAGCTGTTCCAGGAGTACAACGGCGCCTTCGCCAAGGAGTGGAAGGCCAAGACCGGCGATGATGTGGTGGTGAGCCAGTCTCACGGTGGTTCAGGCAAGCAGGCACGTGCCGTGGTGGACGGGCTGGAGGCTGACGTAGTCTCCCTGGCGCTGGCCTATGACGTCGATGCTGTGGCCAAGGCGGGTCTCACTGCCAGCGACTGGGAAGGACGGCTTGCCAACAATGCCTCTCCCTATACCTCCACCATCGTCTTCCTGGTGCGCAAGGGCAACCCCAAGCAGATCAAGGATTGGGACGACCTGGTACGCAAGGATGTCGCCATCATCACCCCGAACCCCAAGACCTCCGGTGGCGCGCGCTGGAACTATCTGGCGGCCTGGGGCTATGCCCTGAAGAAGAGCGGCAGTGAAGAGGGGGCCAGGCAGTTCGTCGGCGATCTCTACAAGAACGTGAAGGTGCTGGATTCCGGTGCCCGTGGCGCCACCACCAGCTTCATTGAGCGCGGGCTCGGGGACGTGCTGCTGGCCTGGGAAAACGAAGCCTTGCTGGTACTCAATCAGCCGGGGACCAGCGACAAATTCGAACTGGTAGTGCCGTCTGTCTCCATCCTGGCGGAGCCGCCGGTCGCGGTGGTGGACAAGGTGGCCAAGAAGCACGGCACCGAAGCCGTCGCCAAGGCTTACCTCGACTACCTCTACTCCGACGAGGGGCAGCGGATCATCGCCAAGTATCACTATCGCCCGAGCAACCCGGCGATCCTGAAGGAGACGTCTGCCCAGTTCCCCACCCTGAACCTGTTCACCGTCAAGGATCTGGAAGGTGACTGGGACAAGGCGCAGAAGAAGCACTTCGCCCAGGGCGGTCTGTTCGACCAGATTTACCAACCGGGCGGCTAAGGCTGGCCGGCCCCTGTGACAACAGCGAGGAACACCAAGATGAACAAGATCCTTCTGGTTCCCGGTCTGCACAACAGTGGGCCGGATCACTGGCAGAGCCGCTGGCACCAGCAGTTTCCCCAGTGGCAGCGGATGGTGGGTCTGCCCTGGGACAAGCCGGATTTAACGGTCTGGAGCGCCAAGCTGGCGAGCAAGCTCAGGAGCCGGCGCAGCCGGGTACACCTGGTGGCCCACTCCTTCGGTGCCCTGACGGCGATCGCCGCCGCCCGGCTGCAACCGGACAAGGTCTCCTCCATCCTCATCGTGGCGCCTGCCGATCCGGCTCGTTTCGGCATTCCGGACGAGGCGCTGGCGGGATCCATCAAGGTCTCTGCCCAGCTGATCGCCAGCCGCAATGATCCCTGGATGAGCTTCGAGCGAGCCGAGTATTGGAGTCGTCAGTGGCAGGTGCCGCTGTTCGATGCCGGCGAGGTGGGCCACATCAATGCCCAATCCGGTCATGGGGAGTGGAGCCAGGGGCTCAACCTGCTGAGCACCCTTCATCGCCGGGCCGAGATGGTGGTGGAGCCCGCGTCGACCGAGTGGGATAGGCGGGCGGCCCTCAGCTTCCGTTGATATTCCATCGATATGACAAGGAGAGTTCCCGCAAGATGTCAGACAGGCTCGCCACCCTGATCCCATAGTGACGCTCTTTGCAGTTCCGGTTTCACCGATCCGTTTTTGTTAGGTCTTTTATTTATATAAAAGACCTTTTTTTATATTTATCGCTCTAAAAGCCTTGTCCCACCGTGGTTAGATAAAAAAGTGCTTAGCAAAGGCGTTATTGATGTTTGTTGTCCCTGGCCCCAGTGAGCAAAATCGCCATATCTAAAGTTATTTATAACAAACGGATGTGTTATGCGATTAAGTTCTTATTCCGTCCTGCCGGGTCTGGGGCCCACGCTGGGCTTCAGTCTGCTCTATCTGGGCATACTGGTGCTGCTGCCGCTCTCGGCGCTGGTGCTGTTCACCGTGAACCACCTGACCGCCGCCGAGTTCTGGCAGGTGATCGGCTCCCCCCGGGTGCTCGCTTCCTTCCGTCTGAGCTTCGGGGCCGCCTTCATCGCGGCGCTGCTCAACAGCCTGTTCGGCCTGATCCTGGCCTGGGTGCTGGTGCGCTACACCTTCCCCGGCCGCCGCCTGGTGGATGCGCTGATCGACCTGCCCTTCGCCATGCCCACCGCCGTCTCCGGCATCGCCCTGTGCGCCATCTTCGCCCCCAACGGCTGGATCGGCCAGTGGGTCGCCCCGCTCGGCATCGAGCTGGCCTACAACCCCATCGGGGTGGTGATAGCCCTGACCTTTATCGGGCTGCCCTTCGTGGTGCGCACCCTGCAGCCCGTGCTGCGGGAGGCGGAAACCGAGCAGGAGGAGGCCGCCGCCAGCCTGGGAGCCAATCGCTGGCAGACCTTCGCCCGGGTGCTGTGGCCGACCCTGGTGCCGGCATTGCTGACCGGTTTCGCCTTGGCCTTTGCCCGGGCGGTGGGGGAGTACGGCTCCGTCATCTTTATCGCTGGCAATTTGCCCATGGTCTCCGAGATAGCGCCGCTGATGATCATGAGCCACCTGGAGGAGTATGACTACGCGGGGGCTTCCGCCATCGCCTCCGTCATGCTGCTGATCTCGTTTGTCTTGCTGTTGATCATCAACAAGTTGCAGGCCTGGAGCTGGGCCCACATCGGAGGGAGCCGTATATGAGCGCATCCAGTGCAAGTCTCGATCTGGCCCCAGGTGCCGTCACTGTGACCCAGGTGCGCCAGCCCCCGGTCATCCGTGAGCCGGCCTGGGTCAAATGGCTGCTGATCACGGTCGGTCTGGGCTGGTTTGCCGCCCTGCTGTTGCTGCCGCTGGCCACCGTCTTCATCCAGGCCCTGCGACCTGGGCTGGCCTTCTTCTGGCACGCCATCAGCGAGCCGGATGCCCTGAGCGCCCTCGGGCTGACGGCCCTGGTGACGCTCTGCGCCGTGCCCCTGAACCTGCTGTTCGGTGTGGCGGCGGCCTGGGCCATCGCCCGCTTCCGGTTCCCGGGGCGGCAACTGCTCATCACCATCATCGATCTGCCGTTCTCGGTGTCCCCCGTCATCGCCGGCCTGATGTTCGTGCTGATGTTCGGCAGCCGCGGCTGGTTCGGCGAGTGGCTCGGCGAGCACGACATCAAGATCATCTTCGCCACCCCGGGGATCATCCTCGCGACCACCTTCATCACCGTGCCCTTCGTGGTGCGCGAGCTGCTGCCCCAGATGGAGGCGCGCGGCCCGGAGGAAGAGGAGGCCGCCATCATGCTGGGGGCGAGCGGGTTGCAGATGTTCTGGCGCGTCACCCTGCCCGGCATCCGCTGGAGCCTGATGTATGGCCTGCTGCTCTGTACCGCCCGGGCGGTGGGGGAGTTCGGCGCCGTCTCGGTGGTCTCCGGCCATATTCGCGGCCAGACCAACACGCTGCCACTGCACATCGAGATCCTCTACAACGAGTACCAGACCGGCGCCGCCTTCGCGGTGGCCAGCCTGCTGGCGCTGTTCGGGATCTTCACCCTGCTGGGTGAAACCCTGCTGGCCAGGCTGCGCAGTCAGCCGACCCAGTCCCATTGATCTCGAATTAACGGTTATCAAGAGAGGCATCCATGAGCATTCAGGTGCAAGGACTCAACAAGCATTTCAATCAGTACGCGGCCCTGGCCGATATCAACCTCGACTTTCACGACGGTGAACTGGTGGCCCTGCTGGGCCCCTCCGGCTGCGGCAAGACCACCTTGCTGCGGATCATCGCCGGGCTGGAGCAGGCCGACAGCGGCAGCGTCATCATCCGCGGAGAGGATGCATCGGATCTCCACGTGCGCGATCGCAACGTCGGCTTCGTGTTCCAGCACTACGCCCTGTTCCGCCACATGACGGTGTTCGAGAACGTGGCGTTCGGCCTGAGGGTCAAGCCGCGCGCCGACCGACCGAACGAGGAGGCCATCCGCGCACGGGTCAAGGAGCTGCTGGATCTGGTGCAGCTCAGCCACGTGGCCGGACGCTATCCTACCCAGCTCTCCGGCGGCCAGCGTCAGCGGGTCGCCCTGGCCCGCGCCCTGGCGGTGCAGCCCAAGGTGCTGCTGCTGGACGAGCCCTTCGGCGCCCTCGACGCCCAGGTGCGCAAGGAGCTGCGCCGTTGGCTGCGCGAACTGCATGACGAGCTGCACGTCACCAGCCTGTTCGTGACCCACGATCAGGAGGAGGCGCTGGAGGTGGCGGATCGGGTGGTGCTGATGAACGCCGGCAAGGTGGAGCAGATAGGCACCCCGGCCGAGGTCTATGACCAGCCCGCCAGCGCCTTCGTGCACAGCTTCCTCGGCAGCGTGAACCTGTTCCGCGGCCGGGTGGCCGGGCAGGGGCTCGGCATCGGCGAGCAGCAGCTGGGGGGCCCTATCCCCTCCCACCTGGCGGAGGGGAGCGCGGCCATCGCCTATGTGCGCCCCCACGAGCTGGAGATACTGCCGGCGGACGCCCCGGGGGGCATTCGCGCCACCATCACCCGGCTGCTGCCCATGGGGCCGCGCATCCGGGTGGAGCTGCGTGGTGACGGGGAGACGGGAGGCGCCCACTACGAGGCCGAGCTGAGCAAGGAGGCCGCCCGGGCCTTCGCCCCCGGCCAGGGGGTACGTCTGGTGGCCAGGCAGGCACAGCTCTACCCCGACTACCAGATTTGAGGGCGCGCCGCACGGCGCGGCCCCCCTTTCAGGCTTGCAACCGGGCAATGATCCCGGCAATCCATAACAAGAGGACGGTGGCCCGAGCCACCGCCACTCAGCGCAGGAGGCGATGAGGTGAACTTTCAGCAGTTGCGTATCATTCGGGAGGCGGCACGGCGGGATTACAACCTGACCGAGGTGGCCAATGCCCTGTTTACCTCCCAGTCCGGTGTCAGCCGCCATATCCGCGAGCTGGAGGAGGAGCTGGGGCTGGCGCTCTTCATCCGCTACGGCAAGCGGCTGCTCGGCATGACGGAGCCGGGCAAGGAGCTGCTGGTGATCGCCGAGCGCATCCTGGGGGATGCCGACAACATCCGCAAACTGGCGAGTACCTTCGCCAACCGCGACTCGGGCCGGCTGCTCATCGCGACCACCCACACCCAGGCGCGTTACGCCCTGCCACGGGTGGTGAAGGCGTTTCGCGAGCAGTTCCCCCTGGTACAGCTGGAGCTGCGCCAGGGCAGCCCGGAGGAGATAGTGCGGCTGGTGCAGACCGGCGAGGTGGACATCGGCATCAGCAGCGAGCAGCTCGACAAGAGCGAAGGGGTGGTGGCCTTCCCCTACTATCGCTGGCACCACAACATAGTGGTGCCGGAGCAGCATCCCCTCACCGCCGAGCGGGATCTGACCCTGGCGGCCCTGGCCCACTGGCCCATCGTCACCTACCAGGCCGGCCTCACCGGTCGGGCACGGGTGGACGAGGCCTTTGCCGAGGCGGGCATAGTGCCGCAGATCCTGCTGACCGCCCAGGACTCCGACGTCATCAAGACCTATGTCGAGCTGGAGATGGGGGTGGGCATACTGGCGGACATGGCGTTCGACCCCCAGCGGGACAAGGGGTTGGTGCAGCTGGACGGCAGCCGACTGTTCGCGCCGCACACCGCCTGGATCGGCCTCAAGCAGGGGCAGTTCCAGCACAACTTCACCTGGCAGTTCATCCAGCTCTGCAACCCCGAGCTGGCGCTGGCGGAGATCCAGGCCAGGGCCATGAGCAACGAGCCGCTGGTCGACTACCAGATCTGAGCGCTTTGCCGCGTCCGAAAAAACAGGGAGCCATTGGCTCCCTGTTTGCTTGTCCGCCTCTTCCCGGTTCCAGAGACAGGCTAGCGGCCGCTCTGGGGGCCCAGCATGCGATACAGGGTGCGATCCCCCTTGATCCTGTGGTGGTAGAGGGCGGCCGCCACGTGCAGCAGGACCAGCGCCGCCAGCGCCAGGCAGCCGACGCGATGGACGCCGAAGAAGAAGGCGTTGACGTCGGGGTCATCGATGGGGTTGGCGACCGGGTAGAGCCAGAACAGGGAGTAGCCCTGCTCCAGCATCAGGAAGCCGCTCAGCAGCACCACACACATCAGGCTGTAGAGCAGGGCGTGAGCCAGCCGGGCGGCGGGGTGGTGCCGGGTCCGCTCCTCGGGCAGGGGGGGCCGCCAGTGCCGCCAGCCCCAGCGCAGCAGGAAGAGCGGGGTGATCAGGGTCGCCATCGACATGTTCAGCTCAGACAGAAATTGAAACAGCCTTGGGTGGCTGTCGATCACCAGGTGCATCAGGTAGCCGGCCAGGGTGGCGTACAGGATGACGGCGGCCATCAGCCAGTGCAGCAGGCGGCTCAGGGGGTCATAGTAGTCTTTCGTCATGGGATGTTTCCGAGAGGACCACGGCGGCACGAGGCCGCGGCAGCCAGGATGACAGGCACAAAAAAGAGGCCGCTCGGGCCTCTTCTGCTTGCGGGGGATCAGTTCACCAGGGTCCAGGCATCCTGCCAGTTGGTGCCGACGCCGGGCTCATACTGGGTCGCGGTACTGGTCCAGATGGTGCACCAGCCGCTGTAGGGGTAGGGCTTGCACTGATAGATCCTGCCGTCCTTGGGCTGCAGCACCTTGGTGCCAGCCTGATAGGAGGACAAGCCTTCCGGGAAGCGGTACTGGTAGTCGCCACCGCTGGCCGGATCCTTGAACATCAGATCCAGGGTCTGCTGCAGGGGGGCGCCGCCCGCCTTCGGCTTGCCCTCTATCACCAGCTGGTGATGACCCGCGCTCAGGCCGCCGACCTCCATGGTGAAGCTCTGGCTGCTGTCCTTGATGTCGGCGCTGGTCTGGCCCTTGGCGGCGCCGCCGTGGTCATACAGGGTGTTGGTGACCGCGAGATCCCCCTCGGCCGTGACGGTGAAATTCAGGGTGACCTTGCCGTTGTCGAGCAGGTATTCGCTCTCCAGGCCGCTCACGCTGATGCTGTCGCTCACCGGGGGTTGCTGCTGCTCGAGCTGGACCTCGACCCGCTGCAGGTTGCTGCCCGCCTTCAGATAGACGGGGTTCTGGCCGTAGACCGGGTTGAACTGGCCATCGCTGCCCTGCTGACCGGCGCGGATCTGGCTCTGCTCGGCGTTGATCCTGGCGGCCAGATCGTGGGCCCAGTTGTTCTTCTGACCCTGCTCGGCGGAGCCTATGGTCAGCACTGTCTGCAGATCGGTGCGCTCGCCGTTGGCGTCGAATACCCGGGTCCTGGCCTTGTCGCCGACCGCCAGATCGGTGGAGGGGTAGATGGTCCCGCCCTGGCTCCAGGTCAGCGGCGGCTGGGTACCGCCATCGAACTGGGCGTCGATGAGGTTGTAGAAGCTGTTGGCGGTATCGCCCACCTCCCAGACACCGAGGATGACCTGGTAGCCGGTGCGCGCCGGCAGGGTGCATTGATGGGTGACCTGCTTGGGCGGCTGCACCATGCCCCCGTCGATGACGCAGAATGGATTGAGATCGAAGGAGTCCCGGGTCAGCGGCTGATTCGGGTTCCACTCCTGCTTGGTGAGGTAGTAGCGCCAGTTGCGGGTGACGTGGTTGGCGGTGAAGGTCCAGCCGATGGTGAAGGGACCGGCCTGCACCTGGCGCTTGGTCCAGCGGTCGCTGGTCTGGGCGTTGAGCTCACCAAATTGCGAGTGGCCGGCCGAGGCGATCTGGCCGTCGGCGGGGCCGCCATTGGGGAAGCCTGACGGCGCCTCCAGGCTCTGTGGCTCCCACTGGATGGCGCCGCACTGGCTGTTGCCACCCGTCTTGCACAGATAGTTGCGCGACTCCGGCTGGCTGATGTAGCCGTGGGCGAGCACGCCGCCACTGGCCAGCAGCGCCAGCGCCGCCGCGAGGTGATTGAGTTTGATAGTTGCTGCCATACATTCCTCTGTTCGGTGATGTGGGCAGTCAAGTTGGCAGGGGGAATACCCCGTGACACACCTGAGTGTGGCAACCCCGCTATCCTGGACGTCATGTCTTTAGACCGGAGGCTTTGCGTCCTGGCCTTTCAACCAGTTTGCCAAATGACTACAAAAAGGGTCATGTGCCGCCAATGGCGACCCCTCATCATGACTATATTTTGTTAAAAAATTAAGTGTAAAAATTGACAGGTCTGTCTCATCGGAGCACCGCAATCCGGGATGCCGTCTTCCCGGGGGCTGTTCTTCGGGGCTTGGGGGAGACAGCCCGTAGCGGGCTCTCAGGGGGTTGATGAGGGTCTGTCCCCTGTCAGCCAGGCTGACAGGGGACGACGAGGTGCCACGTCAGTGGCGTGGCTGAGGGGTGACCCTGTGTGTGGACGAGGAGCCCTGAATCGGTCGTGGCGCCAGATCCGGGGCTGTGCTGCCCAGTCTGAACAGGGCCAGGCGCTCGTCCAGACTGCGGGAGAGTCCGGCCAGCAGTTCGCTTTCCCGGGCCAGCTGGGAGGCGGCCTGGGACATCTCGAGCGCCGAGTCGTTGATGCCGCTGACGTTGCGGTTCATGTCCTCCGCCACCATGCTCTGCTGCTCCGCCGCCGTGGCGATCTGGGTCGCCATGTCGCTGACGTGCTGGATGTGGTTGACGATGAGGGAGAGATCCTGACCCGCCTTCTCGGACTGGTTGACACTGCTCTCCGCCAGTTTCCGGCTGGCGTCCATGGCGCTGGCGGCGGTAACCGCCCTTTGCTGCAACTGGGTGATGGTGCTCTGGATCTCCTCGGTGGAGTGACGGGTCCGACTCGCCAGCTGGCGTACCTCGTCGGCCACCACGGCGAAGCCGCGTCCCTGTTCGCCGGCCCGGGCCGCCTCGATGGCGGCGTTGAGGGCCAGCAGGTTGGTCTGCTCCGAGATGGCGCTGATGACCGCCGTCACCTCGCCGATCTGCATCACCCCCTCCTTGAGCTGGTTGACCTGCAGGGTGGCCTGCTCCACCTCGGTGGCCAGCGCCTGGATGCCGTGCACGCTGGCATGGACATCCTGGTTGCCGAGCCCGGCCTCGCTGGTGGCGTCCTGGGTGTCCCGTGCCGTGTTCTCGGCGTGGCCTGCCACGTCGGAGATGGTGGTGCTCATCTCGTTCATGGCGGTGGCGAGCTGGGCCAGCTGATCCCGCTGGCTGTTGACCGCCTGGTTGGTCTGCTCGGCGGAGGCGGCGATGCGCAGGGCGGCATCCGCCACGTTGCGGGCGCCCTGGCTCGCCTCCAGCAGGGCGTGACGAATGGCATCCAGCCCCTGGTTGGTCGCGCTGGCGACGGCCCCCAGTTCATCCTTGCCGTGCACCGGGATGCTCACCACCAGATCCCCGGCGGCCACCCGGGCCATGGCCCGGTTGATCTCGGTGAGCGGGGTGACGATGGAGCGGCTGATGGCCAGGCCCAGCAGCCCCATCAGCAGGATCACCAGCAAGGTGGCCCCGCCCATCAGCCGGTACTGGGACCAGATGGTGGCCTGGATGTCCTGCAGCAGCACGCCGGAGCCCAGGATCCAGCCCCAGGGCTGGTAACCGGCCACCAGCGACATCTTCTGGGCCGCCTCGCCGGAGGGGGAGAGCCACTGGTACTCCAGGCGCCCGCTGCGGCCACCCTTGCCGAGATCCACCATGCGCTGCCAATGGGATTCGGCGGGCGTCCCGCCCATCTGCTGGCCGACCAGCTCCGGCTTGGCGGGATGCACCACCACGTGGCGGTTCTCGTCCAGCACGAACAGGTAGTTGTCCCCGTCAAAGCGCATGCTGTCGAGCATGGCCTTGGCCTGCGCCTGCGCCTGCTCCGGGGGGAGGGTGGCGGCCAGGGTCTGGATCCGGCTCATGGCCAGATCCAGCACCGCCTGCAGCCTGGCTTCCCGCTCGCTCATCAGATTGCGATGCAGGGCACTGGCCGAGATGAACAGCAGTGCGAGGAAGCCGATCAGTGCCAGTGAGAGCAGCAGCATCAGCTTGCGACTCACGGCGATATCACCGAGCTTGAACATAGTCTTTTCCTTACTTTCCCATGCGGGTCTGGTTATGACCGGTCTGCCGGCCGGACCTGATCGTTTTTATTGTTAACATCCATTTAACTTTCAAAGGGTTGTGATGGCTGGTTGCCAATTGGGCGTGCCGGCAACCAGTATAGCCAGCAGACAGCAACCCCCGCTTTTGGTAGCGTGATGACGCGCATCCCGTCGCACAATTTGTCCGCTCTATTTGCAAGAAGTGTGAATGAGTCGGCATCTCACCAAAAAGGAGTGGGCGCCCCCGTGGCTGCCCCATAACAAGAGGGAAGTTATGAGTTCCATTGCCAGGAATTATCTCAACCGGCTCAACGCCGACTACCTGCAGGTGCACAGGCGCAAGGAGGATCTGTTCTGGTCCACCTACATGGGCACCAGCGACGATCAGGCCGGCTTTACCGCCGCAGAGCAGGCCTACAAGGCGTTCTGCGCCGATCCGGCGCGCCTGCCGGTACTGCGTGAAATGCTGGCCCAGGCCGAGGAGGCCGAGCTCAGGCGCGGTCTGGGGGGCTGGATCGCCTTCTTCGAGTGCAACGTCATCGAGGATCCTCAGGCTGCCGCCCTGATGGACGAGCTGGTGGCCGCCGAGGCGGAGCTCTTCGCCCGTCGCAAGGGGTTGAGGCTGACGCTGCTGGACGAGCAGGGTCGCCAGGTGCCCGGCAGTCTGCCCGCCGCCAGCACGGCGCTGGCCGCCAGTAGCGACGAGGCGGTGCGCCAGAGTGCGCTCGCCATGTTCCACACCCTGGAGCAGTGGGTGGTCGGCAACGGCTTTCTCGAGGTGGTGGCCCTGCGCAACCGCTTCGCCCGGGCCATGGGCTATCGGGACTATTTCGACTACAAGGTGCACAAGAACGAGCAGATGAGCCCGGCGCAGCTGTTTGCGGTGCTGGACGACTTCATCGCCCGCACCGAGGAGCGGCTGCACCAGAGCCTGGCCGAGCTGAAGGCCGCCAAGGGGGAAGAGGCCCTGCTGCCCCACAACCTGCGCTACAGCGTGAGCGGCGACGTGACCCGCCGGCTCGACCCCTATGTGCCCTTCTCCCGGGCACTGCAGGATTGGGTCGAGAGCTTCCGCCGCCTCGGTATCCAGTACCGCGGCGCCACCCTGACCCTGGATCTGCTGACCCGGGAGGGGAAATACGAGAACGGCTTCTGCCACGGCCCGGTGCCGAGCTTCTGGCAGGAGGGGGAGTGGGTCCCCGCCGTGGTCAACTTCACCAGCCTGGCCAACCCGGCCCAGGTGGGCAGCGGCTGGAGCGGGCTCAACACCCTGTTCCACGAGGGGGGCCATGCGGCGCACTTTGCCAACGTCACCGGCAACGCCCCCTGCTTCTCCCAGGAGTTTCCGCCCACCTCCATGGCCTATGCCGAGACCCAGTCCATGTTCTGCGACAGCCTGCTGGACGACGCGGACTGGCTCAAGCGCTACGCCAGGAATGCGGCGGGTGAGCCCATCCCAGACGACCTCATCCAGGCGATGATCGAGGCGCGCCAGCCGTTTCGTGCCTTCAATGAGCGCCAGATCGCGCTGGTGGCCTACTTCGAGCGGGATCTCTACGCCATGGCAGAGAGCGAGCGCACTCCCGACGCCGTGCTGACGCTGGCCCGTCGCTGGGAGCGCCAGATCCTGGGGGTGGAGAGCCCGCGCCCGCTGCTGGCCATCCCGCACCTCCTGAACCAGGAATCGGCCTGCGCCTATCACGGCTACCTGCTGGCGCTGATGGCGGTGGAGCAGACCCGCGCCTACTTCCTTAAGCGCGACGGCTACCTCACCGACAACCCGCGCATCGGGCCGGATCTGGCCGCCCATTACTGGGGGCCGGGCAACGGCATGACCCACGACGAGACACTCAGGAGCCTGACCGGCGAAGGCTTCAGCGCCATCCCGCTGGCGACGGTGTGCAACCAGACCGTGGCCGAGGCGTGGCAGCAGGCAGAAGCCTGCATGGCGGCGGCCCGCCAGCGTCCGTCGGCGGGGGAGGGGGCCCCGCTCAACGCCCATATCCGGGTGGTGCACGGAGCCGAGCTCATCGCCGACAACCGCGAGTCCGAGGCACGCATGCTGGCGGACTTCGAGGCCTGGATCCGGCGCCAGGAGGCGCCCGCCGGGCAGTCATGACGAGACGAAGCCCCGCCACTGGCGGGGCTTCGTCATTGGGGCCGGCGTGGCGAACGGGGCTCTCGCCAGGCTGGTCACAGATATGTTTCTCCCGATATATTGAGAATTCATGGCGATCCCATATCATGGCGCTCGCTCGCCACCAGAGAGTGGCGACATTCGGATGATTTGCTAACAAGAGAGCCCTGAAGGCTCGCAGAGGGATGGAAATTGAGAGCCGTATTGCTGTGTTTGCTGGGGCTGTGGCCCGCATTGAGTTTTGCCACCCTGTCCGCCGATATGGTGGTGGTCAAGAAGTCGAGTTATAGCCTGACCCTGATGAAGGATGGCAAGGAAGTCAAACGCTACTGGGTCGCCCTGGGCCCGGCACCCATGGGGCACAAGCAGCGGGAAGGGGATCAGCGCACGCCGGAAGGCCGCTACACCCTGGACTACAAGAAGAGCAACTCCGGCTTCTACAAGGCGATCCACATCAACTACCCGAACCTGGACGACATCAAGCGTGCCAACGAGCTGGGGGTGAACCCGGGCGGCATGATCATGATCCACGGCCAGCGCAACAGCCTGGGGGATCGCAGGGTGCAGCCGTCCAACTGGACCAATGGCTGCATCGCGGTGCTCAACCACGAGATGGACGAGATCTGGAACGCCATCGAGCCCGGTACCCCCATCATCATCGAGCCCTGATCCCGCCCTCCGACGCCCGCAGCCATGCGGGCGTTTCATTTTGCTGCAGACCATGGCGTGACAGCCAATCCCGCCCCGTGCTAGTTTTTCCGGCTCCCATTGGCAGTGACAAGGATGAGCCCATGACGTCAGGAACCCGCCTCCCCGCGCCCGAGCGCACGGGGGGGCTCTGGTGGCGCGCCACCCTGGACATACTCCCGCTCTCCATCTCGGTGATCCCCTGGGGGATCCTGTGCGGCGCCCTGGCGCTGCAGGCGGGGCTGAGCCCGCTGCAGGCCCAGCTGATGTCGCTGCTGGTCTATGCGGGCGCCGCCCAGCTCTCGGCCACCACCTTGTTCGGGGCGGGCACTCCCCTGCTGCCCATCATGGGATCCACCGTGGTGATCACCTCCCAGCACCTGCTCTATGGCTTCACCTTTCGCCGCGACGTGCTGCCGCTCTCCCTGCGCTGGCGAGCCAGCCTCGCCTTCTTCCTGACCGACGAGATGTTCGCGGTGGCACTCAAGGACAGAGAGCGCAGCGGCACCTTCAATCCCGCCTACGCGCTCATCGCGGGCTTCGTCTTCTACCTGTTCTGGAACCTGGCGACCCTGCTCGGCATCGCCGCCGGCCAGTACATCGACGGGCTGGACAGTATGGGGCTGGACTTCGCCATCGCCGCCACCTTCATCGCCATGACCATACCCGCCATGAAGAACCTGCCCATGGTGGCGGCCACCCTGGTGAGCGGCGGCACGGCGCTGCTCACCAAGCCGCTGCTGGCGGAGATCCACATCATCGTCTCGGCCCTGGCCGGCATGGTGGTGGGCTATGTGCTGCACCGGATGAGGAGGTGACATGGGCTGGCTGATGATAGGCCTGCTGGCCCTGATCACCTTCTTCAACCGCTTCGCCTTCTTCTCCCGGCTTACCCGTTATCAGCCCGGCGCCGAGATGGGAGCCTTCCTCAGCTTCTCGGCCCAGTCGGTGCTGACCGCCATCTGGCTGCCCATCGTCTTCAGCTACGAGCCGGGACACGGGCTGGACTGGGATCCGGACTACCTGGCCGCCACCCTGCTGGTGACCGCGCTGACCCTGCTGCGGCTGCCGACCCTGGTGGTGGTGGTCGTCGGCATGGGGGGCTTCTTCCTGCTGCGCTGGCTGGGGGGCGTGACCGGGCTCCTGCCCTGGCTGGGCTAGGCCCGTGATCCGGCATGGCGGATGTCGTTCTCGGATATCCGCCATGTTGTGAATGTCACTTCAAAAAAGGCCTCCAGAGTGTGAGGATTCTGGCATTCCCCCGTGAGGAGCGAGCCATGTCTTTCACCGACACCTGCCAGCGCATCGTGCGCGACCCCCTGCTCTCGCCGGCCCAGAAGCGCCACGCCCTGGCGCTGGCCGCCGAGAATGCGCTGCCCTATCCCGAGCTGCCCGCCACCGTCCAGGAGGCCATGGCGCGAGGGGGGCTGTGCGACATGTTCGAGGGGCACGCCCCCCACAAGCCGCGCTATGTGCTGCCGGACTATGAAAAGTTCCTGCGCCAGGGCTCGGCCTGGCTGGAGCTGGCGCCGCCAAGGGATTTCGATGAGGCCCTCGACGCCCTGCGCATCCTCTACCACCACGTGCCCTCCGTCACCGGCATGCCGGTCTGGCTGGGCCGGCTCGATCAACTGCTGCTGCCCTTCGTCGGCGCGCTGGATGACGAGACCCTGCATCGCAAGCTGAAGGCCTTCTGGATCTACCTGGACCGGGTGCTGCCGGACGCCTTCATGCACGTCAACATCGGCCCAGATGACAACCGCCTCTGCCGCCTGATCCTGCGCATCGACGGCGAGCTCCAGCAGGCGGCGCCGAACCTCAGCCTGTTCCACGACCCGGCGCAGACCCCGGACAGTCTGCTGCTGCAGGGGGTCGAGAACATAGCCCTGTGCAGCAAGCCCCACATCGTCAACTACCCGCTGCACCGCGACACCTTCGACAGGCGTGGCTTTGGCATCGTCAGCTGCTACAACGCCCTGCCGCTCGGGGGCGGCGCCAACACCCTGGTGCGACTCTCCCTCAGGGCGGTGGCCGAGCAGAGTGCAGGGGTCGAGGATTTCATGGAGAGAATGCTGCCTCACCACTGCGAGCAGGCGTCCCTGCTGATCGAGGCGCGGGCCGCCTTCCTGCACCGGGAGTCGGGCTTCTTCGACAGCTTCCTGGTGCAGGAGGGGTTGATCGAGGAGGGGCGCTTCGTGCCCATGTTCGGCATCTTTGGCATGGCGGAGGCGGTGAATCTGCTGATGGAGAAGGCGGGGCTGCCGGGGCGCTATGGCCACGACGAGGGGGCGAACCGGCTCGGCCATCGCATCTCGGCCCGGCTCGCCGAGCTGGTGACCAGCCGGTCCCAGTCCCACGCCTGGGGCGGGCGCGCCCTGCTGCACGCCCAGGGGGGACTCAGCCTGGATCAGGGGGTCACCCCAGGGGTGCGCATCCCCTATGGTGAAGAGCCGGATCCCGCCAGCCACCTGCTGGCCCTGGCCCCCCATCACGGCTTCTATCCCTCCGGGATCAGCGAGATCCTGACCCTGGATCCCACCATTCGCCAGAATCCCCAGGCGCTGCTGCAACTGTGCAAGGGGGCCTTCGCCCTCGGCATGCGCGAGTTCAGCGCCAACGTGGCGGACAGCGATCTGGTGCGGGTGACCGGCTACATGATCCGCAAGCGCGATCTGGCCCGCTTCGCGACCGAAGGCTCGCGACTGCAGACCACCTGCCTCGGGGTCGAGGCGAGCGAGCTGACCGGCATCCGCCGTCGGCAGCCCAGGGTGGTGGCCGTCGAGGCGCTCCTGGATGACCATGGCGTGCGATGAGGAGGGCGTAAGAGGGACGGTCAGCCGCTGGCTGCCCTTCTCCTGCGTGGACGGGCCCGGCAACCGGCTGGTGTTGTTCCTGCAGGGCTGCAACTTCCGCTGCCCCGGCTGCCACAACCCGCACACCATAGGGGGGTGCGATCACTGCGGCGACTGCGTGCCCGGCTGCCCGGGCGGGGCCCTGAGTCTGAAGGATGGGAGGGTGCACTGGCAGGAGGCGCGCTGTACCCAGTGCGATCGCTGCCTGGAGATCTGCCCCCGCAGCGCCAGCCCCAAGACCCACGAGATGTCGGTGGCCGAGGTGCTGGCCCTGCTGCGCCGCTACGGTCCGCTGCTCAGCGGCATCACTGTGTCCGGCGGGGAGGCGACCACCCAGCTGCCATTCGTGATCTCCCTGTTCACGGCCATCAAGGAGGCGCCGGATCTGGCCCACCTCAGCTGTCTGCTCGACAGCAACGGTTCCCTCGCCGAGACCGGCTGGCAGCGGCTGCTGCCGGTGCTGGACGGCGCCATGATCGATCTCAAGGGGTGGCAAGCGCCGGTGCACCGTACCCTGACTGGGCGTGATCGGGATCGGGTGCTGGCGTCGCTGCGGCTGCTGGCCGCCCGGGGCAGGCTAGCCGAGTTGCGCCTGCTCCATGTGCCGGGGCAGAGCGACTTTCTCGACGGGGCGGGCGAGCTGGCGGAGGGGCTGGCGGCCTTCCTGGCGTCGCTGGGCCCCGTGCCCATCCGCCTCAACGGCTTTCGCCATCACGGGGTGCGCGGGGCGGCGCTGGCCTGGCCGCAGGCCAGGGAGGATGAGCTGGTGGCCCTGGCCACCGCCTTGAAGGCCAAGGGGTTTGGCCCCGTGATGCTGCCAGCGATCTGAGCCGGCCGGCGCGTCGCTGCCCTGAGACCCGATATGACGCAACTGTGAACTCTGTCTATATGGCACGCCGTCAGTGGCGGCTAGAATGGGAAAACCGTCCACCATCAACAGATACCCATGAGTGAAGCCAACGCCTTATACCGAGTGCAGTTTATTTGTCACAACGAGCGTTACGAAGTCTATGTCAGGGAAGTGAGCCAGGGTCAGCTGTTCGGCTTCATCGAGATCGCCCACTTCGTGTGGGACAACCACACGGCGCTCATCGTCGACCCCAGCCACGAGAAGTTGAAGAGTGAATTCGCCGACGTCAATCGCACCATGATCCCCATGCACCACGTGCTGCGGGTCGACCAGGTGCGCAAGCAGGGGGCCGCCCGCATCACGGATCTGGGCAGCAATGTCGCCTCCTTCCCCAGCCCCATCTACACCAAGAAACCCTGATCCCCAGGCTGTCGGGCCTCATCGGGGGGCGTCCATCTCCCGGGCCAGCTGCAGGATCCGCTGGCGGAACCAGCGCAGGGCGGGATCGCCCCCCAGGGGGCCATACCACACCAGGCTGTGGGTGACGGCGCCGTAATCGAAGGGGACGGGGCGGCTCGCCAGCCCCTGGGGCGCGGCCTGATCGGCCCAGCCCTCGATGGCGGTGAGGATGAGATCGCTCTGGCGCAGCAGGGCCGCGGCGCTGCCAAAATCCGGCAGGGTGGCGGCGATCTGCCGGCGCACCTGCAACTGGGCCAGGCTCTGCTCGAAGAAGGGGTCGGCCAGCTCGTTGTCGCGGATGGCGATGTGGCGCCAGCTCAGGTAGGCGTCGAGATCCCAGTGCCCGGCCAGCGCCGGGTGATCGTCCCGCAGCAGGCAGACCAGCCTGTCCTCCCTCAGGGTCTCCCACACCAGACCGGGTTGGCCTGGGCCGGGCTGGCTCTGGTCGTGGGGCAGGATCACGAAGTCCAGCTTGCCCGCCGCCAAGGCCGCCAGTCCCTGCTCCTCCTTGTTTCTGATGACGGGCACCAGCCCGGGCACCTCCTGCATCAATTTCCCCAGCACGGGCCCCATGGGCCAGATCATGCTGCTTTCGCGCATGGCGAGGGTCAGCTCCCCCTGCCAGCTGGCCGGTGCAAACCCCTCCTGGCCGGTGAGGCCGTTCAGCTCTCCCAGCAGGCGGCGCAGGCCGGGCCCGATCCGCTCGGCAAAGGGGGTGGGCAGGAGTTGGTTGCCCTGGCGGTAGAGCAACTGATCCCCGAGCAGCTCCCTGAGCTGGTTGAGGGTCTTGCTGACGGTGGAGGGTGTGGTGCAGAGGCGCTCGGCGCTGCGAGTGACGCTCCGGCTGTCCAGCAGCAGGTGCAGGGTGACCAGGTGGCGGCCGCCGAGACGGGAGAGGGAGATCAGATCCATGGCACCTCCGGACAGGATGGCAAGGGAGAAACAAAAAGCCCCGCCTGAGCGGGGCTTGCGGGGATCACCCCTTGAGCACGGCGGCCATGGCGTCGGCCACGTAGTCCACGTTGCGGCTGTTGAGGCCCGCCACGCACATGCGGCCTGAGCGCACCAGGTAGACGGCGAACTCCTCGCGCAGGCGGTCCACCTGCTCCGGCGTGAAGCCGGTGTAGCTGAACATGCCGCGCTGGTTGATGAAGTAGCCGAAGTCGCGGCCCGGCACCTTGGCGCAGAGCACCTCGTAGAGCTTCTGGCGCATGGCCTTGATGCGGGTGCGCATCTCGGTCACCTCGCCGACCCAGAGGGCGTGCAGTTCGGGCTGGCTCATCACCGCCGCGGTGATCTGGCCGCCGTGGGTGGGGGGGCTGGAGTAGTTGCGGCGCACGGTGGCCTTCATCTGGCCCAGCACCCGGCCCGCCTCTTCGGCATCCTGGCAGATGACCGACAGGCCGCCGCAGCGCTCGCCGTAGAAGGAGAGGTTCTTGGAGAAGGAGTTGCTGACGAAGAAGCTGACCCCCGCATCGACCATGGCGCGGATGGCGTAGGCATCCTCCTCCAGGCCGTCGCCGAAGCCCTGATAGGCGATATCCATAAAGGGGATGAGGTTCTTCTCGACCACCAGCGTGATGACCCTGTCCCACTGGGCGCGGGAGAGATCCACCCCGGTCGGGTTGTGACAGCAGGGGTGCAGCAGCACTATGCTCTTGGCCGGCAGTTGGCTCAGGCAGTCGATCATGGCGTCAAACTGCACGCCGCCGGTGGCCGCGTCGTAGTAGGGATAGTCGTGCACCTTGATGCCGGCCCCCTCGAACATCGCCTTGTGGTTGTCCCAAGTGGGGTTGCTGACCCAGACCTCGGAGGTCGGGAAGTAGCGCTTGAGCAGATCTGCGCCGATCTTCAAGGCGCCTGAGCCCCCTATGGTCTGGATGGTGGCGATGCGACCGGCCTTGACCGCCTCATGGTCGGCGCCAAACAACAGGTGCTGCACCGCGGTGCGGTAGTTGGCGGCCCCTTCCATCGGCTGGTAGGGGCGCGGGGCCGGGGCGGCGGCACGGGCGGCTTCGGCCTGCTGTACCGAGGCCAGCAGCGGGATGCGTCCCTGCTCGTCGTAATAGAGGCCGATCCCCAGGTTCACCTTCTGCTCGCGGGCATCTTTGTGGAAGGTCTCGACTAGCGTCAGTATGGGGTCGCCAGCATAGGCATCGACGTGTTCAAACATGGGGGGTCCTTGAGGTTGACTGTCCAATTCGACCGGCCTGGGGCCGGGGCCGTTATCATGGCGCAATCCGGAGGTGGCCTCAAGCTGTTCGAGATGGCGACAAGGGTGACAGCCTCTGTCGTAGCGGGTTCCCCTTCGAGCCCCATGGTGCGCGCCAGCGCGGCCGGTCATCCCCCCCATTTTGGCGGTGCGGGGTGCCTTTTATGGGGTCGCTTGGGTAACATTGGGCACGTATGGCACTAAAACGTGCGCATCACCCGGTTGTCTGTCCTTGATCCGGTGCCACTCGAGGCGAATCATTCGTTGCATAATAGGCCGACTATCATTCAACCGTTGCAGTGTGCCCGGGTTCCCAGGCGGGGGCCCAAGATAACAGGTGACCCATCGCCGATGACCCAACACGTCTCTGACTCCGCTTCTCCCTGGCTGGACTGGCACGGCCTGGGCGGCTGGAATATCTATTTTCTCGCCAAGTTTGCCCTGCTCTGGGGGGGCTATCTCAACTTCCATCCCCTGATCAACCTGGTGTTCGCCGCCTTCCTGATCTTTCCCCTGTCCCGGGCGGGGTGGCGCCGTGTCAGGCACTGGCTGGCGCTGCCCATGGGGGTGGGGATCTTCTACCACGACACCTGGCTGCCGGGGATGGAGAGCATTCTCGATCAGGGCAGCCAGGTCTTCTCCTTCACCCTGGACTACTGGCTGGAGCTGCTCGGGCGCTTCATCAACTGGGAGATGGTCGGCGCCGGCTTCGTGATGCTGACCCTCTACCTCTTTATCGCCCAGTGGCTGCGCTTCACCCCCTGGATCCTGCTGGCCCTGCTCTGGCTGTGGCTCTCGCCCCTGATAGGCGATCCCTTTGCCTCCCGGACGGCGGTGGCATCGGGCGGGACATCGGCTTCCCGGCCCGTGCCCGACCGGGGCGAGGTGTCGATGGAAGAGCAGCTGGATCAGAGCGCCCCACCGACCAACGAGAACCTCAACGCCTATCTCGATGATTTCTATCGGGAGGAGCAGGATCGCCTGGTGCGCTTCCCGGACGCCCTGCCCGCACAGGCGGCGCCCTTCGATGTGCTCATCATCAACATCTGCTCCCTGGCCTGGCGCGACGTGGAGGCGAGCGGCCTGACCGGGCACCCGGTCTGGCGCCATTTCGACATCCGTTTCAACCGCTTCAACTCCGCCACCTCCTACAGCGGCCCGGGCACCATTCGCCTGTTGCGGGCCAGTTGCGGGCAGACCAGCCACCAGGGCCTCTATGTGACGGCCCCCAGCCAGTGCCTGCTGTTCGAGAACCTGGCCCGGCTCGGCTTTGCCAAGCAGGTCGCCATGGATCACTCGGGGGCGTTCGGCAACTACCTGACGGGGCTGCAGCAGTATGCCGGGCTGGACGTCCCTCCCATGGACAAGCAGGGGCTGGCCCACGACCTCGCCTCCTTCGATGGGGAGCCCATCTATCGCGGGGACGCCCTGTTCGGGCGCTGGCTGAACGAGCGGACACAGAGCCAGGCGGCGCGCAACCTGACCTTCTTCAACCTCATCGCCCTGCACGATGGCAACCGCTACGCGGCCAGCCGCCAGATAGCCCCCTACAAGGCCAGGCTCAAGACCCTGCTGGATCAGCTGGACGACTTCATGACGACGCTCGAGCAATCCGGCCGCAAGGTGGCCGTGGTGGTGGTGCCTGAGCACGGTGCCGCACTCACCGGGGACAAGATGCAGATGCCGGGGCTGAGGGACATTCCCAGCCCGAGCATCACCCAGGTGCCGGTGGGGGTAGCCCTGCTCGGCACCAGGGCGCCCCATGAGGCGACGCGCATCATCGACACCCCCAGCAGTTTCCTGGCGGTCTCCGAGCTGGTCTCCCGGCTGGTGAGCGGCGACCTCTTCGGCAGCGAGCGCATCGACTGGGACGCCCTGCTGGGCGACCTGCCGCAGACGCCCGCGGTGTCGGAAAACCAGGGCTCGATCGTGATCGAGTACCAGAACCAGTACCACATCAAGCTGGGGCAGGGGGACTGGGTCCCCTATCCCCAGTGAGGAGGCGACGATGCAGCGCGCGTGGCGGCAAGGGGCGCCGGCCCCCTTCGGTGTGCCGGTGGAGGGGCGAGTGGTGAACGACGTGGTCATGGTCCAGCAGGCCTTCGGCGTCAGCCTCGCCTACCAGGACATCGCGTTCCGGGAGCGGCTGAAGGCCCTGCGCGAGCGCTTCCCGCTGCTGGCTGAGCTGGAGCCGAGGGGACCGGCAGGATCGGAGAAGGGGAGGTCTGCATGAATCTTGTCGCGCTGCAGGGGATCCGCGGTGGCGTGGGGACCACCTCCATCGTCGCCGGTCTGGCGCTGGCGGCCCGGGAGCAGGGGGCCAGGGTGCTGGCGGTGGATCTCTGCGAGGACAACCTGCTCGGCATCCACCTGGGCCTGCCCCATGACCACCCCGGAGGCTGGAGCCGGCTGACCAGCCCGGCGCTGGAGTGGTCAGGAGCCCTCCATCGCTACGAGGAGGGACTGGATCTGCTGCCCCATGGCGGCGTGACGGGGGCCTTCGCAGGCCCCTGGCTGGAGGCCATCCCGGGTTATGACCTGGTGCTGCTGGATCTGCCCATGGGGCCGGTGCCCGAGCTGCCTTGCCGGCGGCTGCTGGTGGTCAACGCCGACGCCAACTGCCATGTGCGGCTTCACCGGCACCGCTGGGCGGCCGACGAGCGCCTGCTGGTGACCCAGTTCACCAGCCACCGCGCCCTGCAGCAGGATCTGCTGGATCTCTGGCAGGCGGGCGGATTGCCCCTGCTCACCCTTCGCCTGCACCGGGACGAGGCGATGGCCGAGGCCATGGCCGCCAAGCAGCCGGTCGGCCGCCATGCCCCCGCCAGCCTGATCGCCCACGAGCTGGCGGCCCTGGCGAGCTGGTGCCTGGGCACCGGGGACGCCGGCCCATGCTGATCCGGCTGCTGGCGCCGACGGCGGGCCTCTGGTGCTCCCAGCGCTATCGCGGGCTGCGCGCCCGGGGCGCCTCCCGCTGGGGGGCCGCCGGGCTGACCCTGGGCTGGCTGCTGGCCTGGGCCCTCTTCCCTCTGGAGCGCCACGGCTGGCAGTGGGTGCTGGGCCATGCCCGGGATCTCTATCCCCAGCTGACACATCCCAGGGCCGGGGACCCGCTGCGCATCCTGTTGCAGAGCCTCTGGATGATAGTGCGCCGTCCCGTGCCCATCCCCCTGCGCTGGCCCGCCTCCTGGCAACGGGCCTGGCACCGGGGCACCCAGGCCCTCGGCGCCTTCCTGATCCGCCAGGAGGAGAAGGGGCTGGCGGCGGCCAGGGCAACCCCCAGGGAGGCGCGCTGGAAGAGCGTGCTGCTCTGCGCGGTGGCCGGCGCCCTCTCCCTGCTCTGCATCACCCAGCCATTCACCCTGGAGGCCCAGCTGGTGTTCGTCATCATGCTGATGGGGATGGCCTTCATCCTGCGCGCCGTGCCGGGCCGCTACCCCATGCTGATGATGATGGTGCTCTCCCTCACCGTCTCCTGCCGCTACATCTGGTGGCGCTACACCTCCACCCTGGACTGGTTCGACCCCGTCAGCCTGGCCTGCGGCCTGCTGCTGCTGGCCGCCGAGACCTATGCCTGGGTAGTGCTGCTGCTCGGCTACTGGCAGACGGCCTGGCCCCTGCACCGTCCGCCGGCGCCGCTGCCGGCGGACCCGGCCCAGTGGCCCAGGGTGGATCTGATGATCCCCACCTACAACGAGGATCTCGCCATCGTCAAGGGCACTGTCTACGCCGCCATGGGGCTCGACTGGCCCGCCGACAGGCTCACCATCTGGCTGCTCGACGACGGGGGTCGGGAGTCGTTTCGTGACTTCGCCGAAGAGGCTGGGATCCGCTATGTGGCGCGGCCGACCCACGAGCACGCCAAGGCGGGCAACATCAATCACGCCCTCAAGATGGCCACCGGGGATCTGGTCGCCATCTTCGACTGCGACCACCTGCCGACCCGCTCCTTCCTGCAGATGACGGTGGGCTGGTTCTACCGGGATCCCAGGCTGGGGGTGGTGCAGACCCCCCACCACTTCTTTTCGGCCGATCCGTTCGAGCACAACCTGCAGCAGTTTCGCAAGATGCCGAACGAGGGGGCCCTCTTCTACGGCCTGGTGCAGGATGGCAACGACATGTGGGACGCCAGCTTCTTCTGCGGCTCCTGCGCCGTCATCAAGCGCTCGGCCCTGGACGAGATCGGCGGCATCGCGGTGGAGACGGTCACCGAGGATGCCCACACCTCGTTGCGGCTGCACCGCCTGGGCTACACCTCCGCCTATATCCGGATCCCGCTGGCGGCGGGGCTCGCCACCGAGAGCCTCTCGGCCCACATCGGCCAGCGCATCCGCTGGGCGCGCGGCATGGTGCAGATCCTGCGCCTGGACAACCCCCTGTTCGGCAAGGGGCTGAACCTGGGGCAGCGGCTCTGCTACTTCAACGCCATGCTGCACTTCCTCTCGGGCATACCGCGCCTCATCTTCCTGACGGCGCCGCTCGCCTTCCTGATCCTGCACGCCTACATCATCTATGCGCCGGCGGCGGCCATCGCCCTCTACATGCTGCCGCACATCGTCCACAGCGCCCTGACCAACTCCCGGCTGCAGGGCAAGGTGCGCCACTCCTTCTGGGGGGAGGTCTACGAGACGGTGCTGGCCTGGTACATAGCTAGGCCGACCACGGTGGCGCTGTTTGCCCCCCACAAGGGCAAGTTCAACGTCACCGCCAAGGGGGGCATGACGGAGGAGGTGTTCCTGGATCTGGCGGTCTCCCGGCCCTATCTGCTGCTGATCCTGCTCAACCTGTGCGGGCTGGGGTTCGGCATCTGGCGCATCGCCACCGGTCCGGCGGACGAGGTGCCGACCCTGATCCTCAGCATGCTCTGGGCCCTCTACAACATGACCATACTGGGCGGGGCCCTGGCGGTGGCGTTCGAGTCGCGCCAGGTGCGCGCCAACCCCAGGGTGGAGATGGTGATGCCGGCGGCCATCAAGCTGGCCAACGGCCACCTCTACCCCTGCACCGTCAAGGACTACTCCAACGGCGGGGTCGGCATCCTGCTCGAGACGCCTCTGCCCCTGGCCGACAAGGAGCGGGTCTGGCTGCTGCTGCGCCATGACCAGCGGGAGCAGGCGTTCGCCGCCAAGGTGCAGCGGGTGTTCGGCCGCAAGCTGGGGCTGGAGCTGGAACCCATGGCGCAGGCGCAGCACGTCGCCTTCATCCAGTGCACCTTCGCCCGGGCCGACACCTGGTCCCTGTGGCAGCAGCGTCTGGGCAAGGATCGCCCGCTCCACAGCCTGCTCGACATCACGCTGCTGGGGTGGGGCGCCTACTGGCGGCTGGCCCGAACCTCGCCTATCGGCTTTGTTTGTATCCTCCTCGAGAAGCTGGCTCGCTGGCTGCTCTCCTTCGTTCCTCGTCGCGTCTCGCCGGATTTCCGGTCAGGGGCTCCGACCACACAGACAGTGAAAGGATGATGAAACCACTACGCTACCTTATCCCTCTCCTGCTGATGGCGCAGGGGGCGACGGCCGACGAAGTCTCGGGCCCCCGGCCGCAAGTCCCCGCGCCGGTGCGCAGCCTGGCGCTGAGTTTCGAGCAGATGGCGTCGGCGCCGGGCACCCTGTCCCTGCGCGGCAATGCCCCGGACGGGCAGGCGGACTTCACCGTGCGGCGCGACGAGGTGGTCACCCGGGCCACGCTGGACCTCGACTTCACGCCGTCCCCCTCCCTGCTGCCGCTCATCTCCCAGGTCAAGGTCTACCTCAATGACGAGCTGATGGGGGTCACCGCCCTCACCAAGGAGCAGATGGGGGAGCGTACCCATGCCCGCATCGAGCTGGATCCGCGCTACGCCAAGGACTTCAACCGGATCAAGGTGAGCTTCGTCGGCCACTACCAGAAGGTGTGCGAGAACCCGGCGAGCGATACCCTGTGGCTCAACGTCAACCGGGACAGCAAGCTGAGCCTGCAGCTGCAGACCCTGCCGGTGCGCAACGAGCTCTCCTTCTTCCCCATGCCGTTCCTCGACATGCGGGACAATGGCAAGCTGATCCTGCCCATGGTGTTCAGCGGTGCCGTGCCCCTCGAACAGCAGCAGGCGGCGGCGGTGCTGGCCTCCTGGTTCGGCACACGGGCGCAGTGGCGGGGGCAGCACTTCCCGGTGCTCATCAACCGCTTGCCCGATCGCAACGGGGTGATCTTCGCCACCAACGACGCTCGCCCCGATTTCCTGGCCGACTATCCCGAGGTGAAGGGGCCGACCATCGACATGATCAGCTCCCCCGACAATCCCTATGTGAAGCTGCTGCTGATCCTGGGGCGGGATCAGCAGGATCTGCTGACCGCGGTCAGCGGGCTGGCCCGGGGAGAGGTGCTGCTGCGGGGCCAGAGCGTGCGGGTGGACGAGGTGAAGCCGCTGGCGCCGCGCCAGCCTTACGACGCTCCCAACTGGGTGCGCCTCGATCGCAAGATGCGCTTCGACGAGCTGACGGAGTACCCGGGCCAGCTGCAGGCCACGGGGCGCCGCCTCTGGCCCATGAGCCTGACGCTGCGCCTGCCGCCGGATCTCTATCTGCTGGGGGAGAGCGGCATCAGGACCGAGCTCAAGTATCACCACAGCGCGCCGACCCTGAGGGATGGCTCCCGGCTGGACGTGGCGGTCAACGGCCAGTTCATGAAGTCGTTCCCGCTCGAACCCGGTGAGGTCAAGGGGGAGCGGTTGCTCACCCTGCCGCTCTGGTTTGCCGACGACGGCGATGCCACGGCGCTGCGGATGCCCGGGCTCAAGACCACCCAGGCCAACAACCTGAGCTTCTCGTTCGAGTATGCCCAGCAATACATGGGAGGGACGGAGGATGGCCGCTGCGATCTGGTGATGCCGCCGGCCCACCAGGTGCGCATCGACGATGCCTCCACCATCGACTTCACCGGCTATCGCCATTTCATCGAGATGCCGAACCTCAGGGCCTTCTCCTACGGGGGCTTCCCGTTCAGCCGGATGGCGGATCTCGCCGACAGCCAGGTGGTCATGCCGGTCAGGCCCCACCCGGAGCAGATCACCACCTTGCTCGACACCCTGGGCGCCATCGGGGCCGAGACCGGGTATCCGGCCCTCTCCCTGCGTGTCCTCAATGACTGGGAGCAGGCGCGCACGGCGGATCTCGATACCCTGCTCATCGGCACCCTGCCGGAGGAGTTCAGGCGGGATCCGGAGCCGGACGCCCTGCTGCAGGCCACGCGCAGCTGGGTCAATGAGCCGACGCGCCAGCACAGGGGGGATCTGCTCCACAACATGGCCGATCGCCAGCCCCAGGCCAGGGTGGGCATGACGGGCAACGACGCCATCGCCGTCATCCTGGGGCTGCAGTCCCCGACCCATGATCAGCGCAGCCTGGTGGCCCTGCTGGCGGACGGGCCCGCGGGGGTCAGGCTGCTCAACGACACCCTGCAAACCCCAGCGCAGCGCAACCAGGTGGCGGGCTCGGTGACCCTCATCCGGGAGTCCGGGGTGAAGAGCCTGGAGGTGGGCGAGCGTTACGAACTGGGCTATCTGCCGTGGTGGGAGCGCCTCTGGCAGCTGTTCGCCCGCTATCCGCTGCGCCTCGCCGGGTTGACCCTGGTCTGCATGCTGGTGCTGGGCTGGGGCCTGCGGGTGCTGCTCGCCAGTGCCAGTCGCCGCCGTCTGAAGGAAGACTAAGAGATGACTCAGATGAAGAATGCCTGTGGAGCCCTGATCCTCTGGGTCCTCTGTTCCCTGCCGGCCCTGGCCGCCTGTCACTGGCCGGAGTGGGACCATTTTCGCCAGCACTACATCAGCGAGGAGGGTAGGGTCATCGATCCTGCCGACGGTCGCCGGATCACCACCTCGGAAGGGCAGAGCTACGGCCTCTTCTTCGCCCTGGTCAACGACGACAGGGAGACCTTCGCCCGCCTGCTCGACTGGACCGAGCGGGAGCTCGCCCAGGGCGATCTGACCG
Source organism: Aeromonas sanarellii (assembly GCF_000820085.1). Taxonomy (GTDB): domain Bacteria; phylum Pseudomonadota; class Gammaproteobacteria; order Enterobacterales; family Aeromonadaceae; genus Aeromonas; species Aeromonas sanarellii. The sequence goes on from NZ_CDBN01000078.1 coordinate 27,567, forward strand.
GCTTCCTGCCGTCCTGGCTCTGGGGACGGCGGGAGGACGGCAGCTGGGGCGTGCAGGACGAGAACAGCGCCTCCGACTCGGATCTCTGGATAGCCTACAGCCTGCTGGAGGCGGGGCGCCTGTGGGACAACCACAGCTACTCGGCCATCGGTACCCTGCTGCTGCGCCGCATCGCCCGGGAAGAGGTGGCCAGCCTGCCGGGGCTGGGGCCGGTGCTGCTGCCCGGTGCGAAAGGCTATGAGGGGGAGGGGCGCTGGACCCTGAACCCGAGCTACCTGCCCCCGCAACTGCTGGCCCGCTTCGCCCCCTTCAAGGGACCCTGGGGAGAGATGAGGGCCCTGTTGCCCAGGCTGCTGCAGGAGAGCGCGCCCCTGGGCTTTGCCCCCGACTGGGTGGACTGGCAGACGGACAAGGGGTGGCAGGTGACGGCGGACAAGGGCGATCTCGGCAGCTATGACGCCATCCGCGTCTACCTCTGGCTCGGCACGTTGAGCGAGGAGGATCCCGCCAGGGCGCCCCTGGTGGCGCACTTCGCCCCCATGCTGGCGAGCACGGCCGCACAGGGCGCTGTTCCCGAGCGGGTCGACACCCGCAGCGCCCAGACCAGGGGCAAGGGGCCGGCCGGCTTTGCCGCCGCCCTGCTGCCCCTCTCCCGGGGCGGACCCATGGAGGCCACCCTGCGCGGCCAGGTGTCGGCCCATGGCCTGGATGCCGACGCCTATTACGGCAGCGTACTGAGCCTGTTCGGGGCCGGCTGGGATCAGGGGCGCTACCGCTTCGCCGCCGACGGCACCCTGCAACCGGACTGGAGCGCGTCATGCCGGGCAGAGTGATCCTGGGGGGCCTGCTCGCCTGTCTGGTGAGCGGCGCCCTGGCGCAGGAGACGGTACGGCCTGTGCCCTGGCTGCTGGAACAGGTCAGGATAGGGGAGGCCCGCGGGCGGGAAGATCTCGTCAGCAACAGCCTCTACTCCCTCTCCCTGGTGGAGCCGGATCACCCCGAACTGCTGGCGGCCCAGGCGCGCCAGGCCCTGCGCCAGGGCAAGACCAGGGAGGCCGAGGCGCTGCTCGCCCGGCTCGGCAAGCTGGATCCAGACTCCCCCCTCTATCGCCAGGGCATGGCGAATCTCGCCCTGAGCGAGCCGGCCCGGCGCCAGCAGCTGCAACAGGCGAGGCTGCTGACCAACGCCGGTCGCCTCGAGGAGGCGGAGCGCCTCTATCGCACCCTGTTCTCGGGGGATCTGCCCCCCAATCTCGAGGTGGCGGTGGAGTACGCCCTGTTGCAGACGCACATCCCCGCCATGAAGGCGAAGGGGCTGGCGGCCCTGGAGGCGCTGAACCGGCAATATCCGGGCGAGCCCAGGGTGCGGGGCGGGCTGGCTCGCCACTACCTGGCGGGCGGACGCCAGGAGGAGGCCCTGGATCTGCTGCGCCAGATGGCGCGGGATCCGTACCAGCGGGACGAGGCCGCCGAGATCTGGTTCGCCCATGTCGAGACCATGCCGGTCGGGCCCGGGAGCATGGCGGCGCTGCAGGAGTACATAGTGCTGTTCGGTGAGGGGGCGGATACCACCAAAGCCGAGGCGATGCTCGAGACCCAGGAGGCGCAGTGGGCCTCGCCCGCCTACCGCTCGCGCCAGTCGGCGCTGGCGCGCACCGCCGGCGGCACCGCCTCCATCGCCGAACTGCGGCAGGCCCTGGCCGCCAATCCCGGGGATCCCGAGCTGATGGGGGCCCTGGGGCAGGCCTACTCCCGCAACGATCAGCGGGCGCTCGCCATCGCCCAGTTCGAGCGGGTGCTGGCACACCCCGAGGCGACCGACAAGGACAAATGGCGCAGCCTGCTGGCCACCAACCGCTACTGGCTGCTGGTGAGCCAGGGGCGCAGCGCCCTCGAACGGGAGCAGTGGGGGGAGGCGGCGACCCTGTATCGCCGTGCCATCGCCCAGGATGGTCGTGAGCCCGAGGCCTGGCTGGGCCTGGGGGACAGCGAGCGTGGCCGTCATCGCGACGCCGACGCGGAGTCCGCCTACCGCAGGGCGCTCGCCATGGGGGGCGCACGGGAGCGGGCACTGGCCCGCCTGTTCGACCTCTACAAGGAGCAGGATCCGGCGCGGGCCCTGGCTCTGCTGGCGCAGCACGGCACTCCGGCCATGCAGGCCGAGGGCAAGCGGCTCAAGGCCGGGCTGTTGCAGGAGGAGGCCGACCGGCTCGATCGGGACGGCCAGCTCGCGCAGGCGCTCACCCGGCGTGAGCAGGCGCTCACCCTCACCCCGGACGAGCCCTGGCTGGCCTACCGGGTGGCCGATACCCGGGCCCGCCTCGGGGAGGCCGGGAGCGGGGAGCGGCTCTTGCGGGAACGGCTGGCGGCGCGGCCCCAGGACGCCGCCCTGCGCTACGCCACCGCCCTCTATCTCTCGGGGCAGGACAAGACGGTGGAGGCGAGAGGGGTGCTGGCCGCCATCCCCAGGTCCGGCTGGACACAGGACATGGATGCGCTGGATCGGCGCCTTGCCCGCGGCGAGGTGCTGGCCAAGGCCAGGGCGAGCCATGCCCGGGGAGATGATGCCGGGGCCGAGCGGCTGCTCCAGCCGCTGCAACCCGATGAGGAGGTGACCCTGATGCTGGCGGACTGGGCCTCCGAGCGGGGGGAGCTTGCCCTGGCCGAGCACCATTACCGCCAGGTGCTGGCCCGCACGCCGCAGCAGCCCGAGGCCAGGCTCGGCATGGCCGAACTGGCCCGGGCCAGGGGGGACGGGGCTGAGGCCCGGCGCTGGCTGCCGGCCTGGCCGGTCAGCCCGCTGCCCCCGGAGGCGTTCAACTACTACCGCCGGGTGGCGAACCTCTATCAGGCGCTGGGAGAAGGCGAAACGGCCGGGGCCATCTTCGCCGGCTACGAGCCCCTGGTGTCGGAGCAACCGGCCTCCCAGCAGACGGCCCTGTTCTGGCGCGATGCGGCCCGCCAGCGCTTCGCGGCCCACGACACCGAGGGAGCCCTGGTGCGGGATCGCAAGGGGCTGGTGGCCGCAGGCCTCGCCCCCCGCGAAGTGCTGGACGAGGGGGAACTGACCCGGCTGGCCCGCAGCCAGGACGGGGAGGGGTGGCTGGCGTCCGGCCTGCGCAGCGATCTCGACAGGCATTACCGGCAGAGCCAGACCACCCTCTCCCTCGACAGCGATTACTGGGGATCCAGCGGTACCGGGGGCTACTCGGATCTACGGGCCCTGACCCAGATGGCGCAGCTGGATACCCCCCTGGCCGGTGGCACCGCCTTCGGCCGGCTGGAGCTGGTCGACATGGATGCGGGGCAACTGCCGGACTCCCCTTACCGGGTGCAGTTCGGTACCTGCGCCGCCCGCGACTGCCGGGGGCAGGAGCACCAGCAGAGTCGGGGCACCACCCTGGCGGCGGGCTGGCAGCGGGAGAACTGGGCCTTCGATCTCGGTACCACGCCGCTCGGCTTCGAGGTGGTGGACTGGGTCGGTGGTGCCACCGTGACCGGTGAGTGGCGCGAACTGGGGTGGGGGCTCACCCTCTCCCGGCGGCCCGTCAGCAGTTCACTGCTCTCCTACGCGGGGACGGTGGATCCGGGGACGGGCATCAGCTGGGGCGGGGTGCGAGCGAACGGGGTGCGCCTCGATCTCAGCCATGATCTGGGGGGCGCCGTCGGCTTCTGGGGCAGCGCCCAGCAGCACCTGCTGACCGGCAAGAACGTGCCGGACAACTGGCGCACCCGGCTCATGGGGGGGGGTTACTACAAGTTCGTCAACGAGACGCACCGCCGCGCCAGCGTGGGGCTCAGCACCATGCTGTGGCATTACCAGCAGGATCTGGGCGGCTACACCCTGGGGCAGGGGGGCTACTACAGCCCGCAAGGGTACTTCTCGCTGTCGGTGCCGGTCAGCTACCGGCAGCGCACGCCGGACTGGTCCTGGGAGCTGGGCGGTTCCGGTTCCTGGTCCCACTCCCGCACCGACGACAGCCGTCGCTACCCGCTGGAGGGCCTGCTGCCCACCGGCTTGCCGGACAGCAACGCCCCCGTGCAGGGGGGCAGCAGCAGCGGCTTCGGCTATACCCTGAACGCCGTGGTGGAGCACCGGCTGACCGAGCACTGGCGCATCGGCGGGCGGGTGGACATCCAGCAGGCGGATGACTATGCCCCCAGCCATGCCACTCTCTTCCTGCGCTACACCTTCAAGCCCTGGCAGGGGGATCTCGACATGCCGCCGAGGCCCCTGACCCCCTACGCCGACTTTGACTGACAGGGGCGCCCGGCCTGGCCGGGCGCCCTCATTTCAGATAGGAACGCAGCACCCGCACCACCTGGTCCAGATCCTCCAGCCGCTCGGCCGGGGTCGCCTCCTCGGCACCCAGATGCTCGCGCATGTGTCCCTCCAGCACCTCCAGCATCAGGCCGTTGATGGCGCCGCGGATGGCGGCGATCTGCTGCAGGATGGCGGCACAGTCGCTCCCCTGCTCCAGGGCGCTCTCCAGGGCGCCGGTCTGGCCCTTGATGCGGCGCACCCGCGCCAGCAGCTTCTTCTTGCCGTGAATGGTGTGTGACATGCAGGATCCTCTCGCGCAATAAAACTATACTGGGGTATAGTATATTGCATCCTCGTCTTCAGGAGAAATCCATGTCATCCCTCACCTCATGTCACTGCCACCAACCCGTCGTGCACCAGGGCAACCCCCTTGCGGAGCAGAAGACACGCTGGGCCGTGCTGCTCACCGTCATCATGATGGTGGCGGAAATCGGCGGCGGCTGGTTCTACAACTCCATGGCGCTGCTGGCAGACGGCTGGCACATGAGCTCCCATGCCCTGGCCCTCGGGCTCTCCGTGCTGGCCTATCGCGCCGCCCGCCACTTCGCCCGGGATCACAGGTTCAGCTTCGGCACCTGGAAGATCGAGGTGCTGGGGGGCTTCAGCAGCGCCCTGCTGCTGGTGGGGGTGGTGGGAGTGATGCTGTTCGAGTCGGTGGCCAGGCTGCTGAATCCCAGCCCCATCCACTACCAGCAGGCGATCGGCATCGCCCTGCTGGGCCTGCTGGTCAACCTGGCGTGCGCCTGGCTGCTCAAGGACGATCACGGCCATCACCACGGTCATCATCACGACCACCATGATGATCATCACCACGGCCATGACCATCATCACGGTCATCAGGATCTGAACCTGCGCGCCGCCTACCTCCACGTGCTGGCGGACGCGGCCACCTCGGTGCTGGCCATAGTGGCGCTGGTGGGGGGCATGCTGTGGGGGGCCGACTGGCTGGATCCCCTGATGGGCATAGTGGGGGCCGTGCTGGTGGCGATCTGGGCCCGGGGGCTGCTGCGGGACACGGGGCGCGTGTTGCTGGATGCGGAGATGGACGCCCCCCTGGTGGCGGAGATCCGCGAGGTGATAGCCGAGCTGCCGGGCGCCGAGATCCGCGATCTGCACGTCTGGCGGGTGGGGCAGGCGCAGTATGCCGCCGCGATGTCGTTGCAGATGACGACCCCCTTGCCGGCACAGGCGATCCGCGAGCGGCTCGCCATCCACGAGGAGCTGGTGCACCTGACCATAGAGGTGGCCGGAGGCTGAGGTCCCGCCGGGCTCAGCGCTGTCCCTCGCTGCCCCCCAGATCCTGCCAGAGGGAGCCCAGCATCAGCCTGAGCAGCAATCCCGGGGGGTCATCGAGCAGTTGGCCTGGCTCCAGCAGCAGGTGGCCGTCGGCGCGAAAACCCAGGCTGGCGTGGACCTTGCCCTCCTCGCCGCACACCTGGATGAGGCCGTTCAGGGCACCCCGTTCGCCGGGCTGGCAGCGCAGGCGCAGCTCCCGCGGCTCTCCCAGCAGGGTGAAGGAGCGGGAGAGGGGCGGACTCTCCTCGTAGTCCGGCCAGTTGAAGAAGTGGTAGCGCTCGGCGAGCGCACCGGCCTGCTGGCAGAATTGATCGAACAGCTGGGCAATCCCCTGATACTCCTGATCCAGCCGCCTCGCCTGCTCCTCAATCCGTTTCATCTCTCATGGCTCCCTCTATCCACTTGATTAGGCATTGATTTCGCCCGTATTCCCCATCTCTCTGCTGGTATGGGCCGAAAGTGCCTGCCGGTCTGTGAGCCCGATCCAATTTTCGTTATGAAAACGTTATCTTGTTGAAACGGGTTGGTTTTTTTTGCCCATCCGCTCACATTTACGACAATCTCCGCTGATTAATATGACACCGCTCGGCCACGACCGGGCACCTCGAGTATCGAGACCAACTACAGCGGGAATTATAAAAAAATGGATATGAAAAAGACCAAGGTGGCGCTGGTAACAGCCTCACTGCTCGCGCTTTTGTCAGGCTGTAACGACAACAGTTCTTCACCCTCCACCCCGACCCCCCAGGATGAGCCCGTCGCTCGCCTTCCCAATGTGCAACCCCCGGCCGAACAGCTGGTTGCCGGTCCCAATGAGGCGGTCATCGCCCTGGTCGACACCCAGAGCAGCGCGGCCCGTGGCGTCGATGGCCCCTTCGCGGGTCACAGCCTGCACCTGTGGAACAACGACGCCTGCAACTCCACCGCCGACGGCGGCCTGAACGCGAGCTGGGACGACAAGAGCAAGACGCCGTCCGCGGCGGACAGCTTCGGCCCGAGCTGGGTGGTGCCCCTCAGCAAGATGGAAGGCTGCATCAACTTCATCGCCCGCAACGGAGATCTGGCGAACCTGACCGGCGCCGACATGAAGGTGGTCTTCAGCGATCACCCGGATCGCACCGTGGCCATAGTCGCCGGCAAGAACGAGATCTTCGGCAGCCGGGCCGACGCCTTCACCGCCGCCTTCGGCGTGGCGGGGGCCAGCGCCCACCTGATCGACGGCAACACCCTGATCTGGCAAGGGGGCAAGGACAAGCCCCACGTCCGCCTCTACTACACCGAGTCCGGCACCATCACCGCCAACGCCGAGGGGGTGTTTGACTTCCCCTACCTCAAGCTGACCCCGACCAGCCTGACGGCCGAGCAGCAGGCCAAGTACCCGCATCTCAAGGATGCCGCCGCCTTCGCCCTGCCGGCGGGGCAGGATCTCAAGCCCCTGCTCAAGGGTGAGCTGGTGGCCATCGGCACCGATGCCGACGGCATCTTGCAGGGCGCCACCCTGGTGCAGAGCGCCGGCGCCCTTGATGCCCTCTACAGCGAAGCGGCCACCAAGCTGGCCTACGGTGCCGTGGTCGAGGGGGGCAATGTCACCTTCCGGCTCTGGGCGCCGACCGCCAAGTCGGTCAAGCTGGCGCTGTTCGACGAGCAGCACAACGCCATCGGCGAGCGTGCCATGACCCTGGACGAGGCCAGCGGCAGCTGGAGCGTACAGGGGGGCAGCGATCTGGTGGGCAAATACTATCGCTACGACATCCAGGTCTATCACCCGGTCAGCCGCAAGCTGGAATCCTATCAGGTGACCGACCCCTACTCCCTGAGCCTGGCCATGAACTCCGAGTTCAGCCAGGTGGTGGATCTCGACGATCCGGCCCTCAAGCCGGACGGCTGGGACAGCCTGAAGGCGCCCCACAGCCAGCAGAACCCCGCCGACATCACCATTTATGAGGCCCATGTCCGGGATCTGACCGGCAACGACGCCTCGACCGATGCAGAGAAGCGCGGCAAGTTCCTCGGCCTGACCCAGCCCGACAGCGTGCCGGTCAAGCACCTGCAATCCCTGGCCAAGAGCGGCGTCAGCCACCTGCACCTGCTGCCGGTGTTCGACATCGCCACCGTCAACGAGGATCCGGCCAAGGTGGCCAACATCGGCGACGACTTCAGCAAGCTGTGCGAGGTCAATGCCGAGGTCAAGAACTCCAAGTTTGCGAGCCACTGTGGCGGCGGCCAGACCATCGAGGCCGTGCTGGCAGATCTGCAAGCCAGCGACAGCAAGGAGAACCCGGTCGTACAGGAGCTGTACGGCTATCTGCGCGGCGTGGACTCCTTCAACTGGGGTTATGACCCCTACCACTACACCACGCCGGAAGGCTCCTACGCCACCGATGCGGAGGGGACGACCCGGATCAAGGAGTTCCGCGAGATGGTCATGGCCATCAAGCAGAACATCGGCATGAACGTGGTGATGGACGTGGTCTACAACCACACCAACGAGGCCGGCCTGGGGCCGAAGTCCGTGCTCGACAAGATAGTGCCCTGGTACTACCAGCGCCTGAACCCGGAGACCGGCTCGGTGGAAAACTCCACCTGCTGCTCCAACACGGCACCTGAACACGCCATGTTCGCCAAGCTGATGGATGACTCCCTGGTCACCTGGGCGCGGGACTACAAGATCGACGCCTTCCGCTTCGACCTGATGGGTCACCACCCGAAGGATCAGATGGTGCAGGCCCTGGCCGAGGTGAAGAAGGTCAACCCGGACATGTACTTCTACGGCGAGGGGTGGAACTTCGGCGAAGTGCAGGATGACAAGCGCTTCGTGCAGGCGACCCAGAAACACCTGGCCGGTACCGGCATCGGCTCCTTCTCCGACCGGTTGCGGGATGCGGTGCGCGGCGGCAGCCCGTTCGACGGCGGTGATGCCATCCGTGAAACCCAGGGCTTTGGCAACGGCGCCTTCGTTGACCAGAACGAGGCAAGCAAAGTTGACGAGGATAGCGCGAAACACCTTGCAGACCTGGTGCGCCTCGGCATGGCGGGCAACCTCAAGGAGTTCGTGCTGACCGACAAGGACGGCGTACCGAAGAAGGGGTCCGACATCGACTACAACGGTCAGCCCGCGGGCTATGCCCAGGATCCGACCGAAATCCAGAACTATGTCGACAAGCACGACAACCAGACCCTGTTCGACAACCTGGTCTACAAGGCGCCGGCGGGGGCCGATCTGGTGCGGATGCAGGGGGTGTCGCTCGCTACCGCCATGCTGGGTCAGGGCATTCCCTTCACCCACGCAGGGGTGGAACTGCTGCGCTCCAAGTCCATGGAGCGGGACAGCTATGACTCCGGCGACTGGTACAACCGGGTCGACTATACCCTGGGCGACAACAACTTCGACAAGGGCCTGCCGCGCAAGGACAAGGACGAGGCCAACTACGAGTTGATCGAGCAGGTGCTCGGCCAGCACGCCAAGCCGGGTTCGGCCGAGATGGCGCAGATGGTGAGCTTCTACCAGGAGCTGTCCGAGCTGCGTCAATCCTCCCGCCTGCTGCGTCTGGGCAGTGGTGCCGAGGTGATCAAGCGGGTTGACTTCCGCAACACCGGGCCGGATCAGACTCCGGGTCTCATCGTGATGACGGTGGACGATGGCAGCAAGGCCGGCGCGGATCTGGATCCGGCCATCGACGGCCTGGTGGTGATGATCAACGCCACCAGCCAGAGCCAGAGCATCGGCGACTTCCGTGACGGCGACGATCAGCCCATCGACCTCTCCGGTCTGGTGCTGAGCGGTGCCCATCGCGACGTCGACAGCATCGCCAGCGGCGCCGCCGTGGGGAACGGTGAGCTGACCCTGGGGGCCTGGTCCGCCGCCGTCTTCGTCAAGCCGCAGAACGGCGCCCAAGGCGCGGGTCTGCCGGTGAGCAAGAAGACGGATCTGAGCACCTTGCCACCCTTCGGTGATACCGAGGTGTTTGTCCGTGGCTTCTTGGGGGCCTGGGATCCGGTCAACAAGATGAGCTTCAGTGGCAACTACACCTATGAGTTCACCACCGAAGTGACGACGGATCAGCTGGGGACGACCCAGGTGAAGATCGCCGGCAGCGACTGGGGCGGCCCCGTCAACTACGGCAAGTGCAGCGATACCGACCAGCTGGCAACCGGCCAGGTCAGCGCGCTCTGCGCCAACGGCGGGGATCTGCCGTTCAATGTGGACAAGGCGGGCACCTACAAGTTCGTCTTTACCGCCATGAACAAGGACAAGCCGACCTTGAGCGTCAGCTACACCGAGCCGGTGCAGGGCTGCAAGGTGCTGGATACGGTGGCGGGCAACCCGCTCGGCTACAACCTGTTCGTCAAGGGTGAGCTGTCTGGCTGGAATCCCCAGCCTCAGTACCAGTTGAGCTACAAGGGGATGGAGGGCGATCTCGCCATCTATCAGGTCGCGTTCAACTACACCGGCACCACAGAGTTCAAGGTGGCCAACGAGGACTGGAGCAAGGAGTACCTGATCAATGGCGGTGGTGAAGTTCAGGCCGAGACAGGCTATCCGTTTGCCTTCTCCCAGCCAGCCAGCGCCAACAACAAGATCACCCTGCCGCAGGGTCTGTGGAGCGTGCTGGTGAAGGTGGATCCGGCTGCGGCTAAGCCGGGCACCGCCGTGATCCAGGAGTGCAGCGCCAAGTAAGCCTTCCCATTGAGCCCGGGGCTGGCTCGGCAGCCCCGGGTTGAATTCCGCCTCGCCAAGGGCGGGATAACACCGAGAGAGTAAGCAAAGCGCGACTGCCGACCGGCAGGCGCGCTTTTTCTTTGTCGTCGTGGGCGAGGCAATAAAAAAAGCCGCCCCACTGGGGGCGGCTGTTGGCTGTGCCGTTAAGGGCCGGCTTAGCGCTTGCGCAGCAGGCGCAGGGCGTTGGCGGTGACCAGGGCGGTGGCGCCGGTATCCGCCAGCACCGCTATCCACAGACCCGTGATGCCGAGCAGGCTGGTGACCAGGAAGACGGCCTTGAGCCCCAGCGCCAGCGCTATGTTCTGGTGGATGTTGGCGAGCGCCGCGCGCGAGAGCCTGATCATGGCGGCCAGGCCACCGAGCTGGTTGTGGGTCAGGGCCGCGTCCGCGGTCTCCAGCGCCACGTCGGTGCCGCCCCCCATGGCGATGCCTATGCTGGCCCGCTTCATGGCCGGGGCGTCGTTGATGCCATCCCCTATCATGGCCACCCTCTGGGTCTCGGCGAGTCTGGCTATCTCCTCCACCTTGCCCTGGGGCAACAGGCCGGCGCGCCAGCTCATGCCGAGTTCGGTGGCGATGGCCTCGGCGGTGCGCGGGTTGTCCCCGGTCAGCATAAGGCTCTGCAATCCCAGCACCTTGAGCTCCTGCAAGGCCGCCGCGGCCTCGGGCCGGATCTGGTCCCGCAGGGCCAGCAGGGCCGCCGGGGCGGTGTCGGGCTGAGCGAGCACCACCACCGTCTTGCCCTGCTGCTCCAGGGTGGCAATCCTGGCCTGCACCGCCGCATCCAGGGCGGCGACCCGGCTCGGCGCCAGCAGCTGCCAGAGGGTGCCGTCGATGCGACCCTCAACCCCCATGCCAGGCAGGGCGCGCAGGTCCATCGCCTTGGCCAGGGTCAATCCCTGCTCGTTGGCGGCGGTGACCACGGCGCGGGCCAGCGGGTGATGGGAGCCCTGCTCGATGGCGGCGGCCAGCGCCAGCCACTCGGACTCGGGGCTGCCATCCAGGCTGACCAGCTCGGTCAGCTGCGGCTTGCCCAGGGTCAGGGTGCCGGTCTTGTCGAAGGCGACGGTATCGACGTGGGCCAGCCGCTCCAGCGCCGCACCTCCCTTGATCAGGGCTCCCTGCCGCGTCGCCGCCGCCAGAGCGGACGTCACCGCCGCCGGGGTGGAGATGACCAGGGCGCAGGGGCAGCCGATCAGCAGCAGCGCCAGGGCGCGGTAGATCCACGGATCCCACGCCTGGCCGAAGGCGAGCGGTGGCACCAGCATCACCAGCAGTGCGATCAGCATCATGGCCGGGGTGTACCAGCGGCTGAAACGGTCGATGAAGCGCTCGATGGGCGCGCGCTGGCTCTCGGCCTCCTCGATCAGGTGCAGGATGCGGTCGATGGCGTTGTGGCCGGGCTCGGAGACCACCTCCAGGCGCAGCACCCGGTCCGCCGCCAGACTGCCGGCAGGTACCCTGTCACCCCGGCGGCGCTCCACCGGGATGGATTCGCCGGTCAGGGCGCTCTCGTCGAAGGCCCCGAGCGGGTCGAGCAGCACGGCATCGGCGGGCAGTCGGGCGCCCGGGGCGATCTCGACAAGGTCGCCGGGACGCAGCTGCTCGGCCGCCACCTCTTCCCGCAGCTCCCCTTCGGGGGTCTTGCGGAGGCGCAGCGCCTTGTCCGGCACCAGCGCCATCAGGGCGGAGACCCCGGCGCGGGCGCGGCCGGCGGCGTAGGATTCCAGATGCTCCCCCAGCATGAAGAGCAGCAGCACCATGGCCGCCTCGGCGGTCTCGCCGAGGAACAGTGCCCCCACGGCTGCGACCGTCATCAGGGTTTCGATGGCGAAGGGGGAGCCGCTTTGGGTCAGTGCCCAGGCCTTGCGGGCGACGGGCCAGAGCCCCCAGAGGGTCGCCAGGACAAACAGCGGCTTGCCGAGGGTGTCCGGCAACAGGGCGGCGATCCCCATCAGGGCCGCCAGCGACAGGGGTTGCCCATATTTGCTGAACAAGTTGCCCAGCGTCGCCAGCCAGGGGCTGCGCTGCTTGTCATCGGCTTTTATCGCCTGGGTGTTTCCCTTGAGCTGGAAACCGGCGGCCAGCACGGCGGCGGTGACGGGATCGGGGGAGAGGCCGGGGGCCAGATCCACCACCAGCTTCTCGGTGGCGAACAGCACGCGAGCCTGGGTGACCCCCTCGACCCGGCTGACGGCGGTCTCTATCTTGCGGGCGCAGCTGGGGCAGTCCATCCCCAGCACCTGCCAGCTGTGGCGGCGGCTGTCGCGGGTGGGGGC
>NZ_CDBN01000079.1 GCF_000820085.1 Aeromonas sanarellii
GGCGTTGTTGCCCAAATCGATGCAGCTTGAATGGAACTAACTGAGGACTCGGTGATCTGATCACCACCATTCTCTTCAAGTCTGCATCATGGCCACATCGCTTCACCCCATCACCAACTGGCCTAAATACAACAAGTCTTTGATTAACCGTGGTTCACTCACCTTCTGGGTTGATGCTGAGGCCACGAGCAACTGGTTTCACCACGACCATCATGGGCGGCGGGGCCGCAGCCAGCTTTACACTGACCAGACCATCTGTACCTTCCTGATGCTCAAAGGAATTTTCAACCTCACTCTGCGGGCGACTCAGGGACTACTCGACTCCCTGTTCGAGTTGATGAACGTACCACTTTGTGCTCCCGATTACAGTTGTGTCAGCAAGCGGGCCCGCACGGTGACAGTGGCCTATCGGCAGCCCAGCAAGGGGCGCATTACCGACCTGGTTATCGACTCGACTGGCCTGAAGGTGTTTGGTGAAGGCGAGTGGAAGGTCAGAAAACACGGGGCCGAGAAGCGGCGAGTCTGGCGTAAGTTGCACCTGGCGGTAGACCCGGTGACCCACGATATCGTGGCGGCGGAAGTCTCGCTGGAAAATATCCATGATGCCGAGGTGTTGCCGACCTTGCTCAACCCTCTGCGGCGTAAGCTGGGACATGTTTATGCGGATGGCGCCTATGACACCAAGGCTTGCCATCGGCTGATAGCCAGCAAGGGGGCGAGCGCCTGTATCCCGCCCCGCAAGAGCGCGGGGTTATGGAAAAAAGGACACCCAAGAAATGACGCAGTGCTGGTGATGCGCAAGGAAGGGCTGGCGCACTGGAAGAAGATATCGGGGTATCACCGTCGCTCGCTGGCAGAGACGGCGATGTATCGGTTCAAGCAGTTGCTGACGGGGAAAATCAGTCTGCGTAACTACAACGGCCAAGTGGGCGAAGTGATGGCGTATGTGAAGGCAATGAACAAACTAAATACCCTTGGTTTGCCTGTCAGACAGCCCCAAATGTAACAGTCTCTTGGGGCTGGGGAAGTTGTCGCCTGATGGCTGATTTGGGCAACAACGCC
>NZ_CDBN01000080.1:0-16793 GCF_000820085.1 Aeromonas sanarellii
CCGCCTCTCCCTCTCCAGCCGCCCCGACGCAGGCCGCCCCGCCAGGGTGGGCAAGGTTCAGCCGCCCACCCCGAGCCCAGGGCGCAAGCCTGAGGTGGCCGCGGCGGATCGCAAGCTGCTGCTGCTGAACAAGCCCTACATGGTGCTCTGCCAGTTCACTGACGAGACGGGACGGGAGACCCTCAAGGATTACATCACCGAGCCCGGCATCTATGCCGCCGGCCGGCTCGACCGCGACAGCGAGGGGCTCTTGCTGCTCACCAACGACGGCAAGCTGCAGGCGCGCCTCACCCAGCCCGGGGAGAAGACCCCCAAGACCTATTGGGTGCAGGTGGAAGGGATACCGAGTGAAGAGTCCCTGGCCAGCCTGCGGGCCGGAGTGGAGCTGAACGACGGCATAACACTGCCCGCCGAGGCGCGCATCATGGCCGAACCCGCTGTGTGGCCGCGCAACCCGCCCATACGGATGCGCAAGGAGATCCCCACCTGCTGGCTGGAGATCAAGATAGTGGAGGGGCGCAACCGCCAGGTGCGGCGGATGACCGCCCATATCGGCCACCCCACCTTGCGCCTTATCCGCTATGCCATCGGGGAGTGGACCCTCGATGGCCTGGCGCCGGGGGAGAGCCGCCCCCTGCCCGCCCCCGAGCTGGCACCGGCCCCGCGCAAGCCGCAAGGCAACCGGCAAGCCCAGGGCGACAAGAGGGCCCCTGACAGGCGCCCGGCTCAGGCCCCCCACGGCAAGGGCCCCGGGAAGGAGGGGCGCGAGGCGGCACCGAGCGCAGGCAAATCCCGCAGCGCCGGTCGGGGCACGGCCCGCCGACCGGCCCGCAGCCAATCCTGAATCACGACACACGCGACAAGGAGTCCTTATGACTGTGCATCCCCCTCTCTCCTCCCGCCTCACCGTGGCCGCCCTGGTGCACTGGCAGGGCCGCTTCCTGCTGGTGGAAGAGGAGATAGCGGGCCGGCGCCGCTTCAACCAGCCCGCCGGCCACGTGGAGCCGGGGGAGAACCTGATTGAGGCGGCCTGCCGCGAACTCAAGGAGGAGACGGGGCTCACCGCCGCGCCCACCGCCTGGCTCGGGGTCTATCTCTACAAGCCGGCGGACAGCGAGGCGACCTTCGTGCGCACCGCCGTCATCTTCGACCTTGAAAAGGCGCCGGGTCAGCACCATCCAGAGGATCCCGACGGCGACGTGCTGGCCTGCCACTGGCTCAGCCTGGAGGAGATCGCCGAGTGCAAGCCGGCCCTGCGCAGCCCCCTGGTGTGGCAGTGCATCCAGGACTATCTGGCCGGCACACGCCTGCCCCTGTCGGCCCTCAAGGCCTTCATTTAAGCGCCATTGGACGCTCTTTTTGACGCTATGGGGCCGAGACAAGAAAAACGATTTCCCGCTGCCGGGCTCCCGATGGGCAAGGCGGCATGGAGATGTGACCGGGGGCGCAAAACTCTGGTAGAATACGCCCCGTTTAAACGAACTGGTAACTTCGACTAATGACAGACAACAGCCAAATCAAGGTGATCGTCGGCATGTCCGGCGGCGTGGATTCTTCCGTCTCGGCCTACCTGCTCCAGCAGCAGGGCTATCAGGTCGAAGGCTTGTTCATGAAGAACTGGGAAGAAGACGACACGGACGAGTACTGCTCTGCCGCCCAGGATTTGGCTGATGCCAAGGCCGTCTGCGACAAGCTGGGGATGAAACTCCACACCATCAACTTCGCCGCCGAGTACTGGGACAACGTGTTCGAGCACTTCCTGGAAGAGTACAAGGCCGGCCGCACGCCGAACCCGGATATCCTGTGCAACAAGGAGATCAAGTTCAAGGCGTTCCTGGAGTTTGCCGCCGAAGAGCTGGGGGCCACCTACATCGCCACCGGCCACTATGTGCGCCGTGACGACAGCACCGGCCGCCCGCGCCTGCTGCGCGGTCTGGATACCAACAAGGATCAGAGCTACTTCCTCTACACCCTGAGCGAAGCCCAGGTGGGTCAGAGCCTGTTCCCGGTCGGGGATCTGGAGAAGCCGGAGGTGCGCCGCATCGCCGAACAGCTCGACCTCGTCACCGCCAAGAAGAAAGACTCCACCGGTATCTGCTTCATCGGTGAGCGCAAGTTCAAGGACTTCCTGGCCAAGTTCCTGCCCGCCCAGCCCGGCCCCATCGAAACCGTGGACGGCAAGGTGATAGGCACGCACCAGGGGCTGATGTATCACACCCTGGGCCAGCGCAAGGGGCTCGGCATCGGCGGCATGAAGGATGCCACCGAAGAGGCCTGGTACGTGGTCGACAAAGAGGTCGAGCGCAACACGCTAGTGGTGGCGCAGGGCGAGCATCCCCGCCTCTACTCCGATGGCCTGATCGCCAGCCAGCTGCACTGGGTGGATCGCACCCCCATCCGCGCGCCGCGCCGCTGCACCGTCAAGACCCGTTATCGTCAGGAAGACATCCCCTGCCTGATCCAGCCCATCGACGATGAGACCATCCGGGTCATCTTCGACGAGAAGCAGGCCGCGGTGACCCCGGGCCAGTCCGCCGTCTTCTACGACGGGGAAGTGTGCCTGGGCGGCGGCATCATCGAACAACGCTTCAGCCACCCGCTCTAAGGGATCGGGCAGGGTGCCCCCTCTTCTCTGGCAGAAGAGGGGCCGGATGAGGGGCAGGCCCCTCTCCCCAAGAGCACACAGAACAAGGATCATGGCTTGCTACGGCATCAGCCAATGAGTGAACAAGACAGGGCCGTGAAACGATGAGCGACAAATTTCAAGACAGGACCATGGCCTTTGCCGGCATCTGCCAGGCGGCCTATCTGGTACAGAAGGTGGCCCGCGACGGCACCTGTGACGAGGCTTCCCTGCGCGAGAGCCTGCAGAGCGTGCTGGTGACCGATCCCAAGCAGCCGCTGGAAGTGTTCGGCAGCCACCTCGCCATTCGTGACGGCTACCGCGCCCTGGTGGAGCAGCTGGGGGCCGACGGCAGCCAGAAGAACGCCGAGCTGACCCGCTACGTGGTGAGCCTGATCGCGCTGGAGCGCAAGCTCGCCAAGCGCAAGGACATCCTCAACATGCTGGGGGAGCGGATCAGCCAGATCGGCCGCCAGCAACAGCATTTCGATCTGCTCGACGAGCAGATCCTGGCCAACATGGCGAGCATCTACAGCGATCTTATCAGCCCGATAGGCCCCAGAATCCAGGTGGCGGGCACCCCGCTGTTCCTGCAGCAGCCCCTGGTACAGCACAAGGTGCGCGCCCTGCTGCTGGCGGGCATTCGCGCCGTGGTGCTGTGGCGCCAGCTCGGCGGCAGCCGCACCCAGATCATCTTCGCCCGCAAGAAGATGGTGGAACTGGCCAAACGATTTTAACCCCCACACCAATCATCAGGAGTTCACCCCATGGAGCTGTCCGCGCTGACTGCCGTTTCCCCGATTGACGGTCGTTATGGCGACAAGGCCGATGCCCTGCGCCCTATCTTCTCCGAATTCGGTCTGCTGCGTTTTCGCGTCGAAGTCGAGGTGCGCTGGTTGCAAAAACTGGCCAGCCACGCCGGGATCCCGGAAGTCCCAGCCCTGAGCGCGGCCGCCAATGCCCTGCTCGACGGCATCGTCAGCGACTTCAACGAGAGCGACGCCGCCCGCATCAAACAGATCGAGCGCACCACCAACCATGATGTGAAAGCGGTGGAGTACTTCCTCAAAGAAAAAGTCGAAGTGAACCCCGAGCTGGCCGCCATCAGCGAGTTCATCCACTTCGCCTGCACCTCGGAAGACATCAACAACAACTCCCACGGCCTGATGCTGAAGACCGCTCGTGAAGAGGTGATCAAGCCTTACTGCGAGAAGCTCATCGGCGAGCTCAAGCGCCTGGCCCATGAGTATCGCGACATGCCGCTGCTGTCGCGCACCCACGGTCAGCCGGCCACCCCGAGCACCATGGGCAAGGAGATGGCCAACGTCGCCTACCGACTGGAGCGCCAGTACAAGCAGATCATGGCGGTGGAGATCCTCGGCAAGATCAACGGCGCCGTGGGCAACTACAACGCCCACCTCAGCGCCTACCCGAACGTGGACTGGCACCGGTTCTCCGAGGAGTTCGTCACCTCCCTGGGCCTGACCTGGAACCCCTACACCACCCAGATCGAGCCCCACGACTACATCGCCGAGCTGTTCGACGCCATGGCGCGCTTCAACACCATCCTGATCGACTTCGACCGCGACGTCTGGGGTTACATCTCCCTGGGTCACTTCAAGCAGCGCACCATCGCCGGCGAGATCGGCTCCTCCACCATGCCCCACAAGGTCAACCCCATCGACTTCGAGAACTCCGAAGGCAACCTGGGGTTGGCCAACGCCGTGTTCCAGCACCTGGCGAGCAAGCTGCCCATCTCCCGCTGGCAGCGTGATCTGACCGACTCGACCGTGCTGCGCAACCTGGGTGTGGCGGTGGGTTACTCCCTGATTGCCTATCAGGCGACCCTGAAGGGCATCTCCAAGCTGGAAGCCAACGCCGACGCCATGGCCGCCGATCTGGACGCCAACTGGGAAGTGCTGGCCGAGCCCATCCAGACCGTGATGCGCCGCTACGGCATCGAGAAACCCTACGAAAAGCTCAAGGAGCTGACCCGTGGCCGCCGCGTCGACGCCGAAGGGATGCGCACCTTTATCGACACCCTAGAGCTGCCGGAAGCGGTCAAGGTTGAGCTGAAGAAGCTGACCCCGGCCAACTACATCGGCGACGCCCAGCGTCTGGTGGATCTGCTGAAGTAAGCGGCCAACGCGATACGACAGGGGCCCTGTGCACGCTCTGCCACAGGGCCCCTGCTACTTTTCAAGCACCCGACAGGGTTTGCCCAAGCCCGCCTTGGGCAAGCCCTCTCACAAGATACGAGAAGCACCATGTACCAACTCAATCTGGATATTGCCCACTTCCTCGAGCACTACTGGCAGAAGCGCCCTCTCCTCATCAAGGGCGGCTTCACCGACTTTCAGGATCCCATCAGTCCGGACGAGCTGGCGGGTCTGGCCATGGAGGACGTGATCGAGTCGCGCCTGGTGACCCGCTTCAACAACAAGTGGGAGGCGGCCCACGGCCCCTTCGAATCCTACGACCATCTGGGGGAAGAGAACTGGACAGTGCTGGTGCAGGCCTGCAACCACTGGGTACCCGAGGTGCACGAGCTGGCGCTGCCGTTCCAGTTCATCCCGGGCTGGCGCTTTGACGACGTCATGGTGAGCTTCTCCACCCCTCACGGCGGCGTCGGCCCCCACATCGACAACTACGACGTCTTCATCACCCAGGGCCAGGGCAAGCGTCACTGGCGCGTCGGCGATGCAACGCCGCTAAGCGAGTTCGCCGCCCATGCAGCCCTGCTGCACTGCGAGCCGTTCGAGGCGATCATCGACGTCATCATGGAGCCGGGCGACATCCTCTACATCCCGCCCGGATTCCCCCACGAGGGCTACGCCATCGAACCCTCCCTGAACTTCTCGGTGGGCTTCCGCGCACCGGACGCCAGGGCGCTTATCTCCTCCTTCGCCGATCACCTGATCGACAACGATCTGCGCACCGAGCGCTATGGCGACCCTGACCTCAAGCCCCGCGCCCGTCACGGCGAGATCCAGCCCCACGAGCTGCACCGCCTGCGCGAGCTGATGCAACAGGCCCTCGATGACGAGACCCTGTTCAAGGAGTGGTTCGGCACCATGATCTCCGAGGCCAAGCACGATCTGGACGTGAGCCCCATGGAGCCCGACTACGGCGCCGACGAGGTGGCCGACCTGCTGAGCCAGGGCGAACCCGCCATCAAGGTGCCTGGCCTGCGCACCGTCTGGTTCAGCGGTGAGGCCAGGACCTGCTACATCGACGGCGAGGCCTGGACCCTGCCGGGCGAGGATGCCGCCGCCATCTCCCTGCTCTGCGACAAGGACATGGTCACCCAGGACGACCTGGAGGAGCTCGCCGACCAGGCCGGCTTCCTGCAACTGCTGACCCGCCTCGTCAACCGCGGCTACTGGTTCTTCGGCTAAGCCCGCGCCGGGCCCTGCAACGACAAGGCGCCGCTGTCACCAGCGGCGCCTTTTTCGTTCGCATGAACTCCCTTTCTCCCCGCCTTGCTGGCAACCGACGGCCTCCCCACTACACTTGGTGACGGTCGGCCATCAAGGCCTGCTCCCCCGCCGCCTTCGTCGCCTTGTTATTTAACAACATCCGTTCGACACCGGTGCGAACGCAGAGTGGGAACCGAATGGGCCGGCACGCGGAGAAACCAATTATTTTAGCCCGTAAAATCAACAGTGAGCGAAAACGTTATCTTGTGAAATGAGGCCGTTTTCGCTCAAAACGTTGTTTCTGGATCATAAAAAGTATCCAAAAACTGGTGTATATTGCACGGCGGAAATTCCTTAACCATGAAGACTGACATGAAAAAGACCAAAATCGTCTGCACCATCGGTCCCAAGACCGAATCCAAAGAAATGCTGGGCAAGATGCTGGATGCCGGCATGAACGTCATGCGCCTGAACTTCTCCCACGGCGACTACGCCGAACACGGTGGTCGCATCAGCAACCTGCGCGCTGTCATGGCCGAAACCGGCAAGCAAGCAGCCATCCTGCTGGACACCAAGGGCCCGGAAATCCGTACCATCAAGCTGGAAGGCGGCAACGACGTCTCCCTGGTGGCCGGCCAGACCTTCACCTTCACCACCGACCAGACCGTGATCGGCAACAAGGATCGCGTCGCCGTGACCTACGCCGGTTTTGCCAGCGACCTGCGCGTCGGCAACCGCATCCTGGTTGACGATGGCCTGATCGGTCTGGACGTCATCGAGATCACCGAACGCGAAGTGATCTGTAAAGTCCTGAACAACGGCGATCTGGGCGAGAACAAGGGCATCAACCTGCCGGGCGTCTCCATCAAGCTGCCGGCCCTGGCCGAGAAAGACAAGCGCGACCTGATCTTCGGTTGCGAGCAGGGCGTCGATTTCGTGGCCGCCTCCTTCATCCGCAAGAAGGAAGACGTGCTGGAAATCCGTGAGCACCTGAAGGCCCACGGTGGCGAGGCCATCCAGATCATCTCCAAGATCGAAAACCAGGAAGGCCTGGACAACTTCGACGAGATCCTGGCTGTCTCCGACGGCATCATGGTCGCCCGCGGCGACATGGGTGTGGAAATCCCGGTTGAAGAAGTGATCTTCGCCCAGAAGATGATCATCGAGAAGTGCAACAAGGCACGCAAAGTGGTCATCACCGCCACCCAGATGCTGGACTCCATGATCAAGAACCCGCGTCCGACCCGCGCCGAAGCCGGCGACGTGGCCAACGCCATCCTGGACGGTACCGATGCCGTCATGCTGTCCGGTGAGTCCGCCAAGGGCAAGTACCCGCTGGAAGCCGTGACCATCATGGCCACCATCTGCGAGCGTACCGACTCCGTGATGCCGTCCAACCTGTCTGCCGCCAACGACAGCAACAAGCTGCGCATCACCGAAGCGGTCTGCAAAGGCGCGGTCGAGACCTCCGAGAAGCTGGACGCCCCGCTGATCGTGGTCGCCACCGAAGGCGGCAAGTCTGCCAAGGCCATCCGCAAGTACTTCCCGAAAGCCTGGATCCTGGCCATCACCACCAACAAGAAGACCGCTGCCCAGCTGGTGCTGACCAAGGGTGTGGTGACTCACGTGGTCGACTCCATCGCCTCCACCGACGATTTCTATCGCATCGGCAAAGAAGCCGCGCTGGAAATCGGCATGGGCGTGAAGGGTGACGTGGTTGTCATGGTCTCCGGTGCCCTGGTACCGAGCGGCACCACCAACACCGCCTCCGTTCACGTGCTGTAATCAGCCCTGAACCGATGAAAGCGGCGCCTTCGGGCGCCGTTTTTTTTATCTCCCCCCCCTGCTGCCTCTCTCGCGCCGGTGCTAGAATCCACGCGGATTTTTCCCAGGTGGACAATCCTTCGAACCTCGCATAATCACCCGGACGTTTTATGCTCTCAACACGATTCAAAAGAGCCTCGGCTACCCTGTTGCCGCTGTTCTGCTTACTCATTACCCTCTGCGCCCCGCACGCCATGGCGCAGGACCTGCCCCAGCGCGCCACCGTGCAGCGGGCGCTGGATGCCCTCGGCAAGTCGGATGCCCTCACCGTCAGCCAGCAGGCGGATCACAAGTTCCTGACCGACACCCTCTCCCTGCTCGACAGCATCGACAAGGAGAAGAGCAAGGCCAAGAGCCAGAACGAGCGCATTCGCTCCCTGCCGGCCGAGCTGCGCGACATCAGCGCCAGGCTCGAGGCCCTGACCCAGGGCAAGAGCCCGGAGCAGCTCAGGAGCGAATACGCCACCATGAGCCTGGCGGAGCTCGACAGCCGCCAGCCCGAGATCATGGCCAACATGCAGGATGCCCAGGAGGCCCTCGGCACCATCGGCAGCCAGATCACCAGCCTGCAGACCCTGCCGGAGCGGGCCCAGGCCAACATGAGCCGCGCCTATCAACGCAGCCAGGAGATCCGCACCCGCCTCAATTCCGGGGACGGGGTGAGCAGCGCCGAGAAGATGAAGCTGGGCGCCGAGCTGGCCCTGCTGGATCTGCAACTGGCCAACCTGCAAAAGGAGCTGGACAACCGCACCAGCATGCAGGATCTGGCGGTCAAGCAGCGCGATTACCAGAGCGCACGGCTCGCGAGCGAGGAGCAGAAGCTGCAGGCCCTGCAGGAGCAGAGCAGCGCCAAGCGCCTGGGTGACACCGAGAAGACCGCCGAGCAGACCGGCGAGCTGGTGGCCGCCGAGGACAACCCCCTGGTGCAAAAGGAGCAGGAGATCAACCACCAGCTCAGCCAGCAGCTCATCAGCGCCACCACCAGCCTCAACTCGCTCGCCCAGAAGAATCTGCAGGCCAAGAGCTGGCTGGAGCGCGGCACCCAGACCGAGCGCAACCTCAACGAACAGGTGCAGATGCTCAAGGGCAACCTGCTGCTGTCGCGCATCCTCTACCAGCTCTACCAGCAGCTGGAGGCGGCGCCCTCCACCCTGGTGAAGAACCTGGAAGAACAGATCGCCGACCTGCACCTGGCCCAGTTCGAGCTGAGCCAGCAACGTGACCAGCTGTTCCAGAAGACCCAGTATCTGGACAACCTGATCGCCAGCAGCGGCGAGACGGTGAGCGAGGAGGACAAGGCGAACCTTGCCAAGCTCATCGACACCCGCATCAGCCTGCTGGACCAGCTCAACCGCCAGATGGATGCCCAGCTCACCAACGCCATCAGCCTGCAGCTGACCCAGCAGCAGCTGAGCCGGGTCTATGCCTCCATCGAGTTCACCCTGCAACAGCACATCTTCTGGGTGAGCAGCAACAAGCCCATCGACGCCAAGTGGTTCATCAGCTGGCCGGCCCAGGCCTACAAGCAGGTCTCCGACTGGGTGCTGAAACCGGACTGGAGCGGCTGGGGCGACATGCTGCTGGCGGTCTCCCTGCTGGCGCTGCCGCTGCTGCTGGTGGGCGGTCTGCTGCTGTGGAAACGCGGCACCCTGCTCGATCGCCAGAAGAAGATCGCCAAGGATCTCGGCCGCTTCCGCCAGGACAGCCAGTGGCACACCCCGCGCGCCCTGCTGTTCACCGTGCTGCAGCGTCTGCCGGGCACCCTCTTCATCCTGGCCGCCGGCCTGCTGCTGGCCTATTGCGGCCTGCTGAGCCCGAAACTCATCTTCCAGATCACCCTGAACCTGGCCCTCGGCTACCTGGTATTCAGCGTCTATCTGTCGGTGATGCGCCCGGGCGGCATCGGCGAGACCCACTTCCGCATCCCCCGTGACGAGCTGCAGGCCAAGCGCAACAGCATGCGCTACCTCTGGCTGCCCCTGCTGCCCCTCATCATGCTGTCGACCAAGGCGGTGGTGGAACCCTCCTCCCTTGGCAACGACGTGATAGGCCAGGCCCTGACCATGCTGCTGCTGGGGCTGACCGCCTACCTGGTGCTGCCCATCTCCCGCGCCCGCATCAAGGGCGAGGCGAGCATGTTGCAGACCCTGACCGCCGTCGCCCTGGCGCTGGCGCCGGTGGCGCTCATGGTGCTGGCGGCCCTCGGCTACTACTACACGGCCCTGAAACTGACCGGCCGCCTCATCGAGTCCTTCTACCTCCTCATCATCTGGAGCCTGGTCTATCGCACCGCCCTGCGCGGCCTCGAGCTGGCGGCCCGCCGCCTGGCCTATCGCCGCGCCGTCGCCAAGCGCGAGCACAAGACCCTGGAGGATGCGGAAGGGGGCGAGGCCATCGAAGAGCAGCCCATGGATCTGGAAGAGGTCAGCCAGCAGTCCCTGCGTCTGACCCGCATCATGTTGCTGGTGGTGTTCGGCGTCGCCTTCTACTGGCTCTGGTCCGATCTGGTGGCGGTCTTCACCTACCTCGACAGCGTGGTGCTCTGGCACAAGAGCGAGGGGACAGGCGCCAATGCCGTGCTCTATCCCATCAGCCTGAGCGACGTGCTGACCGGCCTCTTCCTGTTCGGCGCCGCCCTCTCCCTGGCCCGCAACCTGCCAGGCCTGCTGGAGGTGCTGGTGCTCTCCAGGATGCGCCTCGCCCAGGGCACGGCCTACGCCTTCACCACCATGCTCAACTACGTGCTGATCGGCATGGGCTCGCTGACGGCGCTGGCCATGCTGGGGGTCCAGTGGGAGAAGCTGCAGTGGCTGGCCGCCGGCCTCTCGGTCGGTATCGGTTTCGGCATGCAGCAGATCGTCTCCAACTTCATCTCGGGCATCATCATCCTGTTCGAGCGCCCGGTGCGGATCGGCGACACCGTGACCATCGGCACCATCTCGGGGACGGTCAACAAGATCCGGATCCGCTCGACCACCCTCACCGACTTCGACCGCAAGGAGGTGATCATCCCGAACCAGCAGCTGATGATAGAACGGCTGATCAACTGGTCCCTGTCCGATACCGTCACCCGGGTCATCGCCCGGGTCGGGGTGGCCTATGGCTCGGATCTGGATCTGACCCGCAAGCTGTTGATGCAGGCGGCCACGGAGAACAGCCGGGTCCTGAAGGATCCCGCTCCCACCGTCTACTTCCTCACCTTCGGGCCCAGCACCCTGGATCACGAGCTGCGCTTCTTCGTGAGCGAGCTGGGGGATCGCAACCCGGCCATCGACGAGCTGAACCGCCGCATCGACGTGCTGTTCCGCGAGCATGGCATCGAGATCGCGTTCAACCAGATGGACGTCTACATCAAGAACATGCAGGGAGACGAACAGAAGGTGGAATCCCGCCCGGCGCTGCCGCCGGCGGGGCACCAGCCCGTCTGATCCCGCCCGCTTGCACAGGCCCCGTCACGGGGCCTGTTTTTTTTCAGCCTCTCTGGTGCCTTGAAAGCGGGGCGAGCCCCCCAATATAGGGAGGACAACGGACTGTCAGCCACGAGGAAGCCGATGGACTATCTCTACGCCGTGGTGCTCTTTGCCATCTCGGCATCGGTCACCCCCGGGCCCAACAACATCATGGTGATGAGCGCCGGGGCCAACTTCGGGGTGCGCAGGAGCCTGCCCCTGCTCATGGGGATCTGCGTCGGTTTCACCCTGATGCTGTTGCTGGTGGGGCTGGGCTTCGGCCGGCTCTTTACCCTCTTCCCCGAACTCCACTTTTTCATCAAGTGCGCGGGCACCCTCTACCTGCTCTATCTCGCCTGGCTCATCGCCCGCTCGGCGGGCGAGGTGACGGGGAGCACTCAGGCCCGCCCCCTCGGCTTTTTCAAGGGGGCCCTGTTCCAGTGGGTCAATGCCAAGGCCTGGGTGGTCGCCACCGGCGCCATCGCCGCCTTCACCAGCACGGGGGCCGACTTCCACCAGCAGAACCTCGCCATCGCCCTGATCTTCTTCATCGTCTCTTTCCCCTGTGTCGGGCTCTGGCTCCTGTGCGGTGCCCTGCTCAAGCGCTGGCTGGCCGACGACCTGGCCCGCCGCCGCTTCAACCAGACCATGGCGGCCCTGCTGGTCCTCTCCGTGGTGCCCGTCATTCAGGAGATACTGAGCCAACCCTGAGCGTCCATCCCTGATTCCCCTTCATCCCGACGCAGCGCCGTCGTTGAGGAGCATGCAATGCAACAAGTGGTCTATGTGGCCAACCCGGTGAGCGGGTTGATCCATGTGTTTCGGCTGGAAGAGGGCGAACTGCGCCCGCTGCAGGAGGTGCAGACCGGCGGCGAGGTGCAGCCCCTGGCCATCAGCCCGGACCGGCGCTGGCTCCATGCCGGGGTGCGCCCCGACTTTCGGGTGCAAAGCTACCCCATCGCCGCCGATGGCCGGCTCGGGTCCCCGACCTCGGCGCCGCTGCTCGGCAGCGCCTCCCACACCTGCACCGATGGGAGCGGGCGCCTCTTCTTCGCCGCCTCCTACGCCTTCAACCACGTCAGCGTGTCGCGCCGGGACGAAGAGGGCCGGATGCAGCCCCCCCATCAGTGCCTCGACAACCTGATGGCGGCCCACTCGGTGACTCAGCTTGCGGGAAACGAGGGAGGGCAGGAGCTGCTGGTGGCCTGTCTGAAGGAGGATGCCATCCGCCGCTTCACCCTGGGGCAGGATGACAGGCTCTCCCCCCACCCCCTGGGGGATCTGCATACCGCCCAAGGCGCCGGGCCCCGCCATCTGGCGCTGCACCCGGACAACGGCGACCTCTACTGCCTGTGCGAGCTGGACTGCACCCTCTACCGCTACCACAGGGAAGCGGACGGCCGCATCGACGAGCGGGAGCGCCTGGACATGCTGCCCGAAGGCTATCAGGGGGAGCGCTGGGGGGCAGATCTGCACCTGACCCCGGACGGGCGTTTTCTCTACACCAGCGAGCGGGCCAGCAGCCTGCTCACCCTGTTCGGGATCGACGGGAAGGACGGCGCCCTGATTCCCCTCGGCCACTTCCCGACCGAGGCCTGCCCCCGCGGCTTTGCCATCGACCACGGCGGCCACTGGCTCATCGCCACCGGGCAGCAGTCCGACCAGGTGGCGGTGCACCGCATCGACCCCCAGAGCGGGCGCCTCACCCTGGCCTCCCGCCACGAGGTGGGCAAGGGCGCCATGTGGGTGAGGATCCTGAACCTGGCCGAGCGCCCCGCCTGAGGGACGGGGAGAACATCCCCCCGGGCCATACCCCACAAAAGCAGGCGGCGCCGAGGGGGCGCCGCCTGTGGGAGAGTCCGAAGAGCCGGCCCCTAGTTGCCGTTGAGCTCGTCGTCCGGCCAGTATTTGTAACCCTGCATGGTGGCCTGCACCGCCACCCCCTTCTCGGTGATCTGGTACATCTTCACCTTCTGGAAGTCCGCGTTGGCCGCCTCGCTCACCACCACCTTGCCATCCTCGGCGGACTTGGCGGCCAGATCCGCCTGGGCGCTGGCGTCGAAGCCGGTGGTGACGAAGCGATCCAGCGCCGCCGCATCGTTGAAGATGATCAGGGCCTGAAACTTCTTGATCCCCATGCCCACCCCGAACCCGGCGGAGGCCATCTTCATGTAGGTGTCGCGGCCGGTGCGATGATCCCGCAGCACGCCATAGCCGGTGCCCGTGCTGATCACCAGCAGGTTGTTGTTGACGTTGGCGAAGACGGCGTAGCCCTTGGCTCTGGCCACCTCCTGCTTGATCCCCGGATCCTGACCGTACATGGTGGAGAGCGTCTGCTGACGCATCTGCAAGATGGTATTGCGCTGCTGGGCCGGGGTATCGCCCTTGGCTGCGCACCCGACCAGCAGCAACACGGCCAGGATCTGGCCCCATAACCGCATCTGACCCATAAGATGACTCCTTACTGTGTCGATCCGAACGCCAGTCCCCCATCGGGCGGCGCCCCGTCCGTTGAGTATAACCAGCCAGCCCCAGGCACTGCCGCGCCCTCAGCCCCTGGTCACCTCCCCGAGAAACTCGGTGAAGCGCCGCCAGGACTTGGCATCGGCGTCGGCGCGGTAGTTGTCCGAGCCGAACACGCTGAAGGCGTGGGGGGCACCGCTGTAGCTGGTCGCCTCGTGCTTGACCCCGGCGCGCTCCAGCTCGCCGACCAGCGTCGCGAACTGGGTGAGCGGCACCGCCTCGTCGGCGCTGCCGTGCTGGATCAGCAGATGCCCCTTCGTCTGGTTGTAGTCCTGCCCGGCCGGGGTCTCCAGCCCGCCGTGCACGCTCACCACCCCCTTCAAATCCGCCCCGCTGCGGGCCAGCTCCAGCACGGCGGCCCCGCCGAAGCAGTAACCGAGGGCCACCGCATTGTCGAGCCGCCCCCCCTGTCGGCCCGCCTCGGCGAGCCCCCCTTGCAGCAGCTTGCGCATCCGGCTCCTGTCCTGATAGAGGGCCCCGGTCAGCTTCTTCTTCTCCTCCATGGCGGTCGGCCTCACCCCTGCGCCGAACAGGTCCACCGCAAAGACGCTGTAGCCGAGCGCCACCAGCATCTCGGCGCGCTTGATTTCATAGCCGTTGAGCCCGTCCCAGTCGTGCACCAGCACCACCAGGGGGGCCTGCTTGTCGGCGGCCGCCAGGTAATACCCCTCGAACGGCTGCCCCTCCACCTCGTAGCGCACCGCACCGGCCTCGGCCACGCCGCTTCCCATCAGCCCGAACAGGGCCAGGATCCATGCCTTCCTCATCGCCTATCCCTCCAGCTTGAATGACGCTCCTGAGTGTAGTCCCTCGGGAGAGGCGGCCAGAGAGGGGGGCCGCCGGCCCAAAAAGCGAGAGGCCACCCTGGGGTGGCCTCTTGTCAGACAAGGGAAAGAGTCCGTGCCCGGACTCAGTCCTTGGCGCTCTCCATGGCACCCTCTTCGGAGTGCTGGGGCAGGATGAGGTTCAGCAGGATGGCGGCCACCGAGGCCAGCCCCACGCCCGCCAGGGCGAAGTCGCCGATCTTCATCTCCAGGGCACCGACACCCACGGTCAGGGTCACGGCCACGATGGCGATGTTGCGGGACAGGCCCAGATCCACCTTGGACTCCACCAGGGTCTTGAGGCCGATGGCGGCGATGGATCCGAACAGCAGCAGCATGATGCCGCCCATCACCGGCATGGGGATGGAGGTGAGCAGGGCGTTGAACTTGCCGAAGAAGGCCAGAATGATGGCGAACACCGCGGCCCAAGTCATGGTGACCGGGTTGAAGTTGCGGGTGATCATCACGGCGCCGGTCACTTCGGCGTAGGTGGTGACGGGGGGACCACCGATGAGACCGGCGAAGCAGACGCCGATGCCGTCACCGGCCAGGGTGCGGTGCAGCCCCGGGTTCTTGGTGTAGTCCTGCCCGGTCACGCCGCCGATGGCGAGCACGCCGCCGATGTGCTCGATGCAGGGGGCAATGGCCACCGGCAGCATGAAGAGCGCCGCGGCCCAGTTGATCTCCGGGGTCTCGAAGTGGGGCAGCGCCAGCCAGGGGGCGTTGACCATGCCGTCGAAACTCACCTGGCCCATCAGCACGGCAGAGACATAACCGGCGATGACACCGCACAGGATGGGGATGAGTTTGATCCAGCCCTTGCAGAACACGGCCGCGATCAGGGTCACCGCCAGCGAAATGCCCGCCAGGGTCAGGGCGGTCGCCGGTGGCACCACCTGCTCACCGCCGGCGCGTCCCATGGCCATGTTGCAGGCCACCTGGGCCACCGACAGGCCGATCACCATGATCACCGGGCCTATGACCACGGGGGGCAGCAGCTTGTGCACGAAGCCCATGCCCCGGGAGCGGATGACGGCCGCCAGGATGAAGTACATGAAGCCCGCGGCGAACAGACCGAACATGGTGGAGGGCAAGCCCCAGGTCTGGGTGGCATAGATGATGGGGGCGATGAAGGCGAAGCTGGAGCCGAGGAAGATCGGCACCTGGCGACGGGTGCAGAGCTGGAACAGCAGGGTGCCTACACCGGCGCCAAGCAGGGCCATGGAGGGGTTCAGTCCGGTGAGCAGGGGCACCAGCACCATGGCACCGAAGGCGACAAACAGAATTTGCAGCCCGGCGACGCTTTGCTTGACCAAGGAAAACATGGGTATCCTTAATTTTTTGATAACTGACAGGGATATTTGACACTTTTCAGTCATCACAAGACGTTTTCAAGGCAGAAAATGAGCCATTGGGCGTCATTTGTTGCCTTTTACTGCTTGGGGAGGGCATGAAACTGGCTTTTTAGGCGGGATTCGTTGCTACAAGCATCGAGTATGCGATTTTACGCACTTTTGTGGCCGACGCCAATCGTTTTTCCGGGCAGATAGCATGACAAGGGTTTCAACTGGTCGCCCGACCCGCCGCCCCCGGTTGGGCCGAGATGGCTACCGCCCCGGCGGCAGACGCAAAAAAACGGGGTGGCTGGCGCCACCCCGTCGCGTTTTTTCGAAACCCCGTCAGACCCGGCGATAGGGCAGATAGACCGGCTCCCACATGTGGCTCAGGATGTGCTGATGCAGATCCTGGCCGATCAGGGGGTGGGAGGGATCCCGGCGCACTATGTCCTTGAGCACCGCGGTCGCCACGTGCACCGAGATGTTGCGCAGCTCGCTGATCCTCGGATAGACGGTGCCCCGGGCGAGATCCGCCTCATCCACGCATTCCGCCAGCGCGAAGGCGGCGGTGGTGAAGATGTCAGGGCTTAACTCGCGGATCTGGCTGACGATGGCGGCCAGTCCCACGCCGGGGAAGATGAAGACGTTGTTGCCCTGGCCGATGCGATAGTCCTGCCCCTCGAAGTGCACGTCCTTGAACGGGCTGCCGGTGGCGACGATGGCGCGGCCCCGGCTCCAGCGGAAGATGTCCTCCGGCAGCGCCTCGCAGTTGGCGGTGGGGTTGGAGAGCGGGA
>NZ_CDBN01000080.1:16805-16991 GCF_000820085.1 Aeromonas sanarellii
CCCACTGGGCCAGCAGCAGGCCCGGCTTGGCGTAGCGGCGCTTGTATTCGTCCAGCCCCTCCCGGTTGTCACACACCAGCCCCTGGGTATCCAGGATGTAGATGCGATCCCGGGCCGCCTGCGGGTCCAGCCCCTCGCGGATCATCCCCGCGCAGATCTGATCCGCCACCCCGACCCCGCCGGCCC
>NZ_CDBN01000081.1 GCF_000820085.1 Aeromonas sanarellii
TGCTGTAAGGCGTCTGTCCCTCCATCATCCTGCCCTGATGTGGCCGCTGGGTGTTGTAGTGTTCCAGGTAGCTATCCAGGTCTGTCTGCATCTGCTCTACCGACTCATACCAGGTCGTCCTCCCCTTGATACGGAAGTGTTCATCCAGCAGTGTGCGATGCAGCCGTTCGATAAAGCCGTTGCTCTGCGGCCTGCGTACCTTGGTTGTCCGGTGCTCAATCCCCTCCAGTTGCAGGAACAGCTCGTAGGGATGGTGGTCAGCTCGTCCACAGAACTCGCGCCCGTTATCCGACAGGATGGTATAGACCCGTGCCTCGTGGGCCTCGAAAAACGGCAGTACCGTTTCATTGAGCACATGAACCGAGGTCACCGGCAGCTTGCTGGTGTAGAGCCGTCCCCAGGCGTGGCGGCTATAGCAGTCCAGCACGGTTTGCAGATACACCTTGCCAACCCCCTTGAGCGCGCCGACGAAGAAGGTGTCGACCGCCACCAGTTCTCCGGTGTAGTGAACCTCAATCTGGCGTTCGCGAAACTCGGGGCTGAAGCGTTCGAGCAGGCGAATCTGCTCGTCATTGAGCTCAATGGTCTGCTCCCGGTGAGTTTTCTCAAGGCGCAGCAAGCGGTCGTGTTTGGAGAGCAAGTCGTGCCGTTGCCACACGCCACGCACACCGCCCGCACTGACATTGATGCCTTGCAGAGCCAGTTCTTGCGCGACCCGCAGCGGGCCATGAGTTGGTCTGGTGAGGGAGTAATCGAGGATGGCGTGTTCAATCTCGGGAGCGACCCGATTGGGATGAGCCCCTTTACAGCCGGGCAATTTGTCGAGCAATCCCTCGGCGCCATAGGTCTGGTCATTACGGCGAATTTCGTAGAACTGCTGACGGCTGTAGCCGATGAGCTTGCAGGCTTTGCTGACATTATTGAGCTCTTTGGCGAGCTCTAGCAGGCTGAGTTTGCGACGTGCTACTTTCTCGTTGGTGGTCATACGGTGACTCCAGATAACACGGTAGGGGTA
>NZ_CDBN01000082.1 GCF_000820085.1 Aeromonas sanarellii
GTGTACCACAGGGGGTGGCCATCAGGGGGGGCAGGGCCACCCTCTCGGGTCAGGGGGAAGCGGTGTCCGGCGCCAGTGCCAGCGAAAGCTGCAGCATATCCTTATGCTGGATACCGTACTCCATCAGGGGCTCCGGGTAGTGGATAAGGAAGTGATCCTTGATGACGGCATCGACGCGAAAGCCGTGGCGCTGGTAATAGGTGAGCTGGTGGCCGAAGCTGCCGGTACCGAGCTCGACGCGGCGGACTCCTTTCCCGGCCAGGCTGGTCAGCACGAAACGCAGCAGGCCGGAGCCGATGCCTTGCTGCTGGGGGTCGGGGGTCACGGCGATATTGAAGATCTCGGCCGTTTGTTCCCCCACCAGACCCGCCACGCAGGCTCCCATCACCTCGTTGCCATTGTTGCCCGCCAGGGCGGCAAAGCCCCAGGCGCCGGGCAGATAGGCGGCGATGCGCTGTTCTGCGGGATCTGCCTCCAGCAGCAGCGCCAGCGGTAGTTGGTCGGGGGCCATCTCGACAAACTTCATCTTTATTTCTCTTTTATCTCGCTCTGACTGTCCGGGTGCGCCGCCCTCTGGGCCTCAATATTCCAGAAACTTCTCGCCGCAGCGCTCGCAGATCAGATGTTTTACATGGGTGGCCTGGTAGGCGAGGGTCTGGCCGAATACCGCGTTGGTCAGGCTGCTGGAGCGAAAGGCTTGCCAGAAGGCCTTGCGCGGATCCTTGGGCATGATGTCCTGACTGTGATCGCGGGCCACCAGCACCACGAGATGGCGGGTGCGCTCACCGCATCGGTCGCAACGATGGAGTTCGCTCTGTTCGCTCAAGATTGTCATGCTGGCGTTCGTTCTCGTGGTGGGCGCGCGCCTATCATAGCTTTCTTCACCTGGCTCTCAATTTCCCGTTCAGGGGGCCGCCACGCGGCAAAGCCCTGCCCCATGAAAGTGGATCAGTCTCGATTTATCCCCGAGCGTCAATAGAACCACCCGGTTCTGAACGACACGCCGGTGATGACAAACAGGATGGAGAAAATGGTCACCGGGATGATATGCCAGGCCATAGTGACGAGGTTTTTCTCGGATAGATGGGGAATGACTCTGAAGCGCGCACTCATGGCGAAGCCGAGCGTCAAGGCCAGCAGCGACAGCTTCAACAGGATCGGGTGGGCGACGGGGTTGGAAAAATCCAGCCACTGGCTGACGTCCGGCAGCATGCGATAAGCCAGATAAAGGCCGGTTATCACCTGGATGATCAACGCCGGCATGCCGATCTTTTCGTAAACGGACTCGAATTCCAGCAGCCTGGCGGGCGAGCGCTCCCTCAATACCCTGGGCAGCACGACCACCGACAGCACTATATGGCCGCCGGTCCAGATGGTGGCCGCGAGAATATGTAACAACAGTGCCAATCCGTACATCCTTATCCTCCGGCGATGCAATGCCGATGCATAGCGCCAACGATATATGACCCATGGTGAACCCGGGACGGGATGCGAGCGCCGGCGTCAGCGGGCCCCGTCATCCCTGGGCTTATCTCCTCGCCAGGAGTGGCGAGCAAAACATGTTAACCAATGGCATGATTTCGCAAAACCCGATGCCGACCAAAGCCTGTTCAGGATCAAGAAACGGTCCCTCTCCGGGGAAAAATTCCCATTTGGGAGTAGATGGCTCGTCGGGGCTAAGGCCAGCAGTGGCAGCCTGGCGCGTCGTGGAGGTGGCCCGGGGACGACCCTCATCACGGCGACCGGCAAGCTGGCCGATGGCTACCACCTGATCTTATCTGG
This sequence comes from Aeromonas sanarellii, assembly GCF_000820085.1. Lineage (GTDB taxonomy): Bacteria > Pseudomonadota > Gammaproteobacteria > Enterobacterales > Aeromonadaceae > Aeromonas > Aeromonas sanarellii. Next base: position 1,783 of record NZ_CDBN01000082.1, read on the forward strand.
CCCCCCCTGGCGCCGGTTTTTATGGGGATAGGTCAAGGGTGAGTGGGCATCTCAGATGGCTTGGTTTCATCCTGAGGGGGAGGCTCAGGACGGTAACGGGTCTGCTCAATTTGATCGTGGCGCAACAGCAGGGTATCGCCCCCCTTGAAGCGATAGGCACAGTGGATGGTGTTGCAGGTGATGCGGATATGGGGTTCATTCCCCAGCAGGGGTGACTGGCTATTGGCCTCGCTCTCCGGCCAGTTACCTTGCTCCAGAAGGGTGATCTGAACTTGTGCTGCTTTTACTCCTTGTATAAAGAAGTCTATGGCGCCCATGACGGGGATCAGCACCGCCAATAGCAGGAAGGCAAATTTGTAGTAGTTATCGCCAAGCCAGATAAAGGCTCGACTAAGAGAGGGGGCTGGGTAGCGCTTTTGCGCTTTGGCTTGCTTGCAAGCTGCCCGATATAACCACGATGTTTGCCACCACCATGTGAGCCTGATCCTCCAGCGCGGACAAAAAATTAGGACGGCACAAATGGAAAAAATGGAAATGATGAGGCCCAACAAGGGCCACATCCACGGTTTGAGCATATCGAGAGTTTTCATGAGCCCAAAGGCCAGTAGATAGTCCGCTGGTGGGGAAAACTCAGAATAATCAAGGCGAAATGCCATGGTGTAGCCATAGTGATAGGCCATGCCCAACAGGTAAGTTGCCGCGGTCAGGACAGGAACTGCCGCCATTATCACACCGACAAAGCGCCAGATTGTACCCTCATCTTCGGCTTCGGGCTTGGCAGTGCGCAGTTTCTTCACATGCTGGCGTAGCCAGCACCAACGGGTCGTTAATATGGGCTCGCTCATGGAAATCCTTGTCAATCTGTCACTCATTCATATCCACAGTCTGTCGGCCATCGGGGTCATTTACCGCGGTTCCTCGGTAGGTGTGGCGAAGACGGTAGTCACCCCGGCCGGTGAGGGGGTTGAACAGCACCTTGTCGGAACCGCAGCCATGGCAGCGGGCATTTTCGGCATCCGTGGTGGCGCACTCGGGATGCAGTGCGAGGTATTCCGGCAGGGTGGGCAGGCGCTCCCAGTCCGGCTGGCCGAGTGAGCGGTTCCAGAAGATGAGGCCGGCAGCAACCAGACCCGCCAGGGTGAGCAGAACATGGATCAGTTCCATTCGAGAAAAACTCCATTTGGGGCAGGCGGTGAGGCGTAGGATGGTCGACCAGGCATCTTAGCTGAGCAGGCAGGGCAGGAGATATCCCCGAATGGGTCTTAGATACCCGGTCGGAAGGGGTCTGCCATCCATCCGGATAAGTGATGGCACTGGGAATGTCGCATCTGAAATCTGGATGGATGAAGGGCGTTTTTGCCGGCCCGGTGGTGGGGGGGAGAGGGAGCAGCGTGTGAAAAAAACCTGCATAGCCAGATTTTTGCCGGTGAGGGCGGGTGAATGGCCGGGAGTTGAAAACTCAATGCCATGATAAATATGTGAAATATATTTATGTCATGGGTTTTGGCGGGAAGAAAAAGAGGTGCCCACAAGGGGCATTTGTCCGTTTTATAGATTGGTTTTTGCATAATCAATCGTTTATTTTGTTGGACAATCGGGGAAAACCTGGTGTCCAATCGGGGGAGCAGGTTGGCCAACAGTGCCGTCAGCCAGTGTGTAACCCGAGATGTAAGGAGACATCCTGATGGAAAAACTTGACCAAAATATCGACATCATGCGCCAGGAGTACGAGTCCCAAGGGCAGAAGCAGGCCCAGGACAAATGGCAAGCCAGGGTCGATGAACTGCAGCGGGAACGCACCGAGGTTCCCCAGCCGGAAGCGGCAGAACACTAGCCCTTGGCGGCCTTGTGGCCACCGAGTGAGCGGATAATGAAAAACCACCGCCCTGCACGGGGCGGTGGTTTTTTTTTGGGCGCCGCGGCTAGGTTGTGTTCTCAAAGTGTTCATATTTCAAGCGCCTCAATTTTCAGCCATGAACAGGGCCTCTAAAGAGGCCAGTTTAGGCAGTTTGAAGTGAATGAATGCGGTCTTTCTGGAGGGATGAAGTCCCATAGGATGGGGAGGGCGTTTAGCAACCACTTTAAGAACACAGCCTAGTCCGGATCCGGCAGCCTTTCCCCCAACACCTCGATGTGGCTTGGCCGGATGTGGTTACGAAGATGTAATGACGGATGGCATGGGTGGAAGGTACTCCCGGGGGC
>NZ_CDBN01000083.1 GCF_000820085.1 Aeromonas sanarellii
GGGGAGGTGCGGGTGGGGGATCGCTTCGAGCGGTTGCAGGCCGGGGAGTGGGCCCTGATCCCGGCCGGGGAGCCGCTTTGCTATCGGTTACCCGAGCAGCAGTTACCCGAGCAGCAGCTACCCGAGAAGCCGTTGCCAGAGCAGGGCGGACAGGAAGGTGGGGCCGCGGTGGATGGCGGCTGGGATCTGGTGTGGCTGCTGCTGCACAAGGGCGCGGCCTGGGATGCCTTCGCCAGCCGCCCTCGCCTGGGTTGCACCTCCCAGCAGGCCACCCTGCTGCGCACCATAGAAAACCTCCATGCGGAGCAGGAGCGGCACCAGGATCCGCTGCTCAGCGCCCTCCTGGTGGAGCAGCTCGGCTTCTACCTGCGCCGCCTGCTGCAAAAGGGGGAGGGGCAGAGTCGTGGCGAGCGGCTGGCCCTGCGCCTCGAGCTGATGCTGAAAGAATCCCTGACCGAGGGCTGGGACGTCAATCGCATGGCCGCCGCCCTGCACCTCTCCGAGCGCCAGCTCCATCGGCTCTGCCAGCAGCACTTCGCGCTGGCCCCCATGGCGCTGCTGCAACGGCTGCGCCTGCAGCGGGCGGCGCTCCTGCTGGCGAGCCGGGCCGATCCGGTGAAGCGGCTGGCCGAGCAGTGCGGCTTCAAGAACGAGTACCACTTCTCCACCGCCTTCAAACGTCAGCACGGGCTGGCCCCGAGCCACTACCGTCGCCTGCATCACCCCGCCTTCAAGGAGCGCTGAGGACGTCCCAAAAAGAGCGGGGCCCGGGGTGTTCCCCGGGCCCCGCACGCAGCAGTCTGTGTCAGGTGCTGGATTTGATGCTGACAAACTCGGGGTAGGCATCGATGCCGCACTCGTGGGCATCCACCCCCAGCAACTCCTCCTCTTCGCTCACCCGCAGGCCCAGGGTGGCCTTGAGCAGGCCCCAGACCATCAGGGAGACGGCAAAGACCCAGCCGAAGATGACGGCGGCCCCCAGCAGCTGGGCGCCGAAGGTGGCGCTCCCGTTGGAGAAGGGCACCACCATCAGGCCGAACAGGCCGCACACCCCGTGTACCGAGATGGCACCGACCGGATCGTCGATCTTCAGTCGATCCAGGGCGACGATGGCGTAGACCACCAGGGCACCGGCCAGGGCGCCGATCAGGCTGGCGAACAGCGGGCTGGGGGAGGCAGGGTCGGCGGTGATGGCGACCAGGCCCCCGAGGGCGCCGTTGAGGATCATGGTGAGATCCGCCTTGCCCCAGGTGAGCTTGCTGACCAGCAGGGCGCCGACCACGCCGGCGGCCGCGGCGGCGTTGGTGTTGACGAAGACGGTGCCGATGGCGGTGGCGTCGGCGGCGCTGGAGAGCGCCAGCTGGGAGCCGCCATTGAAGCCGAACCAGCCCATCCAGAGGATCAGGGTACCCAGGGTCGCGAGCGGCAGGTTGGAGCCGGGGATGGGATGGATCTCCCCTTGCTTGCCATATTTGCCGCGACGGGGGCCGAGCAGCAGCACGGCGGCCAGGGCGGCGGCGGCCCCCGCCAGGTGGACGATGCCGGAGCCCGCGAAGTCGGTGAAGCCCGCCTCCTTCAGGAAGCCGCCGCCCCAGCTCCAGTAGCCCTCGACGGGGTAGATGACGCCGGTCATCACCACGCAGAACAGCAGGAAGGACCAGAGCTTCATCCGCTCCGCCACCGCACCTGAGATGATGGAGGTGGCGGTGGCGACGAAGACCACCTGGAAGAAGAAGTCGGCGTGCAGGGAGTGGCCCGCGTCGTCCGCCTGGCTGCCCATCAGGCTGCCAAAGCTCGGCAGCCAGCCGCCGGCGGTGTTGTCCACGTACATGATGTTGTACCCCACCAGCAGGAACATGATGCAGGCGATGGCATAGAGCAGGATGTTCTTGGTCAGGATCTCGGTGGTGTTCTTGGCGCGGACCAGGCCGGCCTCCAGCATGGCGAACCCGGCGGCCATCCACATGACCAGCACGCCGGAGATCAGCAGGTAGAAGGTGTCGAGTGCATAGCGCAGCTCGCTGACGGATGTGATCAACTCTTCCATGTCGTATTCCTCGGTTCCAGTCGTATCAAAGGGCGTCTGTGTCGGTCTCGCCGGTGCGGATGCGCACGGCGGCCAGCAGGTCGTAGACGAAGATCTTGCCGTCACCTATCTTGCCGGTGCGGGCGGCCTGGCAGATGGCGTCGATGATCGGCTCGACGCCATCTGCCCGGGTGGCGATCTCCAGCTTCACCTTGGGCAGAAAATCCACCTGGTATTCGGCGCCCCGGTAGAGCTCGGTGTGCCCCTTCTGGCGGCCGAATCCCTTGACCTCGGTGACCGTCAGCCCCTCCACGCCGAGCTGGGCGATGGCTTCGCGGACGTCGTCGAGTTTGAACGGCTTGATGATGGCGGTGATTAACTTCATGCGATCTCCCCAGTCCTTGGTGGTTCCCTCATACCAGGGGCAAATATTGGGCCAATAATTTTCTCCTATTTATTCAATGATTTATTTTGTGCCCACCCAAGGGAAGGAGGCATGGCGCCCAATATGGGCCGGGTTGCGCCAAGGCGGTGCACCGCCCTGGTGCAACCCGGCGGCGGAAAGAAGCGAGAGCATGTGACGGGGCTCAGGACTCACTGTGGAGCGGGCTGCTACTGTTATTCAGAGGCCCGGCGGCTGGCCGATACCCTTGTCATGGCGGGCGATGCGTGGCCCCTGACAACCCGGCAGGCCGACAACGGGTTCCCACAGTGGCGACAAGCGGGCCCGAGTCACCCGATCTGGCGCCAGGTAGCAGAACAAGGATGGTTCCCATGCTGCAAGACAATGACACCCTCACGATCCCGGATCTCAACGAGGCCGTGATGCGCGGCATTCTGGAGGTCGTCAGCGACGGTATCTGGGACTGGAATGCCAACACCGGCTACGTCTATCGCAATCCGGGCTGGTACCAGATGCTGGGCTATGAGCCGCACTCCCTCGACAACAACGTCTTCACCTGGGAGAACGTGATCCACCCGGACGATCTGGCGCGGGTGATGGAGCGCTTCGATGCCTACCTGAGCGGGAAATCGCCCGACTACCGGGTCGAGTACCGCTGCCGTTGCCGCAACGGCGACTATCTCTGGGTGGAGGACCGTGGCCTCATCGTCGCGCGCAACCCGGACGGTTCCGTGGCCAGGATGATAGGGGCGCACCGGAACATCCATGCCCAGCGGGAACTCTACGCCCGACTGGAGCTGCACAATCGCTCCCTGGAGCAGCAGGTGGCGGAGCGCACCGCCGAGCTGGAGCGGCTCAATCTGATGCTGCAGCACCAGGTGGAGGAGAACCGCCGCCTGGCGGAAACGGACTCCCTGACCGGCGCGGCCAGCCGATATCGGCTGGAACAGGCGGTCCGGCTGGAGTATGAGCGTGCCAGACGCTTCAAGGAGCCCTTCGCCGTGATCGCCATGGACGTGGACGACTTCAAGCAGATCAACGATCGCCACGGCCACGGGGTGGGGGACCAGACCCTGATCGACATAGTGCGCCTGACGCGCGGCTCCATCCGCGAGATCGATCTGCTGGCCCGCTGGGGAGGGGACGAGTTCATGCTGGTGCTGCCCAACACCCGGTTGCCCGACGCCCTGCTGGTGGCCGAGAAGTTGCGACAGCGGCTGGGCTACGCCAGGGTCAAGGGGGTGGAGCCGGTCACCCTGAGCTTCGGGCTGGTGGAGTCCGATCCCGACGAGCCGCTGCCCCAGCTGATGGCGCGGGTGGACAGGGCGCTCTACCGGGCCAAGCTGGCGGGCAAGGATCAGCTCTGCGGCTAGACCGGCGTCACTGGTCGGAGGCGATGGGCGGGTTTACCCCCCCGGATACGGCTTGACCTTGGGATTTCCTTGACGCCAATCCTTCCCGCTGGTCTCATGCGCGCTCTTTCATTCCTGCGAGATGTATCTTAATGAAAAAGTGCCTTCTGATTGCCCTGACCGCCCTGCCTCTGGTTGCCCAGGCCGGCCTGATGGATTCCCTGACCGACACCGTGACCAGCAGCGTCACCAGCACCGCCAAAGAGATGGCGGGCGGCGCCATGGACACCGCGTCCAACGAGGCGATCAAGAAGGCCCTGGACATCAAGGAAGGTGGTTCCAACAAGCAGGCCATCAAGGACAAGCTGGGCGCCCCCGCCAGCACCAGGACCGACGCCGGTCTGGAAGTGTGGACCTATGATCTGGGTGCCCTGAACAAGGCCTCCCCGCTGCTGGCCGAGACCACCAAGTCCCTGCTGAAGGATTCCGAAGTGGCCCAGAAAGACGTGGTCATCAAGTTCGAAGGCGAGACCGTCAAGACCCTGAACCTGGCCAACAAGGCCTGAGTGCTGGTGACCTGAATGAGAAAGGGGCCCGAGGGCCCCTTTTTGCTGGCTGACGTTCAGGCTCACACCTTGAAGCGGTGCACCAGGGTCAGCAACTGGCGGTTGGAGCCCAGCAGGGTGGCGGCGCTCTGCTCCGTGTTGCTGCCGTTCTCCACCAGCAGGCCCAGCATGTCGCGGATGCTCACCATGTTGCGGTTGATCTCCTCGGTGACCCGGCTCTGCTCCTCGGCGGCGGTGGCGATCTGGCTGCTGAGATCGTGGATCTGCACCACGGCGTCGGCCATGCTGTCCAGCCCGCCCGTGACTTGTCCCGTGTTGTCGGCCGCCGCCTGACAACTGCGCTTGGTCTGCTCCATGGCGAGCACGGCCTCGGCCACCCCCTGGGTAAGCCGTGACAGCATGCTGCCCACCTCGGCGGTGCTGTTCTGGGTGCGGGCCGCGAGGGCGCGTACCTCGTCGGCCACTACCGCAAAGCCCCGCCCCTGCTCGCCGGCCCGGGCCGCCTCGATGGCGGCGTTGAGCGCCAGCAGGTTGGTCTGGGCGGCGATGCCGCCGATCACCCCGAGCACGCTGCCGATCTGTCTGGCATCTTCCTGCATCTCCAGCACCTTGGCGGCGGCGAGATCCACCTCGTCGATGAGGGCCACCACGCTGGCGGAGGCCGATCCCACTACCCTGCGCGAGCTTGCGGCCTGGCCATTGGCGACCTCGATGAAGCTCGCCGAGTCGCTGGCGTGCCGGGCCACGCTGTCGGCGGTGGAGCTGAGCTCGGTGAGGGCGGTGACGACCTGATCCGTCTCGCTGGCGTGTTCCCCCAGGATCCGCCTGGCCTGCCCGGTCTGCTGATCGAGCTGGGCCAGCTCGCGGGTGATGAGGTCGGTGGCCTCGGTCACCTGCACCATCATCTGCTGCAGGAAGGCGATGAAGCGGTTCACCGACAGGGCGATGCCGTCCAGCTCGTCATGACCCTTGACCTGGATGCGGGCGGTCAGGTCGGCATCGCCGGCACTGAGGGCGTCGATGTTGAGCCTGAGGGTCTGCAGACGGCTGCCAAGCTGGCGGATGGCCAGCACCATGAGTACGAACAGCAGGCCCACCAGGGGCAGCTGGATGCTGGCCAGGGTGGCGAGCACGTCCCGGCTCTCCTGGGTCAGGGTACGGGTCGGCAGGGCGGTGGCCAGCAGCCAGGGGGTCCCTTCGATGGCTTCCATTAGCAGGGTCTGCTCCTCCCCCTGATCCTGAAAGGTGGTGCGCAGCAGCCCCTTGCTCGCATCCTGGCCCAGCAGGCCGGCGATGGCACCGGCGAAGGGATAGTCGGCGTGGGCGGCGAGGTTGCCGAGCACCACATCCCCGGTCAGGCGGGCATTCTTGCTCAGGATCTTGCCGTCAGCCTCGACGATCAGTACCTGGCCGCCGATCTCCTGCTCCTTCCTGGCCACCAGGTCGTTGAAGAAGCCCAGGGTCACGTCTATGGTCGACACCCCGTACAGGGCGCCATCGCGATAGATCCCCATGGCGCAGTTGGTTCTCGGCTGCTGGCTGGCGCCGTCCTGGTAGGCGGCCGCCCAGGCACAGGTGCCGCGAGGAGCCCGCTGGCCGGCCTGGTGCCAGGGCTGCTCGAAGTAGTTGGGGGCCTCGGCCGAGTTCCAGTAGGTGTTGGGAATGAGGGCGTTGGCCGCATCCCTGTGGTAGAAGGTGCTGAACTTGGCGCGGCCCGCCTCGCGTTTCTCTGGCAGGGGCCAGATGCCGCCACCGAAGACCATGGCGTTGCCGTATTGATCGATGAGGGCGGGCAGCAGGGCGTCGATCTGCTCGCTCGGCAGTTGGGCCACCAGCTGGGTGATGCTGCGGGACTGGGTCTGCACCCCGTTGAGCTGGTCGCGGATATCGGTCGCTATCTCGCCGACCCGCAGCGCCACGTTCTGCTCACCGGCCTGCTGCAGCGCCGGCTTGATCCAGAGCTGGATGCCGATCACCGTCAGGGCGCACACCAGCGCCATGAAGCCCACGAAGACGGCGGTGTAGCGCCCCTTGATCGTGCCCAGATTCCATTCCATCTCGACTCCTGTCCACCGTTGTCGGGGCCTCGCCCGAAGTTGTCATGAAGCGCCATTATGAGTTATTTCGAAAGGGAAACGTTTGTTATCGCTCACATAACCGGGGTCAGGAGACAGAAAAGGGGGCATGGGGGCGGGAGAATCTCGGTCTGGGTGGTTGAGCGGAAACGAAAAACGGGGTGGCCAAGGCCACCCCGTCGTCAACTTGTCTGCCGGTTTGTGTCTTCTGGGTCTACCTCGGCAAACCGCCTTGTCACGTCGGCTTACTGGTTGGCCTCTGCGAATTGTTTCATCACCTCGGCGTGCTTGACCATGCCGTCGGCGCGCAGGGAGAGGTTCTTCACGAACTCCGCCTTCTTGGCCGGATCTTCAATCCTGTCGTAGCGCTGCTGCAGGTGGGCCTGGATCTGTTCCGGGGTCATGTTTTGCATGCGGGCCATCTTGTCGTGGCGGCCGCCGTGGTGCTTGCCGCCCATCATGCCGGCACCGTCCATGGGGCAACCGGCCGCCATGGCCTGGGTCGGCTGGGCGGTGGAGACGGCCTCGCTGGCGGCATAGGCGCCCAGCGGCAGGCCGAGGATCAGGGTGGCGGTCAGCAGGGTCTTGGTCAGGTTTTTCATGGGTCACTCCTGTCTAATTGGGATGGATGCAGGCTGTTTCGCCTTGGTATCCAGTAAACACCGTGGAAGTGTCTGAACTTTGCCAGTACCGGACTATTTTGTAGCAGAGTGTGGCATCTTGGCGCTCTGGCACACTTTGACACAACCCGTCCGGTTGATTTTCGTATAATCGCCCCAGCTCGATAACGGGAGAGACAATGATGAACCAAGGCAGCCCCCACATTCTGGTGGTCGACGACCACAGCGAGATCCGCGATCTGCTCAAGCGGTTCCTGGAGCAGCACGGCATGCGTGTCAGCTGTGCCCGGGATGGCAAGGAGATGAAGCGGCTGCTGGACGAGCGGGAGTTCGATCTGCTGGTGCTGGATCTCATGATGCCGGGGGAGGATGGCCTGACCCTGTGCCGCGAGCTCAGGGTGAAGTCCCGCCTGCCCATCATCATGCTCACCGCCATGGGGGAGGAGACGGATCGCATCATCGGCCTGGAGATGGGGGCCGACGACTACCTCGCCAAGCCGTTCAACCCGCGGGAGCTGCTGGCCCGCATCAAGGCGGTGATGCGCCGCACCCAGGCGGAGAGCCTGCCCGTGCCCGAGGCCCTGACCCGGGATCTGCGCTTCGATCGCTGGCTGCTCGACGTCAATCGCCGCGAGCTGGTGGACGAGGAGGGGGTGGGGATGAGCCTCTCCACCGCGGAGTTCGATCTGCTCAAGGTATTTCTGGAGCGGCCCCAGCGGGTGCTGAGCCGGGATCAGCTGCTGGATCTGGCCCGGGGCCGGGAGGCGGTGGCCTTCGATCGCGCCATCGACACCCTGGTGAGCCGGCTGCGCCGCAAGCTGGAGCGGGACCCCAAGAATCCCGAGCTCATCAAGACCATCTGGGGTGGCGGTTACCTGTTCGCCGCCGACGTGACCCAGGAGTGAGGCGATCATGATCAAGAGGCTCTTCGCCAGGCTGCTGCCCAAGGGGTTGACCGGCCAGATAGTGCTGGTTGCCCTGGCGGGGCTGGTGTTGATCCAGTTGCTCAGCATCCAGATCTACCGCTCTGACCGGGAGGAGGCGCTCGGCTACGTCAACAGCCGCAACGCCATGCAGCGCATCGTCTCGGTGGTGCGGCTGCTCTCCCTCTCGCCCCCCTCCCTCTATCACGAGATCCTCAAGGCGAGCCGCAGCGAGACCCTGCTGCTGCGCCTCTCCGACGAGCCGTTGCAGCCGGATAACCGCAGCCCTCGCTTCGAGCGGCTGGTGCGGGCCAAGCTCGATTACCCGCCCCAGCTGGCGGTGGAGATCAGCGCCGAGCTGAAGCAGGAGTTCCAGCGCAGCCGGGCCTGGCAGCATCACAGCCGCATGATGAAGGATCGCAGCGGCATGCCGCCGCCCCAGGACATGCGGCTGTATGGCTCCATCGAACTGCCGAACGGCGGCTGGCTGCAGTTCAGCTCCCTGGTGGACAAGGAGTCGGCGAGCTGGTCCTGGCAGACCACCCTCAACCTGCTGCTGGTGGCGAGCCTGGTGATCGGCCTGATGATCTGGCTGTTCCGCCGCGCCACCCTGCCCCTCAAGCAGCTGGCCGCCAACGCGGACCGGCTGGGGCGGGGGGAGGACATAGAGCCGCTGCGTGAGGAGGGACCCACCGAGATCCGAGAATCCATCCAGGCCTTCAACCGCATGCATACCCGGCTCGATCGCTTCGTGCAGGACAGGACCCGGATGCTGGCCGCCATCTCCCACGATCTGCGCACCCCCATCACCAGCCTGCGGCTGCGCAGCGAGTTTCTGGCGGACGGCGAGGACAAGGAGCGCTTCCAGCAGACCCTGCAACAGATGGAGCAGATGCTGGCGGCGACCCTGAGCTTCGCCCGGGAGGAGGGGCAGCAGGAGGCGACCCGGGAACTGGATCTGGTCAGCCTGCTGGAGAGCCTGTGCGACGACTACGCCGACATGGGGCAACCCGTCACCTGCCTGGCCGAGGGTAAGCAGGTCTACGCCTGCCGCGCCAACACCCTGCGCCGGGTGCTGCAAAACCTCATCGGCAACGCCATCAAGTATGCGGGAGGGGCCGAGGTGTCCCTGGTGCGCACCGATTCCGAGCTGCTGATCCGGGTCTGCGACCGGGGACCCGGCATCGCCGAGGCCCAGCTGGAGGAGGTGTTCAAGCCCTTCGTGCGGCTGGATGAAGCCCGCAACACCGAATCGGGCAGCGTGGGGCTGGGGCTCGCCATCGCCCGCACCCTGGTGCACCAGCACGGCGGGGAGCTCAGCCTCCACAATCGTCCCGAGGGCGGGCTGGAGGCGAGGATCAGCCTGCCGCTGTGAGTACAGGTCCCATGTTCGGGAGAGGGCGTCCAGGTTGGCGCCCTTTCTCTGTCTTCGGCCGGAGCTGATGGGGTGAAACGACAGCTGCCGGATCGCGGGCAACAAAAAACCCGCCGAAGCGGGTTTTTTCAATTCTTGCTGAGACGCTTGTCGATCAACGGCAAGCAGCTCGGGCGTGAATTACAGGCCGGTAACGTTGGCAGCGGCCGGGCCTTTCTGGCCTTGCTCGATGGTGAACTCAACGCGCTGACCTTCTTCCAGGGTCTTGAAACCGTTGGACTGGATGGCGGAGAAGTGAACGAACACGTCTTTGCTGCCGTCAGCCGGGGAGATGAAGCCAAAGCCTTTCTCGGCGTTGAAGAACTTTACGGTACCAGTCATTTTGTTGGACATGATAATTTCCTTGAATAGTGATATTGAAACGCCACCGGTGTGGCAATCCATGATTTTTCGTCAGCAATACGTATGGGGAGCACTAAAGAAGGAGAATTATCTGGCAAGAATTATCGGGGACAATTGCATGCACAAATCACTGCTTTAAGATGACTGCCTAACATAATCAGGTCTGAACTACCGAACCATCGAAAACGATTAGAACACGCACACTCCGCCATGGCAATCTTTATCTTGGTATTCTTTCTTCCCGAGTCGGTCCTCGCCAGCGTTTTATGTTGATGTGCGCGCCATGCCAGGCGCATCACGCCGCCAACCTCAATATGAGAACATCATCCTCTGGTGATGAGTCGTTTTTTGGCGCAATCATTCGCATGCATTCATGCTGGCATCAGCGTCTGCCACGGAATTTGTTGCTGACGGACTCAGCCCAGTCGAAGGTGTCGGGCAGCACCTGATCCCTGGCCCGCTCCTTGGCCTTCTCCCTTGCCAGTGCGGAAGCCGCCTTGGCTGCCTTGGCGCGATCCGAGGCGATCTTAAGGCGCCCGGCCTCCCGGATCTTGTTGCGCTCCCCGTTGGTCAGAGGGTGATCGGCATTGGCCTGGGCCTTCTGCACCAAGAGGGCGATCTCGGCCTTCTCGGTCTCGGTCAGATCTTTCATTTCCAGCTTCTTCATGACGCGCTCCTGCGGCAGGTGAAAAGCCACCCTAACACACATCTGTGGGCGTCTCTCGTCCCATCTTGCGGCCGGTCTGGAAAATGTCGCCCGGTCGCCACTTCCGGGGGACAAGGTCCCGGCAGGCACTGGCTGGAGCGGCCTGCCGCAAGGCTGGATCCCGATGGAAGGTTGGGGGTATGCTGGAACCAGTGCGATCCTCGATCGTCACTGCTAGCGTACGATTCGGCTGACATGCTGGAATCTTCATTCCAACTGTCCTGGTAACCTTTTTGGAGTCTGATGATGAGCAACAAAGAACAGCATCACGGCAAAGATGCCAAGAAAAAACCGCAGATGTCACTGAAAGAGAAGCGCGAGGCCAAACGGCAGAAAGCCGAGCTGAAAAATGGCAGCGCGATGAAGTAACGCTCCCCACACTGTCGTTCCACCGGAGCCAGTATCAAGCCAGTCCTCATGGGCTGGCTTTTATATTTTCCGCTGATGAGGTGGTGCCATAGGCGGCAAAGATCCGTTCATAGCGGCCGTCGGCCTTCATCCGGTTCAACTGCCTGTCGAACAACCGTTGCAGCTCGATCTCCCGAAAGGCGAAGTGGTAATGAGTGGGTGGGAAGAGGTCGTGCTGCCTGACCCTGTCCGAGGGATAGCGCTCGTCATTCTTGTCTTCCCCGAGCAACTGCGCCAGATAGTAGTAGAACACCCGCTGATCCAGGATCACGGCATCGGTGCGTCCCAGCAGCAGTCGCTGTACCTGGCCTTCCTGCCTCGCCACCTCTTCATAGCGGGGATTTCGGGCGACGATGTCAGCGAACTCTGTTCCCAGGATCTGCCGCGCCCGCTGGAAGGCGCTGACTCGCAGCGTCTGCAGATCCTGGAGGGAGTGAAACGCCGTCTGATCGAGGGTAAAGACACGGTTGTGGAAGGTGATCACGCGCTGGGATAGGTAGGCGTTGTCCACCATGCCGGGTTTGACGTTGATGATGGCATCCAGCTTGCCTTCCTCCAGCATCCGGAAGGTCCGCTCCAGAGGCAGATAGATGACCTGCAGCTCATGATCGCTGCCGGCGAAGGCCTCGCGCATGAGATCGAGCTCTATGCCCCTGTCTTCGTGCGTGAGCACATAGGGCGGAATGGCGAAGCTCACGCCTACCCGCAGCGGCGCCGCCGCCAGGGGGGCGGCAAACATCAGCAGGGCGAGGTACAGCAGGCGGTGGAGGTGACTCATGCAACTTCTCGTAGGAGTGATTCGCTCCGATGATAGCCACAAGTGAGCGCGCTGGAGAGGGGGAGGGCCGGAGTGTCGTGACAACATGGTGACCGGGGGGGATGAATGCGTCAGAAACAGGCAAAAAAAGGCCCTGTGTGATCAGGGCCTAGTGACATTTAGAACGGGATGTCGTCGTCGAAATCCATCGGCGGTTCGTTGTAGACCGGCGGTGCGGATTGCGGCTGCTGGGCCGGACGACCGTAGCCCCCCTGGGGCTGCATGTTCTGCTGCGGGGCGGCAGGGCGGTGCATGCTCTGCTGCGGCGCAGCCTGTTGCGGTTGACCCCAGTTGCCCTGGGACGACTGACCCCCCATGCCCTGGCCGGCGCCCTGCGGACGACCACCCAGCATCTGCATCACGCCGGTGAAGCTGTCTACCAGCACTTCGGTGGTGTAGCGCTCCTGGCCGCTTTGATCCTGCCACTTGCGGGTCTGCAGCTTGCCTTCCACATAGACCTGGGAACCCTTCTTCAGGTATTCGCCGGCGACTTCGGCCAGCTTGCCCATGAAGACGACGCGGTGCCACTCGGTCCGCTCTTTCTGCTCGCCGGTCTGCTTGTCGCGCCAGGTGTCGGAGGTGGCCAGGGTGATGTTAGTCACGGCACCGCCGCTCGGCATGTAGCGCACTTCCGGGTCTTGCCCTAGGTTACCGATCAGAATGACTTTGTTGATGCCTCGACTGGCCATAATCTCTCTTCCACCCTTATGTATACCGGCCAGGCCAGATGCCTGGGCCCATTCAATAATGCGTTTGTTTGCAACAAGATGCGCGCCGCGGATGGACGTCATCCACACTCAGTGTCGTGGCCGGGCCGGCGCTTGCCAGCGGGGATACCGCTCACGGCCACGGCGTTTGTCCGCCATAGTACCAGTTGGCGGGCATGAGCGCACACCTTCCTGCCTCGGCGGGCGTCAACACCTCGCCACAGCCTGAGTAAATTACCCGAGGTCCGGGGCCACCAGCAAGCGGATGGCGACGGAGTGTGCTGCATCGATGGCAAAGGCCTGCTATGGTGCTGGTCGGCACTACTTTACCCCCCATATGGGGGGCGTGTGCTAGTCACTTGTATTGGTTGGAAAATTGCTGGGCTTCAAAGGAGCCACGGCGACGTCTAATACTTTTTTAATGCTGCAGCCTGAAAGGGGATTGGTACTCTTTCTTGCCAAAAAAGCCCTGACTCGAATGTGCAAGGAAGTCTTCTTGATGACGCCCGAATACCCCCTAGTGCTGATCACCGAAAACAACGCACAAGCCACCAGTTTCCAGCGTCACCTCAGCGAACAGCTCGGCCTGTCCATCCTGCTGGTGGGAGAGCTGGATGCCCTGCCGGATCCCGCCGTCACCGGCGTCCAGCCGCTGCTGCTGATCGATCTGGACTACCTCAAGTCGACCCAGCAGGAGCAATGGAGCAAGGCCATCTGTCATCGTTTCAGCGAGGCCAGCGCCGTGCTGCTCAACGCCCCGACCAGCACGGACAAGGAGCTGCTGCTGATGTGGCCCCATACCAGCGGGCTCTTCTTCCGCCAGGACAGCCTGGATCGCCTGGTGATCGGCATCCGCAAGGTGCTGCAGGGGGAGTACTGGATCCCGCGCCACCTGCTGTGCGATCTGGTGGATTACTACCGCAAGGGGAACGGGCAGCCCCTGCGCCAGCAGACGCTGCTGACCGCCCGCGAGCAGGAGATAGTCCGCCACCTGATGACGGGGGCCTCCAATACCGAGATCGCCGACAACCTCTTCGTGAGCGAGCACACCGTCAAGTCCCACCTCTACAACGTGTTCAAGAAGCTGAACGTCAAGAACCGCCTGCAGGCGGTGAGCTGGGCCAAGGAGTATCTCTGAGAGGTGGGAGGATGATAAAAGACTGTCTATTCATCCAGTAGTCTCTATGCCATACTGACCCGCTCTGGTTCCCGTATCGAGCGCGCAACAAGATGGAAAAAATCGTGATCCGGGGTGCCCGCACCCACAATCTCAAGAACATCAACCTGACCCTGCCTCGCGACAAGCTGATCGTGGTGACCGGTCTCTCCGGTTCGGGCAAATCCTCCCTGGCGTTCGATACCCTCTATGCCGAGGGCCAGCGCCGCTACGTGGAGTCCCTCTCCGCCTACGCCCGCCAGTTCCTCTCCCTGATGGAGAAGCCGGACGTGGATCACATCGAGGGGCTCTCCCCGGCCATCTCCATCGAGCAGAAGTCCACCTCCCACAACCCGCGCTCGACCGTCGGCACCATCACCGAAATCTACGACTACCTGCGTCTGCTGTTTGCCCGGGTCGGCGAGCCGCGCTGCCCGACCCACGCCATCCCGCTCGCCGCCCAGACCATCAGCCAGATGGTGGATCAGGTGCTGGCCCAGCCCGAGGGCGCCAAGCTGATGCTGCTGGCCCCCGTGGTGCGCAACCGCAAGGGGGAGCACACCAAGCTGCTGGAGAACCTGGCGGCTCAGGGCTATATCCGGGCCCGCATCGACGGCGAGGTGTGCGATCTCTCCGATCCCCCCGCGCTGGAGCTGCACAAGAAGCACACCATCGAAGTGGTGGTCGACCGCTTCAAGGTGCGTGATGATCTGGCCCTGCGCCTGGCCGAGTCGTTCGAGACGGCGCTGACCCTCTCCGGCGGCATCGTATTGGTGGCACCCATGGACGGGGAAGAAGGCGTGGAGCCCATGACCTTCTCCGCCAACTTCGCCTGCCCGGAGTGCGGCTACTCCATGTCTGAGCTGGAGCCGCGGATCTTCTCCTTCAACAACCCGGCCGGCGCCTGTCCCATCTGCGACGGCCTGGGGGTGCAGCAGTATTTCGACCCCGCCAAGCTTATCCACGATCCGGGCCAGAGCCTGGCCGGCGGCGCCATCCGTGGCTGGGACAAGCGCAGCTTCTACTACTTCCAGATGCTCAAATCCCTGGCCGAGCACTATCAGTTCGACCTGGAGACCCCCTGGGAGGAGCTGCCGGCCAAGACCCAGGAGGTGATCCTGCGGGGCTCGGGTCGCACCGAGATCGAGTTCCGCTACATGAACGATCGCGGCGATGTGGTGGTGCGCAAGCACCCGTTCGAGGGGATCCTGCACAACATGGAGCGGCGCTACCGGGAGACCGAGTCCAACTCGGTGCGGGAAGAGCTGGCCAAGTACATCGCCAATAAATCCTGTACCAGCTGCGGTGGCAGCCGGCTGCGGGAGGAGGCGCGCCACGTCTTCGTGGACAACCGCAACCTGCCCGCCATCGCCGAGCAGTCCATCGGCGACGCCCTGGCCTTCTTCGCCGGCATCCAGCTGACCGGCCAACGGGCCCAGATCGCCGAGAAGATCCTCAAAGAGATCGTCGAGCGGCTCGGCTTCCTGGTGAACGTGGGCCTCAACTACCTGAGCCTGTCCCGCAGCGCCGAGACCCTCTCCGGCGGCGAGGCCCAGCGGATCCGGCTGGCGAGCCAGATCGGCGCCGGCCTGGTGGGGGTCATGTATGTACTCGATGAGCCCTCCATCGGCCTGCACCAGAGAGACAACGAGCGGCTGCTCAAGACTCTCACCCATCTGCGGGATCTCGGCAACACCGTCATAGTGGTGGAGCACGACGAGGACGCCATCCGCCTCGCCGACCACGTGCTGGACATAGGCCCGGGGGCCGGGGTGCACGGCGGTGCCATAGTCGCGCAGGGGACGCCGGAAGAGATCATCGCCAATCCAGAGTCGCTCACCGGTGACTACCTCTCCGGTCGCAAGCAGATCGCCATCCCGGCCGAGCGCACCCCGCTCACCGGCAAGTGGTTGAAACTCAAGGGGGCGAGCGGCAACAACCTGCGCAACGTCAACCTGGATCTGCCCATTGGCGTGATGACCTGCGTCACCGGCGTCTCCGGCTCCGGCAAGTCGACCCTGATCAACGACACCCTGTTCCGCATCGCTCACCGCGAGCTGAACAAGGCCACCGAGTCCACCCCGGCACCCTATCGCAGCGTGGAAGGGCTGGAGCACCTGGACAAGGTGGTGGACATCGATCAGAGCCCCATCGGCCGCACCCCGAGATCCAACCCGGCGACCTACACCGGCCTGTTCACCCCGATCCGCGAGCTGCTCTCCGGCACCCAGGAGGCGCGCTCGCGCGGCTACCAGCCGGGCCGCTTCTCCTTCAACGTGAAGGGGGGGCGCTGCGAGGCGTGCCAGGGGGACGGCGTCATCAAGGTGGAGATGCACTTCCTGCCGGATGTCTACGTGCCGTGCGACGTCTGCAAGGGCAAGCGCTACAACCGCGAGACCCTGGAGGTGAAGTACAAGGGCAAGAACATCCACGAGATCCTCGAGATGACGGTGGAAGATGCCCGCGAGTTCTTCGATCCGGTGCCGGCGGTGGCGCGCAAGCTGCAGACCCTGATGGACGTGGGCCTCTCCTATATCCGGCTTGGCCAGTCAGCCACCACCCTGTCGGGCGGCGAGGCGCAGCGGGTCAAGCTGGCGCGGGAGCTCTCCAAGCGGGACACCGGCCAGACCCTCTACATTCTCGATGAACCGACCACGGGGCTGCACTTTCACGACATCCAGCAACTGCTCAAGGTGCTGCACCAGCTGCGGGATCGCGGCAACACCATCGTCATCATCGAGCACAACCTGGACGTCATCAAGACCGCCGACTGGATCGTCGATCTGGGGCCTGAGGGGGGCGCCGGTGGTGGCCGTATCCTGGTGACCGGCACGCCGGAGGAGATGAGCCGCAGCCAGGAATCTCACACGGCCCGCTTCCTGGCGCCACTGCTGGGCAAGTAAGGGAAAGTCACGCAAACGAGGGGCTCAGCAGGCCCCTTTTTTGTCGGAGTAAATGGCCCCGTCGGGCGAGCGCGGCAGCGCCGGCGATATGAAGGCTCAGTGGGCCAGCATCAGGAAGGCGAGGGCAAACAGGAAGCCCAGCAGAATGAACAGGAAGGAGCCGATGCCCCAGATGGCTGCCAGGATGCCGATTATTTTGTCTTTGCGCGTTTGTGGTTTCATAAAAATTAAATTACAGCGTGGCTACATCGCATTAATAAAATACGCTGGCGGACATAATTAAACAACAATGAAAAGGAGATATGAGGGGTGTTAAGGTGTATTTGTTTGGTATTTTAAGTTGTCCGCTGATGCCTAAAATTATCGCTTGATGTTGTATTTAAATGGTTTTTTGTTTTGTCTCGCCGGAATTGTGAACATGGAAAGCTGTTGTGTACATCCATCTATTTCTTGATAACTATTGAGCCAAATCAACAACCGGTCATTCACATCCTTTTATAGTTTTCGGGCTTACAACATAGAAAGAAAACAAAAAGGAATAATGTGATGAAAAAGATCCTTCCTCTGTTAATCGCAGCCGCTTTTGCTTCCCCCGTCGCCATGGCACACCAGGCCGGTGACATCCTGGTCCGTGGCGGCCTGGCCTTCGTCTCCCCCCAGACCAGCAGTGACGACGTGCTGGGCACCGGCGAGCTGGAGATCGACAGCAACATGCAGCTGGGCCTGACCCTCTCCTACATGCTGACGGACAACTGGGGCGTCGAGCTGCTGGCCGCAACTCCCTTCTCCCACTCTGTGTCCACGGCCGGGCTGGGCGAGGTCGCCAAGGTCAAGCATCTGCCGCCGACCCTGATGGCGCAGTATTACTTCGGGGATGCCAACAGCAAGGTGCGTCCCTATGTCGGCGCCGGCATCAACTACACCACCTTCTTCGACGAGGAGGGGCGTGGTGCCTTGGCCGGGACGGATGTGAGCGTCGACTCCTCCTGGGGGCTGGCGGGTCAGGTGGGCCTGGACATGGCGATCAACGATCGCTGGTTCGTCAACGCCTCCGCCTGGCTGATCGACATCGACACCGATGTGCACACCGCCGTGGGCACCATCAACACCTCCATCGATCCGGTCGCCTTCATGTTCGGTGTCGGCTACCGCTTCTGATGACAGGGTTGGCCGCCACAAGGCCATGACAACCAAGCATGTCTCTTTGGCCCGGCTCTGTTCGGGCCCTTTTCTGCCCGGTGTCGCCGGATAACTGTGATCCGGCGCGCCATCGCATCACTAAGTGCTCTTCCATTGTCCCGCGCTGCCGATAAGCTCCCCATTCACCCCTTTTCCCAACGAGTGAGGATGTCTCCATGGGTTTATCTATCGTGCAGCGGATCATCGCCGGATTTGTGCTGATGTTGCTGCTTCTGGTGCTGCTCGGCTTCATCAGTATCCTGAAGATCCGGGGGATCAACGAGGGACTGTCCCAGGTATCGGATCGCGCCACCCCCCTGGTGATCGCGGTCGCCGGGCTCAAGGGCGCGCTGCAGGACAGCAACCGCTGGGTGCTCACCTACAGGACCAGCGAGGATGCCACCCAGTTGCCCCAACTGGCCAGCCAGTTCAAGGCGCAGCAGGAGCGCTTCCTGGCCCAGAGCAAGGAGATGGCCCGTTTCGACGGCGTGGCCGAGGCAGGTGAGCGGTTCCGCCAGGTCGACGGGGCGACCCGTGAGTTCTACGGGCTGGCGGATCAGGTGCTGACCCAGCATGGCCAGTGGGTCGCCGCCCTCGATCGGCGCCATGAGCTGGAGCTGGCGTTCATCCGGCTGGAAGACACCTATCAGTGGGCCGCCGATTTGTTGTTGCAGCAGACCGCCAGCAAGCGATCCATGCGCAACAAGGCCGAGCTCATCACCTCCGGCATCGCCCGGGATCTGAAGAACATCCGTCGTGCCGATGCTAAGACCGACCTCAACGAGCTGGAGAAGGTGCTCGGCAAGGATATCGAGATGGCGCGCAAGCGGCTCGAGCGGGTACAGGTGCCCGACGATGTGAGACAGCGCTTCGTCGTCAACCTGGACCGGATGCAGGAGCTGGCGCTCGGCCCGCAGGGGCTGTTGGCCACCATGCGTCACGGCCAGCAACTCGCCGCCTCGTTGCAGTCCCTGAACCAGCAGCTCGACACCAGCCTGGTCAACAGCCTGGCGCTGCTGGACGAGATGGGCAAATCGGCGGGCAGCATCGCCAGCCAGAGCCGGATCGGGGCCGATGACGCGGTCAGCAGTGCCAGCGTCTGGATCCTGATCGTGGCCGCCATCTCGGCTGCCGCCGCCCTCCTCATCGGCTATACCACGGCGCGCAGCATCCAGCGCCCGCTGCAGCTCATCGATCGGGAGCTTGACCGCATGGCCACGGGCGACATGACCCGGCGCATCGACTATCAGAGCCGCTGCGAGTTCGGCAGCCTGACCCGCTCCATCAACACCCTGGCGGACAAGACCGGGGAGCTGCTCGCCCAGATCAATGCCGGCTCCCGCCACCTGGTGGACGAGGCGAGCCGCGCCGCCGAGATCAGTGAAAGGGCCATGTCCCGGGTGCAGGATCAGAAGAGCCAGACCGATCAGGTCGCAGCCGCCATCACCGAGCTGGAGGTGAGTGCCACCGAGGTGGCGCGCTCCACCGACGGCACCAAGCGCGAGGTGGATCTGGCGGACGAGGAGGCCCGTGCCGGACGCAAGCAGGTGGCCAGCACGCGCCGGATCACCGAGCAGCTGGCGGGCGCCATGGAAGAGGCGGTCGGCATCACCCACAAGCTGGGGGAATTCAGCGACAACATCGGCAGCATCCTGGACGTGATCCGCAGCATCGCCGAGCAGACCAACCTGCTGGCACTGAATGCGGCCATCGAGGCGGCCCGGGCCGGTGACGCCGGCCGCGGCTTTGCCGTGGTGGCGGACGAGGTGCGGGCGCTGGCGAACCGGACCCAGACCTCGACAGAGGAGATCCAGTCCATGATCGAGAACCTGCAGAGCTCCAGCAAGCACGTGGTGGAGGTGATGGCGCGCAGTCAGGAGCAGACCCAGGGGTGCGTGGCACAGACCCGGGTCATGGACGAGGTGCTGCAATCCATCGCCGAGCGGATGAGCTCCATCAAGTCGATGGCGGACCAGGTGGCCCACGCGGCCCAGGAGCAGATCTCGGTCAGCCAGGGAGTGGCCCGCCATATCGCCGGGATCGCGGACGTGGCTTACGAGACCGAGCGCGAGGCGCGGGAATCGGCAAGCAGCAGTGAGGTGCTGGCGGATCTGGTCGCCAAGCAGCAGCAATTGATCGCTCATTTCAAGGTGTAGGAGGGCTTATGGCTAACAAGTGGATCGGGGCCCTGAGTCTCCTGTTGTGCGGCCAGCTGATGGCTGGCGAGCTGGTGATCGAAAGCTGGCGTATTGATGACAAGGCCCTGTGGGAACAGAAGATCATCCCCGCCTTCGAAGCCGCTCACCCGGGCATCCAGGTGAAGTTCAACGGAGTGCAGAACGTCGATTACATGCCGACCCTCTGGGCCAGCCTGAAGGCGGGCAAGGCGGGGGATCTCATCACCTGCCGCCCGTTCGACGATTCCCTGGCCCTGTTCAAGGCGGGCCACCTGGTGGAGTTGAGCGAGATGGCGGGGATGGAGAACTTCCCGAGCTTCGCCCAGTCCCCCTGGCAGACCGACAGCGGGGCCCAGACTTTCTGTGTGCCCATGGCCTCGGTCATTCACGGCTTTTTCTACAACAAGGCGATTTTCAGCGAGCTGGGGCTGACGGTGCCGCAGACCCGAGACCAGTTCTTCGCGGCGCTCGACAAGGTAAAGGCGGATGGCCGCTATGTGCCGCTCGCCATGAGCGGCTCGGAGAGCTGGGTCGCCTCCGAGCTGGGCTTCCAGAACATAGGCCCCAACTACTGGAAGGGGGAGGATGGCCGCCTAGCGCTGATCGGTGGCCAGGAGAGATTCAACAACCCGCAGTACGTCAAGGTGTTCGAGGAGCTGGCCCGCTGGCGCGACTACCTGGGTAAAGGGGGCGAGAGCCGGGACTATGCCACCACCAACGAGCTATTCACCTCGGGCAAGGCCGCCTTCTATGCCGCGGGCTCCTGGGAGATAGCCCCCTTCACCGGCAAGGTGGACTTCGGTGTCATGCGACCGCCGGTCGCCAAGCTGGGGGATGGCTGCTTCTTCACCGACCACACCGATATCGGCATGGGAATGAACCCGGCCAGCAAGAACAAGGAGGCGGCCATGACCTTCCTGCAGTGGCTAACCACCTCCCAGTTTGCCGAGCTCTATACCAACTCGTTGCCGGGCTTCTTCTCCCTCTCCAACCACTTCTTCGAGGCCACGAATCCGGCGGCAAAGGAGATGATGGAGTGGCGGGATCAGTGCGACTCCACCATCCGGGTCGCCACCCAGATCCTCTCCCGCGGCACTCCCAAACTCGGGGACGAGCTAGCCGAGGCGAGCCAGCAGGTGTTGCTCGGCACTGCGACGCCCCAGGCCGCCGCCGAGCGGCTTGAGCAGGGCCTGAAGGGCTGGTACGCCCCCCATCAGGGTCAGCAGGCCAAGGCGGTGGATTGCCAATGCACGGCGCCGGCGGCCTCTGCCGCTTCCGCCACGGCAGAGGTGAGCGCCACCCCTGTACCATCTGCGGCCATCTCGACGGAGGTGGGCGCGTCCTCTGCGCCCGTGCCAGCCCCCGCTGTGATCGCCCCCTCATCGGCCGCTTCGACCGACGTCGAACAGGCGCTTGCCAGCGAGCTGGAAACGGCGCAGCCCTGATGGGCGACCCCATGAGACAACGGGAGGCATCTGCCTCCCGTTTTTATTGCGGTGAAGGTTCGCCGGGCGTGGTGTGCCATCGGCAGAGGCTGCCGATGCGCGCCACCGGCGTGAAGCCGAGAGCGCGATAGACCCGCTGGGCGTGATAGTGCTCGTCGGCCACTATGATGAGTCGCGCGGCCCGCTCGAACCCCTGGTGAGCCACCTGGCTCAGCAGTTGGCGGCAGAATCCCTGGTTGCGCCACTCCCTGTGGGTGCGCACCAGCTGGAAGCGCCCCATGGTACCGGTGAAGAAGAGGCCGCAGCTGGCGATCAGGCGATCCTGATGCCAGATCCCCCACCACTGCCCCAGCCCGTCGGCGATCATCGCCTCATAGAGGTGGCGGCGCGACCGCAGATAGGGCAGGTAGCTCTCCTCCGAATGGGCGGGATCCCGCTCCTCCAGCTCGAAGGCGAGCCACTCGTCCCAGTCGTCGGCGCTGAAAGGGCGGGC
Organism: Aeromonas sanarellii; assembly: GCF_000820085.1. Lineage (GTDB taxonomy): Bacteria > Pseudomonadota > Gammaproteobacteria > Enterobacterales > Aeromonadaceae > Aeromonas > Aeromonas sanarellii. The sequence goes on from NZ_CDBN01000083.1 coordinate 21,734, forward strand.
CCGAGCCGCGCTGCCCCGGTCCGGCGCACGCCAGCGATCGGCCTCCAGGGCCAGCACCACACACTCCATGTACTGGTATCCCGCCGCCACGAAGCCGGCGACCCGGCTGTTTTGTCCCTCGGCCAGGGGCCACTGGAAGGTGCGATGGCGGATCCTGGGATCCTGGCCTATCAGGGTGTCGAAACTGGCCTCGAGCCAGCCCTTGTCACGATCGCTTGGGGGAGTGGGGAGCAACAGGTAGTTGCCGAAGTAGTAGTCCGGAGAGCCCGGGGTGCACACGGCCCAGAATCGCTCATGGTCCGTCACCTCGCCCTGATAGCGGTCGAACAGCAGATCGGTGGCAAAACCGGGGTGATCTTCCATGACGAGGCTCCTGTAAATGCTTGAATTGATTATCGGCAGGAGGGGAAAGAAGTTAAAAAAAGGCCGGGAGACCCGGCCAAACAATCACACGCAGATTCAGAACGTCCAGGACGATCCGCCCGCATCATAGCGTGCCTGACGGCATTTTGGGATGGGGCCGGTCATTACTTAGGTGGAATTGCAAAAGAAAAAAATCGTTTATCCCCTCTGCCGGCGAGAATTCGGTGTTGACTTTGATCCATTTTCTCATAAAGATAGAAAGACGTTTAGACGTCCAAACATCCGTTTTGACGTAGAGGAATGGGTTGCAGGACAGGGAGAGAGCAGATGGGATTTCACAGCGCGCGTCAGGTTGAAGCACTCAACCAGAGTCTGGCGGATCTGGGTGGCGACATATCGGTCAGTTTCGAGTTTTTTCCGCCCAACAGCGAAGGGATGGAGAATACCCTCTGGCAGTCCATCGAGCGACTTCAGGTGCTGGAACCCAAGTTTGTCTCCGTGACCTATGGCGCCAATTCGGGCACCCGGGATCGCACTCACAAGGTGATCAAGGACATCAAGGAGCGCACCGGCCTCATCGCCGCACCGCACCTGACCTGCATCGATGCCAGCCGTGACGAGTTGCGCACCATAGCGCGCGACTACTGGAACAGCGGCATTCGCCACATAGTGGCACTGCGCGGGGATCTGCCCCCCGGACTCGACAAGCCGGACATGTATGCCACCGACCTGGTCGCCCTGCTCAAGTCAGAGGCCGACTTCGATATCTCGGTGGCCGCCTATCCGGAAGGGCACCCCGAGGCCAGAAGCGCGCAGTCCGATCTGCTCAACCTCAAGCGCAAGATAGATGCCGGCGCCAACCGTGCCATCACCCAGTTCTTCTTCGATGTGGAGACCTACCTGCGTTTTCGTGATCGCTGTGCGGCCATCGGCATCGATGCCGAGATAGTGCCGGGCATACTGCCGGTCTCCAACTACCAGACCCTGGCCAAGTTTGCCGGCTTCACCAACGTGAAGATCCCGCGCTGGATGCATCAGCGTTTCGAGGGGCTGGAGCACGACCAGCTGACGCGCAACATGGTGGGGGCCAGCATCGCCATCGATCAGGTGCGGGTGCTGAGCCAGGAAGGGGTGAAGGACTTCCACTTCTATACCCTGAACCGCTCCGAGCTGACCTACGCCATCTGCCACACCCTGGGGGTGAGGCCGAAAGCTCAGGCCTGATCCCGCGACCCCGGATACAGGAAAGCCAATGAGTCTCCTCATTGGCTTTTTGTCTTGGATGAGGGTCAGGGTCGGGTCGGCTGGATCTCTTTGGGCTCCAGCGTGATGACCGCATTGCCGGCCGCGCCGGGATACTGGTGATAGCTCTGGTCCTGCTCCAGGGTATAGAAGGTATCGAGATAGTCGTCGTTGTTGGTCATCCAGGAGTCGGGCAGCGCCTTGACGATGCGGCCACCGAGATCGAGGAAGGGCAGGGCCTCCGGTACGCCACCCGCGGTGAAGCCGAGCTTGAGTGCTTCGATCAGCAGGGCGCTCAGCTCCTTGTAGTTGACGTTGTCATCCTGCTCCATCATGACGACGTCGACGGCACCCCAGCGGTAGCGATCCCAGTACACCAGGATCTGGTTCGGGCTGTAGTCGGTGTTGTCATCATCGAGATAGGGCATGTCGACGATGTCCACCACGGGTTCGTCCCTGGCGGGATTGACCCCGGCCACCACGGCGTAGATCTCGGCGGCTCCCAGCAGCCAGGGCTCCTGATCATCGTTGAGCCTGATCTGCTTGAGGATACTGGTCTTGAGTGGTGCCGTCCCGCTGGTGGCGCGAGGAGCAGCCTGCAAGTCGGCCTCGGCCAGCGCCTTGCGCATCACCTTCAGACCGGCATTCTTGGCCTTGATAGGGTCTGCTTCCACCACCAGCACCGGCCGCGCCGGTGGCTGGTTCACATCGAGATAGACGGGATTGCCGGCGCCGTCGAACGCCTCGATGGCGCTCCAGCTCTTCTCATCGCCGCTCGGCACATAGGCAACCAGGGGTTCTGCTCCCTGCTTGAGCGCATTTGCCTGCTCGGGATTGGCCAGCCGCAACTGCATCAGTTGTGTGACCTCACCCTCGAGCCCTTGCCGATGGATGGCGGCCTGGTTGGCATTCGTGGCCTGTCGTTTGAGGCGCGGGCTCGCCTTTTTCAGCAGCTTGGGCAGCGGACTCTGGTACGCCTGTTGGGCGAGCTGGGGCAGCAACTGCTTCTGCTGCAGTGCGAGCTGACGGGCCAGCTCCCTGTCCGTGTCGGCGGCTTGGGCAATGGTGGTACCCAGCAGCGCCAGCAATAAGATGACAGCCTGATTCCTCATTCTTCTTCTCCAGTATTGAGTCTGACAGCGACGCGTGTCGGGAAGGATCTACGGCGCTTTCTCACTAGACGGGAATGGGGTTCATATGTGAACCATCTCTGCCGAATTATGTGCTGTGTCTCACTGGGGTCTCCCCAGATGGTCAGATCAGGTGCGCAGCCGGTTGACTTGATGCAGCGCCACGCCGACCAGCAACCCCCAGCAGGCCGAGCCTACCCCGAGCAGGCTGATCCCCGAGGCGGTGATGATGAAGGTCAGCAAGGCGGCTTCTCGCTCTCCATCCTGCTGCAAGGCGCCGTGCAGGCTGCTGCCTATGGTTCCGAGCAGCGCCAGTCCGGCCACGCAGGTCACCAGCGCGGTGGGAAATGCGCTGAACAGGGCGACCACGGTCGCCCCGAAACAGCCGGTGATCAGGTAGAAGGCGCCCGCCCAGAGTGCGGCCGGCCAACGGCGAGCCGCATCGGGATCCACCTCCTTGCCCATGCAGATGGCCGCCGTGATGGCCGCCAGGTTGAAGGCATAACCACCGAACGGGGCCAGCAGCAAGCCGGTCAGGCCGGTCCAGGTGATCAGGGAGGAGGTGGCCGGCTGATAGCCATGGGCGCGCAGAATGGCAATGCCTGGCATGTTCTGGGACGTCATGGTGACGAGAAACAGCGGCAGGGCTATGCCCAGCAAGGCTTGGAAGGAGAAGGAGGGCGAGATCCACACCGGACGGGAGAGTTGCCAGTGCACCTCGCTCAGTTGCAGATCGCCCCTCAGGGTACAGAGCAACATGCCGGCAGCCAGCACCAGCACCATGGTGTAGCGGGGCCAGAGGTGGCGACCGAGCAGGAAGATCAGCAACAGGGCGCCAAGCAGCAGGGGATCCTGGGGGGCCACCTTGAAGAGGTCCAGTCCGAATCTGAGCAGGACGCCGGCCAGCATGGCGGCTGCCAGGGGAGCCGGAATGTGGCGCATCAGCCGATCGAACCAGCCGCTGATGCCGCAGAGGGTGATCAGCAGCGAGGAGAGGATGAAGGCGCCGATGGCTTCGGCCAGGCTGAAATTGCCAAGGCTGGTGATGAGCAGGGCTGCACCCGGAGTGGACCAGGCGGTCAGCACCGGGATGCGATAGTAGAGGGAGAGGCCGATGCAGCTTACTCCCATGCCGATCCCGAGCGTCCATAGCCAGGAAGAGACTTGGGCGGCGTCTGCACCGGCAGCCGTGGCGGCCTGGATGATCAAGACGACCGAACTCGTGTAACCCACCAGAACGGCGATGAGGCCTGCGACCATGTGAGGGAGGGCAAAGGGCATGGGAACTTCCTTGTGGATGCTGCTTGTCTGTGCGTTATTACGTACAATATGGCTTTGACTATAGCGATGTGCGTTATGGCGCACAATATGGTTCAGACAAAATCGGAGAGCAGATGCAGGAGATGAGTCGCTATCTGGCCCAGCGATTGAAAGGGCTGCGTACCGAGAGGGGGTGGAGCCTGGATGCGGCTGCCCGGGAAACCGGGGTGAGCAAGGCCATGCTGGGCCAGATCGAGCGAGGGGAGTCCAGCCCGACGGTGTCGACCCTGTGGAAGATTGCCACCGGCTTTCGGGTTTCCTTCTCCAGCTTCATCGAGCCGACCCCGGATGCCCAGGATGAGACGCTCTATCGGGTTGCCGACGACATTCGCCAGCAGCCGGCGGGTGAGGGCATGCAGGTGGCGCCCCTCTTCCCCTATGAGGGACGTTTTGGTTTCGAGCTGTTCGAATTGACCCTGTTGCCCGGCTATCAGCGGGAATCAGAACCCCATGAGCACGGGGTTACCGAGCACGTGATCGTCATCAGCGGAACTATGGAGGTGCTGGTCGACGGGGAGTGGCGCTCCCTCGATCAGGGGGAGGCCGTGCGCTTTGCCGCCGATCGCCCCCATGGTTATCGCAATCTGGGAATCGCCCCCGCCATCTTCCATAACCTGATCCACTACCCATCCCCTTTCCCCAGGGACTAGCCTGGGTGGCCGTCTGCTCTGGGACTGGTCAGGATGGGAGCATAGACCCAGACGAACAGGCCGTAGGCGGCAATCCAGCTCCAGCCGCTGAGGTTCCATCCCGTTAGGGTCAGGTTTGGCCAGCAGAGGGGTAGCAATACCCGCATGAGTGCAGACAGGATGACCAGCGCAAATGCCACCGTGATCCTGTGCCGGACCTGCAGGGCCCTGCCGCTGTGGCCGAGGGATACCCGGGCTATCATCCCGAGGATCATGGTACCCATGCTGCCTGCGCTAAGCAGGTGGCTGGTCAACGACAGGGTGATCGGCCAGCCGGCGGAGTGCGCGGCCAGAGCAGCCAGCCCCAGAGGAATGAAGAGGTAGGCCAGGTGCAGCGACCACAGCAGGGGGTGTGCCACAGTGGTGGCGGGACGCCAGCGCAGCTGTCTGTAAAGGTGTGCAGCGGCCGCCACTATATATAGAGGGAACATATAGAGGCCGGTGACCCACTGGGTGGGGAGCAGCAGCCAGAGCAGCAGGATGAGCCACAGGGCAGCGAGTGCAGTTCGCTCCAGCCACGGTAGAGGAACGGCTTTCTCCATCCCCGTGGCTCTGGCGGTGAAGAAGGGGATGACACGTCCTCCCATCACCGCAATCAGGGTGGTGAACAGCAGCACCGCCGTGATCAGCAGGTGTTCTATCAAGGGCCAGTCGGTGCGCCACAACCAGCTGGCGGCGTTGAGCAGGGTCAGGACGACAAGCAGAGGCACAAAGAAGAGGTTGCGCCACTGCCGGGTCGCTACGATAGGCTTGGCCAGAAACCAGGCGCAAAGGGGGAGCCAGAGCAGGTCTGCCACCATCAAGAAGATGTTTCCCTCCCCCAGCCAGGGCAACAATACCCTCGGCAGTGCCCACAAGGCCACGACCAGCGCCAAGGACCAGCTCCGCACCCCGGGATGTGCCGTCCAGTTTTGTACAGCGGTTAGAAGAAACCCCGCGACGATGGCAGCACCAAAGCCGAACAGCATCTCGTGGGCGTGCCACCAGATGGGGTTGCCAATTCCGGGCAGAGTGAACCAGCCGTTGAGCTGCCCGAGCCAACCCAGCATGGCCAGGCACGAAAACAGTGCTCCGAGCAGGAAGAAAGGCCGAAACCCGAGACGGAACAGGGGGACAATCTGCTCTTCTTTACGGTTATCCAGGATCTGGTGCATGACGACGACCTTAATTGAGTATTTGAAAAGCCAATTATAAAGTGGCTTTTCAAATACTCAAT
>NZ_CDBN01000084.1 GCF_000820085.1 Aeromonas sanarellii
GTGAGGCTGGCGAAGCCGAAGTTGGTGAGGTCGGGGATCACCAGTCCCCAGGTGTAGCTGCGCACCGCCCGCAGGGAGCGGGCATGGATGCTCGGCTGGTAGTGGCACTCGTCCGCCACCGCCTGTATTCGCTTGCGGGTATCGTCGGCGATGCGGTATTCCGCACTCTTGCCGTTGAGCACCAGGCTGGCGGTGGCCTTGGAGACCCCCGCGAGCGTGGCTATCTGGGCAATCGTGATCCGTTTCTTCTTCTCCACCTGACCTCCCGGCAAACTGACACCGGGCTATTGTACAAGGCAGGCCGCCAGCGGCCAGTGATCGAGGCAAATTTTGCTGTCATCACCGTCACAACATGCGGAAAGTACTGGGTTTTCACCGGGGAAGTAGCGGGTAGACAGGGTCTGGCGACCGCCGTCGACGAAGCACTCCAGGCTGGAGCGATCGCACAAGACGGTGATACTCCCCCCAAGCCAGGGGCAGGATCGCTCCTCCCACTCCCCGCTCTGCCAGTTCTGGCGACGCAGCACGATGCGCCCCGGCTGCCACACCAGCTCGGCCACGGTCCCGAACCCGAGGCGACCCTCACCGCTCGGGGCCAGGTCCAGCCAGGCGCTGTCGATGGCCAGGGCAGGCAGCTCACCCCCCTCGAAACGGGTCAGCGCCCCCTTGAGGGCCGAAATCTCCGCCACCGGCCGCTGGCAGAGCCAGTCGTCCTGCCAGAACAGCTCCCGCGGGCAGCTCATCTGATGGATCCAGCCATAGGGAATGGTGGGCTGGCTCATCTCGTTCTCCTCCGGCAAGCCCAGCCAGCCGAACAGCAGGCGCCGCCCCTGGCTG
>NZ_CDBN01000085.1 GCF_000820085.1 Aeromonas sanarellii
CACGGAAATTACCTTTTTAGGTGGTCGACGAACTTCACCGTTAATCTGATTCCTTGCGGGCAGTTGCGCCATGTAGTTGCGCAACATCAGATCTAGTGGCGGAGACTGTAAGTTCTCGACAATCCAAGTCACTGACGGATTCAAGTCTGTCATAGTTGTCTTGAATCCGGTCTCTGCTGCGGCAATCCCCATTACAAGTGCACTTCGAGGATTGTCCCGTTGATTCTGCCATGCTTCACGAAAAAGATCGTGATACAACGGTTGCTTGGATTGAAACTGAATGAGGGTTTCGACATTCGCTCGACACTCCTCATCGAAATTGGCGTCCTGCACTTTTGGCATATGGAGAGTGAATACTCCGGCGATCATTTGACGGTTCAAGAACCCATGCTCGTCGATAATCTTCTCGCCCTTGCTGTCATCGTGCCATCTCATAGATGACCATTCGCTCTGAAGTCCCAATGGTCCACCGACGATTCCCATGCGCCAACGAACCACATTGAATATTTCAGACGCCATGCGGTCCATACTCCCGTGCAACGCAACTATGAAATCGCGATAGTCATCAGGCAAGTTTGTAAACCCGTTCTGATTCTCTCCTCCAAGACTCCAATCGATTTCTGCCTCTCCGGTAAACACGACGCGTACCGAATCCGGAATGTCATCCTTGCGATGAATTGTTTGTACAAGCACTTGCGGTTCTTCATCCTCGCTGAACACATGTATGTAACGCATGAACAGCGAAAACATCTGCTTGGGATCATCGAATTGGATTGCCCCAAAATCCTTTAGCGGCGGCTCAAATCTCCACGGATCTAATCGGTAATATGTTTGGAAAAACATTGCGCATCCCCATAAGCCGTTTTTTCACTGAAACCAAAATTATCACTCTGGTTCAGCGAAAGGAAATTTAGGCCATCGCTCGGTGAAGTGAACGTGAAGTGCAATGCTGCTCTGCAAACGACATCCTCCCGGCCCCTCGGTCTGAATCGACCCCAACTATCCCTCACCACCTCCCCGCTCTAAAAAGTGAACCCCTCTACACTTTTCTCTCGTAACCAGTACCAGGACCATAAAAAGTGCACTATCGTACACTTTTGATTGCGGTTTGCTCTTACCATGGGTTAAGGTGTAACAACCTACACTTTTTCCCGTGATCATGATGGCAGACGCATCGTTGCAAACCGGCCCGAAAGCACTGGATCCCGCCTCCCTGGGGCTGGCGATCCGGGAGAGACGCAAGGCCGCCAGGATGACCCAGGAGGTGACGGCCTCACTGTGCGGCATCTCCAAGAAGACCCTGATCAAGATTGAGAAGGGGGGGGATGTCTACCTCTCGACCCTGTTGCTGGTGATGAAGGCGTTGGGGCTGCACTTGCAACTGGTGCAGGAAGTGGGCTCACAGGTAACAAGCGGCAACAGCCAACCAGAGGTCGGTGATGATGAGTGGTTCTGAGCACCATCGGCTTGAACTTCGGCTGGGTAACCAGCTGATCGGCCATCTCGAGTATGACTCCAGCCAGGATGCGTTTCAGCTCGGCTATACACCTGAGTGGCAGGCGCGTGGCTTCCCGCTCTCCCCGCCGCTGGCGCTGGATGGTTCGGCCAGCAGCGCCCAGATCCGGGCGTATCTCG
>NZ_CDBN01000086.1 GCF_000820085.1 Aeromonas sanarellii
CGTGAATATCGAGGTCACTGCCACCAGTGCCGATGGCTCCAGCAAGGCACAGACCTTCACCATCGTCATCAACGATGTCGACGAGTTCGATGTCACTACCCCGACCGACACCAACGCCGCCACCAATGCCGTCGACGAGAACATCGCCATCGGCTCCCTGGTCGGCGTCACCGCCTTTGCCAGCGACGCCGACGCCACCACCAATGCCGTCACCTACAGCCTGTCCGGCAATCCCGGCGGCCTGTTTGCCATCGATCCCGCCACCGGCGTGGTCACCGTCGCCGCCGCCATCGACCGTGAAGCCCTCGGTGCCAGCGTGAATATCGAGGTCACTGCCACCAGTGCCGATGGCTCCAGCAAGGCACAGACCTTCACCATCGCCATCAACGATGTCGACGACAACCCGGTACTTGGCCCGAACGATAGCAATGTTGCCAGCAACTCGGTGGCCGAGAACGCCGCCATTGGTACCCAAGTGGGAATCACTGCCTCCGCCAGTGATGCCGACGCCGGCGGCCAGGCCATCACCTATTCGCTGAGCAACGATGCCGATGGCCGCTTCACCATCAACAGCAGCACTGGGGTGGTCACAGTGGCCGCGGCGCTCGATTACGAGACCGCCACCAACCACAGCATTACCGTGCGGGCCACCAGCGCCGACGGGTCCAGCAACAGCACATCCTTCACCATAGGCGTGACCGATGTGGGCGAGCCACCGACCACCACAGCCGACAGCGTGATCACCAGCATTGCGCTGGGCACCGCCATCCTGATCCCGGAGTGGTCGCTGCTGCTGAACGACAGCAGCAATGGAGACGGCTTGCTGGATGTAACCAATGTTGGTAGCGCCTCAGACGGAACAGTCTCTCATTCTGCCGGCTTGGGAAGCAGCGGCAGCGTCAGCTTCATCGACAGTACCCCTGCCGGGGGCTCATTCAGCTATGCGGCCACCGATGGCACGCTGACTGGCGCTGCGGCAACTGTATCCATACTCCGAGACGGCTTGGGCAGCCTGGATGGCACGGAGGGTAATGAAATACTGATCGGTAGCAACAGCGCCAGCGAGACCTTGGTCGGCGGCCAGGGCAACGACGTGCTGCTCGGCGGCAGCAGCAACGGCGATATCTACCGTTTCGGTCTCGCCGATGGCTCGGACATAGTCCGGGACAGTGGCGGCAACAACGACGCCCTGCTGATCAACACCAGTTCACCGACAGACAGCACGGCACTGTCCGCCCTCCACGTCGAGCGGGTCGGCAGCCATCTGCTGCTCGACATCAGTGACACCCATATCACAGTTCAGGATCAGTTTGCCGGCGCACAGGTGGAGACCCTCACCTTCAGCAATGGCGGCACCATCCATGGCTACACGCTGGGTACCGCAGCCTACACCTTGGTCGCCGACAACGGCACGCCGCTGGACGGCAGCAACGGCGACAACGATCTGATCGCCTCCTCCTCGGGCGCGGAAACCCTGAACGGCCTGAACAAGAACGACCTGCTGTTTGGCAACAGCGGGACGGACATCCTCAATGGAGGCGGCGGCAACGACCTGCTGCTCGCGGGCGGAGACAACGACGTGCTGAGTGGTGGAGATGGCAATGACGTGCTGGGCGGCGGAGCGGGCGCCGACCGCTTCGTGTTCGCCCAGACGGGGGTGAGCCACTTAGACTCGATCATCGACTACAACTTCTCCGAAGGTGACAGCATCGACCTATCGGACCTGCTGGATGCTAATTTCACCGCAGGGAGCCAAGAGTCGGATTTTGTTCGCCTGACGCAGTCAGGCAACTCGGTTACCGTGCAGGTGGATACCAACGGCGCCAGCGGCGGCGCCAACTTCGTGGACGCAGCGTCGCTTGCCAATTACGGCACCAGCGGTAGCGACGTCGTGAAGCTCCTGTTCGAGGGGAGTGACCATCTGCTGAGCATATAGCGGCACCATCGGGGGAGTCAGAATATAGTGCTGACGAATTCCACCAGTGACCCACTGACGGTCGATGGGAGTAATACAGCAACCAACTTATAGGCTGACGCTGACCAAGCACAGGTTGAACATCGTATAAATACTCAGCATTTAGCTGAACGATACTGCGGGGGGACCGGCTTCCAGGATCTGGTCCTGTTGCAGGGCATCCTGATAAGCAAAAGCCCTGGCCGCACACGCAGCCAGGGCTTTCGTCATAGGGGCACCAGAGGCCGCTACTGCGCCAGCAGGTGGCCCACCAGCTCATGGCGCCAGCCTTGCAGCAGCATGGGCTTGTCCGCCCGGGCCCGCTCCTCGGAGCTCATGCGCCAGCTCCAGGTGAAGTACTGGTGAATGATCTTCTTGCTCGCGACCAGCTCAGGGGGGATGTTGCTGGCCTTGGCCTTCTCCTCCACCATGGCCTTGATGCGCTTGAGCTCGGCCTTGTACTGGGGATAATCCACCAGCCGGCGGATGGGCTCGGGCCAGCCTTCGGGGTCGCTCTGCTGGGCGGCCGCGACTATGTCCAGCATCCGCTTGCCGTGGATCTTGATCTCGATGGGGGCTAGCCCCAGCTCGTTGAGATCCCGCAGCGAGGTTGGCCTGCGCTCCGCCACCTTGAACAGGTGCAGCTCTTTGACCACGAAGTTGAGGGCGAGATCTCGACGCACTGCCTCCTGCTGGCGCCAGGCGGCCAGCTCCCGCAGGATGGCCAGCTCGCGGCGGCCCAGTTGCCATGCGTTGACGATCTCGAGGTAGGCCTGACGGGGATCACTGCCCTGGGTCTTGCGGGCGGAGTGGTTCTGGCACTCCTGCTCGAACCAGGCAAACTTGCCGCTCTCGCGAAGCCTGGCCATCACCTTGTCGTAGAGGGGCAGCAGATAGAAGACATCCGCCGCGGCATATTCCAGCTGACGAGGGGTGAGCGGACGAGCCAGCCAGTCGGTGCGAGCCTGATCCTTCTCAAGCTCGACCCCGAGGAATTCGTTGACCAGGGCGCCAAAGCCGACCGAGACGCCATGGCCCAGGAAGGCCGCCGCCAGCTGGGTGTCGTGCATCTGGTTCGGCAGATGACCCGCCTGATGCTGGATAAGCTCCAGATCCTCGCCGGAGGCGTGCAAAATGGCGATCTGCCCTGCCCGGCCTAGGCGCTGCCACAAAGCGGAGAGATCGAGCGTCAGGGGATCCAGCAGGGCGAGGCGCTCGCCGTCATAGATCTGGAACAGACCGAGCTGAGGATAGTAGGTACGGGTGCGAACGAATTCGGTATCGATGGCCAGGGGAACGTCGGCCAGGGAAGCGAGATACTGATCCAGTTCGGCTTGCTGTGAAATGAGTTGATATTGCATCGTTGCCTGCACGTTGGTCGGACCCAGAAAGAAAAAACCGTGGATGCCCCACGGTTTTGCATAACGACAGCGCGTGACTGCAGAGCAGTGCATGCCGGTTACTGCTTGGCAATCTCCTCGTCGCGCAGCACGCGGCGCAGGATCTTGCCCACGTTGGTCTTGGGAAGTTCGTCGCGAAATTCTACCAGTTTCGGCACCTTATAGGCAGTCAGATGTTTGCGGCAGTGGGCAATTATCTCGTTCTCTGCAAGCGCCGCATCTTTCTTGACCACGAAGATCTTGACCTGCTCGCCGGAGACCGGGTTCGGCACGCCGACGGCGGCCACTTCCAGCACCTTGGGGTGGAGCGCCACCACGTCTTCGATCTCGTTCGGATAGACGTTGAAGCCGGAGACCAGGATCATGTCCTTCTTGCGATCCACGATCTTGAAGAAGCCCTGCTCGTCGCACACCGCGATGTCGCCGGTGCAGAGCCAGCCATCCTGCATCACCTCGGCGGTGGCCTCCGGGCGCTGCCAGTAGCCGGTCATCACCTGGGGGCCGCGTACCTGCATCTCGCCGGGGGTGCCGCTCTGGGTGACGAGGTTCCCCTCGTCATCCACCAGCCGGATCTCGGTGGAGCAAACCGGCAGGCCGATGGAGCCGTTGTAGTCCACCAGATCGTAGGGGCAGACGCTCACCAGGGGGGAGCACTCGGTCAGGCCATAGCCTTCCAGCAGCGGGGTGAGGGTCAGCGCCTTCCACTGCTCGGCCACCGCCCGCTGCACCGCCATGCCGCCGCCTATGGTGAGCTTGAGCTTGGCAAAATCCATGCCCTTGAACTCGTCGTTGTTGACCAGCGCGTTGAACAGGGTGTTGACCCCGGTGATGCAGGTGAAAGGGTACTTCTTGATCTCCTTGACGAAGCCCGGGATGTCGCGGGGATTGCTGATGAGCAGGTTATAGCCACCCAGGCGCATGAACAGCAGGCAGTTCACGGTGAGGGCGAAGACATGGTAGAGCGGCAGCGCCGTGACCACGAACTCCTTGCCGCGCTCCAGCACGGGACCGTAAACGCCGAGGCACTGCTCCACGTTCGCAATCATGTTGCGGTGGGTCAGCATGGCCCCCTTGGAGAGACCCGTGGTGCCGCCGGTGTATTGCAGGAAAGCGATGTCCTGGTTGCTGATCTCCGGCTTGATGTACTGCAGATAGCGCCCCTTGGCGAGCGCCTGGCGCATGGTGCTGGCATGGGGCAGGTTGTATTTGGGCACCAGCTTCTTGACGTATTTCACCACGAAGTTGACCAAGGTCCCCTTGGCCAGGCCGAGGTTGTCCCCCATGCGGGTCAAGATCACGTGCTTGACCGGGGTGTCGTAGACCACCTTCTCCAGGGTATGGGCGAAGTTGGAGACGATGACGATGGCCTTGGCGCCGGAGTCGTTGAGCTGGTGCTCCAGCTCGCGCGGAGTATAGAGGGGGTTGACGTTGACCACAGTCATGCCGGCCCGCAGTATGCCGAACACGGCGATGGGGTATTGCAGCAGGTTCGGCATCATCACCGCCACCCTGTCGCCCTTGCCGAGCTTGAGCTCGTTCTGCAGATAGGCGGCAAAGGCACGGGACTGCTCCTCCAGCCGGCGATAGGTAATGGTCTGCCCCATGTTGACGAAGGCGGGCTGATCGGCAAACTGGGTCACCGACTCTTCAAACATCTCGACCAGGGAGCCGTATTGGTCTGGATTGATCTCGGCGGGCACCCCTTCTGGATAACGCTTCAGCCAGACTCTTTCCACGAACTTCTCCTGCATAACTCGCACCTGTGCGCTCACTGTGTTGCCTCCGTCCCTGTCACATCCATTTCAATCAGTTGTTTTAAGCTCATGCTCTAATGCCGCACATATTTACATAAGGCAACATCGATTAACAGTGAATTAACAACGGGAAGTGTGAGGGAGAAAGCAAACCTGACATGATTCAAAGCCGGCGATCCTACCGGATTTGACTGAACTTTTCGATATAAACGGCGGTTTGTGCCGAATTTTCCATGTGGAAATGGTGATTTCCCGCCACCTGCACCATTTCAATCTGGCCAAAGAGCGGCCCCCGCAACTGCCATTGCGCCAGCAGCCCGGGGAAACCCTGTTCCCCCCGGATGAACAGCACGGGACAGGCGATGGCCCGGATCAGCGCCTGGGCCTGCCCTTCGCTCATGCGCAGCGGCGAGAGATCCCGCAGCCTGGGGTCGCTGCGCCAATGCCAGCGCCCTTCCCGCCCCACCAGCTGCCGCTCGCAGATGAGGCGCGCCGCCGCCGGGCTGATGTCCGCCACCTTGCAGCGGGCCGCCACCGCCTCGTCGAGGGAGGCAAACCCACCGGACGCGCGCTCGCGAGTACGACTGCGATTGAGAATGGCGCGGCGCAGTTGCCCGGGCACCTCTTCGTCGGGCTGGCTCAGCGGCCCGAGCCCCTCCAGCAGGATGAGGCGCGCCACCTGCTCGGGAAAGACCCCGGCATAGGCGCTGGCGATCAGCGCTCCCAGGGAGTGCCCCAGCAGGATGAAGCGCGACCAGCCTGCGGCCTGCACGATCTGGTGGAGATCGTCCAGCCAGTCAACGAAGACATAGGGGGTCACCTTGTGATCCGAGTGGCCGTGCCCCGGCAGATCGAGACAGACGAGGTGAAATGCCTCAAGATGAGGCGCCAGGGGCAGAAAGCTGGCGCCGTTGTCGAGCCAGCCGTGCAGGGCGACGAGCAGCGGCCTGCCCTGCCGACCGTTGTCCAGCAGGGCGATGCGCCGCCCGTCCGCCAGGGTGATGAAGCGCTCTGTCATCATCACCAGCGGGAGTAGTGGCGCCTTGGCCAGAAGGGATCATAGAAGGGGTCGTAGAAGTAGGGATCCACGTAGCGGATCTCCACCTCCTTCACCGGTGGCCACAGCTTGCTGGCGGTCACCTTGAGCACGGAGAAACGATACTTGTGCTCCCCTATCTGGCTGTCCACCGGCTTGTCAAGGGTGCCAAGCACCGTCAGGCTGCGCCCCTTGGCGTAGAGCGTCGGATCGACAAAGCCCTTCATGACGGCGAGGAAGCGCCCCGGGCTCTGCTCGGTCTGAGTCGGCACCCCGTTGGCCTTGAGCGGCAGATAGACCACCTCCACCACGCTCTGATCCTGTTCGTTGTGCACCGCCGAAATGACCCCGCTCCAGCGGGCCGGCTTGCCCTCCATCCCCTGCAGGGCGGGTTGATAGGCCACCAGCTGGTTTTCCGGCTCATAGACCAGCTCCCTGGGCACCGAGCTGCAGCCCGCCAGCAGCAGCCCCGCCAGCATGATCACGGATTTCATCATTCGCCTCTCCTTATCCGCGTCGTCCACCTTCACTCACTGGCATCGAGTCGCGGCTCGCCGTTGGATGTCACTCGCGACCCGGCAGTTTCTTCCAGGTCACCTTGTCGCGCAGATATACCGGTGTGGCCTGCTCCACCGGCACCGCCTCCCCCGCCAGCCAGGCTCTGCTTGCCAGGGGCAGCATGTCGAGCGCCGCCGGGAAGCGCACCTGGCTCGTCACCAGGACCTCGGCCAGATCGTCGAGCGTCTCACCATAGGTCTCAAAGCCGGTGCCGACACAGGCAACACGCCCGTTCAGCGTGCCACGGGCCTCAACCAGTGCGCCTGGGTGGCTTACCACCTCCTCCCCCACCAGTTGCATCGTGTCGCCCTGCCACTCGTAGTGGCCGAAGTAGACCTCGTCCATGCGCGCATCGATGGCGGCCAGCACCCGCTCGGCCCCTTCCAGACGGTGAGCCCCCTGAGCCATGGCCGCCAGGGTGGAGATGCCGATGAGCGGCACGCCGGCCCCAAAGGCAAGCCCCTGGGCCACGCTGATCCCGATCCGCACCCCGGTGAAGGAGCCCGGTCCCCGCCCGAAGGCGATGGCGTCGAGTTGCTCCAACGATAGACCGGCGTCGGCTAACACAGCCTGAACCATGGGCAGGATCTTGCGGGTGTGATCCCGCGGCGCCTCCTCCCAGCGGGAGAACACCTTGTCGCCCACCATGAGCGCAGCGGAGCAGGCCTCGGTGGCAGTATCAACGGCCAGGATCTTCAACTCATCCATTTTTTTTATTCTCTTCACATCAATCAGTTAAATCGTCAGCATGGCCTTGGCCTGCCGTCATGCACTGGCCGGGACGAGTTCCCGGCACGGTGGACTCACTCCCGTGGTCCGAAAAATTCTCCCAGGCTCGCCAGTTCCCGGGTCCTTGGGATGGCGGGCAGGCTCTTGATGAAGGTGGCGCCGTAGGGCTTGTTGACCACCCGGGGATCACAGATAACAAGAACCCCGTGATCACTGCGATCACGGATGAGCCGCCCCACCCCCTGTTTGAGCGCAATCACCGCCTTGGGCAGTTGAAGTTCGGCGAAGGGATCTCCCCCCTTGAGCCTGCAATCCTCCACCCGCGCCTTGAGCTGGGGATCATCCGGGCTCGCAAAGGGCAGCTTGTCGATGATAACACAGGACAATGCGGCCCCCCGCACGTCTATCCCCTCCCAGAAGCTGCTGGTGGCCACCAGCACGGCGCGACCGTTCTCCACGAAGGTCTTGAGCAGCCGCTGCTTGTTGTCCTCCCCCTGCAACAAGACGGTGCGACCTATCTCCCGGCGCAGCACCTCGGCCACCTGCCGCATCACCTGATGACTGGTGCAGAGGAAGAAACAGCCCCCCGGCGTCTTGTTGATGAGCGGGATCATCAGGGTGGCCAGCTGCTCCCCCCGCCCGAAGGCATTGGGCTCGGGCAAGAAACGAGGCACGCACAGCCGCGCCTGCTCGGCATAATCGAACGGGCTGTCGAGGATGAGCTCGGCACTGCCGGCCAGCCCCATCTCGGCCACAAAGTGATCGAAGCGATTGTCCACCGTCAGGGTGGCGGAGGTGAAGATCCAGGCCACCTCGGGGCGAAGGACCTCGGCGCCAAAGCGCTCGGCCACCGAGAGCGGGGTGAGGCTCAGGGTGAAGTGCAGACGCGAACAGTCGTACCAGTAGGAGAAACCGGTCTGGTTGATGGCCAGCACCTCCCCAAGCCGGGTGCGCAGCTCGCTGATGCGCTCGAAACAGTGGTCGAGCTGCTCGCCACGCCCGAGCGCCAGTTTCAGCACCTCGTAGCAGAGCCCGAGCGCGTCGTTGAGGCGAGCCAGCGCCTGGGCCCAGAGCGGCTGGCGCAGCAGGTCTCGGGTATTGCCGCGCCCCCCCTCCACGCCGAAGGCCAGACGCAGATCCTGGCTGGCGATGTCGAGCCGGTCCGCCGCCTTGCCGAGCTGGGCCATGTCGTGAGCCTCGGCCCGATAGGCCAACTGGATGTCCTGGGCCAGATCCTGGATGGTGCGGCTGCCCACCGACTTGCCGAAGTAGTTGCTGGCGATCTCGGGCAACTGGTGCGCCTCGTCGAACACATAGACCTGCGCCTCGGGCACCAGCTCGCCAAAACCGGTGTCTTTCACCGCCATGTCGGCGAAGAAGAGGTGATGGTTGATCACCACTACCTGGGCCTCCATGGCGCGGCGGCGGGCCACCACCAGGTGGCAGTCGTCATAGTAGGGACAGTCGCGGCCCAGGCAGTTCTCGTTGGTGCTGGTGACATGGGGGAGGATCTCGGCATTCTCCTGCAGCCCCGGAATGTCCCCCACATCGCCATTGTCCGTGGTGGTGGACCAGGACTTCACCTTGACCAGATCATTGAGCACGTCGGGCTTTTGCAGGTGGGATTCGGCGAGCAGGCGGTTCATCCGCTCGATGCACAGGTAGTTGCTGCGCCCCTTGAGCAGGGCCACAGGCCGCGTGTAGTCGAGCGCCCCCGTGATGGTGGGGAGATCTCGGTAGAAGAGTTGCTCCTGCAGGTTCTTGGAGCCCGTGCTGATGACGATCCGCTTGCCGGACTCCAGTGCCGGCACCAGGTAGGCGTAGGTCTTGCCGGTGCCCGTGCCCGCCTCCACCAGCAGGCGACCACCATGCCGGATGGCGCGCGCCACCGCCTCGGCCATCTCCAGTTGCGGCGCGCGGGCCTTGAAGCCATCGATGTGGCGGGCCAGAGGGCCGTCTGGCTTGAACAGGGTCTGGATGGTCAAAGGCGTGTCCCGCAGCAAAAGCGGGCATTATGCCAAAAGCGCGGCGAAAGCGGGACTGATAATACGTTCAGACGAAGAGATCGATCTGGTGATCGGGGTCCGGCTTGTGATCATCTTCCTGCACCTTCGGCTGATCACGCCGCTCCGGATGATACCCCTGCTGGCGCGGCTGGCCGCCACCGCCGCCATTCTCGGTGCCTATCTTGCGCAGCTGATGCTTCTGGCTGATCTGGGTCACCTCCCGCTTGATGTCGTCGGGGCTCGGCGTCGAGGGTGCGCGGGGCAAGATGGGGAATAACAGATCCTGGCTGGGCATGATGTCGCCTCCTCTGGCTCTTCATCGTTTAGTTATCGACCAGAAAACCGTTTTCTCAACTTAAATCGTCCGGATCACATTTTTCGGTTGCTTTTTCCGTCAAGGCAGGTAGTTTAAATCGGGCGTCAACAACGACATCTGATTTGTAAAGGATTGATTACATCATGAAGTTCACCACCCTGAAGACTCATCACCACCATCATCATCCCGAATAGTCTTTCAGGAGGTTGACTGCTGGAAGACACTTAACTGGTGACTTCCAAAAGGACCGCAAGATTCATAAACCCTCGGAAGCACCCACTTCCGAGGGTTTTTTCGTTTTTGACTAGAAGGAAAATCGAGCAATGGAAACACAACGTCTGCGCATCGCCATGCAAAAGTCCGGCCGCCTGAGCCAGGACTCCCAGGCCCTGTTCAAGAGCTGCGGCCTCAAGATCAACCTGCGGGAGCAGCGCCTCATCGCCCATGTGGAGAACATGCCCATCGACATCCTGCGGGTGCGCGATGACGACATTCCGGGCCTGGTGATGGAAGGGGTGGTCGATCTCGGCATCATCGGCGAGAACGTGCTGGAAGAGGTGCAGCTCATCCGCGCCGCCCAGGGACTGCCAGCCGAGGTCAAGACCCTCAAACAGCTCGATTTTGGCGGCTGCCGCCTCTCTCTGGCCATGCCGGACGACGTGGACTATCAAGGCCCTGCGAGCCTCGCCGGCAAGCGCATCGCCACCTCCTACCCCGGGCTGCTCAAGCGCTTCTTCGACGAGCAGGGCCTGGGCTTCAAGAGCGTGATGCTGGGGGGCTCGGTGGAAGTGGCGCCGCGCGCGGGCCTGGCCGATGCCATCTGCGATCTGGTCTCCACCGGCGCGACCCTGGAGGCCAACGGCCTGAAAGAGGTCGAGGTGATCTACCGCTCCAAGGCCGTGCTGGTCCAGGCCCCCAACCCCCTGTCGGACGCCAAGCAGAAGCTCATCGACAAGCTGCTGCCCCGCATCCAGGGGATGCAGCAGGCCCGCGAGAGCAAGTACATCATGCTGCACGCCCCGAAAGACAAGCTCGACGCCATCACCTCCCTGCTGCCCGGCGCAGAGCGCCCCACCATCATGCAGCTCGCCGGCGAGACCAATCAGGTAGCGCTGCACGTCGTCTCCAGCGAAACCCTGTTCTGGGAGACCATGGAGCAGCTCAAGGCCCTGGGGGCCAGCTCCATCCTGGTGCTGCCCATCGAAAAGATGATGGAATAAGGAAGCAACATCATGCAGACCCTGATCTGGAAGAGTCTCTCCCCCGCCCGGCAGGTCGAGGTGCTGACCCGCCCCGCCCTCGGCGACGAGGCCGACATCGGCGCCGTGGTGCGGGAGATCATCGCCTCCGTACGGGCCCGGGGCGATGAGGCGCTGCGCGAGCTCAGCCAGCGCTTTGAGCGCGCCCCCCGCGAGCAGTTGCGGGTGAGCGAGGCCGAGATGGACGCCGCCTGTGCCCGACTGGATGATGACATCAAAGGTGCCATCCTGGCCGCCATCGCCAATATCCGCACCTTCCACGCCGCCCAGGTGCAGCCCGTCGTGCGGGTCGAGACCCAGCCCGGCGTCCTGTGCGAGCTGCGCACCCAGCCCATCGGCCGGGTCGGCCTCTACGTGCCGGGAGGCAGCGCCCCGCTGCCCTCCACCGTGATGATGCTGGCCATTCCGGCAAGCCTAGCCGGCTGCCGCGAGGTGGTGCTCTGCACCCCGTCGCCGGCCAGCGACGAGATCCTGTTCGCCGCCCGCGCCTGCGGCGTGCGCCAGGTGTTCGCCATCGGCGGTGCTCAGGCCATCGCGGCCATGGCCTATGGCACGCAGACGATCCCCAAGGTGGACAAGATCTTCGGCCCGGGCAACGCCTACGTGACCGAGGCCAAGGGCCAGGTCTCCCGCGACTGGCGCGGCGCCGCCATCGACATGCCCGCCGGCCCCTCCGAGGTGCTAGTGATCGCCGACGACAGTGCCAACCCCGCCTTCGTGGCCGCAGATCTGCTCTCCCAGGCCGAGCACGGCCCCGACAGCCAGGTGGTGCTGGTGACCACCTCTGCGCTGTTGGCGAAAGTGGTCGAAGAGGAGCTGGCGGCGCAGCTGGCGCTGCTCAGCCGCCGCGACATCGCCACCCAGGCGCTCGGCAGCAGTCTGGTGATCCTCTGCGACAACCTGGACGAGGCCTGCGCCATCTCCAACGCCTACGCCCCCGAGCACCTGATTGTGCAGACCGAGGCGCCGCGCGACTTGCTCGATAAGCTCGAGAACGCTGGCTCCATCTTCCTCGGCGCCTGGACCCCGGAGTCGGTCGGCGATTACGCCAGCGGCACCAACCACACCCTGCCCACCTACGGCTATGCCCGCACCTGCTCGAGCCTGGGGCTCGCCGACTATCAGCGCCGCTACACGGTGCAGGAGCTGAGTGCGGAAGGGATCCGCGGCCTGGGCCCCATCGTCCAGCGCATCGCCGAGGCGGAAGGGCTCGATGCCCACAAGAATGCCGTTACCCTCAGACTGAACGCACTGCAAAAGGATTTATCATGAGCATCGCCAACCTGGCTCGCCGCGTGGTGCGGGCCCTCACCCCCTACCAGTCCGCCCGCCGCATCGGTGGCAAGGGCCACGTCTGGCTCAACGCCAACGAGGCGCCGCTGGCCTACCCCTTCACCGTCGAGGGCAGCCGCCTCAACCGCTACCCCGAGTGCCAGCCGGCCGAGGTGGTGAACGGTTACGCCGCCTACGCCGGGGTGACCCCGGATCGGGTGCTGGTGAGCCGCGGGGCCGACGAGGCCATCGAGCTCTTGATCCGCACCTTCTGCGAGGCGGGGGAGGATCAGATCCTCATCTGTCCGCCCACCTACGGCATGTACGCCATCAGCGCCGAGACCTGCGGCGTCGGCATCGTGGAGCAGCCGCTCACCGCGAGCCGTCAACCCGACTGGCCCGCCATCGCCGATCGGCTGTCGGACGTGAAGCTGGTGTTTCTCTGCTCCCCCAACAACCCCACCGGGGATCTGGTGGGCCGCAAGGGGCTCATCGCCCTGCTAGAGAAGGCCCGGGAGCGCGCCATCATCGTCGTGGACGAGGCCTATATCGAGTTCTGTCCGGAGGCGAGTGTGGTGGACCTGCTCGCCCAATACCCCAACCTGGTGGTGACCCGCACCCTCTCCAAGGCCTTCGCCCTGGCGGGGATCCGCTGCGGCTTCACCCTGGGGGATCCCGAGGTCATCGCCATGCTGGCCAAGGTGATCGCCCCCTACCCCATTCCCGACCCCATCGCCCAGATAGCAAGCCAGGCGCTCTCCCCCATGGGGCTGGAATTGATGCAGGAGCGGGTGCAGGAGCTCAACAAGCAAAAAGCGATCATCAAGGCCGAACTGCTCCGTCTGCCCTGCGTCAAGGAAGTGTTCGAGGACAAGGGTAACTTCGTGCTGGTGCGCTTCAATGACGGGGCCGCCGTGTTCGCCGCCATGAAGGCCGCCGGCATCATACTGCGAGATTTTTCCAGCAAGCCGGGGCTCGACAACAGCATCCGCATCACCATCGGCTATCAGGGCGAAATGGATGCCGTGCTCCAGGTGCTGCGCGATGTTGCCGCCACCACCCCGTCTGCCGCCAGCGTATAAGGACGTAGAAGAGATGAAGACCCCGTTTTTGTTTATCGACCGCGACGGCACCCTGATCGAGGAGCCGGTCACCGACAAGCAGGTGGACAGCCTGGCCAAGCTGCGCTTCGAGCCCATGGTGATCCCTGTGCTGCGGGAACTCCAGGCCGCCGGCTACGTGCTGGTGATGGTGACCAACCAGGATGGGCTGGGCACCGCCAGCCTGCCGCTGGAGAACTTCCAGCCCCCCCACGATCTGATGATGCACCTGTTCGAATCCCAGGGCGTCACCTGGGAGCAGGTGCTGATCTGCCCCCACTTCCCCACCGACGGTTGCAGCTGCCGCAAGCCCAACCTGGGCCTGGTGAAGGAGTACCTGGCCTCGGGTCGCATCGACTTCGCCAACTCCTTCGTCATTGGCGATCGCCAGACCGACCTGCAGCTCGCCGAGAACATGGGCATCCGTGGCATCCGCTACCACCCGCAGGAGAGTGGCTGGCTCGCCATCCGTGATCAATTGCTCTCCAAGGGGCGCACCGCCGAGGTGGAGCGCTACACCAAGGAGACCCGCATCCAGGTGGCGGTGGATCTCGACAAGAGCGGCGGCAACCAGATCGCCACCGGCATCGGCTTCTTCGATCACATGCTGGATCAGATAGCGACCCACGCGGGCTTTCGCCTCAGGCTCAAGGTGAGCGGCGATCTGCACATCGACGATCACCACACGGTGGAAGACGTCGGGCTGGCGCTGGGCCAGGCCCTGCGCCAGGCCCTTGGCAACAAGCGCGGCATCGGCCGCTTCGGCTTCGTGCTGGCGATGGACGAGGTGCAGGCGGTGATCGACGGCCGTCCCCGTCCGACAGAAGCCACGAGCGGCAACGAGCAGGCCCCCTCCCTGACCGAACTGGATGTGGCCACGGCCCTGGATCTCAGCGGTCGCCCCTACTTCGTGTTCGACTGCCCGAGCGGCTTTGGCCGCGACAGCGTGGGCGAGATGGCCACCGAGATGGTGCCCCACTTCTTCCGCTCGCTCTCGGACGCCATGGCCATCACCCTGCAGATGAAGGTCGGCAGCGGCAACACCCACCACCAGGTGGAGGCGCTGTTCAAGGGCTTCGGCCGTGCCCTGCGCCAGGCAATCCGGGTGGAAGGGAGCGAGCTCCCCTCCAGCAAGGGGGTGCTGTGATGGCAAACCAGAAGCTGGTCATTATCGACACCGGCTGCGCGAACCTGGCCTCGGTCAGGATGGCGTTCGAGCGCCTGGGCGTGCAGCCCCAGGTCTCCAGCAAGGCCGTCGACATCGAGCAGGCCGACAAGCTGATCCTGCCCGGGGTCGGCACCGCGGTGGCCGCCATGAAGAACTTGAACGAACGCGGGCTGGTGCCCCTTATTCGCGCCGCCAAACAGCCGCTGCTGGGCTTTTGCCTCGGCATGCAGATGCTGGCGCAGGCCTCCGAAGAGAGCATGAACACAGCGGATCAGGGATGCGGCGAGATCGACTGCCTCGGCATAGTGCCGGGCAAGATCCGGCTGATGGAGGTGGGCAATCTGCGCCTGCCCCACATGGGCTGGAACCAGATCACCCACGACGAGACCCACCCGCTGCTCAAGGGGATCCACAGCGGCAGCTACTTCTACTTCGTGCACTCCTATGCGCTGGAGGTGACCGAGGCGACCCTGGCCATCTGCGACTATGGCCGACCCTTTACCGCCATCGTGGGCCGCGACAATTTCTTTGGTGCCCAATTCCACCCGGAGCGATCCGGTGCAGCCGGCGCCCGTTTACTGCAAAACTTTCTGGAGCTGTGACAAGGATGATCATTCCCGCCATTGATTTGATTAACGGTCAGGTGGTTCGACTCTATCAGGGGGACTACGACCAGAAGACCGCTTACAGCAGCAGCCCCCAGGCCCGCTTCGATGAATACGTCGCCCAGGGGGCGGGGCAATTGCACCTGGTGGATCTGGACGGTGCCAAGGATGCCAGGGCGCGCCAGCTGTCCCTGATCACCCGGCTGCTGTCGGCCACCGACGCCCCGGTGCAGGTCGGCGGCGGCGTGCGCACCGAGCAGGACGTGGCCGATCTGCTGGCGGCAGGCGCCAACCGGGTCGTGATCGGCTCCACCGCCGTCAAGTCTCCGGAGCTGGTGGCCAGCTGGATGGAGAAATACGGCCCCGAGCGCATCGTGCTGGCCCTGGACGTCAACATCGATGAGGAGGGCAATCGCCACATTGCGGTGGCGGGCTGGCAGGAGAACAGCGGTGTCACCATCGAAGCCCTGATCGAGCGCTTCCTCCCCGCCGGGCTCAAGCACGTGCTCTGCACCGACATCAGCCGGGACGGCACTCTGGCCGGTACCAATGTCGCGCTCTACCGGGATCTCTGTGCCCGCTACCCGAACGTCGGCTTTCAGGCCTCAGGCGGCATCGGCGGCCTGGCCGACATCGAGGCGCTCAAGGGCTCGGGGGTCAAGGGGATCATCCTCGGTCGCTCCCTGCTGGAGGGCAAGTTCGACGTAAGAGACGCTATCCTGTGCTGGGGCCAGGGCACCACGACCCCGTGAACCCGGAGAGCCTGCCCATACGGGCGGGCCTCTCTTCCCCGATGTGTGCGAACCTTATGATTTGGCAGCAATTGGCTCTATACTCGACCCCATAGGGACAGCGTCATGGAAGACATATGTTGACACCTCACAGCGCCACCATTCTGATTGTCGACGACTCGCCCGAAAATCTGATGGTACTGACCGAACTGCTCTCCCCTCACTACCGCGTGCTGGCCGCCCAAAGCGGAGAGAAGTGCCTGCGCATCGTCGGCAGCGACACCCAGCCGGATCTCATCCTGCTGGACGTCATGATGCCGGGCATGGACGGTTATGAGGTGCTCAGACAACTGCGCCAGTCCCCGGGTGGCAGCACCATCCCCGTGGTCCTGCTCACCGCCCTCGCCGATCCCCAGAGCGAGGAGTACGGTCTCTCCCTTGGCGCCGTCGACTACATCACCAAGCCCATCAAGCCCATCATCGTTCAGGCCAGGGTGCGCACCCAGCTGGAAGCCAAGCAGGCCCGCGACGGCCTGCAGAACCAGAATGCAGCCCTGGAAGCCGAGGTGGCCAGGCGGATGGCCGAAAACGATCTGATCCAGCAGGTGGCCATCCGCGCCCTCGCCCACCTGGCGGAGATCCGCGATCCCGAGACCGGCAACCACATACTGCGCACCCAGGGGTACGTGCACCTGCTGGCCAGCGCCCTGGCAAGCCACCCCCGTTTCGTCCATACCCTGACCCCGGGCTACATCGATCTGCTGAGCCGCTCGGCCCCCCTGCACGACATCGGCAAGGTGGGCATTCCCGACCACATCCTGCTCAAGCCGGGCAAGCTGACCCCGGAGGAGTGGCAGGTCATGCGCTCCCACGCCAAGCTCGGCAGCGACGCCATCGAGCAGGCCGAGCAGGACATGGAGCAACCCCTGGCCTTCCTGACCCTGGCCAAGGAGATCGCCCACTGGCACCACGAGAAGTGGGACGGCAGCGGCTACCCGGATGCCCTGCAGGGGGACGCCATTCCCCTCTCTGCCCGTCTGATGGCGCTGGCCGACGTGTTTGATGCCCTCATCTGTGCCCGGGTCTACAAACCGGCCATGCCCTATGAGGAGGCGCGCGCCCTCATTCTCTCCGGCAGCGGGCAACACTTCGATCCGGACGTGGTGGCGGCCTTCGACCGTCACTTCGAGGAGTTCGTGAGCATCGCCGAGCGCTACCGGGATGACGGCGAGGTCGCGCATGGCTGAACGGCCTCCGCTGACCCGGGCCCACGTGCTCAACGTGGTGCTCACCTATGCCGCCGTGGCGAGCCTGTGGATCCTGCTCTCCGACAAGGCGGTGGAGTGGCTGTTCAGCACCCCGGCCCAGTTCGCCCTCGCCAGCACCATCAAGGGCTGGCTCTTCATTCTCATCACAGCGCTCATGCTCTATGCCATGCTGCGCCGTCGCACCGACCAGGCCCTGGTCACCCCCGGCGTGACCCGGCGTCAGTGGCTCCCCTTCGTGCTGCTCAACGGGCTCATCCTGGCGCTGACCGGCATGGCCATCGCCCAGAACATCGAGCTGACCCGGAGCAAGGAGGTCGCCCGCCTCGAAGCCATCGCCGATCTCAAGAGCAGGCGCATCACCGAATGGCTCGACAACCGCGAGCAGGATGTCCGCCAGATCATCGAGAGTCCGCGCTATGACGCCCTGCATCGGGATGGGCTGGCGGCCGCATCATCCCATGAACAGGCCCAGTGGCAGACACAGCTGCTGGACTTCATCTCACTGCGAGGATTCCAGGGGGCCGCCGTGTTTGGTCCAACCGCCCAGACCCTGTGGCACACCCCGGGGGCCGGCACCATGAATACTACCCTGCAGGATGCCCTGGCCCGGGTGGAAGCAGGCAAGGTGCTCAGGGTGGGCCCCTACCTCGATGAGCGGGGACAATCCAGGCTGGATTTTCTGGCCGCCCTGAACACCCCGGGCAAGGCTTCCCCCGTGATCGCGCTGCAGATCATCGGCACTGACTGGGCCGATCGGATCCTTCGCACCTGGCCCATTCCCGACAGCAGTGGCGAAGCCATGCTGTTTCGCCAGCAGGGGGATCAGGTGCGTTATCTGAGTGGCCTGCGTTATCGCCCTGATGTCGCGGCCCTCACCCTGCACTACCCCCTCACCCACCAGACCCTGCTGGCCGCCCAGTACCTGCGTCTCTACGCCGGTCAGGGCGAATCCCGGGTGCTCTCCGGCAAGGATTATCGGGACACCGAGGTATTTGGCGTCGTCTACCCTGTGATGAACACGGACTGGTATCTGCTGGCCAAGATAGACAAGGCCGAACTCTATCAGGCCACCTTCAAGGAGAGCATCTGGATCGGCCTCATCGGCCTGCTGGTGCTCTTCATCACCAACGCCGGCGTCATCCTGCTGCGCCAGCACACCCGGCTGCAGATGGCCGAGCAGCTCCACCACTCCCAGTCCCAGCGGCTGGAGGCGCTGCAGCTGCTCTCCGCCATCGCCGACAGTTCGGAAGATGCCATCTTTGCCAAGGACAGGGAGGGCAAGTACATCCTGTTCAATCGCGCCGCCAGCCGGTTCGTCGGCAAATCCGCCGCCGAGATGCTGGGCCAGGACGACATGGCCATCTTTCCCCCGCAGCAGGCCCGGATGCTGATGGCCGCCGGCCGCCAGGTGATTGAACGCAACCGGGTACAGACCGAGGAGGAGTACCTGACCCTGCCCTCAGGGGATCGCGTCTTCCTCGCCACCAAGGGGCCGCTGCAAGACAGCGATGGCCGGGTGATCGGCATCTTCGGCATCTCCCGCGACATCACGGACGCCAAGCGGGCAGAGGCCGACTTGCGCGAGCGGGAGGGGCTGTTTCGCGCCCTGGTAGAGCAGTCCCTCGCCGGCATCTACATCATCCAGCAGGGGCGTCTCTGCTACATCAATCCCTGCTTTGCCCAGCTGTTTGGCTATGATTCACCTGGGGCCTTGCTCGGCGTTGGCAGCCTGCACGCCCTCGCCGCCCCCAAGGACAGCGCCAGGGTGGCCGCACTGATACAGGCGTGCGAGCAGGATGACAGCGAAATACACACCCGTTTCAGCGCCCAGCACCGGCAGGGGGAGGCCCTGGAGGTCGAGCTCTACGGGCGGCGCGTCGATTATCGCGGCCAGCCCGCGGTGATCGGGCTCCTGCTCGACGTCACCGAGCGGGAGCAGGTCGAACAGGCCCTGACCCACCAGGCCGACGAGCTGCGCCAGCAGAACCATGAGCTGGAGCGTTTCAACAAGGTGATGGTGGACAGGGAGCTCGCCATGCTGGCGCTCAAGCACCAGATCAACGGGCTCTCGCGCCAGCTCGGGCTGCCGCCTCCCTACCCCCAGGCCCCCACGCCACCGGAGGATCACCCATCATGAGCTGGTCGCAACTCTGGCATGTTCGCCCCTCTACCCAACGCTGGGGCGTCTGCCTGCTGGCGGTGCTGCTTCCCCTGCTGATGCTGCAGATCCGGATCCAGCTGCCCATCGCCTTCGGCGAGCGCCCGCTGCTGGTGCTCTTCATGCTGCCCATCATCATCTGCGCCCTGCTGGGAGGCCTGCTGCCTGGCCTGCTCTGCACCCTGGTCAGCGCCCTGGTCACCACCTATTTCATGCTGCCCCCCGTCAATGAGCTGCGCATTACGGCGGGCCAGGATCTGGTGCAGTGGGGGCTCCTCATCGCCAACGGCCTCCTCGTCAGCCTGCTCAGTGCCGCCATCCACAGCGCCCGGGCCCGGGAGATCCTGCACTGGCAGGAGCTGATGAACACCCAGTCCCGCCTGCAGCAGAGCGAGAACCGCTTCCAGGCCACCTTCGAGCAGGCGGCGGTCGGTATCGCCCTGGTCTCCCCCGATGGTCACTGGCTGCGGGTCAACCAGCGCTTGTGCGACATGCTGGGCTACCGGGCCGACGAGCTCACCGAGATGACGTTCCAGCAGCTGACCCACCCGGACGATCTCTTCATCGATGAGACCCATGTTGCCCGGGTGCTGGCGGGGGAGATCCCCCACTACACCCTGCAAAAGCGCTACCTGCACAAGGGGGGAGAGACCATCTGGACGACCCTGACGGTGGCCCTGGTGAGGAACCTTGACGAAGAACCCGACTACTTCATCTCCATCATCGAGGACAATCGGCAGAACAAGGAGACCGAGGAGGCCCTGCGCCGCAACGAGGCCATACTGCGCGAGTCCCAGCGGCTGGCCAAGATTGGCAACTGGCGCTGGCGCATTGCCGACGACAGCCACTTCTGGTCGCCGGAGATCTATCGCATCTATGGCCGCGATCCCGCCCTGCCCCCCGCCGTCTATCCCGAGGTGAGAAAGTACTTCACCCAGGAGGGGTGGCACGCCGTCGCCCAGGCTGTCGAGCGCTGCCGACGGGACGGGCAACCCTACGAGTGCGATGCCGAGATCATCAACGAGCAGGGGGAATCCGCCTGGGTCATCGCCCGTGGCGCGGCCCTGACAGCGCCTGACGGCACCATCATCGAGCTCTATGGGACAGTGCAGGACATCACGGAGCGCAAGCTGGCCGAGCAGCGACTGCTGCACAATCAACAGGCTGCACTCGATACCCAGCGCCGCGCCCGCCTCGCGGCACTGAACCTGATGGACGATGCCATCAGCGCCCGGGTGCGTGCCGAGACCATCAGCAGCGCCCTGCGCGAGAGCGAGCAGCGGCTGTTGATGGCTCAGGAAGGGGCCCACGTGGGGATCTGGGAGTGGGACATGGTCAGCAACCGTCTCTTCTTCTCGCCCGAATGTGCCCGCCTCTATGGCCGCAGCGCCCAGGACCTGGGTGATTTTGCCGCCTGGCAGGCCTGTCTGCATCCCGATGACAGGCCCCGCATCGAGCAGTTGCTGGCCGAGCGGGCGGTGAGCGGGGCACCGGTCGAGCTCGAGTTCCGCATCCTGCTGCCGGACGGCAACGTGCGCTGGCTGGCGAGCAAGGGGAGCGTCTACCGGGATGCCCAGCAGCGCCCTGTCCGCCTCCTTGGCATCCATCTGGACATCACGGAGCGCAAGCTGGCCGAGCAGCAGCTGCGCCAGTTGTCCCTGGCCCTGGAGCAGAGCCCGGACGGCGTCTTCATCACGGACACCCGGTCACGCATCGAGTACGTCAACGCCGCCTTCCTCGCCGCCAGCGGTTACCAGAAGAGCGAGGTGATCGGCCAGACGCCCTCCCTGCTGCGCTCCGGTCTCACCCCGAATGCCACCTATGTCGCGCTCTGGGATGCCATCCACCACGGCCAGCGCTGGCACGGGGAGTTCATCAACCGGCGCAAGGATGGTGCCCACTACCAGGTGCTGGCCACCGTCTCCCCCATCCGCCAGGAGAACGGCGAGATCACCCACTATGTGACCGTGCAGGCCGACATCACCGAGAAGAAGCAGCTCGGCGAGGAGCTGGACCAGTATCGCTACCACCTGGAGGAGATGGTCAACGAGCGCACCCTGCAGCTGGCCCTGGCCCACCAGCGCGCCGAGAGCGCCAATCACGCCAAGAGTGCCTTCCTAGCCAACATGAGCCACGAGATCCGCACCCCCATGAACGCCATCCTGGGGCTCACCTATCTGCTCAAGCGCGACACGCCGGATCGCATCCAGCACGAGCGGCTGGAGAAGATAGACAACGCCGCCCAGCATCTGCTGAGCATCATCAACGACATCCTGGACCTCTCCAAGATCGATGCGGGCAAGATGGCGCTGGAGCTGACCGACTTCTCCCTCACCGCCATGCTGGACAACGTCAGCGCCCTGATGAGCGAGCAGGCCCGCGCCAAGGGGCTCGCCATCGTGATCGACATCGGGGATGCCCCGGCCTGGGTCCACGGTGACATCACCCGGCTGCGC
Source organism: Aeromonas sanarellii (assembly GCF_000820085.1). Lineage (GTDB taxonomy): Bacteria > Pseudomonadota > Gammaproteobacteria > Enterobacterales > Aeromonadaceae > Aeromonas > Aeromonas sanarellii. The sequence continues at coordinate 21,771 of NZ_CDBN01000086.1, forward strand.
CAGGCGCTGCTCAACTACGCGACCAACGCCATCAAGTTCACCGAACAGGGCTCGGTCACCCTCAGGGTCCGGGTCACCCGCCCGCTCACCACCGGCTATCTGCTGCGTTTCGAGGTGGAGGACACCGGCATCGGCATCACCCCAGAGCAGCGCGAGAAGCTGTTCCAGGCGTTCGAGCAGGCCGATGTCTCCACCACCCGCAAATATGGCGGCACCGGCCTGGGCCTGGCGATCACCAGCCGGATCGCGGCCCTGATGGGGGGAGAAGTCGGCGTCACCAGCACCCCGGGCAAGGGGAGCTGCTTCTGGTTTACCGCCCGTCTGTTCAAGGCCAGGGAGGAGGTGCAGCCATCGCAGCTGCTCGAACAGGTGGAACAGACGCGCTATTTCCCGGGCCATGCCAGGGTATTGCTGGTGGAGGACAACGCCATCAACCGCGAGGTGGTGCTGGAGCTGCTGTGCAACAGCGGCCTCGTCATCGAGACCGCAGTCAATGGCCAGGAGGCCCTGGAGCGCGTCAGGCAGCACTCCTTCGATCTCATCCTGATGGACATACAGATGCCGCTGATGGACGGCTACAGCGCCACCCGAGCCATCCGGGCGCTGCCCGGCTGGGAGCAGGTCCCCATCCTGGCCCTGACGGCCAGCGCCTTCGAGGAGGACAGGAAGGCGAGCGAATCGGCCGGCATGAACGACTTCATCCCCAAACCCGTCACCCCCGCCAAGCTGTTTGAGGCCCTGCAGCGGTGGCTGCCCGACGGCAAAGTGGCCGGGCTCCGCCATGAAGAGCATGATCCGGGCATAGAAACGGGCCCCCTCTCCCCCCTGCAGGGACTCTCCGGGCTGGATCTGCAGCAGGGGCTGGCGGTGCTCAAGGGCAATCAGGAGAAGTACCTCTCCCTGCTGCGCTACTTCGCCAGCGAGCACGATCAGGACATGGTCCTGCTGAGCCAGCATCTGCAGACCGGGGACCAGACCGCCGCCTCCCGCCTGGTTCACACCCTGCGCGGCGTGGCCAGCACCCTGGGGGCGGTGGAGCTAGCGCAGCACTGCCTGCAGCTGGAGCAGGAGATCGCCGCCGGTACCCCCCCGCCGGCCGAACTGATGTCGACCATCGACAGGTGGCTTGCCGCCCTGCATGAACGGCTGGGGAACGAAGAGGCGGCCACGGCCACGGATCTGGTGCCCCTCGGCAACCCGTGGCGCCGCCAGCTGCTTCGCCAGATGGAGGCGCTGCTGGTGCAGAGCGACACCGCGGTGATCCCCCTGTACGAGCAATACGCCGCCCCCCTGCGGCTCATGCTGGGCACTCGAAGCGAGACCCTGGCCAGGCAGTTGAAGGAGTTCGACTTCGACGCCGCCCTGATCACCCTTCGCCAGCACATGGCTGCGGACGAGCCCGATCCCGATGACCTGACCCCGCTTGCCGACACCCCGTCGCGCAATCCCGGGCTGATCAAGGGCGACAAGGGGTTGAACCACTGAATGAAGTCATGCATATAGTGTGGGTCCCGGGGATGGGCAGCCGTGTAGCTGCCCCTGCCCCGTCAGGATCCCGCAAGGCATGCCGACCGCTTTCCCATTCGCCGCCAGATCCTGCGTCGGCGGCAGAACGATGTTGTTTAACCGTGCTTTACATGGAGCAATGAGCATGTTGTCAAAGCGTATTATCCCCTGTCTCGACGTCAAAGATGGCGTGGTGGTCAAGGGCGTGCAGTTTCGCAACCACGAGGTGATGGGCGGCATCGTCGAACTCGCCCGCCGCTATGCCGCCGAGGGGGCCGACGAGCTGGTCTTCTATGACATCACCGCCTCGAGCGACGAGCGGGTGGTGGACAAGAGCTGGGTCAGCCGGGTGGCGGAGGTGATCGACATCCCCTTCTGCGTCGCCGGCGGCATCAAGAGCGTGGAGGATGCGCGCCAGATCCTGGAATTTGGTGCCGACAAGGTCTCCATCAACTCCCCGGCCCTGGCCGATCCCACCCTGATCACCCGTCTGGCCGAGCGTTTCGGCGTGCAGTGCGTGGTGGTGGGCATCGACTCCTACTTCGACGCGGCCCTCGGCCAGTATCAGGTCAAGCAGTTCACCGGCGACGAGAGCCGCACCCGCACCACCGCCTGGACCACCCTCGACTGGGTGCAGGAAGTGCAGCGCCGCGGTGCCGGCGAAATCGTGCTGAACGTGATGAACCAGGACGGCATGCGCCAGGGCTATGATCTCGAACAGCTCAGGCTGGTGCGCGCCGTCTGCAAGGTGCCCCTCATCGCCTCCGGCGGCGCCGGTGCCATGGAGCACTTTCGCGATGCCTTTACCCTGGCCGACGTGGACGGAGCCCTGGCGGCGTCCGTGTTCCACAAGGGCCTCATCCCCATTCCCGAATTGAAACGCTGGCTGAAAAACGAAGGAGTCGCCATCCGTGAATAATCAAGCAGTAGACAATGCATTGCCGCTGGCCGAGCGCCTGGACTGGGCCAAGTGTGACGGCATGATCCCCGCCATCGTCCAGCACGCCGCGAGCGGTCAGGTGCTGATGCAGGGCTTCATGACCAAAGAGGCGCTGGAGAAGACCCAGGCCACCGGCCAGGTCACCTTCTTCAGCCGCAGCAAGCAGCGCCTCTGGACCAAGGGGGAGAGCTCAGGCCATGTGCTCAAACTCGTCGCCATCTCCACCGACTGCGATCAGGACTCCCTGCTCATCGCCGCCGATCCCGTGGGCCCCACCTGCCACCTGGGCACCCCGTCGTGCTTCGACGGCCACCCGGTGCCGCCGCTGGGTTTTCTCGCCGAGCTCGAGCAGATCCTGGCCGCCCGCAAGGGGGCAGACCCCGCCACCAGCTACACCGCCAGCCTCTATGGCAAAGGCACCAAGCGCATCGCCCAGAAGGTGGGCGAAGAGGGGGTCGAAGTGGCCCTGGCCGCCATGGCCAAGGATCGGGAGGAGCTCATCAATGAATCCGCCGACCTGCTCTACCACCTGACCGTGCTGCTGCAAAACGAAGGCTTGGGCCTGAAGGATGTAGTGCAGCGCCTCCATGAGCGCCACAACAAGTAATCTGATCATAAAGCCGGGATTACCCGGCTTTATCTATTCAAGATGAACGGCCATCTCAACAAAGCTTTTATATATCTCGAAACGGTGCTCAAGCTGAGATAATTCAGGCCTGGCCAGTAATGCCGCCTCAACATGACTAAGTGGGTTAGTACTTACATGTGAGGATATTGCATTTTTAAATTCGTGATCATGATTTAATTTGTACATTGCATACTTCGTGTGCAACAAGATCATTTCGTACGAATGATTTAGCAATGAAATAAACGAGATGTAATATGAACCATCCTTCCATTTATCACCTATAGGCTTACCTAAAACTAGGCTTGGCGATAAATAAATTTGAATTGCTTTATCTTGCCGCTCGTTTAAAATCGCATCAAATGATTTTAAATTTTTATTTCCAATATCAAATCTTTCTACTCGCCCCTCTGAAACCAAAAGATAATAAGCATGGTCTTTTTCATGCAAGGCAAATAGATAAATAAGAAAAAATAAATTCACCCTCCCTATGCATCCATCATCATTCAAATTAAAAACCAAAATAGCAATAACTCGGTCTATGAGTTGCTCTATCTGCCTTAAACTCAAAGAAAAATAATCGCAAACAACTGTGATTACATCCACCATGACATCGGGCAACATAATATCAGGCCACATTTTAATACTGGGTGTTATATGTGAGCAACACTCTAACTCTCCAATAATAAAATCTCGTTTTGAAATTGTATTAAGCGTGAATCGTCGCTGGAAGAAACGCCCTAAATAATTTTGCGCATCAAACCCTTCACCGTATATCACCTTTACTGCATGCTGCAACTGTTCGGTATCTGTTGCGAGTACAAAGACCATCCTAGGAATATCGAAGATATGCTTGATAGTTTCCAGCATTTCTACCGCATAGGAGGGACGGCAGCGGTCCAGTTCATCGATCAAAATAAAGGCAGGGTAATCCAGCTTTCTCTCACTTAAACCAACTGCTCCTGCGACCCATTGCCGAATCTCCTTTTTAAGATACTGGATAGATTCATAGCGCTCTTTCTGATGACTGCATAATGCATCAACCAGCTGATTGGCATCCTCCCCTTCCAGAGAAAAATCGTCCTCTTCCAGTCCAGCTTTCTTGATGGCCGCTTTCAACGCAAGCTTGCCACCAACCTTGAATAATCCCAACAACCGCTGACGCATACCCTCGGGAATAGGGTTCTCTTTACCTGCAACATGCTTTAGCTGGTCAATAATCGATGAGATCACCGTCAACAAGGGATCATCGGAAAAGTCCTGCTGCCAGACATCGATATAGACGGTGGGGTACTGAGTTTTCAGCTCCATATACCAACGCTTGATAAACCAGGTCTTGCCCGCCCCCCATTCGGCATTGAGGTTCAGCACATAGTTGCGCTGTTTGCCCTCTGCTACCAGATAGTTGGTAAGAAACTCGGCATAGCGAGCGCGGTCCAGCCTGTCACCTGCCAAATCCTCCACCACTCCGTCGATGGCACCCGGGCCATCCCATGGAAGCGGCTCACTCCAATTAAATGCTGCAACCGTCATAGTGCTTTCCCGTCCCGATACTGAGCAGGATATTACCAGAGTGAGATCCGAAAGAGTTTGATGAACATAGAAATTGGCGCCATATCACCCCGAGGCAATATGGCGCCGACTCAAGCGTTTACAAGAAAGTCACTTCCAACCCTCACTCCAGCTGCTTGCGCAGCATAAATTTCTGCACCTTGCCGGTGGAGGTTTTCGGCAGGGGGGTGAAAATGATGCGCTTGGGGGCCTTGAAGTGGGCCATCTGCTCGCGGCAGAACGCGATGAGGTCGGCCTGGGTGAGCTCGCGGCCCTCCTTGAGCTTGACGAAGGCGCAGGGCACCTCCCCCCACTTCTCGTCCGGCATGGCGATCACCGCCGCCTCGTCCACGTCCGGGTGGCGATAGAGCACGTCCTCCACCTCCAGGCTGGAGATGTTCTCCCCGCCGGAGATGATGATGTCCTTGGATCTGTCCTTGATCTCCACATAGCCATCCGGGTGCCAGACCGCGAGATCCCCGCTCCGAAACCAGCCATCTGCCATCGCCTCCTCGCTCGCCGCCGGATTCTTGAGGTAGCCCTTCATGACGATGTTGCCGCGCAGCACTATCTCCCCCAGGGTCTTGCCATCCCGGGGAACCGGCTCGCCGCTCACCGGGTGGATGACCCGCATCTCCCCCTGCAGTGGTGAGGCCACCCCCTGGCGCGCCTTGAGGCGGGACAGCGTGGTGGCGTCCTGCCCCTCCCAGCTTCGCTGCGGCTCGCACACCACGCAGGGGCCATAGGTCTCGGTGAGACCGTAGACATGGGTCACGGCGATCCCCATGGCCTCCATGCCGGCGATCACGGTGGCGGGCGGCGCTGCCCCCGCCGTCATCGCCTTGATGGGGTGATCTAGCCCCTGCTTGAGCGCCGGATCGGCGTTGTTCAGCATGTTGAGCACTATGGGGGCGGCGCAAAAATGCGTCACCTTGTGCTCGTGCAGCGCCTCATAGATGGCCGCCGCCTGCACATGACGCAGGCAGACGCTCACCCCGGCGGTGGCCGCCAGGGTCCAGGGGAAGCACCAGCCGTTGCAGTGGAACATCGGCAGGGTCCAGAGATAGACGCTGTGCTTGGGCAGCTCCCAGGAGAGGGCGTTGTTCACCGCGTTGAGGTGGGCGCCGCGATGGTGATAGACCACCCCCTTGGGGTTGCCTGTGGTGCCCGAGGTGTAGTTGAGCGAGATGGCCTGCCACTCGTCCCCGGGCAGCCAGCCGGGCTCATCGCCGTTGCCCCCGGCAATAAAGGCCTCGTAATCCAGCTCGCCAATGAGCTCCCCCTCCCGGTAGAGGGGATCGTCGATGGCGATGACCAGGGGCTGGTTGTCTATCTGGGAGAGCGCCCTGCGCACCACGGCGCCAAACTCCCGGTCCACCAGCACCGCCTTGCTCTGGGCATGCTGGAAGATAAAGGCCATGGCGTCGGCATCGAGCCGGGTGTTGATGGTGTTGAGCACGGCGCCGCTCATGGGCACCCCGAAGTGGGCCTCGAACATCGCAGGCACATTGGGGGCGACGATGGAGACGGTGTCCCCCTCGCCGATGCCGCGGCGGCGCAGGGCCGAGGCGAGCCGGCGGCAGCGTACCTCGGTCTGGGCCCAGCTCTGGCGCAGGGGGCCGTGGATCAACGCCGGGTAGTCGGGGTAGACACTGGCCGTCCTGGCCAGGAAGCTCAGGGGGGTCAGCGCCTCGAAATTGGCGGGCGTCTTGCCAAGGCCGGTCTCGTAGATGTGGGGCTTTGTCATCGGGTTCCTTCCTCGTCGGGTACAAAGCGGAGTGCGTCTCGCGTTCGAGATGCCGCCCGACGCAGCGCAGGGGCGACTCTCGAGAACGGATGAAAGGGTATCAAGGGGGCGTGATCCCAGGTATTAGCGAAACGTCTTAGGGTGCAGGCCTGCCCCCCGTTGTCGCCAATCGCCGACGCTCTTTTGCCAAGGTCGTTTTTTGCGCAGTCAGTCTCTGTCGCAGTCGGGGGGCGGTCTGCTTGAGCCGGAGGGTGAAAATGCCAAGAATGCACCCAGGCCCGAAGTGGGCATCTGTATGAGGAGAGAGACGATGAACACATCCATGTTGGCAGGTATCGGGATCGGTGTGGCCTCTGCGCTGGCCTTGTCGGCCGCCGCCAGCGGATCCCTGTTTACCTCAGAGCCCCAGTTTGCCGAGGTGCTGGCCAGCAAGCCGGTGACCGAGACCATCAAGACGCCGCGCCAGGAGTGCCGCAACGTCACCGTCACCCACCGCAAGCCGGTGCAGGACGAGCACAAGATCCTGGGGACCGTGGTCGGGGCGGCGCTGGGGGGCGTGGTCGGCCACCAGTTTGGCGGCGGCAGCGGCAAGAAGATCGCCACCGCGGCCGGTGCCGTGGCCGGCGGCTACGCCGGCAACCAGGTGCAGGGCAACATGCAGGCGGGCGACACCTACACCACCACGGAGCAGCGCTGCAAGACGGTGCAGGAGAGCAGCACCCGCACCCTGGGCTATGACGTCACCTACCGCCTCGCCGGCCAGGAAGGGGTGGTGCGCATGGAGAAGCAACCCGGCACCACCATCCCGGTCAAGGATGGCAAGCTGGTACTGAGCAACGAGCAGGGTTGATACTCCGTTAGGAGCGCCCTGCCATGAGGAAGGCCCACCAGAGAGGTGGGCCTTTTTCTTGGGTCACCGTTGGAAAAGCACCGGAGCCACGGCCACCTTTGCCCTGCCTGTGGCTCGCCCCCCTCATTGCCAATGGGTGTCATCTGGTGAGTCGTCAAGCCACTGGCGGGCGTCATTAGCTTCCCTTTTTCACTGCCGCCCCCGGTTTTCTCTCCCCATCGCCGCAACGGCTGTCTTTTTTCTTGACCCCCATGACGGGCCGACTAAGATGATTCCGATTGCCAGCCTGCGGTATAACGGTTTGAATATGTCAAAGATATCAAGTACATCGCTTCCATTGCATGTCCGCTTTGGCGAGTTCGAACTGGATGAACGCAACGCACTCTTGCTGCGCAGCCACAGGGCCATCCCCCTCTCCCCCATCCCGTTCAACCTCTTGTGTGCCCTGGTACGGGATCCCGGCACCCTCCTGACCAAGGACGAGCTGCTCGACCGGGTATGGGGTCATCGCTTCGTCAGTGCCTCCGTGCTGAAAGGGGCCATCAGTGATCTTCGCACCCTGCTGGGAGACAGTCCCCGTCAGCCGCGCTTCATAGAGACGGTCTCACGCCGCGGTTATCGCTTCATCTGCCCGCTCCTCCCCCAGGGGGAGTCTGCCCCGCCCGATGGCC
>NZ_CDBN01000087.1 GCF_000820085.1 Aeromonas sanarellii
GGGGAGGGCCGGGGTGGGGTCTGCTGTTAGACGGCGACCCAGACCTGCTGATCGCGCACTTCGACGGGGTAGCCCTGCACCGACATGGCTGCATTTTCGAGGCAGTGGCCGTCGCGCAGACGGAAGTGCTGCTTCTTGAGCGGGCTGGCGACCCAGAGCTCGCCCTCGTGCTCGCAGATGATGCCCCGCGACAGCACGTTGGCGGCGAAGAAGGGGTCCCGGTTGTCGATGGCGAACACCTCGGCCGCCGCGCTCGGGCGGAACAGGGCGATCTGACGCCCCTCGAGCAGAGCGCAGACGCCGGTGCCTGGCAGGATGTCGTTGAGTTGGCAGGCGAATTTCATCACTTTGCCTCCATATCGATTTGGTAGACGGGGATGCGCTCGGCCGGGGTCGCCGGTCGGTGCTGCGCGCGTTCACTGACGAACTGAACGTCCGGGTCGCGCTTGTCGCTGTTGATGAAGTGGCTGAAGCGCTGCAACGCCTGCTCTTCATTGAGGGTGCGCGACCATTCGCACTCGTAGCTGTCGATAAGGGTCTGGATATCGCGCTCCAGCGTCTCGGCCAGTCCCAGCTTGTCGTCGACGATCACCTCGCGCAGGTAGTCGACGCCCCCTTCCAGATTGCCGAGCCAGACCGAGGTGCGCTGCAGTTTGTCGGCGCTGGTGACGTAGAACATCATAAAGCGGTCGATCAGCTTGATGAGGGTCTCGCGGTCGAGGTCAGACGCCAGCAGGTCGGCGTGGCGCGGTTTCATGCCGCCGTTGCCGCCCACATAGAGGTTCCAGCCCGCGTCGGTGGCGATGATGCCGACATCCTTACCTTGGGCTTCCGCACATTCGCGGGTACAGCCGGAGACGCCGAACTTCATCTTGTGGGGGGTGCGAATACCCTTGTAGCGGTTCTCGAGGAAGACCCCGAGGCCGACGCTGTCCTGCACGCCGAAGCGGCACCAGGTGCTGCCGACGCAGGTCTTGGCCATGCGCAGCGCCTTGGCGTAGGCCTGACCGGTCTCGAAACCCGCCGCCAGCAGCTTGCGCCAGATGGCGGGCAGATCATCCTTCTGGGCCCCGAACAGGCCGATGCGCTGGGCGCCGGTGATCTTGGTGTAGAGCTGGTAGTCGCGGGCCACTTCGGCCACTGCCAGCAGCCCTTCCGGGGTCACCTCGCCACCGGCCATGCGCGGGATGACGGAGTAGGTGCCGTCCTTTTGCATGTTGCCGAGGAAGATGTCGTTGGTGTCCTGCAGCTGGGTATTGAGCGGGCTCAGCACATAGTCGTTCCAGCAGGAGGCGAGGATGGAGCCGACAGTCGGTTTGCACACCTCGCAGCCATGGCCGTGACCGTGCTTGGCCAGCAGCTCGTCGAAGCTCTTGATCCCCTCCACCTTGACCAGGTGGAACAGCTCCTGGCGGGTGTGGGGGAAGTGGCCGCAGAGGTGGTTGTTGACCTCGATCCCCTGCTTCACCAATTCTGCGTTGAGCACCTGGCTGATGAGCGGCACGCAGCCGCCGCAGCCGGTACCGGCCTTGGTGTGCTGCTTGATGGCGGCCAGCGTGGTGTGACCTTCGGCCACCGCCTTGGCGATGTCGCCCTTGGAGACGTCGAAGCAGGAGCAGATCTGGGCGCTCTCAGGCAGGGCATCCACCCCCAGGGTCGGCTTGGCCCCGGCGTAGGCGGGCAGGATCAGGGTGTCCGGGTGGCTCGGCAGGGGCAGGGCGTTGAGCATCATCTGCAGCAGGTTGCCGTAATCTTCCACGTCACCCACCAGCACGGCGCCGAGCAATCGGCTGTTGTCTTCGCTCACCACGATCTTCTTGTAGACGCCGGCCTGGTCATCCTGGAACACATAGCTGTGGCTGCCCGGGGTGCGGCCATGGGCATCGCCGATGGAGCCGACGGAGACGCCGAGCAGCTTGAGCTTGGCGCTCATGTCCGCCCCCTCGAAACGGCTGTCGCCGCCGAGCAGATGGTCGACGGTGATCTGGGCCATCTTGTAGCCCGGTGCCACCAGCCCGAAGAAGCGGCCCTGCCAGGCGGCGCACTCGCCGATGGCGTAGATGTCGGGGTCGGAGGTGAGGCAGTGATCGTCGATCAGCACGCCGCCACGGTCGGCAATGGCCAGTTCACAATAACGGCCCAGGGTATCCTGCGGGCGGATGCCGGTGGAGAAGACCACCACGTCTACTTCAAGCTGGCTGCCATCGGCGAAGGCGAGGCGGTGCTGGGCGTCGCGGCCGCCGTGCATCAGGATCTCGCTGGTGCTCTTGCTGGTGTGCACCTGCACGCCCATGGATTCAATCTTGCGGCGCAGCAGCTGGCCGCCCTGACCGTCGAGCTGCTCGGCCATCAGCACGGGGGCAAACTCCACCACGTGGGTCTCGAGACCCAGTGCCTTGAGGGCACCGGCGGCTTCGAGGCCAAGCAGACCGCCCCCGATCACCACCCCGCTCTTGCCGCTCTTGGCGGCGCTGCGGATGGCTTTCAGATCCTCGATGGTGCGATAGACGAAGCACTCGTGGTGCTGACTGCCCGCAATGGGCGGCACCCAGGGGTAGGAGCCGGTGGCCAGCACCAGCTTGTCGTACCCGACCACAGTGCCCTTGTTGGAGTGCACTTCGCGGTTGGCCCTGTCGATTTTTTTCACCGCTTCGCCGAGCAGCAGGCGGATGCCGTGCTTGTCGTAGAAGCCGGGTTTGACGAGGGAGAGATCTTCGCTGGTGTGATGGGAGAAGTAGGAGGAGAGATGGACGCGATCGTAGGCGGGGCGGGGTTCTGCACCGAAGACGGTGATCTCGTAGCGGCCCGGGTCGGCCCGCTCGATCAGCTCTTCGATGAAGCGGTGCCCCACCATGCCGTTGCCCACAACGACCAGTCTGACTTTGCTCATAGTTGCCTCAAGTTTGGAGTAATAAAACATCATTCTGAGGCTAGGCTACCCAGTTGGAGGGGGCGGCCAATTGATGCAAATCAAGTGTCCATTTATATATCTCATCAGGGGTAATTCGAGAAAATTCAGTGCTATACAAAAATAGGTATACCAGTTGATGATTTGTGGGCTTGGCCGGAGGGAGGCAATCGGGGGAAGAGTGATTTGCTGTATGGAGGGAGATGAAAACATCTACCGCCAACACGCCGGTCTCGCACTGGGTGAGACCGGCATCGCAAGTCGGGTGGCGCGTCAGGCGATATGGCGGCGGAACAGGGCGAGCGCGAGGGAAAGGCTGACGCCGCCGATGGCGATCAGGGGCCAGAGCAGGGGCCAGGCGGCCGACCAGCCCAGCCCCTTCAGGAAGACCCCCTTGAGCAGCACGATGAAGTGGGTCAGGGGGTCGATGGCGGCCAGCCACTGGAACAGGGTCGGCATGTTCTCCACCGGCGAGACATAGCCAGAGAGGATCACCGCCGGCACCATAAAGCAGAAGACCCCGAGAAACGCCTGCTGCTGGGTGGTGCAGAGGGAGGAGATGAAGAGACCGATCCCGGCGAGCGCCAGGCCGTAGCAGACCATGCCGGCCAGCAGCAGGGTCAGGCTGCCGGAAAAGGGCACCTGATAGACGAAGCGGGCAGCCAGCGCGACTATGGTGCCCTGTCCCACCGCCACCAGGATGCCGGGCACCGCCTTGCCCGCCATGATCCAGCCCGGGGTGAGGGGGGAGACCAGCAGCTGGTCGAAGGTGCCCTCCTCCCGCTCCCGCGCCACCGAGAGCGCGGTGACGATGAGGCAGCCTATGGTGGTGATGATGGCCACCAGGGAGGGGAGCACGTGCCAACGAAACTCGATGTTGGGGTTGTAGAGGTGGCGCACCGGCAGCTCGGGGGCGCCGCGCCCCTCGCTCTGCCAGCGGGCGATCACCTGGTTGATGTAGCCCGCCGCCACCTGGCCGCCGTTGGAGCGACGCCCATCGATGACAAGCTGCAGCGGGGCTGTGTCGCCGCGGGCCAGCCGGCGGGAGAAGTCGGGGGGGATGATCAGCCCGAGCAGCGCCTGCTGCCCGGTGATGGCCTCGGTCATTCCCGCCTCGCCTTGCACCGGAATGATGGTGGTGAAGGCGGGCATATGGGTGAGGCGCTCGATCAGCTCGCGGCTCTCGGCGCCGCCGTCCTGGTTGTAGACGGCCAGCGTGTTGCCGGTCACCTCCAGGGTGGCGGCGAAGGGGAAGAGGGCGGTCTGCAGCAGCACCGGCATGATCAGCAGGAAGCGCCCCTGGGTGTTGCCCAGCAGGATGGCGAGCTCTTTTCGCACCAGCCACCAGAGTCGAGTCAGCATGCTTACTCCAGGGTGCGCCGCGTCTTGCGGGCGGTGAGGGCGAGCCAGAAGAGCGCCAGCAGCAGCAGGCTGAGGGCGTTGACCAGCAGGATCGACAGCACGTTGCCCGCCTGATAGAGGGTCTGCAAGGAGCTGGCAAAGTAGCGGGCCGGAATGAGGTGAGTGATGGCCCGAAGCCAAGGCGGCATGCTGGCGATCTCGAACACGAAGCCCGAGAGCATCATGGCCGGCAGGAAGGCCGCCGTCAGGGCCGCCTGGGCGGCGTTGAACTGGCTGCGCATCAGGGTGGAGAGAAACAGCCCCAGCCCCAGGGCGCTGCCGAGAAACAGGCTGGTGACCAGGAACAGGACGACCAGGGAGCCGCGCCAGGGTACCCCCATCACCACCACGGAGAAGAGCAGGCAGATGAGCATGGCGGCGATGCCGAGCCCGTAATAGGGCAAGAGCTTGGAGAGCAGCAGCTCGGTCCTGGTCACCGGGGTGGCGAGCAGGGCCTCCATGGTGCCGCGCTCCCACTCCCTGGCCACCACCATGGAGGTGAGCAGGGCGCCTATGATGGTCATCACCACGGCGATGGAGCCCGGCACCAGGAAGTTGCGGCTCACTAGCGCCGGATTGAACCAGGCCCGGGTGCGCAGCTCCACCGGCTGGCTCTGGGGCTTGCCCTCACCGAGAAGCCAGCCTTGCCAGATCCCCTGCACATAGTGGGTGACGAAGTTCGCCGTGTTGGGCTCGGTGCCGTCGGTGAGCAGGACGATGGACGCCGTCCCCCCTCCCTGGCCGGCCAGGGCGCGGGAGAAGCCCTCGTCGATCACCAGCAGCCCCCGGATCTCGCCGTGCTCAAGGCTCCCCAGCAGTGCCTCCTTGCTCGGGCCACCCTGCACCTCCAGGGCGGTGGAGCCGCGCAGAGCCTGCTCTAAGCGGATCGCCGGCGCCCCGCCGTCGGCACGCCAGACCCCGAGGCACAGGTGGTCCACGTCCAGGTTGATGGCGTACCCCATCACCACCAGCAGCACCACCGGCATGATGAAGGCGACCAGTATGCTGCTCGGGTCGCGCACGATCTGCAGCGACTCCTTGCGGCAGAGGGCCAGCAGGCGGCGACGGCTGATGCTCATGGGGTTTCCTCGTCGGCCCGCTCGACCAAAGTGATAAAGGCCTCTTCCATGGTTGGCAAGGCGGTGCTGGTGTCCTTGGCGGCCAGCCCCTTGAGCTCGTCCGGGGTGCCGAGGGCCAGCAGCTTGCCGCGGTAGATGAGGGCGATGCGGTCGCAATACTCCGCCTCGTCCATGAAGTGGGTGGTGACCAGCACGGTCACCCCGTGATCGGCCAGGGCGTTGATGTGGGACCAGAACTCGCGCCGGGTGACAGGGTCGACTCCGGAGGTGGGCTCGTCGAGAAACAGCAGCGGCGGCGCGTGCAGCAGGGCGCAGGCCAGCGATAAGCGCTGGCGCAGCCCCAGTGGCAGGGACTCCGCCTTCTGATCGAGCCAGGGGGCGAGGGCGAAGGCCGTCACCATGGCGTCGATGCGTGCCTGCTGGGCACGACCGAACAGGCCGTAGATGCCGGCGAAGAAGGCGAGGTTCTGGGCCACGGTGAGCTGCTTGTAGAGGGAGAACTTCTGGGCCATGTAGCCGAGGTGCTGGCGCGCCGCCGAGGGGCTGCGGGCCAGATCGATGCCGGTCACCAGGGCCTGGCCACCGCTTGGGCGCAGCAGGCCGCACTCCATCTTGAAGGTGGTGGACTTGCCGGCGCCGTTGGGGCCGAGCAGGCCGAAGATCTCGCCCCGGCGCACCGCGAAGCTGACGTCGTCGGTGGCCGCGAAGTCGCCGAAACGCTTGGTGAGGTGGCGCGCCTCGATCACCGCTTCGGGGGAGACCCCTGCCGGCAGCGCGGCCTCGCGCATCCCGGCCGCCAGGCTCGACTCTCCGCCGGGGCCGCCGCCGAGCAGGTCGATGAAGGCGTCCTCCAGTCGGGCCGGGGTCGGTACGAAGGCCCCCTCAGAGAGCCCCAGCTCCGCCAGCGAGGGGGTTGCCACGCCGGCGTGCAGCAGCAGGCGCACCCGCTCTCCGGCCACGGCGCCATCCATCACGGCAGGATGGGCCAGCGCCCGGCGCAGCAGGGCGCGCCGCTCCCGGCCATCCAGCTGACCCGCCTCCAGCAGCCAGCAGCGGTGCGCCATGGCCCCCATGAGTTCCGCCGGGGTGCCGCTGGTGCGCAGCTCGCCGTCCGCCATCAGCAGCACGTGATCGCAGAGCTCAGCTTCATCGAGATAGGCGGTGCTCCAGAGCACCGTCATGCCTCCCTGGGCGAGCTCGCGCACCATCTTCCACAGGGCGCGGCGGGAGATGGGGTCGACCCCGACCCCGGGCTCGTCCAGCAGCAGCACATCCGGGGTGCCGAGCAGGGCGCAGGCCAGCCCGAGTTTCTGCTTCATGCCCCCCGAGAGCTTGCCCGCCGGCCTGGCGGTGAAGCGGGCGAGATCGGTGAAGGCGAGCAGCCGGGCAAACGTCGTGCTGCGCTCGGGCTCCACCACGCCGCGCAAGTCGGCGTAGAGGGCGAGGTTCTCCAGCACGCTGAGATCTTCATAGAGCCCGAACTGCTGGGGCATATAACCGAGGCGCTGGCGCAAGGCATCGCCTTCCTGCACCGGATCCAGCCCCAGCACCCGGCTCTGCCCCGCCTCCGGCACCAGCAGGCCGGCGAGCAGGCGCAGCAGGGTGCTCTTGCCCGCCCCGTCCGGTCCCACCAGGCCCGTGATGCCGCCGCTCGGTATGGTGGCCGAGATGGCATCCAGCGCCACGCGCTCGCCAAAGCGCTTGGTCAACCCCTCGAGCCGGATGGCGGCGCTCATGGGGCCAGCCTGACGGTGACCGGCATCCCCTGACGCAGGGCCGGGTCGGGATCCTGCACCACGATGCGCAGCCGGTAGACCAGGTGGGTGCGAAGATCCGGCGTCTCCACCGATTTCGGGGTGAACTCGGCGGTGGGCGAGACAAAGCCCACCACCCCCTGATAGGGCTTGTCCGGCCGCGAGTCGGTGGTGAGCTGCACCCTGGCACCGCTCGGGAAGTGGCCAAGCCAGGGCTCCTCCACATAGGCGCGCACCCAGACCGGCGCGGTCAGGGAGAGGTTGAAGGCGGTGGCCCCCGGTTGCACCAGGGTGCCTGGCTCGATGGCGCGGGTCAGAATGATGCCGTCGCTCGGGGCGGTCAGCACGGCGTCGGCGAGCGCCAGCTCGGCGCTGGCCAGCGCCGCCTTGGCGCCGTCCAGTTGGGCGTCGGACTGGGCGATCTCCTCGGGGCGATAGCCGGTTTCGAGCTGGGCGAGCTGCTCGCGGGCGGCGCGCACCCTGGCCTGGGTCTGATCCCGCTGGGAGCGGGCGCTGTCGAGCTGGCCGCGGGAGATGGCACCGGTGGCCGCCAGGGCGCTCTGGCGGCGCCACTGCTTGTCGGCCTCCAGCGCGGCGGCCTCGGCGGCCGCCAGCTCGGCCCGGGCACGGTCCGTCTCCTCGCTGCGATATCCCTTGTGCATCAAGGCGTTGGCGGCACTAATCGCGGCCAGATTGGCGCGGGCACTGTCGCGGCTGTGGGTGAGGGGCGCCGGATCCAGGCGTGCCAGCAGCTGGCCGGCTTTCACCCCGTCCCCCTCATCCACCAGCACCCGTTCGACGCGCCCCCCGACTCGAAAGGCCAGATTGACGTCGCGGATGTCGACGTTGCCGTAGAGGATGGCGCCGTCGGCGGGCCGCCCCTGCCACCAGAGGTAGCCGCCGATCAGGGCCAATACGAGGGCCACCAGCACAATGCGTTGTTTCATACCCGTTCTCCTTCGGTGGGGCGCAGGCCACGCAGGGCCCACGCCAGCCGCTGCCGGGCAGCCTCGGGGTTGTCGATCTGGGCGAGGAAGGGCGCGGCTTCCCTGGGCAGCCAGCCGAGCTGGCGCCCGCCACCGGCGATCACCAGGGGCAGGCCCACGGAACCCATGATAAAGATCATCAGCTGCAAGGGGTTGGCCGCCACCAGGGATCCTTCCGCCTGCGCTTTTTGCACCTGTTCGAGCAGCAGCAGGGGGTGGCGGCGCGGCAGGCTCAGCAGAAAGCGCTGGGCCGCGTTCTCGCCGGCCAGGGCGTCGCCAAACAGGTGGTTGATGAAGCCACGCTGGCGGGCCACTAGGGTGATCAGCGCCTCCATGGTGGCCTCGAAGGTTGCCAGGGCAGAGGGGTAGGCGCCGCGGGCCGCCACCGCCTTGAGCTCGTCGTAGAGGGGGGCGTACCAGAGCTCCACCAGCTCGTCGATATAGGCGTCGCGGTTGCCGAAGTGATAGACGAAGGTGCCGAGATTGACCTCGGCCGCCGTCGCCAGCTCGCGCACCGTGAGGCCGCGTAGCCCCTTGTCGGTGGCGATGGCAAGGCCGGTATCGAGCAGTTTCTGACGGGTCGGGTGCATCCTGCGATCGCTCCTGGTGTACAAACTTTGCACGTAATTATACGTGCGTATAAAAATAGCGGAAGCGGGTGACGGGATTTTTTTCAGCAGTGTGATCCGCGAGCGCTATGGGAGGTCGGCGATCGCCGTCCGATAAGAAGGAGGAGGGGGCTCACCGATCCAGGCCGCGCAGCCGGCGCTATGGGGTATCGGCGATCTCGGTCCGATAAGAAGGAGGGCGGGCGCAGGTCTCTCCGGTTCAGGCCGCGCTGCCGGTGTTATGGCGTGTCGGCGACCCTTGTTCGATAAGGCGGACGGGCGCAGGTCTCGCGTATCAGGGTGCGCAGCCAGCGGTGGGCCGGGTCCGCATCCTGGCTGGGGTGCCAGAGCAGGGCGACCCGGATCCCGGGCAGCGAGAAGGGCAGGGGCAGGGTGACCAGGTCGCCGAGCAGGCTGGCGCAGTGCAATCTGGGCACGGTCGCCACCAGATCGCTGCCGCGCACCAGGGCCAGCGCCGTGGCAAAACCGGGCACCAGGGTCGCAATGGTCCGCGTCAGTCCCTGCGTGGCGAGCACCTCGTCGACGGGGCCGTGGAGTTGACCCCGGCGGGACACCAGTACGTGGCGAGCGGCGGCATAGCGGGCCGCGGTCAGGGGGCCGTCGCAGAGCGGGTGATCCGGGCGTACCACGGCGACGAAGTGGTCCTGAAACAGGGCCTGGGTACGCAGCTCGGGCGCCGTCTGTGTACCTATCACCCCGGTTTCGAAGTCCAGCTCGCCGCGGCGCAAGGGGCCGCTCTCCTTGTCGGGCTTGGCCAGAAAATGGAGTCGCACTCCGGGGGCCTCGGCGGCGAGGCGGGCCAGCAGGGCGGGACCGACCGCCTCCACGAAGCCGTCGCTGGATCTCAGGCGAAAGGTGCGCACCAGGCTCGCCGGATCCACCGCTTGCTGGGGACGCAGCACGCTTCGGGCCTCCTGCACCAGCCGGCCGACTCGTTCGCCCAACTCCCGCGCCCTGGGGGTCGGTACCAGGCCACGGCCGGCCCGCACCAGCAGGGGATCCCCCGTGGTCTCCCGCAGCCTGGCCAGGGCCCGGCTCATGGCGGAGGGGCTCAGGGAGAGGCGTCTGGCGGCGCCGGCCACGCTGCCTTCCTCCAGCAGGGCCTCCAGGGTGAGCAGCAGGTTGAGATCGGGTGTGGTCATGGTCTTGCCCTCGCAGCCGGTACTTGTGAGTCTTCCCATCATACGCGAGCTGTGGCTCTTTGATATGGCGTCTGGTGCAGCTATACGCTGCAAGCCGTGCGTCTTCCGCCTTGTCAGCGTGCCCACTAGCCTTGTCGGCATCATCACTTGCCGGAGATACTGCCATGTCCACAAAGCCTCTCGTTTCCCCTCCCGTGACGCACCGCCTGGGGCTCGCGGGGCTCGGGCTCGCCACCCTGCTGCCCATGCTGGCGGGGAGCATGGCCAACCTGGTGCTGCCTGCCCTGGGGCCGGTATTTGCGGTGCCCTTTGCCAGCCTGCAGTGGGTGCTGGTGGCCTATCTGCTGGGGATCACCTGCCTGACGGTGGTGGCCGGTCGGCTCAGCGATCGTCTTGGCCGCCGTCGCCTGCTGCTCTGTGGCTCCGGGGTGTTCGTGCTGGCCTCCCTGCTGTGCGCCCTGGCGCCCTCCATCGGCTGGCTGATCGCGGCCCGTGCCCTGCAAGGGGCGGGAGCGGCCTGCATGCTGGTGCTCTCGCTGGCCATGGTGGGGCAGCTGGTGCCGCCGACCCGGCGCGGCTGGAGCATGGGGTTGCTCGGCACCCTGTCGGCCTGCGGCACGGCGCTCGGCCCCTCGTTCGGCGGTCTGCTGATCGCCGGATTTGGCTGGCAGGCCCCCTTCCTGCTGCTGCTTCCCCTCGGGCTGCTGGCGTCAGGGTGTCTCTGGGGCGGTCTGCCGCCGGATGACGGGCATTCGTCCCGGGACGGGCTCCCTCTCCCCGGCCTGCTGGCGCTGGTGGTTGCGCTGCTCTGCTACGGGCTGGCGCTGACGTGGGGTAGCCTGGCCGGGATCTGGGCTGGACTGGGGGCCCTGCTGGCGACCACGCTGTTTGTGCGCCTCGAGGCGCGCTCCCAGGCTCCCCTGTTGCCGCCTGGGCTGCCGGGGGATGCCGGGCGGCGCAACGGCATCGTCGCCAGCGCCCTGGTGGCCAGCGTCATGGTGGTGACCCTGCTCATCGGCCCCTTCTACCTGCACGGGGTCTTCGCCCTCGACATGGGCACCGTGGGTCTGATGATCTCGGGCGGCCCCCTGCTGGCGGCGCTGTCCGGCATGCCCGCCGGCTGGCTGGTGGACAGGGTCGGCGCGACCTTTGTGGTGCGGCTGGG
Source organism: Aeromonas sanarellii (assembly GCF_000820085.1). GTDB lineage: Bacteria > Pseudomonadota > Gammaproteobacteria > Enterobacterales > Aeromonadaceae > Aeromonas > Aeromonas sanarellii. The sequence goes on from NZ_CDBN01000087.1 coordinate 11,065, forward strand.
GCTGCTGCTCATGGTGGGGGCCGTGACCTGTCTCGTCCTCCCGGGATCGGCCCTCGGCCCCCTCGGCTACTTGCTGCCCATCCTGCTGCTGACCGCCGGCTACGCCCTGTTCCAGACCGCCAACAACAGCGCCGTGGTGGGTGGTGTGGATGAGCGGAGCAGGGGGGCCGTGGCCGGCCTGCTGACCCTGTCGCGCAATCTGGGCCAGCTGACGGGGGCGGCGGGGCTGGGTGCCCTGTTCGCCACCCTGGTGGGGCGGCCCGATCTCGCCACGGCCACGGCGGACGAGCTGGTGTTCGCCACCCGGGTCACCTTTGCCCTGACGGCCTTGCTGCTGGTGACGGCATTCTGGCTGGCGGGAAGAGGGGAGTGTGTCGTGCAGGGTGACGCGACCCGGGACGGCCGCGAGTTGGGAGAGCGCTGAAAACGAAGACGCCTCCACAGGGGAGGCGTCTTGCTATGAGATTGAGTGGTTCGCTTACAGGCTATTAAACCACTCAGAACTTCGTCTTCGATCAGTCTGTTACAGGATACTGAACCGCTCAGACTCTCTTTTTCTATCAACCTGTTACAGGATAAAGCGGCTCAGGTCCTCGTCTTCAATCAGCTTGCCGAGGTGGGCGTTGACGTAGTCGGTGTCGATGACGAAGGTCGCGCCGGACTGCTCGGAGGCATCGAAGGAGATGTCTTCCATCAGGCGCTCCATCACGGTGTGCAGACGGCGGGCACCTATGTTCTCGGTGCGCTCGTTGACCTGCCAGGCCGCCTCGGCCAGACGGCGGATGCCGTCCTGGGTGAACTCGATCTTGACCCCTTCGGTGGCCATCAGCGCCTGGTACTGATCGGTCAGGGAGGCGTTCGGCTCGGTCAGGATGCGCTCGAAGTCTTCGGTGGTCAGCGCGGTCAGCTCGACCCGGATCGGCAGGCGCCCCTGCAGCTCGGGGATGAGGTCGGACGGCTTGGCGATCTGGAAGGCGCCGGAGGCGACGAACAGGATGTGGTCTGTCTTGACCATGCCGTGCTTGGTGTTGACGGTGCAGCCCTCGACCAGGGGCAGCAGGTCGCGCTGGACCCCTTCACGGGAGACGTCCGGGCCCGAACTCTCGCCGCGCTTGCAGATCTTGTCGATCTCGTCGAGGAAGACGATGCCGTTGTTCTCGACGGAGGCGATGGCCTTCTGCTTGAGCTCTTCCGGGTTGACCAGGCGGGCTGCTTCCTCTTCGATCAGCGCCTTCATGGCCTCCTTGACCTTGACCTTGCGCTTCTTCTTCTGGCCCTGGCCCAGGTTCTGGAACAGCCCCTGCAGCTGGTTCGCCATCTCTTCCATGCCCGGCGGGGTCATGATCTCTACGCCCATGGGGGTGGCGGCCAGATCCAGCTCGATCTCCTTGTCATCCAGCTGGCCTTCCCGCAGCTTCTTGCGGAAGATCTGGCGGGTGTTGGAGTTGTCGGCTTTCTCCTCCTCGCCCCAGCTGTTGCGCGGGTTTGGCAGCAGGGCGTCGAGGATGCGCTCCTCGGCGGCCTCCTCGGCGCGGTATTTCATCTTCTCCATCTCGGTCTCGCGCACCAGCTTGATGGCGACGTCGGTCAGATCGCGGATGATGCTGTCCACTTCCTTGCCCACATAGCCCACCTCGGTGAACTTGGTCGCCTCCACCTTGATGAAGGGGGCGTTGGCCAGCTTGGCCAGGCGGCGGGCGATCTCGGTCTTGCCGACGCCGGTCGGGCCTATCATCAGGATGTTCTTCGGGGTCACCTCGTGGCGCATCTCCTCATTGAGTTGCATCCGGCGCCAGCGGTTGCGCAGGGCGACGGCGACCGCGCGTTTGGCATCGGCCTGACCAATGATGTGCCTGTCCAGCTCGTGGACGATTTCTCTCGGGGTCATCTCGGACATGATGGGATTCCTGTGTCGGGGGCGGCCTGGCCGCCCCTAAGAAGAGGGGGCGCTTACTTGGCGCTGTAGTCCAGCACTTCCACTGTGTGGTGCTGGTTGGTGAACACGCAGATGTCGCCCGCGATCTTGAGGGCCTTCTCGACGATGCTCTTGGCGTCGAGGTCCGTGTTCTCCAGCAGGGCGATGGCGGCGGACTGGGCGAAGTTGCCGCCGCTGCCGATGGCGATGAGATCGTGCTCCGGCTGCACCACGTCACCGTTGCCGGTGATGATGAAGGACTTGTGCTCGTCCGCGACCGCCAGCAGGGCCTCGAGGCGGCGCAGGGCGCGGTCGGTGCGCCAGTCCTTGGCCAGCGCCACGGCGGCGCGCTCCAGGTTGCCCTGGTGGGCCTGCAGCTTGGCTTCGAAGCGTTCGAGCAGGGTGAAGGCGTCGGCGGTGCCGCCGGCGAAACCTGCCAGCACCTTGCCGTTGTAGAGGCGATGAACCTTGCGGGCATTGCCCTTCATGACGGTGTTGCCAAGGGAGACCTGGCCATCGCCACCGATGACGACCTGACCGTTGCGGCGAACTGAAACTATGGTAGTCACTTCATTTACCTCGCTTGAGCCGAATGACGGCCTGACTGTGCATGGCAACAAAGATGGGGATGGCCAACCGGCTTTTCAAGCCTGTTCAGTGACCGGATCGGGGGAGGGACGAGGGGGGCTCAGGAAGGGGGTCGAAAGAAACAGGGCCGGGTGTTGTCACCCGGCCCTGTACCTGGCAAGCGGCGATCACCCCTTCTTGGGGATGCAGCCGCTGATGCCGGAGCCCTGCAGCTTGCGGTTGGCCGCGTCGGCCGCCGCCTTGCCGTTGAAGGGGCCCACCATCACCTTGTAGACGGCGCCACCGGCCCCGTTGACCACCTGCAGGCTGGAGGAGAGGCCGGCGGTGAAGGCGATGCGCGCCTTGAGCGACTCCGCGGAGTCCTGGGAGCGCAGGGCGGCGCACTGCATCATGTAGCGACCGCCGTCGGCGGCCGCCGTTTGCGTGCTCTGGGTCGCGGCCTTGGCCCTGGCGGCCTCGGCTCGTTCCCGTTCCAGCTCGGCGCGGATCTCCCGCTCCATCCGTTCACGCTCGGCCTTCTGGTCGATCACCTGTTCCCGGGCGCTGGCGACCGGGGCACCGGTGGCCGGCTTGGTCGGTTGCACCGGCTGCGGCTGGTAGGGCTTGGCCTGGCCGATGGGGGTCCCCGGCTGGGGGATCTCGGTCGGCACCGGTTGCGGCAGCTTCTCCGGCTGCAGGGTCAGGGTCTCGGCGGGCGGCGGCGGCAGCACGCCCGGCTGGGGCGGCGGCTCGATGACGTCCACCTGCTTGTTCTCCAGCCGCTCGATGTAGCTCCACTTCTCCTGGGGCAGGCCATTGCCCTGCGCCTTGGGCTTGTTGGCCTTCACCTGCTCCTCGATGGTGGGGGCGTCGGCCCCCTTGCCGTTGATGAGGTAGAGGAAGGCGCCGAAGCCGACCACCAGGGCCCCGGCCAGCAGTGCCGGGATAACAGGAAAGCGGCGAGGCGCCGCTTTCTTGATGTTACGGCCACCCGCCCGTCGTCTCGGGCTGTTGCCGACGTAATCCCGGGTCGCCATCTATTACATGCGCTCCAGGGTGTGGATGCCCAGCACGCCCAGGCCCAGCTTGAGCACCTTGGCGGTGGCGGCACACAGCAGCAGACGGCTCTGGCGGGTCGCCTCGTCCACGCCGTCCTTGTTGATCGGGCAGGCTTCGTAGAAGGTCATAAAGTTGCCAGACAATTCATAGAGATATGTACACAGAAGGTGCGGCATCCCCTTGTCAGCCACGCCGTTGATCGCGTCGGAGAACTGGATCAGCTTCTGGGCCAGGGTCTCTTCCGCCTCTTCGGCCAGGATCACCTTGCCGCTCAGGGTATCGGCATCGACGCCGGCCTTGCGGAAGATGGACTGGATACGGGTGTAGGCGTACTGCAGGTAGGGCGCCGTGTTGCCCTCGAACGACAGCATCAGATCCCAGTCGAAGATGTAGTCCGTGGTGCGGTTCTTGGAGAGATCCGCATACTTGACCGCGCCCATGGCGATGGCGTGGACCACCTCGGCCTTCTCTTCGGCGGAGAGGTCGCTGTTGCGGCTCTCCAGCAGGGCGCTCGCGCGCTCTTCCGCCTCGTTCAGCAGGTCGACCAGCTTGACGGTGCCGCCGGAGCGGGTCTTGTAGGGGCGGCCATCCTTGCCCAGCATCATGCCGAAGGCGTGGTGCTCGAGGGGCACGGACTCCGGCACATAGCCCGCCTTGCGGGTGATGGTCCAGGCCTGCATCAGGTGCTGGTGCTGACGGGAGTCGATGAAGTACATCACCCGGTCGGCGCCCAGGGTCTCGTAACGGTACTTGGCACAGGCGATGTCGGTGGTGGTGTAGAGGAAGCCGCCGTCGCTCTTCTGGATGATGACCCCCATGGGCTCGCCATCCTTGTTCTTGAATTCGTCCAGGAAGACGACGGTGGCGCCTTCGCTCTCGACCGCGAGGCCCTTGGCCTTCAGGTCGGCGACGATCTGGGGCAGCATGTCGTTGTACATGGACTCGCCCATGATGTCCTTGTTGGTCAGGGAGACCTTCAGGCGGTCGTAGTTGCGCTGGTTCTGCTCCATGGTCATGTCGACCAGCTTCTTCCACATGGTACGGCAGTACTCATCGCCACCCTGCAGCTTGACCACGTAGTTGCGCGCGCGCTCGGCGAAGGCTTCGTCTTCGTCGTAGTGACGCTTGGCCTGGGTGTAGAAGGCCTCCAGATCGCGCAGCTCCATGTCGGAGGCGTGCTCGTTGGCCATCTTCTCCAGGTAGGCGATCAGCATGCCGAACTGGGTACCCCAGTCGCCGATGTGGTTGGCGCGGATCACCTTGTGGCCGAGGAACTCCAGGGCGCGGGCGGCCACGTCACCGAGTACGGTGGAACGGATGTGGTGCACCGCCATCTCCTTGGCCACGTTGGGGGCGGAGTAGTCCACCACCACGGTCTGCGGCGCGGGCAGGCGCACGTTGGCGTTGGCGCTGGTCACCATGGCCTCCACCTGGCCGGCCAGCCAGCTCGTGTCGAAGAAGAAGTTGATGAAGCCGGGGCCGGCGATCTCGACCTTGGCGATCAGATCGGAGGCGGGCAGGTGCTCGATGATGGCGGCGGCCAGCTCGCGGGGATTCTTGCGGGCCGGTTTGGCCAGCAGCATGGCCAGGTTGGTGGCCAGGTCACCGTGAGCCTTCTCCTTGCATCGGTCTACTTGCACGCGAGCTTCCAGGTCCGCCGGCAGGACGCCCGCAGACTTGAGATTGGCTACCGTTTGTTCAAGTAGATGATGAATATGCTCTTTCATAACTGACCACCGAGGTTGCGCGTCGAAAAATGACTGACTGGATAAGGGCGTGAATTTTACCCGCATCGGGCCGAGAAAACTATAGGAACGGCCCGTACCCGTGGGTGCGACGGATATTTCACTGCGTTTTCCACCACATGGCAGGATATTGATTTGAATAAGTGGTGGTTATCCATTTCTACTGCATATCGAAGCGGCTTGTCCAGGCTATTTTCCCCTGATTATTGCGGGGCTATTTATACCGTTTCGGTCTGAATGATCTCGCTGCCTACGGCGGTCGTATCCTTAGAGGAAGCCGCTGGAGGACGATTCCCATGACACTGGTACTGTTTCCACTCTCCGCTCACCTGTTGCCCGGCGGCATCATGCCGCTGCGCATCTTCGAGCCCAGATACCAGCGCATGATCGCCGAGTCCCGGGAGCGGGAGTTCGCGCTCTGCATGCTGGATCCCCGCCAGCCCGATGCGCTGCGCAACATGTATCCCATCGCCACCCGGGTGCGGATCATCGACTTCGATCTGCTGCCTGACGGCCTGCTCGGCATCACAGTGCTCGGGGTGGAGCGGGTCAGGATCACCGATCTGTGGCAGGAGCAGGACGGCCTGCGGGTCGGCGAGGTGGAGCCGCTGCCCCCCTGGCAGAGCGGCCGGCTCAAGGCCGACCAGCACTCCCTGGCCAAGGCGTTGCAGGACGTGTTCAACGACTACCCCGAATACGCGGCCCTCTATCCCGAGCCGGACTGGGAGGACGCGAGCTGGGTGGCCCAGCGCTGGCTGGAGGTGCTGCCCATCCCGGTGGAGCAGAAGCAGTGGCTGGTCGCGGCCAAGGACAACCAGCCCGCCCTCTCCCTGCTGAGCGGCCTGCTGGTCGCCAGCCACTGACAGTCCGGGGTGATCCTTTTTCCTTCCCGCACGTACTGGTGAAGACCACGACACGCGAGGGATGGCGCAATGGCATATACTGGCCAACCACAATCGGCTCCACGCAGGACATCGCCCCCCATGGACAACCCAGATGGCGATCTGACATCTCTACTCATCCGGGTGGCCGAGCAGGCCGACAAGGCTGCCTTCGCCACCCTGTTTCACCACTTCGCCCCGCGCATCCGCAGCTACGGGCTGCGCCACCTCGGCAGCGAGGCCAACGCCATGGAGCTGGTCCAGGAGACCATGCTGCTGGTGTGGCAGAAGGCGCGCCTCTACCACCCCGACAAGGGGGCGCCGACCACCTGGATCTATACGGTGATGCGCAACCAGAGCTTCGACATGCTGCGCCGCCGCCGAGCCAGCAAGGAGGAGCTGTGCGCCGAGGAGATCTGGCCCCTGCTGGAGTTCAGGGCGGAGGAGGAGCACCTGAGCGGGGGCGAGGACGCCGTGCTGACCCGCCAGATGGCCCACTATGTGGCCACCCTGCCGGAGCCGCAGCAGCAGGTGGTGCGCGGCATCTATCTGCAGGAGCTCTCCCAGCAGGAGCTGGCAGACCGGCTCGGCGTGCCGCTCGGTACCATCAAGTCCCGCCTCCGGCTGGCATTACAGAAACTGAAGGAACAAGTGGAGCAAGGCCATGATTAAGACCCATCCGACTGCACTCATGCTGCGCGCCTTCGCCGCCGACGAGCTGCCACTGCCGCTGGCCGTCGGCGTCTCCGCCCATTGCGAGCTCTGCCCGGACTGCGCCGCCCGGGTCAAGGATTGCGAAGAGGAGCTGGCCCGCGAGCACCTGGCGCCCGCCGAGCCGGACGAGGCGCTGCCGGCCGGGTTCGATGCCATGCTGGCCGGCATACTGCATCAGCCGGTGGCGACGGCGGCCGAGCGGGAGCCCCCGGCGAGCCCCCGGCCCGAGCTGCGGGTGGCGGGCCACAGCTACCGCCTGCCACGGGTGCTGGCCAGGTACCATGGCCCCAGGTGGCGCCACATCGGCGCCATTCGCCAGCACAGCCTGCCGCTCGACGAGATGGGGGCCCGCGCCAGCCTGCTCCACATCGAGGCGGGCGGCCGCATCCCCGAGCACACCCACAGGGGCTATGAGCTGACTCTGCTGCTGGCGGGCACCATAGAAGATGGCGACACCCGCTATCAGGCCGGGGATTTCATCTGGCGCGACGCCAGCCACGCCCACAGTCCGCACACCCCGGACGGCTGCCTCTGCTACACGGTGCAGGATGCGCCCGTGCAGTTCACCAAGGGGCTGTCGCGGCTGCTCAACGGCATCAGCCATCGCCTCTACTGAGCCCTCAATGGCAATAAAAAAGGGACCCACAGGGTCCCTTTCTCGTTCCATGGCATGGTGATCAGGCCACAAACACCAGGTAGACGGCGAAGGCCACCACGAAGCGGTAGATGGCGAACGGGATGAAATCGAGGCGACGGATCAACGCCAGGAAGGTCTTGATGGCGATCATGGCCACCACGAAGGCGGTGACGAAACCCACCGCAAACATGGGGAAGTCGGCCATGGAGAGGAAGTCACGGCTCTTGTAGAGATCCAGGCCGCTGGCCGCGATCATCATGGGCACCGCCATGATGAAGGAGAACTCGGCCGCCGCATGGCGGCTGATCCCCATCAGCATGCCGCCGCTGATGGTGGCGCCGGAGCGGGAGAAGCCGGGCCAGAGCGCCAGGCACTGGAACAGGCCGATGCCGAAGGCCTGCTTGTAGCTGATGTCGTCCAGCGTCTCGGCGCGAACCGCCGGACGGAACTTCTCGGCGATGATGAGCAGGATGCCGCCGGCCACCAGGGCATACATCACGGTCTGGGGGCCGAACAGATGGGCCTTGATCCAGCTGTGGATGACCAGCCCGATGACCACGGCGGGCAGCATGCCGAGGATGATGTGCACCAGCGACAGGGTGGCCTGGCCCTTCGGCGGCTTCTGGCCGAAGTGGATGCCGATGAGACCGAACAGGCGGCGCCAGAACATGACGACCACCGCCAGGATGGAGCCCAGCTGGATCACCACCTCGAAGGTGGCGGCCTTGGGCCCCTCAAAACCGAGCAGGTGGCCGACGATGATCATGTGGCCGGTGGAGGAAACGGGCAGAAACTCGGTCAGGCCTTCCACTATGCCCAGCACGAAGGCGACAAACAGGGCGTAGGATTCGGTCATGGTGCAGATCTCTTGGTTGATGGGTCTGGATAAAATCAGCCCCGAACAGGGTCGGGGCGGCCAATGATGGCGGAAAATCGCGCGGGCAACCAGAGATTATTGGGGGCCGTGTCAGCGAACCCGGCCGATCCGCCTTGTGGGAGAGGGGCTGGGCAGGCAGCTCCCCTGTTTTCCGGGGAACGGGGCCGGCGCCGCCATGGTCACGTCACCGTCTGACATGACCTCGGGTTCGGGCCGGCGGCTCATCCCGTCACGCCAGCACGGACAGGATCTGCTGCTGCAGCGTCTCCTCCAGGGGCGGCAGGGCCAGGGCGTCGACGGCGCTCGTTATCTGTTGCGGGTTGCTGGCGCCGATGAGGGCGCAGCTCACCACGGGGTCGCGCAGCACCCACTGCAGCGCGAGCTGTGACAGGGATTGTCCCCGCCGCAGTGCCAGATCGTGCAGGGCGCGGATTCGGGTCAGCCTGTCCGGGGTGATCTGTTCGGGCTTGAGGAAGGGGCTGGCGCTGGCGGCGCGGGAATCCGCCGGAATGCCGGCCAGATAGCGATCGCTCAGCAGTCCGCCCGCCAGGGGCGAGAAGGCGACCACCCCCACCCCCTGCTCCCGGCAGACCGGCAGGGTGTCGGCTTCGATATCGCGCTGGAACAGGGAGTACTTGAGCTGGTTGACCAGGCAGGGGGTGCCGAGTTCCGCCAGCCGGGTCGCCGCCTGGGCGGCAAGCGGGGCCGGGTAGTTGGAGAGGCCGACGTAGAGCGCCTTGCCCTGGCGCACCATGAGCGCCAGCGCCTGGCAGGTCTCCTCCAGCGGGGTGCGGGGATCCGGCCTGTGGTGATAGAAGATGTCCACGTAGTCGAGGCCGAGCCGGCGCAGGCTCTGGTGCAGGCTGGCAAACAGGTACTTGGCGCTGCCGCCGTCGCCGTAGGGGCCGTCCCACATCACGTAGCCCGCCTTGCTGGCGATGATCAGCTCGTCCCGGTAGGGAGCCAGGCTGCCCTTGAGCAGCTTGCCGAAGGTGGTCTCGGCGGCGCCCGGGGGCGGGCCGTAGTTGTTGGCGAGATCGAAGTGGGTGATGCCGAGATCGAACGCCCGGTGCACCATGGCCTTCACCCTGGCGGGATCGCTCCCTTCGCCGAAGTTGTGCCAGAGGCCGAGACCGATGCCGGGCAGGCGGAGGCCGTGGCGACCGGCGGGTCGGTAGGCCTGGCGCTGGTAACGATCCGGCGCGGCGAGGTAGGGATCATCCATGGGTACTCCTGAATCAGCTTTCATGTGCAGGACCTTAGGCCTCAAGCCGTTGGTGGCGCGGGCATCGGCACGCCGGGGGTGATGTCTGAATGCATCGCCATACAACGCCAGAAGCCATCGCGGTTGTCAACGGCAATGACGGGGGCAACCACGGCTTGGCCACACATTGTAAACTCAATATAAAACAACGGGTTGGCATAGTTTCTATGCCAACCCGTCGCGCCTCAATTCCTGCCGGTTCTCAGCCCCGTCCCTGTGGAACACGGGGATCGGCAGCGGATCCTGGCCGGGTGGTTACCACCATACGTTGGCTTGCAGGCCCACGGTCCAGGTGTCATCGGCGGTGCCGTTGTCGAAGGCGTGGGAGCCATCCCAGTCGGCGTTGTCGCTGTCGAGGTAGCTGGCGAACACGCGCAGCTCCGGCTCGCCACGGCCGAAGGAGAAGGCCTGGGCGATGGTGGTCTTGGAGCCACTGCGGGAGTCGACGTCACCGTTCTCGGTCTTCTCGTCCTCGAAGTAACCGGCTTCCACATAGGTGCGGGTGATGTCGGTCCAGTGGTAGGTCACCTTGGCGCTCACGGCGAAGGCGCTTGCGTCACCCTCGACGCCATCCCACTGCTTGATGTCGTTCGCTTCGGCGTAGTTGATGGCGTGGCTCAGATCCCAGTCTGCGGCCAGCGGGATGATGCCGTAGTTGCGGATGGCGAAGCCGTTGCCGCTCTCGACACGGCCGCTCAGGGTATCGGCAGAACCGAAGGTGACCCCTTGCAGGGCGGAGCCGTCGGCGTAGTACTGGAGGGTGGTCTTGTTCCAACCAGTTCCCAGGAGCGACTGATTCAGTTCCAGCATCACGGCATGGCCGTCGGCGTAGTCATGGTTGCCCAGATCGGCATCGATCTGCTCCGCGGTGGCATCGGCCTTCAGGAACTTGTAACCCATGGCCAGGGTGGCGCCATTCCACAGCGGCAGGTCGGTGTAGAGCAAGTCCAGCTGGTTGGAGTCGATCATGTCCTCTATCGGATCGCCGACGCTGTTGTTGTAGCTGTCTGCGATGTCGCGGTGCAGGGCGGCGACGGAGAGCTTGCCCTGGCCCAGCTGCATGTCTTCGATACCGCCACCTATGTTGGTCTGGTTCCAGTAGAAGAAATCATTCGAGTCGATGACGAAGCCCTTCTTGTACTGACGGATGCCAGCCCAGGAGGTCTCACCCAGGCCCATGAAGTTGCGCAGCTGCATGTTCATGTTTTCCCAGCCGAAGTTGGAATCCCCCATGTTGCTGTTGGTGTCGCCGTCGTACATGTTGAACATGGTCTGGATATAGACGGACTTGGTTTCGTCGCTCTTCAGCTCCTTGCCGAAACCCACCTCGGCATAGGTATCGAATTCGTTGCCCAGACGGCCGACCTTGTTCTTCTGGAAGCTGCCTCCCACGGCATCTTGCATGGAGCCGCTGTCGCCCGTTCCCATGCCGGAGCGGAAATAGCCGTAATAATCGAAGCCGGCCGCCTCGGCAGAAACGGCAGCTTGCGCGGAAAGCGCAGACACGACGGCGACGGCAACTGGAAGCCACTTGGTTTTCATGATCTCTTCCTTATAACAATGATGAATTGGGTAACGCCGAAAACAATCAGCATTCCACTGAGTCAATTCCCTGACCGATTTGAAACTCGACACTTCTCTGTGTTGAGCCTTGCAAACATAAATAATGGGAATAGCGGCGTGACGGCATGGGAGCCTGCCACAGGTGGCCGTTATTTTAGGAAGCCGTGTTATCCATTCTTTAATAAAAGAATGGAGCATTGTCAGGACATCATTGCCGGCGGCATGTCTTCGCAACTAGCTTTCATTGATCGCAATGGTTAACAACGAGGACGCGATAATGGCAAATCCGTTGACCGTTTTTCGAAATAGCATTGGGGCGACTCGCACATCTGCCTGCCCCTCGCCTGGCGAGCAGCCTGTCACAGGCAAGCATCACAGGTGCCTCGACCCTTAGCGTGGCGTTCAGGCGCTGAGCTGACGTCGCTGTTCTGGGGTGAGCTCAACCCTTGTCTGTCATGGGGCGAGCAGCCCTCATGGCACATCCAAAATAGATGGCACCTGTTCACGCATATTTTGACCTTGCCAGACAAGCGCATCAAAAAGGCATGCTTGTGGAGTCAGCCTGACTATAGCAAACAGACCAGGCAAGAACATCAGCAGCAATTTATTTTGCCATGCGCTTCACACAATTCTTTCTCTATTTAATTCAAGTGGACTCATTCCAGTTCATATTAATTTGATGATGTGTTTTGCCAGTATTTAGGCTGAACTGGAACTTAACTAAGAAAATAATAAAGACTGTTCAGCTTGCTTGATTAAAGCTGAATAAAACAAATTAATGTTCAATCCATGTCGCCACCATATTGACAATTATTGAGGTGTGGTGAGGCCGATATATGACCCGTACATCGCACCGAGTGAGGCGGTGAATTTTGTGGGTCAAATGACACTCTCCTGCATCAGGTTGCTGCCGACAACCACAAAAAGCCTCTCAGGAGGCGATGGCGCTGTCGCGGGCCGCATCCTGGCCTCTCTCACGGGCGGCGAGTGCAGGGTGCTCTCCTCCCACCATGTCGTTGAAGCCCCCATCGGGGTCTCCATCAGTGCGGGGCTGTCCGTGGGCGTCCGGCCCCCAGGGGGGAGCCAAACAGAGGCAGGCCCTGCTCGTCCCAGTGGAAGGGCTGCATGTGTATCTCGCGGTTCCAGCCTGCCCCCTTGAACTTGGCGGCGTGATAGATCAGCCAGGGCTGTCCCGCGCCATCGGTAAAGAAGCCGTTATGACCGGGACCGTAGACCTCCTTGCCTTCGTCTTTGCTAAACACTGGCTCGGGTTGCTTGCGCCAGTGTGCCGGGTTCATCGGATCCTCCCCCTCCAGCGTCAGCAGGCCGAGGCAATAATCGTCCGTCCAGCTGCCGCTGGCGGAGTAGACGAGGAAGAGGCGCCCTTCCGGGCCCAGCAGGACTTGCGGGGCCTCATTGACCTGGGGCGTACCGATGCGCTCCCACGCCAGCTCGGGGCGGGAAATCTCGACCCGCGCTCCTGCCAGTCGCCAGGGGGAGCTCATCCTGGCGATGTAGATGCGCTGCTGCTCGTTGACGTCCCCCTCCCAGCCCGACCAGATGAAATAGCGCTGGCCCTCGTATTCCAGCACTGTGCCATCGATGGCCCACTTGTCGCTGGCATCGGAGATCTTGCCGGCGTCGGTATCTTGCGGGAAGGCGTAGCTGCCGAACGGGTCGTCCTCCTCGGATTGCAGCACGTACATGCGCTGCCGGGTCATATCCCCTGCCGAGGCGGCGAAATAGATGTACCAGCGGCCATCCAACCGGTGCAGCTCGGGCGCCCAGATGTGGGAGCCGTTGACGGCGCCCTGAGGCGGCATCCAGACCACCTTGCGCTCGGCATGCTCAAGGTCGGCGATATCTCTGGTTCGCCATAGGGTGATGTCGTTGCCGGTTGTCTGGGTGTAGTAGTAAAAGCCGTCGTCATGGCGCACGACCCAGGGGTCTGCGCCATCACTCAGGATGGGATTGGTAAACGTCAAACCGGCCTGTGCTGGCATGATGGCTCCCACCAGGATGAAGAGAGTGAACAGGATGCGAAACATGACTGATGCTCCATGAAGGGGCGAGGCTTGCCCGCCCCTCGGCTCAACGCCGCAGGCTCTGTCCCTGCTCGCCGAAGAGGTGGACGTATTCGAGGGCGACGGTGAGGGAGACGGCCTCGTCGCACGCGGGTACCCGCCGATCCGTGTTGACCTTGGCCAGCAGCAGTCGCTCCAGACCCTCGCACTTGATGTGCAGGATGGCGGAATCGCCGAGGTTCTCTACCAGAGAGACCCGGCCCTGGAGATGGGCGCCCGACGCCCCCTCTGCACCGACCAGCAGATGTTCGGGGCGGATCCCCAGCTTGATGCTGCGCTGGCCGGTGCAGTCGAACGAGGACTCAGGCACGGCCAGCGCGATCCCTCTGCCCGCTGTCAGCTGCCAGTGTTGCCCCTCTGCTCCCGCCAGTTTGCAGGTCAGCAGGTTCATTTTTGGCATGCCGAGGAAGGTGGCCACGAACTCGGTGGCGGGGCGCTGGTAGAGCTCCAGCGGTGAACCCACCTGCTCGATGTGTCCCTTGTTGAAGACCACGATCCTGTCCCCCAGGGTCATCGCCTCCACCTGATCGTGCGTCACGTAAATCATGGTGGTGCCGAGCTTCTGGTGCAGGCGCGCCAGCTCGGTGCGCATCTGTCCGCGCAGGGCCGCATCCAGGTTGGAGAGCGGCTCGTCGAACAGGAAGACGTCGGGTTCGCGCACTATGGCGCGACCGATGGCAACCCGCTGACGCTGGCCCCCCGAGAGCTCGGCGGGCTTGCGATCCAGCAGGTGGGCCAGTTGCAGGGTCTCCGCCACCCGGTTCACCTTGGTGGCGATCTCCGCCTTTGGCGTGCCGTTGAACAGCAGGGAGAAGCCCATGTTCTCGGCCACCGTCAGGTGGGGGTAGAGCGCATAGGACTGGAACACCATGGCGACCCCCCGCCTGGCGGCATCCAGATCGTTGGCGCGCTTGTTGCCGATGTGCAGATCCCCTTCGGAGATCGCCTCCAGCCCGGCGATCATGCGCAGCAGGGTGGATTTGCCGCAGCCGGAGGGGCCGACGAAGACGACGAATTCCCCCTGCTTTATTTCCAGATCCACGCCGTGGATGACGGCATTGCCGTTGGGATAGGTCTTCTTGATGTTGTTAAGCAATACGCAGGACATATGAATGTTCTCTCACGAGGGCCCGTGCTGGCCGTAAAACAAGGGGCTCGCCTCGGCGGGCCCGTGAATGGTCAACCCTTGAGACCGGTGGCAGCGAGGAAGCCCGATGCGACTCGTTTCTGGAATATGACGTAGAGGATGGCGACCGGCAGGCCACCTATCAGGGCGGAGGCCATGTTCTGGGCATAGCGCACCCCGTAGGTGTCGTTGAGCTGGGTCAGGCCGATGGGGATGGTCATGTTCTCGGTGGAGCTCACCACCAGGAACGGCCAGAGGAAGTTGTTCCAGGCCCCCATGAAGGTGATGATCGCCATGGCATAGATGATGTTTCGAGACAGGGGCAGATAAACGCGCAGCAGCACCTGCCACTCCCGAGCGCCATCCAGGATGGCCGCCTCGCGAAAGTCCTTGGGGATCTGATCGAAGAAGCGCTTGAGCACGAACAGCACCATGGGCGACACCACCTGGGGCAGGATCACGCCCCCGAGGGAGTCGGCCAGTCCGAGGTGATAAATCTGGCGGAAGAGCGGGATCACCAGGGCCTCGAACGGGAAGATGATGCCGAACATGCAGCACCAGAACAGCAGGTTTGCCCCCCGAAAGCGGAGCTGGGAGAAGCTGTAGGCGGCCAGCACTGTGACGGACAGCGTCAGCACTGTGACCGCCAGCGAGGTGAACACGCTGTTCATGAAGAAGATGGGCAGATCCCCCAGGGTCAGCACCTTGATGAAGGCATCGAGGGTGACGGGGTCGGGCAACCACTGCAGCCCGGCGACGGTCTGCTCCTCCGGGCGCAGCGCAGTGCTGATGGCCCACAGCAGCGGGGCGCCCCACAACAGGCAGAGCAGCAGGGTCAATGAGATGGCCAGCAAGGCGGTAAATGTCAGTTTGCTCTTCATCTTAGCCTCGACGATTGATGAATCTATTAGCCAGGGATTGCAGCACCAGAATGAGCAAGACGATCAGCACGAAGACCACGGCGATGGCCGAGGCATAGCCGGCGTTCTGGTTGACGAACCCGGTCTCGTACATGTAGTGCAGAACGACCTTGGTGCTGTCGAAGGGGCCGCCGCCAGTCAGCAGGTAGGTCTGGCCGAAGATCTTCAGGGAGGCCACCAGTTGCAGGCCGAAGACCATGACGGTCACGGGGCGCAGCTGGCGCCAGGTGATGTAACGGAAGATGCCCCACTCCGAGGCGCCGTCGAGCCGGGCCGCCTCGTAGAGGTCCTGCGGGATGTTCTTGAGCGCAGCGAGGAACAACAGCACGTTGAAGCCGACGGTCCACCAGATGGTCGCCATCGCGACCATGGGCATGGCGAAGTCCGGGTCGTTGAACCAGGCGATCTCGGTGCCCGCGATCAGGTTGACCACCCCAAAGGTGGGGTGCAGCATCCATCCGCCTATCATCGCCATGACGGCGATAGGCAAGATATTGGGGATGAAGAAGATGGCCTGCACCAGGCCGGCGAAGCGGGTGAGCCGGTTGATCAGCATCGCCATCACCAGCCCCAGGGCGGTCAGGGGGATCACGGTGAGCAGGGCGAAGTAGGCGGTTTGCAGCAGCGAATCCCAGAAGCTCGGGTCTTGCAGCAGCTCAACATAGTTGGCAAGGCCCACATAGCCGTGGGTCTCGGTCAGCCCGCTGTCGGTAAAGCTCAACTGCAACGTTTGCAGGGCCGGAATGACAAAGAAGAGCAAAAAGGCGAGCAGGAAGGGGGCCAGCATGAGCCAGGGCGTCATGAGGGCCCCCAAGCTGCCGGCGGGGGTTCTGGTAGTGTCTTTATGATCCATGTCTGCGATCGAGCCTGGAATGGGAGAAACGGAGGGGCAGGGGGTGACCCTCTGCCCCGGGGTCATTAACGGGCCGGGCGGCTCATGAACTTGCCCGCGTCGCGCTCGAACATCTGCAGTGCCTTTTCGGTGGGCAGCTGACCGGTCAGGGCGGCAGGGAAGTACTTGGAGGCGGTGGCCTGCAGGGGGCCTGCGGCTCCGCTGTACCAGCCGTCCGGGTCATAGACGATGTGGCTGGCGGTGTCGCTGACATAGTCGGCGAGCAGCGGCATCTCCTTGAATTCCTTGGTCTCCACTACCGGTTCATAGGCCGGAATATGGCCGCCCTCGGCCCAGGTGATGGCCTGCTGGTTGATGTAGGTGGCGAACCGGGCGACCCCTTTCATCTTCTCGGCCGAGATGGGTTTGCCCTTGTTGTTCGGAATGGCGAGCGCATGGGAGTCGGCCCAGGCCGCCTGCACGCCGTTGAAGAAGGAGGGCAGCGAGGCAACCCCCACCTCGAAGCCGAGCCTGCCGCCCTTCATGCCGTCGGTGACGGAGGGCAGCTCCCAGACGCCGTTGAGCATGAAGGCGGATTTGCCCGTCATGAATTCGGTGGTGGAAGAGGCGTAATCCAGCCCCTTGGTGGCGTAGCCGTCGGCATACCACCTGGCCATGGCCTCCATGGCCTTCTGGCCTGCCTCACCGTAGACGAACTTGTTGTTCTCTATGGTCTTGCCCCCCTGCTGGGTGATCATGGAGAGCCAGAGGCGGTACGGCATATAGGACATGGGAGAGGTCTCCATGCTCAGCCCCATGGCGCCCTGATCTTTGACGCTCTTGAGCGCCGCGTCGAACTGTGCCAGCGAGGTGATGGGCTTGAGCTTGCCCTGCTCGTCCAGCAGGCCGGCCTTGGCCGCGATGGACTTGTTGTAGTAGATCACCAGGGCATGGGTATCGATGGGCAGCGCATAGGTCTTGCCATCGACGTTCGATTGTTTCCAGAGCAGCGGGAACAGCTTGCCGCTGTCATAGCCGGCGGCCTGCATCGCCTGTGCCGTGATGGGCTCCAGGCCCTGGGTCTGGGTGAAACCGGAGATCTTGGAGAGGTGGATGGTGGCCATGTCCGGACCGCTACCCATGGCGGAGGCGGTCTTGAGCTTGGTGTAGAAGGGTTCGCCCCAGTTCAGGGTGGTGGTCTCTATTCTGTAGTCGCCCTGGCTGGCGTTGAAACCGTCGACCAGCTGTTTCATGCGGGCGCCGTCGCCGCCGTTGAGCAGGGTCCAGTATTGCAGTGTGGTCTGCGCCAGGGTGACGGGAGAGAGCGTCGCGCCCGCGACCAGCAATGCCAGCAGCTTCATCTTTTTCATCATGTGACCTCTATGCGTAGGGTGAGGCGATGCCTGGTGGATCGCCCCGGAGGGTTTTTTATTCGTCGGTCAGGGACCGGATCAGGGCAACTTCGCGTCCGTCATAAGGGGAGCCATCCGCCTCGAGCAGGTCGTGGAACCAGGTGTCCGCATACTCTGGGAGTTCGCGCTGGATATTGGGCCAGGGCAGATGGGTCTGGGTTTTCCCCTTGACCAGCCCCCACTGGTAGCAGGCGATTTTCCGTTCCTTGAAGAGGGGCAGTTGTTCATGCATGAAGGACTGGGCGTGGCGAGCGAGCCATTCGGTGCAGAGCAGGGGGCGCTCATAGGCCGCGACTATTGCCAGGCTCTTTTCCAGCAGCGCCAGGGGCTGATAGGCATGGAAACTGATCACGTCTGACAGCTCCATGGCCCGGATGTCGGTGGGATGGGCAAAGATGGGCTCATCCGGGCTGAAGTGGTTGGCGGCATGCCAGGCACAGACGGTGAGCGGCTGGCTGGGATCCGCTTCGCGTGCCCAGGTGAAGGCCAGCTCCATCAGGTGGTGGCTGTAGGGCTCCATGGCCGGATCGAACTCTTCAGACAGACCGGGGCCGCGGAAGATGCCGCGATTGGTCGGCTCGTTGTAGAGGTCCCACACCAGGATGCGATCGTCCTTGGCAAAGGTGCCGACGATGTCCTTGATATAACGCCCAATCTCATGCCACTGCGTAATATCCATGACGACGTTGCGCCCTGGGCTTGCCGCTGCCTGGCTGTTGTGCAGCTGCTCGACAGGCCCTTTCTGCGGGCCAAGGTAGGGGTGATCGCCGGAGAAACCGCAATCATCCATGGGGGTCAGCATGACGCCGATCCCTTCTGCGGCCGCTGTCGCGAGAAAATGATCGATGCGGGCGATCAGACCATCCCTGTCTGCCTGCCAGACGATGAAGGGCAGGTTGGTGCGCAGGGTGTTGTAGCCCACCTCTCTGGCCCAGGCCAGCTCCTGCCTGATGGTCGGGAGATCGAAGGTGTCCCGCTGCCACATCTCCGTCCAGTTGACGGCGGTTCTGGGCAAGTAATTGAACCCTCTCAACCAGGGTTGCCTGCTCCACCATTGCCAGGCCCGGTCTGTGGACCACTGTTGTACCGCCATCGAGACTCCCCATTGCTAATCTTTGTTTTTGATTAGCTAATTTTTATTAGCTAATCATGCTGATGGCAAAGGATGAAGGGTGAAATTTGGTGGCTGGTCACAAAATGAGCCTGATCAGGGCTCATTCCAATCTCGGGTTTCGCCGTCGCGGTTCACCGCACGGCACCTGTCGAGTGAACGGTGCAAGCCGAATGACGCCATGGTGAGGGCGATAACTTGGCTGGCTCCCCCCTGTTCCCTGGGTTATGATTGGCGAGAAAAAAATAACTAATAATATTACCTGGGCGACAGGGACAGCCCGTAATCAATGGCCATATCGATGAACAAGAAACGCATAACCATGAGTGCCATCGCCGCCGCGGCAGGCGTCTCCCAATCCACCGTCTCCTTGGTGCTCAATGGCTCTACCGCGGTGAAGCTCTCCGAAGAGACGAGGCGTCGGGTGATCGAGAAGGCGTCCGAGTTGGGCTACCAGCACAAGCGGGTGGAGCATCAGCCCAAGGGTCCGGCTCCTCGCAAGATTGCCTTTGTATTCAACGGGCTCACCCTCTATGACCCCTTCCTGGATGCGATCAATGCCTGCAATGAACGCGCCTGGGAGGCCGATCGCATGCTGGTGACCTTCGATTATCGCAACAGCCGGGATCTCACCGAGCTGATCGAGCAGGAGATCAATCAGGGAGACTATATGGGGATGATCTTTGCTTCCTCGATGACGCGGCAGCTCCCCGAGATGGAGCTTTCTCCCCAGGTTCCCACCGTCCTGCTCAACTGCTATCTGGAGGCATCAGGCTCACCCGATCGCCCCTCCATCCTGCCTGCCGACAAGCTCGGGGGATACAAGATGACGGCACACCTGTTGGCGCAGGGCTGCCGGCGGATCGCGCTGATTCAGGGAGAACCCTGGATGGAGGCCAACAACCTGCGGCTGGAGGGGTATCGCCAGGCGCTGATCAATCATGACGTGATCCCGGACCCACAACTGGTGCGCGTCGCTAACTGGTCCTTGCACGAGGCCTATGAGCAGACGCGGCAGTTGCTGGCACTCCCCCAGGCACCCGACGGTATCTTCTGCTGCAGCGACTACATGGCGCAGGGCTGTTATCAGGCCATTGCGGAGGCAGGGTTACGCATTCCGGAAGATATCCTGGTGGCTGGTCACGATAATCAGATGCTGGCCAACGAGATGGTCCCCCCGCTGAGCTCCATCGAGCTGCCCTACGACGAAATGGGCAAGCTGGCGGTGGAGACCCTGATGCAGCTGGCGCAGGGGGAGAGACCGATTGCCCCCGTGATGAAGCTGGAGGGGGAGCTCTTTATCCGGACATCCAGCCAGCGGTTGGTGCATGAGTCGTGAGAGGGGGCGTGGCGTTTGTCTGGGATTGGCACCACGGCATGGGATTGAGATAAAAACATTTTTCTCTCTCTTCTAAAGCACGTCGTCGCCCTTCTGAGTCTGCGTCAGTGTTTATCTGACATCGGCCCGCTGCAACCGGATGCTCGGCGTCTCGCTGGAGGCCTGCTGGACAGTTGCTGGCGCCCGGAACAGCCAGTCGTCAAGGCGGCCTGTTCGCAGGCGGGAAGCGGCTGGTCGGCTTGAGCTTCACATTCCGGATGGTGGGCGCGACCAGATGAGCCCGTTCTTTTCCATCGGAACCTCAGGTACGCGACTCGTTGCGCAGCTTGAGCAGCAGCACGGTGCTGGCCAGCGCCAGCGTGATGCTGTTTGCGATGGTGACCGGTCTATCGCCAATCTTCAGACCGTACACCAGCCACAGCAGCACGCCACAGCCGAAGGCGAGATACATGCCGAGGGAGATGGCCTTGGTCTCCCGGGTTTTCAGGATGTGGACAACTTGCAGGGCAAAGGAGCCTGTGGTGAGAAAGGCGGCGCACAGGCCGAGATAGGCATCATCCAGCCAGAGCACCAGACCCCCCAGGGAGAGTGACAGGGCGATGGCTCCGGGCCAGAACAGGGGCGGCATAATCAGGTTCCTCGATAGCGATGGGGGCGGTGATGGCCGGAGGGCGGGCCAGATGATGATCCGGCCCGCCGCATCTTTGTATTGTCCGGTTAAATAGCGTTGGTGGAGCGCCACTTCAGCAGGGCATGACGGACCTTCGCATGCTTTTCTTCGGTGAAGTTGTAACGGGTCATGATGATGACGCGCATGACGCTGCCCACGATCGGCACCAGCGAGATGCAGATGAAGAGCCCGTCCATGGTGGCCTGAGTCTGCGCCATGTTCGGCTGATAGCCGAGCCAGATCAGCAGGGTGCCGGAGATGCCGCCCGCGATGGCCCAGGCCAGTTTGCCGGTAAAGGTCTGCCCGGAGAAGGCGATGGCGGCGCAGCGGCGGCCGGACTTGAGCTCGGCATATTCGATGGTCTCGCTCAGCATGGCGGAGATCAGCGGGTTGGTGATGACGTTGGCGGCGTGGATCAGGGCGAGGAAGCCGAACACCAGCATCAGGTTGTCGTAACCCGTCGTGTAGAAGCCGACGCGCAGGGCGATCTCCAGCATGGTGAGCATCAGGAAGAGATCGCGCTTCCTGAAGCGCTTGGTCAATACCGGCACCAGCATGCAGGCCATGGAAGTGGCCACGCCTATGGTCCCCATCACAGAGAGCAGTCCGGCGTCACCCATGTTGTAGGTGAAGAAGAAGATGTAGAGCCCGGTCGCCAGGTTGAAGAAGACGTTGCAGAAGAAGGAGCCCAGCACATAGGCCAGCGGCTTGTTGGAGCGCAGGACGCGGAAGGAGTCCCGGATGGTGATCTTGTCATCCGGATTGGGCCTGACGCGCTCCTTCATCTGGCTGGCGCCGATCACCATCAGCGGCAGGGCGATCAGCATCAGGCAGATGGCGCCTTCCATGTAGCCCTTGGTGCTGCTGGTGGCGGCAAACAGCTCGGTGAGCTTGGGGAAGATGATGGAGGCCCCGCCGATGCCGATGTTGACCCCCAGCATGGCCACGGTCACGGCCTTGGCGCGTTCTTGCGGCTCCTGGCTCATGACAGACGACATGGTCCAGAACGGCACATCGGAGAGGGTGTAGATCATGCCCCAGGCGATATAGGTCACCGCCGCATAGGCCACCTTGGTCGCCATCGGCAGATCCAGCCCGATGAAGCTGAGGGCGGTGACGCCCGCGATCAGGAAGGGCACGAACAGCATGTAGGGAGTAAATTTGCCGCGCTTGAAATTCAGTGTGTCCATGTAGCCGGCGATCAGGGGATCGTTGATGGCATCCCAAATACGGGCGACGAGGAAAATGGCCCCGGCCGCAGCGGGCGATATTCCAAGGATATCGGTGTAAAAATAGAGAATGAAGGAGCCCACCAGGCCGAAGCTCAGGCATTGCCCGACGGCGTAGCTGAAATATCCCGCCAGCTCTCTATTTTGTATCTTCTGGTCTGTCATCTGCCAACCTCTACGACATGAATGGGTTGCGAAGGGCGCCACCTCTGTGGCGTCCTGTTGGTGTTATGCGCGGGTCAATGTGCGGATAAGCGCCGTCTCGCTGGCGGAGTAGGGGGTGCCGTCCTCTTCCAGCAGGTCATGGAACCAGACCCGGCGAAAATCGGGGTCGATATTGCGGACGAAGGGCCAGGGCAGGTGGGTCTGGGTCTTGCCTTTCACCAGGCCCCACTGATAGGCGCCAATCTTCAGCTCCTTGAACAGGGGCAACTGCTGCTCCACCACGCTGCCGACATGGCGTGCCAGCCACTCGGTGCAGAAGATCGGGCGGCGATAGCTGCCAACCACCTCCAGTGAGATCCTCAACCCCTCCATGCGCTGATAGGAGTGGAAGCTGATGACGTCAGACAGTTCCATGGCGCGCCGGTCGGTGGGGTGGGTGAAGGTGTTTTCCGGGGTAAATTCCGAGTCACCCTGACCGATGCTGTAGGGGGCGTGCCAGGCGCCGACGGTGAGCGGCTGGGTGGGGTTCTCCTCCCGCGCCCAGACGAACGCCAGCTCCATCAGATAGTGGGCGTAGGTCTCCAGCGCCTCGTCGAAGCGCACCTCCACATCGCCCTCCGCGAAGATGCCGCGGTTGGTCGGCTCGTTGTAGAGATCCCAGATGAAGATCCGTTCGTCATTGGCGAAGGTGCGCACCAGATCGCGGATGTAACGCTCCAGATCGCGCCATTGGGTCGGATCGATGACGACGTTGCGGCCTGGGCTCGCCGCCGCCTGGCTGTTGTGCACGTCGTCCCGCGGCGGTTTCTGGCTGCCCAGATAGGGGTGATCGCCGGAGAAGCCGCAGTCATCCATCAGGGTCATCATCACGCGGATGCCGTGCTTGGCGCACAGGCCGAGGAACTGCTCGATGCGGGCGATCAGGCCGTCGCGGTCGTGCTGCCAGACGATAAACGGCAGGTTGGTGCGCAGGGTGTTATAGCCCAGCTCGCTGGCCCAGCCCAGCTCCTGATCGATGGTGGCGGGATCGAAGGTCTCGGCCTGCCACATCTCGGTCCAGTTGACCGCTGTGCGGGGCAGATAGTTGAAGCCCAGCAGCCAGGGCTGCTCGTCATACCAGGCGTTGGCCTGCTCGATCGTCCATTGTTGTACCGCCATCGGAACCTCTCGCTAAAGTTTATTTTGATTAGCTAATTTTATTAGCTGGTTTTCGCGATGGCAAAGGAGGAAGGGCAGAAGTTGGTGCTCAGTCACAAAATGAGCTCCCCGGTTGCACTATCGCTTAGAGACGCGCGGTTCGCATCGATCCCGCGGTGATAAGCCACAGAAGTCGAGCACGAGGGGGATCACGCGGCGGGAGCCCCTGATCTTGCGGGTCATGACTGGTGAGAAAGAACCAACTAATAATATTAGCTGGCGGCAGGCTGCCAACGCCTGTGGGAGATGGCAGCCTGCTGAGGGGGGCTATTTGTTCGTCGGGATCAAGCGATACCGGGTCTGATGGCGATAGGTCTGACCGGGCAGCAGCCAGGGATCGCCGAGCTCGGGGCGGTTCGGGCTGTCCGGCAGTTGCTGCGCTTCCAGGCAGAGCCCCTGATAGTTCTGCCACTCGCCGCCACCACGGACCGGGGTGCCGGCCAGCCAGTTGCCGGTGTAGAGCTGCACGCCGGGCTGATCCGTGTACATCTCCAGGCAAAGGCGCTGGTCGCCCGAGATCAGGGTCACGGCGGGTTCATCCTGCGGCCCGTCCAGCAGGAAGCAGTGATCGTAGCCACGGCACCGTACCAGCTGTGGATGGTCCTGCCAGTCGGCGCCGATGCGGCGGGTCTGGCGCAGGTCGAAGGGGCCGTCCACCTCGGCCTTGCCGAGCGGGAGCGAGCGTTCGTCGGTCGGCAGGTAGCGATCGGCGGCGATACGAATGCTGTGGTCGCGCACGTCACCGCCATCCAGGTTGAAGTAGGCGTGGCTGGTGAGGTTGACCGGAGTCGGTGCATCCGTGGTGGCGCTGATCTCGATCACCAGATCGAGCGCCTCCAGCCGGTACTCCAGCTCGACGGCCAGGTTGCCGGGGAAGCCCTGCTCGCCGTCGGCCAGCAGGGTGCGCAGGCGCAGGCGATCCGCCGCGACCTCGGCCACCTGCCACTCCCGGTTGTGCAGGGAGTGGCGACCGCCGTGCAGGCAGGTGGTCCCTTCGTTGGCGTCGACCGGCCACTCCTGCCCATCCCGCTCCAGACGGGCGTTGCCGATGCGGTTCGCGAAACGGCCGACCATGGCGCCGAGATAGGCGCTCTGGTTGGCGTAGTCGGCGGGCTCGCAGGCCAGCAGCACGTTGCGACGCTCTTCGCCGACCGCTACCTCAAGGGCCGTCAGGGTCGCGCCGTAGTCGAGCACGCCGAGCCGCAGCCCGGCCTCGCTTTGCAGCCAGTATTCGGTCATCAGAGCACCCCCGCGCCAGCGCTGGCGCGGCAGACATAGCAGTCGGCCTGGAGCCCGAAGCGAGCCGGGTATTCGGCCTCGACCGTGGCGATCACCTCGTCCACCTGTTCCGGGCGCAGCAGGGCGACCACGCAGCCGCCGAAGCCGCCACCAGTCATGCGCACGCCGCCTTCGCTGCCGATCTTGGCCTTGATGATCTCCACCAGACCGTCGATGGCGGGCACGGTGATCTCGAAGTCGTCGCGCATGGCGGCGTGGGACTGGCCCATCAGCTCGCCGAGGCGCACCAGATCACCGCTGGCCAGCGCATCGGCGGCGGCCAGGGTGCGGGCATTCTCGCCCACCACGTGGCGGGCGCGGCGATAGCTCACCTCGTCCAGCCCGGTCTTGCCTGCCTCGAGGGCGGCCAGATCCAGATCCCGCAGCGCCTTGACCCCGTAGTGACGGGCGGCGTGCTCGCACTGCTGGCGACGGGTGTTGTATTCGCTGTCCACCAGGCCGCGACGCACGTTGGAGTTGACGATCAGCACCGCCAGATCGGTCGGCATGGGGATGAGGCGGGTCTCCAGGGAGCGGCAGTCCAGCAGCAGGGCGTGGTCGCGCTCGCCGCTGGCGGAGATCATCTGATCCATGATGCCGCAGTTGCAGCCGACGAACTGGTTCTCCGCCTGCTGGCCGTTGAGGGCGATCTCGGCCTGGCCGATGTCGAGCCCCAGCGCCTCCTTGAAGGCCTGGCCGATGGCCACCTCCAGCGAGGCGGAGGAGGAGAGCCCGGTACCCTGGGGCACGTTGCCGGAGACCACCAGATTGAGGCCGCGCAGGGCATAACCGCGCTCCTGCAGGCACTTCACCACGCCGCGGATGTAGTCGCTCCAGCGCTGATCCGGATGATGGGCGATGGGCCGGTCCAGATCGAACAGGTCGCGCTGGTTGCCGTAGTCGGCCGCCACCACCTGTACCAGGTTGTCGGCGCGGCGGCCGATGGCGACGCAGGTCTCGTAGTCGATGGCGCAGGGCAGCACGAAGCCGTCGTTGTAGTCGGTGTGCTCGCCGATGAGGTTGACGCGGCCTGGGGCGCGCACCAGCAGGTCGGGTTGCTGTTCAAACTGCTCGGCAAAAACGGCGCTGACGCGTTGGCTGGGGGTCATGGGGTTACCTCATTGGCTTTGTAATGAACGGGGGAGAGGGAACGCAGGCGCTCGGCGGCCTGTTCCGGGGTAAGGTCGCGCTGGGTCTCGGCCAGCATCTCGAAGCCCACCATAAACTTGCGCACGGTGGCGGAGCGCAGCAGGGGCGGGTAGAAGTGGGCGTGCAGCTGCCAGGCCTCGGGACAGTCCGAGCGCGGCGGGGCGAAGTGCCAGCCCATGGAGTAGGGGAAGCTGCATTCGAACAGGTTGTCGTAGCGGCTGGTGAGTTCCTTGAGCGCGATGGCCAGATCCTGCTGCAGCTCAGGGGTGAGGCCGAGCAGGGAGGGAACATGGCGCTTGGGCAGCAGCAGGGTCTCGAACGGCCAGGCGGCCCAAAACGGTACCACGGCCAGCCAGTGTTCGGTCTCCACCACGATGCGGGAGCGGTCTTGCAGCTCGCGCTCCACGTAGTCGACCAGCAGCGGGCGGCCGTGCTCGGCCAGCCAGGCGCGCTGGTGTTCCTCTTCCCGGGCGATCTCGTTGGGCAGGAAGTCGCTGCCCCAGAGCTGGCCGTGGGGATGGGGGTTGGAGCAGCCCATGACGGCGCCCTTGTTCTCGAACACCTGCACCCATTCCCACTGAGCCGACAGCTCGGCCACCTGATCCATCCAGGTGTGGATCACCGCCTCGATGGCGGGCAGTTCCAGTTCGGGGAGTGTCTTGCCGTGATCCGGCGAGAAGCAGATGACCCGGCTGGTGCCACGGGCCGCCTCCAGCTTCAGCAGGGGATCCTGCTCGCCGCTGGCGGCCGGAGTGTCCTGCATCAGGGCGGCGAAGTCGTTGGTGAAGACGAAGGTGCCCTGGTAATCGGGATTGATATCGCCGGTGACGCGCTTGTTGCCCGCGCAGAGGAAGCAGTCGGGATCGTGGGCCAGGCTCGGCGCCTGGCTCACCTTCTCGACCTGACCCTGCCAGGGGCGCTTGGCCCTGTGGGGGGAGACCAGCACATACTGGCCGGTCAGCGGGTTGAAGCGGCGGTGGGGGTGATCAACGGGGTTGAACATCATCACTCCAGTCAATGAGTTGGGAGAATCGTCATGGAGAGGCCGGGGGCCTACTCCTCGTAACCGTTCGGGTTGGCGGACTGCCAGCGCCAGCTGTCGGCGCACATGGCCGCGAGATCCCGGCTGGCGTGCCAGCCCAGCTCACGCTCGGCCTTGGCCGGGTCTGCCCAGCACTCGGCGATGTCGCCGGGGCGCCTTGGCTCGATGCGATAGGGCAGGGGGCGGCCGCTGGCCGCCTCGAACGCCGCCACCATCTGCAGCACGCTCTGGCCCTGGCCGGTGCCCAGGTTGTAGGCATGGACGCCGCCCTTGTGGGTGCAATGCTGCAGCGCCTTGACGTGGCCCTCGGCGAGATCCATCACGTGGATGTAGTCGCGTACCCCTGTGCCATCCGGGGTTTTGTAATCGTTTCCAAACACCGAGAGGCAGTCACGGCGACCGATGGCGACCTGGGTCAGAAAGGGCATGAGGTTGTTCGGGATGCCCTGGGGATCCTCTCCCAGGGTGCCGGACTCGTGGGCGCCGACCGGGTTGAAGTAGCGCAGCAGGGTCATGCTCCAGTGGGGCTCGGCAGCCTGCAGATCCTCGAGGATCTCCTCGATGATCAGCTTGGATCGCCCATAGGGATTGGTGGCGCTGCGGGGGAAGTCTTCGCGGATGGGCACGCTTGCCGGGTCACCGTAGACGGTGGCCGAGGAGCTGAACACCAGGTTGTGGACCCCGGCGCGTTTCATGGCCTGCAGCAGCACCAGGGTGCCGCCGAGGTTGTTGTCGTAGTAGTCGAGGGGAATGCGGGTCGACTCGCCGACCGCCTTGAGGGCGGCGAAGTGGATCACGGCCCCTATCTCCTGCTCGGCGAAGATGCGATCCAGCAGGGCCGGGTCGCGGATGTCCCCCTGGTAGAACGCGGGCGCCTGCCCGCTGATGGCGGCGATGCGTGTCAGCACGCCGGTCTTGCTGTTGCACAGGTTGTCCACCACCACGGGCTCCATGCCTGCGGCCTGCAAGGCCAGGCAGGTGTGGCTGCCGATATAGCCGCAACCGCCGGTGACCAGTACTTTCATCCTCTTCTCCACCCTTGGATCCTCACACAGGAAAGTCTGAGAAGGAGTCTAGCCGAGGGGTTGGAAGGTAAACTGTGATCCGGTTAACGGTTTTGTGTAAACGATTACACTTGTTTTTGTCGTCACGAATGCCGTGTGGTGACTTTTTCCCCTGTTATCAGGGACATTGCCCGGTATAATGCGTCATATCGAACCGTGAAATAAGTGAAAACAGCATGAGCACCATCAAGGATGTCGCCCGTTTGGCCAATGTGTCGGTGGCAACGGTTTCACGGGTGATGAACAATTCACCCAAGGCCAGCGCCGCCTCCCGCGAGGTGGTGCTGAAGGCCATGGCCGAACTGGGCTACACCCCCAACGCCAACGCCCGGGCCCTGGTCAGCCAGACCTGCGACACCATGGGCGTGGTGGTGGGCGACGTGGCCGATCCCTTCTTCGGTGCCCTGGTCAAGGGGGTGGCGACGGTGGCGGTCGAGCAGGGGTTGCACCTCCTGATGGGTAATGGTTTTCACCGAGCCCAGCAGGAGCGGGAAGCGATCGAGCTGCTGATCGGCAAGCGTTGCGAGGCGCTGGTGGTGCACAGCAAGGCGCTCGGCGACGAGGAACTCATCGACTATGCCCTGCGGGCCCCCGGCATGGTGCTGATCAACCGCGACATCCCGAGCCTGCGGGGGCGCTGCATCGCCCTCAACAACCGTCAGGGGGCCGCGACCGCGACCCGCCATCTGCTGGAGCTGGGGCACCGCCACATCGCCTTCCTGAGCTCGGATCACGCCATCGAGGATGCCTTGCTGCGCCATCAAGGCTATCAGGACGCCCTGGCCGAGGCGGGGTTGAGCGCCGATCCCGAGCTGGTGGAGAGCGGCATGCCCAATGAGGAGGGTGGGGAGCGCGCCATGCTCAACCTGCTGGCCAAGGGGCTGCCCATCACGGCTGTGGTGGCCTACAACGATGCCATGGCGGCGGGGGCCATCTCGGTGCTGGCGGACAACGGCTTCAAGGTGCCGGAGGAGGTCTCGGTGGTGGGGTTCGATGACATCATCTACGCCAGATACTTGCGGCCCAAGCTCTCCACCATGCGCTATCCCATCGAGCTGATGGCGGCGCAGGCGGCCAAGCTGGCATTGCAGCTCGCTGCGGGGGAGAGCGAGTCGGTGCAGAGCCGCATCTACACTCCGACCCTGATCAACCGTCACTCGGTCGCTCCCGTCAGGCCCTGATCCTTCCCGCCCATTTCACCTGCGACGGGGCCGTCCCCTGCGTCTGCACCAGCGCAGGCGGGGGCTGACTCCTCCATCCCGCGTCCATCGCTGCGTCCGGGCTGCGACAGCTCTCACCGCGGCGACAGCGCTTTGGCGCGCCTAAGATGGGGTCACAGCCGCCATCTACCCTAGTCTCTGCGCCATCATCAGCATCACTGCACCCTCAGGGCCGGGTGCGCTTCTATGCCGTCTCCGGCCCGTGGAACCGCGGCTGCATGGGCTTCCACCCCTGCCAGCCAGCGCCCTGGCCCCGCCGTGTGCCAGCGAAGCCTGTGCACCTGCGGTACGCCACTCGGCCCGACTGGCTGCCGACGCCCCGGTGTGGCGGCCCTTTACCCCTATTTATCCGATTTTTACTCCGCTTTACTTAACAAAATATGTGTAATCGTTTACATCTGTGTGAGCGAGATCGCCGATCGCCGGTCAAAACTTCCCTACACTGCAATGGTTTTCAGCGCTCGTGCAGGGAGAGAGAAGCATGCTCAGGGAGATAGTAGCCCGTCAGGACTGGCAGACCCAAGTGATTACGTCGGTGAATCGTCTGCCCACCCATACCCCCTTGTCCAGTTGGCGCAGCGAGGCCGAGGCGCGAGCCGGGCTTTCTTCGCCTTCCCGCATGCTGCTCGACGGCGAGTGGCGTTTTTCTTTCTTCGGTGCCCCCGAGCAGGTGCCCGAGCGCTGGGTGAACGAGGATCTGCCCGACGCGACGGCCATCCGGGTACCCGGCAACTGGCAGCTGGATGCGGCCTACCCAGGGTTGCGGCCTGCGACCGACGTGCCCATCTACACCAACATCAAATACCCCTTCCCCTGCGATCCGCCCTGGGTGCCCGCCGAGAATCCCACCGGCTGCTACTCTCGCGAGTTCGCACTGCCCACCGACTGGCTGGCCGGCGGCCAGACCCGAGTCATCTTCGACGGGGTGGACAGCGCCTTCCACCTGTTCTGCAACGGCCGCTGGGTCGGCTACTCCCAGGACAGCCGGCTGCCCGCCGAATTCGATCTGAGCCCCTTCCTTCAGGCCGGAGCCAACCGGCTCGCAGCCCTGGTGCTGCGCTGGTCCGACGGCTCCTATCTGGAAGATCAGGACATGTGGCGCATGAGCGGCATCTTCCGCTCCGTGAGCCTGCTGCACAAACCGGCCCGTCATCTGATGGATATCCGGGTGACGCCCGAGCTTGACGCCTGCTATCGGGATGCCCGCCTCAAGGTCGATCTGCAGGTCAATGAGGGCAGCGGCCTGGCGGTGGAGGCCAGGCTCTATTTCAGTGAGACGCTGATCGCCGAGCGACGCCAGCCGCTCGGCACCGGCGCCATCGACGAAAAAGGGGTTTACGACGACCGTGCCGAGCTGTGGCTGGCGGTGGCGGCGCCGCACAAGTGGAGCGCCGAGACGCCCCATCTTTATCGTCTGACCCTGACCCTGCTGGACGAGCAGGGGGCGCCCATCGAGAGCGAGGCTTATGACGTGGGCTTTCGTGCGGTGGAGATCCGTGGCGGCCTGCTGCGGGTCAACGGCCAACCCCTGCTGATCCGCGGCGCCAACCGCCACGAGCACCATCCCGCCACGGGACACGCGGTGGTGCCTGCCGACATGGAGCAGGATCTGCTGCTGATGAAGCGGCACAACTTCAACGCGGTGCGCTGCTCCCACTATCCCAACCACCCCGAGCTCTATCGCCTGTGCGACCGGCTGGGTCTCTACGTGGTGGACGAGGCGAACCTGGAGACCCACGGCATGACCCCCATGGGTCGGCTGGCGCGGGATCCCGCCTGGAGCACCGCCTTCCTCGAGCGGGTCACTCGCATGGTGGCCCGGGACTTCAACCACCCCAGCATCATCATCTGGTCCCTCGGCAACGAGTCCGGCTACGGCCCGGCCCACGACGCCATGTATCGCTGGGTCAAGGGGAGCGATCCGAGCCGCCCCGTGCAGTACGAGGGGGGCGGGGCCGACACCCCGGCCACCGACATCATCTGCCCCATGTATGCCCGCACCCACCAGGATCAACCCTTCCCTGCGGTGCCCAAGTGGGCGCTCGGCAAGTGGATCGGCCAGCCAGGAGAGACCCGGCCGCTGATCCTGTGCGAGTACGCCCACGCCATGGGCAACAGCCTGGGGGGCTATGCCCACTACTGGCAGGCGTTTCGCGATCATCCCCGCCTGCAGGGCGGCTTCGTCTGGGATTGGGTTGATCAGGGGCTGGACAAACAGACAGACGACGGTCGCCACTTCTGGGCCTACGGCGGCGACTTCGGCGACGCCCCGAACGATCGCCAGTTCTGCTGCAACGGCCTGCTGTTCCCGGATCGCACCCCCCATCCCTCCCTGGCCGAGGCCAAGCGGGCCCAGCAGCCGTTCGCGCTGACGCTGATCGAGCGGCAGCCGCTGACGGTGGCGATCCACAGCGAATATCTGTTCCGCCCCACGGACAACGAAGTCTTGCGGTGGCGGCTGTGCGAGGACGGCGTGGCGTTGAGCCAGGGGGAATGCCCGCTCAACCTGGCGCCCCAGGCCAGCGTGACGCTGACCCTGCTGGATCGGCTGCCGGCTTTCACGGCAGGCTCCCTCGCCTGGTTGGATCTGGCCATAGTGCAGCCGGCCGCCACCCCCTGGGCCGAGGCGGGGCACGAAGTGGCACGTCAGCAATTTATGCTGCCCACGCCGCTGGCGCTGCCCGGCCTCTCTGCCCCCGCCAGCTTGCAAGAGCAATCCGATCGATGGCTGGTCACGGCGGGTGGCACCGAATGGCGGCTGGACAAGGCCAGCGGCCGCATCCTGAGCTGGCGCAAGCGGGGACGCGAACAGTTGCGGGAGGCGATCTGCGATCACTTCTACCGGGCGCCGCTCGACAACGACATTGGCACCAGCGAGGCGGATCACGCCGATCCCAATGCCTGGATTGCCCGCTGGCAGGAGGCCGGACTGAACGATTTGAGCCATCGCTGCCTCGGCCTGGAGGCGAACCCGGCGCAGGGGCTAGTCACGGTACGCCACGGCTACTTCGTGGGCGACGAGCCGAAGGTGCTGACCCGCTGGCACCACAGGTTTGGTGATGATGGCGCCATGGCGCTGGAGATCGAGGTGGAGATCGCCGCCGACATGCCCTCCCTGCCCCGCATCGGGGCCAGGCTCTGGCTGGCCGACGAGGTCGCCGGGAATGGCGAGGTGAACTGGCTGGGGCGCGGCCCCCACGAGAACTACCCGGACCGCCTGCTGGCCGCCGACCTCGGTCGCTGGCAGTCGTCGCTCGATGCACTGCACACCGCGTATGTGTTCCCGACCGACAACGGCCTGCGCTGCGATACCCGCCAGCTGCGGCTGGGGGATCTGGAGGTGGAGGGGCACTTCCACTTCAGCGTCAGCCGTTACAGCCAGCAACAGCTCGCCCTGGCGCGTCACCAGACCGATCTGGTGGCCGAAGGGGGAGTGCACCTCTGCCTCGATGGCTTCCACATGGGGGTGGGAGGCGATGACTCCTGGAGCCAGAGCGTGCGGCCCGAATTCTGGTTGTTGCCGGGAAGTTACAGCTGGCACTGCATTTTGCGCTAGATGGGCTAGTCTTTCATGGAGAGGCCTCGAAAGAGGCCTTAACTTACATAACTATTTAATTTTTAACAATATTGCTTCTATGTAACAGAGTGTAAACGTTTTCATTTTGTTGCCATGATCACAGACCGTCACACAACAAACTGATTACATTAGGCTGGCGCCAGTTCACATGGTGTACAGCATTCCCTACAAAAACAGATAGAGATCGGAGCATAACAATGAAAAAACTCACGACAGTTGCCACCTTGCTGATGGGACTGATGGCGGGAGCCCAAGCCCAGGCCGATACCCGTATCGGTGTCACCGTCTACAAGTATGACGACAACTTCATGGCCGTGGTGCGCAAGGCCATCGAGAAGGAAGCGGCAGCCAATCCCGGCGTGGAGCTGCTGATGAACGACTCCCAGAATGACCAGTCCAAGCAGAACGACCAGATCGACGTATTGCTGGCCAAGGGCGTGAAGGCGCTGGCCATCAACCTGGTCGACCCGGCGGCGGCCCCTGTCGTGATCGAGAAAGCCCGTGCGGACGAGATCCCCGTGGTGTTCTACAACAAGGAACCGAGCGCAGCCGATCTGGCCAGCTACGACAAGGCCTACTACGTAGGGACCGACTCCAAGGAGTCCGGCATCATCCAGGGCGAGCTGATCGCCAAGCACTGGAAGGCCCATCCCGAGTGGGATCTGAACAAGGATGGCGTCATCCAGTTCGTGCTGCTCAAGGGAGAGCCGGGCCACCCGGATGCGGAAGCCCGTACCACCTACGTCGTCAAGACCCTGAACGACGGCGGCGTC
This sequence comes from Aeromonas sanarellii, assembly GCF_000820085.1. Classification (GTDB taxonomy): domain Bacteria; phylum Pseudomonadota; class Gammaproteobacteria; order Enterobacterales; family Aeromonadaceae; genus Aeromonas; species Aeromonas sanarellii. Next base: position 44,475 of record NZ_CDBN01000087.1, read on the forward strand.
AAGACCGAGCAGCTGCACATGGATACCGGTATGTGGGATACCGCCATGGCCAAGGACAAGATGGATGCCTGGATCTCCGGCCCCAACGCCAACAAGATCGAAGTGGTCATCGCCAACAACGACGGCATGGCAATGGGCGCTGTTGAATCCCTGAAGGCCCAGGGCAAGACTGCCATCCCGGTGTTCGGCGTCGACGCCCTGCCGGAAGCCCTGGCCATGGTCAAGAGCGGCGCCATGGCGGGCACAGTGCTGAACGATGCGGCCAACCAGGCCAAGGCCACCTTCGAGCTGACCAAGAACCTGGCGGAAGGCAAGCCGGCCGGTGAAGGCACCAACTGGAAGATCGACAACAAGGTCGTGCGTGTTGCCTACGTGGGCGTGGATAAAGACAACCTGTCCCAATTCGAGTAATTCCCACCTCCAGGGCAAGGGAGATCCCTTGCCCTTTTTTCAACCAGATGTGATGGCTGATATGACAACACGGCAACAATCAGAATGGCTGTTGGAGATGATTGACGTCAGTAAAAGCTTTCCCGGCGTCAAGGCACTCGATAATGTCAATTTACGGGTCCGTCCTCATTCTGTGCATGCGTTGATGGGCGAGAATGGCGCAGGGAAGTCCACGCTGCTCAAGTGCCTGTTCGGCATCTACGAGAAGGATCAGGGCAAGATCTTCTTCAAGGGCGAGGAGGTCAACTTCACCTCGTCCAAGGAGGCGCTGGAGAACGGTGTCTCCATGGTGCACCAGGAGCTGAACCTGGTACTGCAACGCACCGTGATGGACAACATGTGGCTCGGCCGCTATCCCACCAAGGGGTGGTTCATCGATCACGGCAAGATGTATGACGACACCAAGCGCATCTTCGAAGAGCTGGACATCGACATAGACCCGCGAGTCAAGGTCGGCACGCTGTCCGTCTCCCAGATGCAGATGATCGAGATCGCCAAGGCATTCTCCTATGACGCCAAGATCGTCATCATGGACGAACCCACCTCCTCCCTGACCGAGAAGGAGGTCAACCACCTCTTCAAGATCATCAACAAGCTCAAGGAGAAGGGGTGCGGCATCGTCTACATCTCCCACAAGATGGAAGAGATCTTCCAGCTCTGTGACGAGATCACCATATTGCGGGATGGCCAGTGGGTGGCGACCCAGTCCCTCGAAGGGCTCACCATGGACAAGATCATCGGCATGATGGTCGGCCGCGAGCTCACCCAGCGCTTCCCGGAAAAAACCAACCAGCCGAAAGAAGTGATCCTCGAGGTCGAACACCTGACGGCCAAGAACCAGCCTTCCATCAAGGACGTGACCTTCAACCTGCACAAGGGGGAGATCCTCGGCATCGCCGGTCTGGTGGGGGCCAAGCGCACCGACATCGTGGAGACCCTGTTCGGCATTCGCGAGCACAGCGAGGGGAGCATCAAGCTTCATGGCAAGGAGGTCGCCAACCGCAACGCCCACGAGGCGATCCAGAATGGCTTCGCCCTGGTCACCGAAGAGCGCCGCTCCACCGGGATTTACTCCCGTCTCGATATCGCCTTCAACTCCCTGATCGCCAACATGGACAACTACAAGGGATCCATGGGGCTGCTCAGCGACAACAAGATGAAGAGCGATACCCAGTGGGTCATCGACTCCATGCGGGTCAAGACGCCGACCCAGCAGACCCAGATCGGCTCCCTGTCCGGCGGCAACCAGCAGAAGGTGATCATCGGCCGCTGGCTGCTGACCCAGCCGGAGATACTGATGCTGGACGAACCGACCCGCGGCATCGACGTGGGGGCCAAGTTCGAGATCTACCAGCTCATCCTGGAGCTGGCGAAGAAGGACAAGGGCATCGTCATCATCTCGTCCGAGATGCCGGAACTGCTCGGGATCACCGATCGCATCCTGGTCATGAGCAATGGCCGGGTCGCCGGGATCGTCAACACCAAAGAAACTGACCAGAGCGAGATCCTGCGCCTGGCATCTCTGTACCTATAAAGACAGGAAGACATTATGGAGTCGGCTAAAAATTTCAACCTGATGCAGGCGCTTAAAGAGAACGGCATCTATGTGGTGCTGCTGGTGTTGCTCATGATCATCGTGATCAAGGAGCCCTCCTTCCTCAGCCTCACCAACCTCAGCAACATCCTGACCCAGTCCTCGGTGCGGGTCATCATCGCCCTCGGGGTGGCGGGCATCATCATCACCCAGGGCACCGACCTGTCGGCCGGTCGCCAGGTCGGCCTGGCGGCGCTGATCGCGGCCACCATGCTGCAGGCCCTGACCAACGTCAACAAGGTATTCCCGACCCTGGGTGAAGTGCCCATCCCCGCAGTGATCCTGCTGGTGTGCGTGGTGGGGGCCCTGATCGGCCTGGTCAACGGCCTGATCGTGGCCTACCTGAACGTGACGCCCTTCATCACCACCCTGGGCACCATGATCATCGTCTACGGCATCAACTCGCTGTACTTCGACTCCGTGGGCGCCTCCCCGGTGGCCGGCTTCGATCCCCGCTTCTCCAACTTTGCCCAGGGGTTCATCCGGATTGGCGGGTTCAAGCTCTCCTACCTGACCTTCTATGCGGCCATCGCCAGCGTCTTCGTCTGGGTGCTGTGGAACAAGACCCGCTTCGGCAAGAACATCTTCGCCATCGGCGGCAACCCGGAGGCGGCCAAGGTGTCCGGCGTCAACGTCGCCGTCAACCTGGTGATCATCTACGCCCTGGCCGGTGTCTTCTATGCCTTCGGCGGCATGCTGGAAGCGGGCCGCATCGGCAGCGCCACCAACAACCTCGGCTTCATGTATGAACTCGACGCCATCGCGGCCTGCGTGGTGGGTGGGGTGTCGTTCGCCGGCGGTGTGGGCACTGTCGCCGGTGTGATCACCGGCGTACTTATCTTCACGCTGATCAACTATGGTTTGACCTACATAGGGGTCAGCCCTTACTGGCAGTTCATCATCAAGGGTGGCATCATCATTCTGGCGGTCGCGCTGGACTCCATGAAGTACGCCAAGAAGAAGTAAGCATTGGCAGAGAGGGCTGGAGCAATTCCGGCCCTTTCTCTCTGGAGGGACCCATCCCATGCCATTCAAAGTCAAGATCAACGTCCTCCTGCTGCTCGCCATCCTGGCCACCATCGGCACCGCCTGGTTCAGCGTCAACCATTTCATCAGCGGGTACATCCGCACCCAGGCCACCCAGAACATCAACGAGCAGATAACCCTGGTCAGGGAGAAGCTGGCGGGGGACATCAACCAGAGGGTGTTGCTGGCGGCCAACCTCAATCTCGGGGTGACCAGCGTCAAGAAAGCCCTCCAGGAGACCGGCTTTCACAACATCGTCAAGATCATCGGCGACATGGCATTCGACGTGAACGGGGTGATCGACGACAAGGCCAGGGTCGAGGCCCTGCGCAAACAGATCCCGGCCGCCAACAACCAGATCACCGTCAGCCCGCTGGAGCAGCTGGACGGCAAGCCGGTGATCTCCATCCTGGTACCCCGTGGTGCCGATTCCGCCTACCTCTACTACCTCGACATGAGCGAGTTCAAGACGCTGCTGGCGAAGGTGAGCGGGGAGGGGCGCTACTTCTCCCTCACCGACAGCCAGGGCCGGGAGCTCTACAGCAGCAAGCCCGGGGGAGAGACGGAGAGCCGTCCCAACACGCTGGATATCCGGGGCAGCAGCTGGACCCTGACCGGCTATATCGACCTCGATTACATCCGGGCCATGACCCAGGCGCTCAACCGCAAGATCACCCTGGCCCTGCTCGGGGTCGCGGCCCTGGTGCTGGTGATCTCCATGATGGCGCTCAACCTGGCCTATAGACCCATCCTCTCCCTGCGGGATCTGGTGCAGGAGTTGTCCCAGGGCAACGGCGATCTGACTCGCCGGCTCACGGTGACCAGCAAGGACGATCTCGGCCAGATCTCGGCGGGTATCAACCGCTTCATCGAGCAGTTGCAGGAGATGATGGGGGAGGTACGGCAGGCCAGTGGCCAGCTCAACGAGGGGATTTCGGATCTCGCCAGGCAGACGGGCTCGGCACAGGGGCTGCTGGCCGAGCATGTGCGAGAGACGGAGCAGGTGGTCACCGCCATCAACGAGATGAGCCGCACCGCCGTCTCGGTGTCGGAGAGTGCGGCCAGCACGGCCCAGCTCACCGGCCAGAGCCAGCAGCTGGCCAACCAGTCGCGTCAGGTGGTGGATCAGGCCATGGCCAGCGTGACCGCCCTGGTGACCGAGGTGGAAGCCACGGCACGTTCCATCGAGGCCATGCAGCAGGACGTGCAGCAGATCGGCTCCATCCTCGGGGTCATCGGCGGCATCGCGGAACAGACCAACCTGCTGGCCCTCAACGCCGCCATCGAGGCGGCCAGGGCCGGGGAGCAGGGGCGCGGTTTTGCGGTGGTGGCGGACGAGGTGCGCTCCCTGGCGGGACGTACCCAGAAGAGCACAGCCGAGATCCAGACCATGCTGACCCGGTTGCAGAGGGGCACCCAGACAGTGGTGACCGCCATGGGCAACACCCGGCAGAGCTGTCAGGATGCGGCGGAAAACACCAGCAAGGTGAATGCGTCGCTGGATCTGATGGCGGGGGAAGTGGTGGAGATCAACGATCTCATCAGCCATATCGCCACGGCTGCGGAGCAGCAGAGTGCCGTCGCCGAGGAGATCAACCGCAACATGAGCGCCATCGCCGAGGTGATCACCCAGCTCAAGGGCAATGGGGAGCGGACCGCGCACAGCTCGACCGCCATGCAGCGCACCTATGACAGGCTGAGGGAGATAGTGGGGCACTTCCGGCTGGAATAAGGTCTGGTCGTGGACACCCTGGCCGACAGCGCCGTGGCCGGGGTGACCCACCAGCGGGCAGGAGTGAAAAATGCCCAAAAAAGATGGGGGCGACTCGCGTCGCCCCCGATAGTCTTATCGCTCAGATCCTTGAACGAAGTTGCTCCCTGCAATCCCTGACTATACCTCTTCCTTTAGGTTTCCCCTTCCCAATCCTTTGGGGTGTCCTTTAGCCATCATGGCCTGACGAGTCATCCTTTCCCGTCGCACTTTCTCCGTCCTGGGAGGTGTCCTTTACCACATCCTGTGGTGAGTCCATTTGCCCAACCCTGGCAGCCAGTCTTCCTGACCGACTTCATTGCGTCCGTGCAGGAGTAACTATAAGGATTTCGCGCAGGGCGACAACGGCATGTTGAAAAACGTTTTTTCTCAACTCGTTTCTCGCGAAATGATATAGAGATTATTTTGTTATTAATCATTGTGTTGTCGGTGTTGCTTGTGGTTTTTTCACGCTTATCTTCCGACTATGGCGAGAATTTTTATGGCGTTTTACTCACTCATGTAATGGCGAATGTCTCACAGGCCGTTTACCTGGGGTTCAGAAATGTCGGCGCTACCGGTGTCGATCGCAGATGGGCGCATGCGGGAGCCGACATCCAGGGGCGTGATGTCGGCCCAATGGCAATCCCGGGGGATTGAAGCGACGGGTCTGGATGGGGGCGAGGGCGAACGAGGGAGGGGAATGGCATCACCCAAGAGGAGTGCATCCCCCCTTGGGTGAGAGGACGTGGGTGGGAGGATCAGTGGTGCTGGCTGCCGCCATACCATTGGCAAAGGTAGGCGGGCACCAGCATCTGGGGTGCCTGGTCGACATGGCATACCACCAGCGGCATGGCGGGGGCGCCCTGGGCGTGGACCAGGGCCGGGGCCATGGGCAGGACCAGGGCGACGAGCAGAAACAGCGACTTGATCTTCATGGTTATCTCCTTGATGACAGAAAAGCGTGTGATCCCGATCACTTTCTGAGTTAAGGCGAACCACGGGTTGGTGCAAGGCGCTGCAATAAATTCAACTAATGAAAAAACTTTGAATCCCGGCTGCAATGGCGCTGATGAGAATACTCCCGCCGGGATGCGTCCAAAATGCATATCCATATAAAAGACATGGCGTGAAAGCCGTGGGCGCGAAGCCTGCCGTGCGACCTGGCGCAAATGCCATGATCTGGAACAAAAGATGGATTATTCAACCGGAATGGCGAAAGTGACTATTTATGTGGTGAACTCAAGGGGAGTGAATGACGATAAATTCATGGAGAGATATAAAAAATTCAAAAACTGAAATGGATTATTTTATATTGCTGATTTCCAAGTGATTTTAAAACAATGGCTATCTCTTTATGGATAATGAAAATGAATGAAAACGCTATCTTGCCGGGATTTTACGGGCGTTTTTTGCTTGTTTATGCCATGACGACCCTGGGGCAAATATCGTTTATGTACACTCCGTCATAAATTAACTCCGGAATTTATGCAGTCTGAGTTGAATGTGATCAATGTCTAAGTTTGATGTGACCTCCAGTCCTAATCTCTGCGTCGAAAGGCAAGGGCAGGATAGAACATAAGCCGAATACCCTACATAAAGAATATCCCGCCTTAGCCACGAGCCTGAATAGAAGGAATCTATTCAATCACTCGCAGGGACCACTGCTAGACGGAATATAATCATGAGCAAATTTTATGTAGGTTCTGAAGTTGGCCAGTTGCGCCGCGTCATGTTGCACCGCCCCAACCTCAGTCTGAAGCGTCTGACCCCCTCCAACTGCCAGGATCTGCTGTTCGATGACGTCTTGTCCGTTGAGCGCGCCGGTCAGGAGCACGACAAATTCGCTCAGGTGCTGCGCGATCAGAATGTCGAAGTCTTCCTGCTGACCAACCTGCTGGCGGAAACCCTGGATGTACCGGAAGCCAAAACCTGGCTGCTGCAGCATCAGGTCTCCGATTATCGCCTCGGCACCGCGCTGGCCAACGACGTGCGCTGCTTCCTGGCCGACATGCCGCACCGCGAGCTGGCCCGCATCCTCTCCGGCGGCCTGACCTACTCCGAGATGCCCTACAGCGGCGTCAACATGGTGGTCGGCATGCACGCCCCGACCGATTTCATCATAGAGCCGCTGCCCAACCACCTCTTCACCCGCGACACCTCCTGCTGGGTCTACGGCGGCGTCTCCATCAACCCCATGGCCAAGGCCGCCCGTCGCCGCGAGACCAACCATGTGAAGGCCATCTACCGCTGGCACCCGCAGTTCGCCGGCCAGGACTTCATCAAGTACTTCGGTGACGAAGACCGCGACTACGACAACTCCACCATCGAGGGGGGCGACGTCCTGGTCATCGGCCGCGGCGCCGTGCTCATCGGCATGTCCGAGCGCACCACGCCGCAAGGGGTCGAACACCTGGCCCGCGGCCTGTTCAAACACGGCCAGGCCAAGCAGGTCATCGCCATGCAGTTGCCGAAACACCGCAGCTGCATGCACCTCGACACCGTCATGACCCACATGGACATAGACACCTTCTCCGTCTATCCGGAAGTCATCCGCAAGGACGTGAACTGCTGGAGCCTGACCCCGGGTGGCGCCACCGGCATGAACATCAAGGAGGAGGGTTACTTCGTCACCGCCATCGAGAAGGCGCTGGGGGTGGATCAGCTCAAGCTCATCACCACGGGCGGCGACAGCTTCGAGGCCGAGCGCGAGCAGTGGAACGACGCCAACAACGTGCTGACCGTACGCCCCGGCGTGGTGGTGGGTTACGAGCGCAACACCTACACCAACGAGAAGTACGACAAGGCCGGCATCACTGTGCTGCCCATCCCGGGTGAAGAGCTGGGACGTGGTCGCGGCGGCGCCCGCTGCATGAGCTGCCCGATGGAACGTGACGGCATCTGACAAGACGGCGTGGCGCCGGCAGAGGCTGACGCCACAGATACCAAGACTCGAGAGTAACACCATGAAAAAACCAACTGTCGTCGTCGCCCTGGGTGGCAATGCCCTGCTCCGTCGTGGCGAGCCGCTTGAAGCTGACATCCAGCGCAAGAACATCGCCACCGCCGCCAAGACCATCGCCCTGATCGCCCAGGAGTACAACGTTGTGCTGGTGCACGGCAACGGCCCGCAAGTCGGCCTGCTGGCCCTGCAGAACAGCGCCTACACCAAGGTCTCCCCCTATCCTCTGGATGTGCTGGGCGCCGAGTCCCAGGGCATGATCGGCTACATGCTGATCCAGGAGCTGAAGAACCTGATGCCGAGCCGCAACGTCACCGCGCTGCTGACCCAGGTGCAGGTCGACCCCCAGGATCCGGCGTTTGCCAATCCGACCAAGTTTATCGGCCCGGTTTATGAAGAAGTGGAGGCCCGCGCCCTAGCTGCAGAGAAGCACTGGTCGGTCAAGGCTGACGGCAAGTTCTTCCGCCGCGTGGTGCCGTCCCCGCTGCCTCAGCGCATCGTCGAAGGCGACGCCATCGAAACCCTGATCGCCCAGGGCCACCTCATCATCTGTACCGGTGGTGGCGGCATTCCGGTGACCTGGGATGGCCAGAGCCTGACCGGTATAGAGGCCGTCATCGACAAGGACATGTCTGCCGCCTACCTGGCCAAGCAGATCAAGGCCGACGCCCTGCTGATCCTGACCGACGCCGATGCCGTCTACCTGGATTGGGGCAAGCCGACCCAGCGTCCGCTGCGGGTCACCAGCCCGGACGAGCTGGCCGGGGTCAAGTTCGATGCAGGCTCCATGGGGCCCAAGGTCGAGGCCTCCTGCGAATTCGTCAAGGCGACCGGCGGCATGGTCGGGATCGGTTCCCTGGAAGATGGTCTGGCCATCCTCAGGGGCGAAGCCGGCACCAATATCGTTGCCACTAATACCGTCAATGCCTGAGCCAATGCTCTGGCCTGAACAACTGCGTAGTTAACAACACTGCCCAAATTGGTCTGAACAAATATAGAGAGAACTCATCATGGCTTTTAATCTGCGTAACCGTAACTTCCTGAAACTGCTGGACTTCACCCCGCGCGAAATCCAATACATGATCGATCTGGCCATCGACCTGAAGAAGGCCAAATACGGTGGCTATGAGCGCAAGCATCTGGTCGGCAAGAACATCGCCCTGATCTTCGAGAAGACCTCCACCCGCACCCGCTGTGCGTTTGAAGTGGCGGCCTTCGACCAGGGCGCGCAAGTCTCCTACCTCGGCCCGAGCGGTTCCCAGATCGGCCACAAGGAGTCCATGAAGGACACCGCCCGCGTACTGGGCCGCATGTATGACGGCATCGAATACCGTGGCTACGGCCAGGAGATCGTGGAAGAGCTGGGTGCCTACGCCGGTGTCCCGGTCTGGAACGGCCTGACCAACGAATTCCACCCGACCCAGATCCTGGCCGACTTCATGACCATGCTGGAGCACGGCAAGGGCAAGCGTCTGGATCAAATCAAGTTCGCCTACCTGGGTGATGCCCGCAACAACATGGGCAACTCCCTGATGGTCGGCGCCGCCAAGATGGGCATGGACATTCGCCTGGTGGCGCCGAAAGCCTTCTGGCCGGAAGAGGAGCTGGTCGCCAAGTGCCGCCTGATCGCCGAAGAGACAGGCGCACGCATCACCCTGACCGAAGATGTCAAAGAGGGTGTGCTGGGTACCGACTTCCTCTACACAGACGTCTGGGTCTCCATGGGTGAGGCGAAAGAGGCCTGGGATCAGCGCGTGAAACTGATGACTCCGTATCAGGTCAACATGGACGTCATCAACGCCACCAAGAACCCGGATGTGAAGTTCATGCACTGCCTGCCGGCCTTCCACAACGACGAGACCACCATGGGCAAGGAAGTGGCCGACAAATATGGCATGAAGGGCCTGGAAGTGACCGAGGACGTGTTCGAATCCGAGCACAGCATCGTATTCGACGAGGCCGAAAACCGGATGCACACCATCAAGGCAGTGATGGTTGCTACGCTGGGCGACTGAGGTCGCAGTAGTGGTGCCGGGGGGTGACCCCCGGCTTTTCGACCATGTGACAGCGGAACAACACCTCTAACCCTACAACCCGCAGCCTGCATGGATACCACACCCACAGAAGGAAGCTGGACCATGACCAAATTCAAGTTCCCGTCAGCCTACACCATATTGTTTGTGCTGATCGCCCTGGTGGCCGCCCTGAGCTGGATAGTGCCCGCCGGCAAATATGAAATGACCATGAACGAAGCCCTCGGTAAGGAAGTGCCGGTGGCTGGTACCTACAAACTGGTGGATGCCAATCCCCAGGGGATCGTCGACGTGCTGCTGGCCCCCATCGACGGCCTCTACAACCACGACACCTATGAGGCGGGCGCCATCGACGTCTCCCTCTTCATCCTGATCATCGGCGGCTTCCTTGGCATAGTGACCAAGACCGGGGCCATCGATGCCGGGATCGAGCGCGTCACCGACCGCCTGCGCGGCCGCGAGGAGTGGATGATCCCGATCCTGATGGCGCTGTTTGCCGCGGGTGGCACCATCTACGGCATGGCGGAAGAATCGCTGCCCTTCTACACCCTGCTGGTGCCGGTGATGATGGCCGCCCGCTTCGACCCGGTCGTGGCTGCTGCAACCGTATTGCTGGGGGCCGGTATCGGTACCCTGGGTTCCACCATCAACCCGTTCGCCACCGTGATTGCCGCCAACGCCGCCGGCATCTCCTTTACCGATGGCATCTGGTTGCGTGTCGCCATGCTGGGGGCCGGCTGGCTGCTGTGCGTGGCCTACGTGATGCGCTACGCCAAGATGGTGCGCAACGACCCCAGCAAGTCCCTGGTGGCCGACAAGTGGGAAGAGAACCGAGCCCACTTCCTCGGCAACAAGAGCGACCAGATGCTGGAGTTCACCCTGACCCGCAAGATAGTGCTGGGTATCTTCGTCGCCGCCTTCGCCGTGATGATCTACGGGGTGGCCGTGCTGGGCTGGTGGATGGCGCAGATCTCCGGCGTCTTCCTGGCCGCCGCCATCATAGTGGGCGTCATCTCCCGCATGAGCGAGGAGGAGCTGACCTCCAACTTCATCGACGGTGCCCGCGATCTGCTCGGCGTGGCCCTCATCATAGGTATCGCCCGCGGTATAGTCGTGGTGATGGACAACGGCATGATCACCCACACCATCTTGCACAGCGCGGAAGGCATAGTGACCGGCCTCTCCACAGTGGTGTTCATCAACGTGATGTTCGCGCTGGAAGTGGTGCTCTCCTTCCTGGTGCCCTCCTCCTCCGGTCTGGCCGTGCTGACCATGCCGATCATGGCGCCACTGGCCGACTTCGCCAACGTGGGCCGCGAGCTGGTGGTCACCGCCTACCAGTCCGCCTCCGGGCTGGTGAACCTGGTGACCCCGACCTCCGCCGTGGTCATGGGGGGCCTGGCCATCGCCAAGGTGCCCTATGTGCGCTACCTGAAGTGGGTGGCCCCGCTGCTCGGCCTGCTGACCGTGCTGATCGTGGCCTGCCTGAGTCTTGGCGCCATGCTGGCCTGACGAAGAGATCGACACCGCACACGGGAGCCAGTGGTTCCCGTTTTTTTTATAGTGGGGGGCTGATCCCCGGCGAACCGCAGGCAACAAAAAGGCGACCCAAGGGTCGCCTCGCTGCGTCGAAGGGAGGTGCTAGCGCGCCTGCTCCAGGGTGCGCACCACGGCGGCGTGGGCCTGGCGGGTGCGGCTGATGTGGCGCGGGGCGATCAGCACCACGTCGTTGCCGGCCACGGCCCCCAGGATCTCCGGGTCGGCGTGGCGATCCAGCAGGCGGGCGACCACGGTGGCGGCCCCCGGGGTGGTGTGCACCAGCACCATCTGCTGGTTGTGGACCACGGCGCGCACCATGTCGTGTACCGAACGGGTGCTACCGGCGGGCTCCAGCTGCTCGTCCACCAGGGTGTAGACCTTCTTGCCGTTGGCGTTCTGGGCCTTGGCCACGCCGAGGCGGCGCAGCAGGCGGGAGATGGTGGACTGGCTGATGTCGGCGAAGCCGCGCTCCGACAGCTCGCGGCGGATCTCTTCCTGGGTGCTGTAGCAGTGCTGGCCGATGATCTGGCGGCAGGCATCCAGCTGAGCCTGGTCGGACTCTGGTTCCTGGGGACGAGTGAGGGTCTTGACCATGGCGACTTTCCTTTGATGATGACCGATGGCTATCCTCGCTCAGTCTGTCATTCCGGTTTTTCATAGCAAAAAACACTGATGACGAGCGTTCAAGCAGGTGATGAGCAATGCCTAGCCGTTCTGAGATGGCAAATTATAACCAAAGGGGGAATAAGTGATGTGACAGGGTTCAAAAATGGGCCCGATGGGGCCCACATGGATATCTGTTGCAGGCGAGAAATCAGTAGCGCTCGCTGACGATCTCCTGGGTGAAGGACTTTTCGCAGTACTTGCACTTCATGCGCACCGCACCTTTCACCTCGCGCACCCGGAAGTAGCTGTCCACCGGCTCGTTGTGGGAGATGCAGTTGGAGTTGGGGCAGTGGAACACCCCGGCGATGAACTCCGGCAGCGCCAGCTGGTGCTTCTTCACCACCACGAAGTCTTCGATGATGTTGACGGTGGCCTTGGGGGCGAACAGCGCGAGCTGGTTCGCCTGCTGCTCGGTCAATCGGGTGTTCTCGATCTTGATGAGATCCTTCTTGCCCAGGGCGCCGGATTTCAGGTTGAAGCCGACGGTGATCCGCTCCTGGGTCTCGATCAGCTGGAACAGCTTGAGGATCTTGATGCCCTGGCCGGCGGGGACGTGGTCGATGACGGAGCCGTGACGGATGGCTTCGACTTGCAGTTGGTTCTTCTCGGACATGATGTTCCCCTTTCCCTTAGACGGTTTCGTTCAGTACCAGTGCCAGCAGTGCCTGGCGCGCATAGACCCCGTTCTCCGCCTGCTGGAAGTAGTAGGCGTGGGGGGTCTTGTCGACGGCCACGTCGATCTCGTCGACCCGGGGCAGGGGATGCAGGATCTTCATGGTCGGCTTGGCCCCTTCCAGGGTGGCCAGTTCCAGCACGAACTTGGCGGCCATGTGCTTGTACTCGGTCTCGTCGAAGCGCTCCTTCTGGACGCGGGTCATGTAGAGGATGTCGAGCTCCGGCATCACCTCTTCCATGGTCTCGTGCACGCTGAACTGGATGCCCTTCTCCTCCAGCTCCTCGCACAGGTAGTCCGGCATGGCCAGCGCCTCGGGGGAGATGAAGAAGAAGCGGCAGTTGAACAGGCTCAGGGCCTGGGCCAGGGAGTGGACGGTGCGGCCGTATTTCAGGTCGCCGACGAAGGCGACGTTGAGGCCGTCCAGGCGCCCTTGCGTCTCGTGGATGGAGAAGAGATCGAGCAGGGTCTGGGTCGGATGCTGGTTGGAACCGTCACCGCCGTTGATGACCGGCACCCGGGAGAACTCGGAGGCGAGGCGGGCGGCGCCCTCCTTCGGGTGGCGCATCACCACCGCATCGGAGTAGGAGCCGATGATCTTGATGGAGTCGGCCAGGGTCTCGCCCTTCTTGGCGCTGGTGTTGCCGCCGTCGGCGAAGCCGATGATGTTGCCGCCCAGGCGCTGGACGGCAGTTTCGAACGACAGTCGGGTACGGGTGGAGGCCTCGAAGAAGCAGCTGGCGACCAGCTTGTCTTTCAGCAGGCGGCTGTCGGGTTCGGCCTTCAACCGCTGTGCGGTGGCGACCACCAGTTCCATGTCGGACCGGGTCAGATCCGAGATGGAGATGACGTGTTTGTTATAGAGTGGATTGGTCATCGTCTGCATTCCCTTTGACATCAATGAAGGTTTTTCCGGCACAAAAAAAAGCCCCTGAAACAGGGGCTCTTTTTAAAAACAACTGGGGATCTGTGGGGCGGGAACCGGAAACAACGGGGCCGCTCTGGTGCGCTCCACCCGTCTGCAAGGCTGCTTTTTTCATCAAAAACGGCATCGTCCTGTCCCGACCTTTTTTCAAACCGGACAGATTATAGGGCCGCTTTTTGAATTGTCAAAAATTTATTTGATAGGCAGGATTCGCCTGGGAAAACGTTTAAGTATCGCGAACGGGCCGGCAAATCCACAGCTCATGTTCATTTCGCAGCGGCGCGCCGTCTTCGGCCATGCTGCGCAGGTAGCCGAGTCTGTGGTGTCCCTCCAGCAGGCAGTATGGGCGGGGCAGGGGCTGGCCGTCGGGGTAGCAGGCATCGGGCTCGGGTTCCAGCACTATGATGGGTTCGGACCAGGTGCCGAGACTCAGCATCTTCTCCCCGAGCCAGGAGCGGCGCACGTAGCGATTGTGGCGCAGCATCTCGCCCCAGCGGTCGATCACCTCCATATGGCGGGAGTCGATGTTGGCGACAATCTGCGCCGTGGGCCAGCGTTCCCGCTCGAAGCGGTGGCTGGCGAGGTCGATAAAGCTCCAGTTGGATTCAAAACCGCGCCAGTGGCGGTAAATCCACTGGGCAAGCACGTTCGGGGGAATGAAGGGCACCAGGGGATAGACCCGCTCGAGGTAGTCAGCCAGGGACTCGGTTTTGCGCTCATCCCGGAAGTTGAGCGGTGCAAGTTGTTGCAGCAGTCGGTAATTGAGCATGGGCGGCCTCCCTGTACCTGATTTCACCCTACCCCCATTTGTGTCCCATTCCTACCCCGTTGGGGCTGCAAATACAGCAGCTTACCCCTGCTCCTTGCAAGAATGACGGGGATTTGCTCGTCATTTGTTCGATCGCATCGAAAGTGAGAAAAAAAGCCTTTACCTTTGAACCCCGCTTTGTATACTACGCCTCGTTTGTTGCAGGGGCGTAGTTCCAATTGGTAGAACAGCGGTCTCCAAAACCGATGGTTGCGGGTTCGAGTCCTGCCGCCCCTGCCATTTTTCAGAAAGGCCAGCTCATTGAGCTGGCCTTTCGCATTTCCGACGTTTGCCGCCGCCTCCGTTAGCCTCTTTTCCCCCTCTTCGCCGCTGCCATTTCTGCCAATGGAGGCCGCTTTTCCCCTGTGCTACACCTTGCTTCCTGCCAGATGGCGCCCTCAGGCGCATCGCATCCGGCGGGCCCAAGGCGCTTCAACAAGGAGAGAGCGATGAACAAGGCAGTGGATACGCGTCACCCCCATGCCCATGCCGGTGGCTGGGTCCCCCGGGATCAGGCCCATGTGGCGCGCTGGGTGCAGCGGCTGCGTCAGGCGGTCACCCGCCAGCCGCGCCCGCTGGTGGCACCAATCGCCGGGCTGAAGGCGCTGGTGGAGCAGGATCCTGTCCTGCATCTGCAGGCCCAGGCGATGTTTGACGAGGCGTGGCAGCACGAGCAGAGCACGCCGCTCGGCCAGATCGAGGTGCGCAGCTTCGACGAGTTCCTGTTGCTGCTCAACGGCATCATGACCACGGCCCCGGAGGCCTATCAGGATGTGAAAACCCAGGAGCCTGCCGGGCTGATCGGATTTCCCATCAATGCCCTGCTCAACTGGCCCATGGCGACGGCTGCCGGCTACGACTTCTTCGCCAATGCGCTGGTGAACCAGCAACTGCGCAAGATCCTCGGCTACTGGGCCGACTTCCTGCAAAGCCCCGCGTCCCGCTATGTGCTGACCGAGTCGGTGAGCCCCCTGGATCGCCAGACCCTGATCGTCCCCTGGCTCGGCGAGGCGGCGAAGGAGGAGATGGTCCGGGTGGCTCAGGGGGCACTCGGGGCCGGTGACAACCCCACCCCAGACCGCTTCGAGGAGATCTTCCACACCGTGCCGGGAGAGCAGTACGAGGGCTTTGCCAGCTGGGACGACTTCTTCACCCGCCGTTTCTGCCCCGGCGTGCGGCCGGTGACGGCCCCGGATGATGACAGCGTGATCGCCAACGCCTGCGAATCGGCCCCGCTGCAGGTGGTCAGAGGGGTACGGCGGCAGGATGCCTTCTGGCTCAAGGGGCAGCCCTATTCCCTGGACAACCTGCTGGACTTCGACCCGCGTGCCGCCGTGTTCGAGGGGGGCACCCTCTATCAGGCCTTCCTCAGCGCCCTCAGCTATCACCGCTGGCACAGCCCGGTGAGCGGCACAGTGCGCTCGGTCAAGGTGGTCAACGGCAGCTACTACCTGGCCAACCGCCATCAGGGTTTCGACAATCCGGAGGGGCCCGACCCGAGCGCCCCCAACCAGTCCCAGCCCTTCCTCACCGCGGTGGCGACCCGGGCACTCATCTTCATCGAGGCGGACAACCCCAAGATCGGCCTGATGTGCGTGGTGCCGGTGGGCATGGCGGAGGTGTCGAGCTGCGAGGTGACGGTGCAGCCGGGGCAGCGGATCGCGAAGGGGGAGCAGCTCGGCATGTTCCATTTCGGCGGCTCCACCCACTGCCTGCTGTTTCGCCCCGGGGTCGAGCTGGCGTTCGACTTCTACGGCCAGCAGCCGGGGCTGGAGGCGACCAACCTGAGGATCAACACGGCGCTGGCGCGGGTCGGATAACCCCGCCTCCGATAGCACGAGGCCGCCTTCGGGCGGCCTTGTTGCATTCAGGCCTGCTGCCGGAGAAGCAGATCCAGGTAGGCACCTTCTATCAGTTGGGAGGGCTCTACCTCAAGCTGCGCCATGATGTCGTTGGCTTCCTGCATCCCCGCCTCAAGCGGCTCGTCATCCTCCAGCACCACCTCCAGTTCGAGGAAGTGGCCAAGCCCCTGCACCTGATCGAGGTGGATCCGGGTTCTGCCGACCAGCAACAGGGTGCGCTTCTTCTGCACCCTGCCGATCTGGCCCCAGGCCAGGCTGAGGGTCTCCCGCAGGCGATCTGGTTCATGTGTCGGGGTCAGCTGATAGAAGCTCTCCTTGGGGCCTTGTTGATCGGCGCGGCGGTAGAAGATGAGCTCGCCGGCCGAGGGGGAAAAGGTTCGCAGCTTCAGACGACCGGCGTCACAGCGAAAGAAGGAGTCATCCTGCTCGATCTCGACGGGGCCCTGATCGGCGATGGCGAGTGCCTTGGGGAGTAGATCATCTATCCGCTCTATGCTGGCTTTGATCTCGATATTTCGGGGCATGGCAGGTTTATCTATCAGGGTTTGAAGGAGTCCACCCTAGCACGGATTGCGTCCCTGCATAGCCATCTGTCGAGACGGATATCGGCTGAAGACTTGGTAGTTTTTCGTGACCCACGGCACAACCTGTTGCCGAGTCATGATAAATCAACAGGATTCACTAAAGTCTGCTCCTCATACTGCCGATAGATCTACCAAGATGGGGGTATTTCCGACCCCCGGCTACCACAAGGATTCGTTGTCATGACTCTCTCGTTGCGCGGCAAGTTGCTCGCGGCCAGCCTGGGGGTAGTGCTGCTGATGGCAGCCCTGCTCGGTATCGTCGCCTTCCATACCCTCAAATCCCGCACCCTGGGCGCCATCCAGAGCGAGGCGGTCAACTACGGCCACGCCCACTCGGTGGCCATCGGCAACTGGCTGGCGGATCGCAAGCACGCGGTCGATGCCCTGGCCGCCGTGATTGCCGACAATCCCGAGACGACCCTGGTGCCGCACCTGCTGCAGACCCGCACCTCGGGCGGCTTTGGTCTGACCTACTTCGGCTCGGAGCAGGGAGAGATGACCCGCCACGATCCCTCCCTCAACACCGCCAACTACGACCCCAGGGTGCGTCCCTGGTATCAGAACGCCAGCAAGGCGGGTCGACTCATCGTCACCGCTCCCTATGTCAGCGTGACCATGCAGCAGATGGTGGTGACCCTGGCCGAGCCGGTGAGCCACCAGGGCCGGGTGATCGGGGTCGCCGGGGCGGATCTCTCCCTCGATGCCCTGATCGACGAGGTGCTGGCCATGAAGGTACAAGGGGAGGGCTACGCCATGCTGCTCGATCGTGCCGGCCTCATCGTCGGCCACCCGAACAAGGAGCTGGCGCTCAAGCAGGTGGCGGAGCTGGATCCCGGCCTCACGGGGGCGGCGCTGGATGCGTGGAGCCGGGACGGCGAGCTGCACGGCGCCAACCTGAACGGGCGCGAGGTGCTGCTCTCGGTGCAGGGGGTGCCCGGCACCGACTGGCTGCTCGCCATGGTGATGTACAAGGACGTGCTGGAAGCCCCGCTCGCCACCCTGCTGTGGCAACTGGTGGGGCTGACCCTGGTGCTGCTGCTGGTGTTCGGCACCCTGCTCATCGCCATGTTCAACTACCTGTTCGCCGATCTCGGCCGGGTGTCGAAGGCGCTTGCCGCCATCGCCCACGGGGAGGGGGATCTCACGGTGCAGATCGCCACCAGCAGCAAGGACGAGGTGGGGCAGCTGGCCCAGAACTTCAACCTGTTCGTGACCCGGCTGCACGGCATCGTCAGCCGGTTGCGGGACGTCACCATAGAGCTGGCGGCCCAGTCCAGGACCCAGGCGGCGGGGGCCGAGGCGCGCAGCCAGCGGGTGCGCCAGCAGCAGGACGAGATCGTCATGGTGGCGACCGCGGTGACCGAGATGGCCTCCGCCACCCAGGAGATCGCCGGCAACGCCGAGTTTGCCGCCACCACCGCCGGGGAGGCGGTCAGCCTGGCCGTCGCCGGCCAGTCCCAGGTCGGCCAGAGCCAGCGCAGCATCACGGGGCTGGCGGACGAGGTGTCCGACGCGAGCCAGACCATTCACGAGCTGGATGGCCACGCCCAGCAGATCAGCGGCATCCTGGCCACCATCAGCGGCATCGCCGAGCAGACCAATTTGCTGGCGCTCAACGCCGCCATCGAGGCGGCCCGGGCCGGGGAACAGGGGCGGGGCTTCGCCGTGGTGGCGGACGAGGTGCGGGTGCTGTCGCGCCGCACCCACGACTCCACCGCCGAGATCCAGCAGATGATCGAGGCCCTGCAGCAGACCACCCGCCGCGCCGTGGGCGGCATGGAGACCAGCCGCCGGCTCGCGGGCACCAGCGTGGAGGATGCGGAATCCGCCAACCAGAGCCTGGCGCGGATCAACGAGGCCATCGGCTCCATCAGCGACATGGCGACCCAGATAGCGGCGGCGGCCGAGGAGCAGACCTCGGTGACCGGCGAGATCAGCCGTAACACCGAGAACATCCGCCACGTCTCCCAGGCGCTGGCGGAGCAGGCCGGGGAGGAAGCGGCTCAGGCCGCCGAGCTCAAGTCACTGACCGAGCGGCTGGAGCAGGAGATCGGGCGCTTCCGGCTCTGATCCTCCCGCCATTCAGCCAAGAAAAAGGGCAGCCCGCGGGCTGCCCTTTTGTGTTGCCGGCTCAGGGGGTCTGACTGACCCGGATCAGCTGGTCGGTGGCAAAGCCGAGCGCCCTGGCTTGCGCGATCAGGGCCTGCACCTTCTCCTCGGGCGGGTTGGGGGTTCGCGAGAGGATCCAGAGGTACTGGAGGTTGTAGCTGCTCACCAGGGAGAGCTCGTAGTCGGTCGCCAGCACGTTGTAGCTGCCGTAGAAGGGGCCGAAGAAGCTCACCTTTAGGCGTCCCTCGTCGCGCTCGCCCACGAAGTAGGCGCGCCCCTCGGCCTCGCGCCACTGGCCGTCCTCGTCCTGGCCCCGGTTCAGCACCCTGACGCCGCCGTCGTCCCTCAGGCTGTAGCTGGCGGTGACCCGGTTCAGGCCGCGCTCGAAACCGTGATCGAGGCGGGCCACCTCGTACCAGGTGCCCAGGTAACGGTCGAGCTGGAAGGGCTTGACCACCTGATGTCCCGGTGGAATGCCGGTGCAGGCGGTGGCCAGCAGGGTCAGAACGAGCAGGATCAGCGTGCGCATGTCATCCCTCCACGATACGCAGTTGTCCCGAGCGAAAGCGTGCCGCGTGTTCGCTCGGGGTGTTGCCAAAGAAGCGTTTGTATTCGCGGCTGAACTGGGAGCCGCTCTCGTAGCCTACCTTGTCCGCCGCCACCCCGGCCTTGAGGCCGTCGTGCAGCATCATCAGCCGCGCCCGGTGCAGGCGCAGGGTCTTGATGTACTGCAGGGGCGAGGTGGCGGTGGCCGCCTTGAAGTGGTGGTGGAAGGCCGAAACGCTCATGTTTGCCTCCCGGGCCAGCTCCTCCACCGTCAGGTTCTCGGTAAAGCGCTGCTCCATGATACGCAGCACCCGAGCGATCTGGCTCACCTGACTGTGACGGCTGGCCATGGCGAGCAGGGCGGGGGCCCCCGCCTCGTGCAGGGCGTGGAACAGGATCTCGCGCACTATCTGGGGCCCCAGCACCCGGGCGTGGAGCGGCTTGTCCATCACGTCGATGAGGCGCTCCACGGCGCAGAGCATGGTCTCGGAGAGGGGCACGGAGACCACGCCGCGACCCGGCTCCGCCGGGGCGGGAGCCGCGTCCCCCATCTCCAGCAGCAGGGCCTGCAGCGCCGCCACGTCGATCTCCACCGAGAGCCCCACCAGGGGGGATTCGGGGGAGGCGAAGCACTCGCACTCGCAGGGCAGCGGCAGGGTCATCATCAGGTAGTGCTCGGGGTCGTAGCGGAAGGTGAAGTCCGAGAGGTAGCCCACCTTGTGCCCCTGCAGGATGATGATCATGCGCGGGCGGTAGAGCACCGGGATGCGGTCGTGGTGCTCCGTGGTGTAGATGAGGTGCACGCCGGGCACGGGGGCGGCGGTGATCCCCGGGTGCGGCGCCAGGGCGGCGAGTCGGGAGGCGAGGGCGGACTGGTGGGTCGCCGCAACGGGCTGATTTGTACTCATTTATCCAGGCTCAGTAGAAATAGGCAAAAAATCGGCAGAAAGCTCCCTTGATGGTAGGTGGTTATAAGAGAAAAATGCAACCCATACCTTACCGACTACGACCACTCCGGGAGATCCCATGAACAACTTCATCCTGCACACCCCCACCAAGGTGCTGTTCGGCAAGGGCCAGGTGGCCCAGCTGCGCGGCCAGATCCCCAGCGACGCCCGCATCCTCGTCACCTACGGCGGTGGCAGCGTGGTGCGCAGCGGCCTGCTGGACCAGATCCGCAGCGAGCTGGATGGCCTGACCCTGTTTGAATTTGGCGGCATCGAGCCCAACCCCACCTACGAGACCCTGATGGGCGCCGTCGAGCTGGCGCGCGCCGAGCGGATCGACTTCCTGCTCGCCGTTGGCGGTGGTTCCGTGCTCGATGGCACCAAGTTCATCGCGGCCGCCGCCCACTACGATCCGGCCAGGGATCCCTGGCACATCCTCGAGACCGTGGGTGGCGAGGTGGCCTCCGCCATTCCCCTCGGCAGCGTGCTGACCCTGCCGGCCACCGGCTCCGAGATGAACATGGGCGCCGTCATCACCCGCAAGAGCACAGGGGACAAGCAGCACTTCTTCTCGCCCTTCGTGATGCCGCGCTTCGCCGTGCTCGACCCCGTGCTCACCTATACCCTGCCCGCCCGTCAGGTGGCGAACGGTGTGGTGGATGCCTTCATCCACACCCTGGAGCAGTACCTCACCTACCCGGTGGACGCCAAGGTGCAGGACCGCTTCGCCGAAGGGCTGCTGCTGACCCTGATGGAGGAGGGCCCCAAGGCGCTGGTGGAGCCGGAAAACTACGACGTGCGCGCCAACATCATGTGGAGCGCCACCCTGGCGCTGAACGGCCTGATCGGGGCCGGCGTGCCCCAGGACTGGGCCACCCACATGCTGGGCCACGAGATCACCGCCCTGCACGGTCTGGACCACGCCCAGACCCTGGCGGTGGTGCTGCCTGCCCTGCTCAATGCCAAGCGCGAGCAGAAGCGCGCCAAGCTGCTGCAATACGCCGAACGGGTCTGGGATTTGCGCAGCGGCAGCGAGGCCGAGCGCATCGACGGTGCCATCGCCGCCACCCGCGACTTCTTCGAGCGGATGGGGGTCAAGACCCGGCTGCGGGATTACGTGGCCGACGCCCAGGTCGACGCCCTGCTGGCCAAGCTCGAAGAGCACGGCATGACCAGCCTGGGGGAGCACGGCGACATCGACCTGGCCCAGAGCCGGCATATTTATGAGGCCGCCTGGTAAGCAGAGCACGCCTGAACCGGGCCGCAGGCCGGGTTGCACGAGGGGGCCCGACTCCGCCGGATGGCGGGGCTGCGGCCCCCTGATCGTTGCAAAATGGTTACTTTTTCCTTTTTCATCTCATCAGATGAGCCAACGGCAGATTTCATAAGAACAAAAAACGCTAAGGTAGAGAGCGGCCAAAACATTTTTTTTGACTGGTTGGATCACTTTTTTTGGCGCTTTTTGCTGGTATAAGCCCCTAATTTGGTTTGTTTTTTTTAATCGTGCGCCGGGATGGGTTGAATTCTGTACCCGACCGTCCGGGGCCGTGGTTGTAATAAAACTCCAAAATTTGATACTAATCACCCTCGCGCCTGAAAAGCGGGGGCCTGACCGTGACAGGAGGTCGAGGTGAAGCCTGCTGATTTTCATAACAAAGGGCCCGTGACCTGCACTTTGATCATGCCTTGTCCCCTCAGACATGAGAGACTGGGTAATGATTGTTTATTAACCATCAGGGAATAGTCATGCAGATTGGAATACCGAGAGAGAGTCTCGCCGGTGAGACCCGGGTCGCAGCGACCCCGGCCACTGTCGAGCAGCTGAAAAAGCTCGGCTTCGAGGTTGCCATCGAGGCCGGTGCCGGCCTGCGAGCCAGCTTCGATGATGCCGCCTTCGAGGCTGCCGGTGCCAGCGTGGTACCGAACGTCTGGCAAGCCGACCTTGTCTTCAAGGTCAACGCGCCGACCGAGGCCGAAATCGCACAAATTAAGGATGGTGCCACCCTGGTGAGCTTCATCTGGCCCGCCCAGAACCCCGAGCTGGTCAAGAAGCTTTCCGCGCGCAACATCAATGTGATGGCGATGGACATGGTGCCGCGGATCTCCCGTGCCCAGTCCCTGGACGCCCTCTCTTCCATGGCCAACATCGGTGGGTATCGCGCCGTGGTGGAAGCCGCACACCAGTTCGGTCGCTTCTTCACCGGCCAGATCACCGCCGCCGGCAAGGTGCCGCCCGCCAAGGTGCTGGTCATCGGTGCCGGTGTGGCCGGTCTGGCCGCCATCGGGACCGCCGGTTCCCTCGGTGCCATCGTGCGTGCCTTCGATACCCGTCTGGAAGTGGCCGAGCAGATCGAGTCCATGGGTGGGGAATTCCTCAAGCTGGACTTCGGCGGCGAAGATGGCGCATCCAGCGACGGTTACGCCAAGGTGATGAGCGAAGAGTTCATCAAGGCCGAGATGGAGCTGTTCGCCCAGCAGGCCAAGGAAGTGGACATCATCATCACTACCGCCCTGATCCCGGGCAAGCCGGCACCCAAGCTGATCACCAAGGAGATGGTGGACAGCATGAAGCCGGGCTCCGTCATCGTGGACATGGCGGCCCAGGCCGGCGGCAACTGCGAATACACGGTTCCGGGTGAACTGCATGTCACCGACAACGGCGTCAAGGTGATCGGTTACACCGATCTGCCGGGCCGTCTGCCTGCCCAATCCTCCCAGCTCTACGGCACCAACCTGGTGAACCTGATGAAGCTGATGTGCAAGGAGAAGGACGGCAACGTCGCCATCGACTTCGAAGACGTGGTGCAGCGCAACATGACGGTGGTCCAGGCCGGTGAAGTGACCTTCCCGCCCCCCGCCATCTCCGTCTCTGCCGCCCCGCAGAAACCGGCTGCCGCCAAACCGGCCGCCAAGAAGGAAGAGGCCAAGCCCTCCAACAAGAAGTTCGTGTTCGGTGCCCTCGGCATCGCCGCCTTCGGTTGGGTGGCCGCCGTGGCGCCTGCCGCCTTCCTCTCCCACTTCACCGTCTTCATCCTGGCCTGCGTGGTCGGTTACTACGTGGTGTGGAACGTCTCTCACGCCCTGCACACGCCGCTGATGTCGGTCACCAATGCCATCTCCGGCATCATAGTGGTCGGTGCGCTGTTGCAGATTGGACAAGGGTCGACCCTGGTCACCGTGCTGGCCTTTGTCGCCGTGCTGATTGCCAGTATCAACATCTTCGGTGGCTTCACCGTCACTCAGCGCATGCTGAAGATGTTCCGTAAGGATTAAGGGGGTTTAACGTGTCTCAAGGACTGGTAACAGCATCCTATATCGTTGCCGCCGTGCTCTTCATCCTCAGTCTCGCGGGACTGTCGAAGCAAGAGACGGCCAAGCATGGCAACCTGTTCGGTATCGCGGGGATGGCCATCGCCCTGCTCGCCACCGTCTTCAACCCGGAAACCAGTGGCGTCCACTGGATCATCCTGGCCATGGCCATCGGTGGCGCCATCGGCGTGCGTCTGGCCCTCAAGGTCGAGATGACCGAGATGCCCGAGCTGGTGGCCGTGCTGCACAGCTTTGTGGGCATGGCAGCGGTGCTGGTGGGCTTCAACAGCTTCATCGATCTGCACCCCTCCGCCCCCGCTGAAGTGGTGGTCTCCGTCGGTTCCAACCTGGATGCGACCCTGGCAGCCGCCCGGGCGGCGTTCGAGCAGGCGGCAAGCATAGCCCAGGTCGAGCACCTCTCCGGCGCCATGCTGAACATCCACCTGGTCGAGGTATTTTTAGGCGTCTTTATCGGTGCCGTGACCTTCACCGGTTCCGTAGTGGCGTTCGGCAAGCTGCGTGGTCTCATCTCTTCCAAGCCGCTGATGCTGCCCCATCGTCACAAGCTGAACCTGCTGGCCGTGGTGGTCTCCTTCGCGCTGATGATCCACTTCGTCAACGCCGGTGGCTCCACCTTTGCCCTGCTGGTGATGACTCTGATCGCCTTCGCCTTCGGCTGGCACCTGGTGGCCTCCATCGGCGGCGCCGACATGCCGGTGGTGGTCTCCATGCTGAACTCCTACTCCGGTTGGGCGGCGGCGGCGGCGGGCTTCATGCTCTCCAATGACCTGCTGATCGTCACCGGTGCCCTGGTGGGTTCCTCCGGTGCCATCCTGTCCTACATCATGTGCAAGGCGATGAACCGCTCCTTCATCTCCGTGATCGCCGGTGGCTTCGGCTCCGACGGCGTGGCCTCCACCGCCGAGCAGGAGCTGGGCGAATACCGCGAGACCAACGCGGAAGACGTGGCCGACATGCTGAAGAACGCCCACTCCGTCATCATCACCCCGGGCTACGGCATGGCGGTGGCGCAGGCGCAGTATCCGGTGGCCGAGATCACCCACAAACTGCGTGAGCGCGGCGTCAAGGTGCGCTTCGGTATCCACCCGGTGGCCGGTCGTCTGCCTGGTCACATGAACGTGCTGCTGGCGGAAGCCAAGGTCCCCTATGACATCGTGCTGGAAATGGACGAGATCAACGAGGACTTCGGCGATACCGACGTGGTGCTGGTGATCGGGGCGAACGACACCGTCAACCCGGCCGCCATGGAAGATCCGGGCAGTCCCATCGCCGGCATGCCGGTGCTGGAAGTGTGGAAGGCGCAGAACGTCATCGGCTTCAAGCGCTCCATGAACACCGGCTACGCCGGGGTCCAGAACCCGCTGTTCTTCAAGGAGAACACCCAGATGCTGTTTGGCGATGCCAAGGCCAGCGTCGAGGCCATCCTGAAGGCGCTCTAAGGGTCGATGGGATGAGACAAGAGGAGGCTTCGGCCTCCTTTTTTATCGCCTGTTTTTTACCGGGGCCAAGGCATTGATGGCAAAGAGATTCGCCGGGATGGCGGTGCGCGCGTGCCGGCGGCAGCGCAGCAATCCGGTGACCTTGCCCCTGCGGGAAGGCATAATGGCGGCAAAAGGGGAGCGGGCTCAATTTTATTTGATATCCGCCCCGTTAGAATCAAATTAAGTTGCATGAACAGGGTGGCCCGGCGGGCCACCCCGAGGCGTGACCCGACACCGTCATGGGATGACCGCGGTACAGTGAACCAGAGAAACCACAGATGAAAGCACAATGGACCGACTTTATTACCCTGCTCAAGCGTGAAGTGGTGCCGGCCCTGGGCTGCACCGAACCCATGTCGGTGGCCCTGGCGGCGGCCAACTGCCGCAGGCTGCTGGGGCAGGTGCCGACCCGGGTGAGCGTCTGGGTCAGCGGCAACCTGTTCAAGAACGGCATGGGGGTGGGGGTGCCGGGCACCGGCATGATAGGCCTGCCGGTGGCGGCGGCCGTCGGCCTCACGGGGGGCAACCCGGACGCCGGGCTGGAGGTACTCAAGGCCCTGATGCCGGCCCAGGTGGAGGCCGCCAAGGCGCTGCTGCCCATCATCCAAGTGGATGTGAAGGACGTGCCGGACGTGCTCTACGCCGAGGTGCTGGCAGAGGTGGAGGGCCACAGCGCCCGGGTGGTGATCTGCACCGACCACACCCGCATCGTGCTGATGGAGAAGGATGGCGAGGTGCTGCTGGCGCAGGACAGCGCCCCGGGCGTGCAGATCCAGCCCGCCAGGTCCGACAAGCCCGCCATGACCCTGCGGGAGATCGTCGACTTCGCCCTGCAGGCGCCCCTGGCCGAGATCGACTTCATCCGCGAGGCGGCCAGCATGAACCAGGCGCTGGCGGACGAGGGGCTGCAGGGCTATGGCCTGCGCATCGGCAAGATCCTGACCGAACAGGTGGAGCGCAAGCTGCTGTCCGACGATCTGATGACGCTGGCCATGCGCCTGTCGTCTGCGGCCTCCGATGCGCGGATGGACGGTGCCATGCTGCCCGCCATGTCGAACTCGGGCTCCGGCAACCAGGGCATAGCCGCCACCATGCCGGTGGTGGCGGCCGCCCGTTTCCTCAAGGCCGATGACGAGCAGCTGGCCCGCGCCCTGGTGATGAGCCACCTGGTGGCCATCTACATCAAGATGTACCAGAACAAGCTCTCCGCCCTGTGCGCCGCCAGCACCGCCGCCATGGGATCGGGGGCCGCCATCACCTGGCTGCTCGGCGGCCAGTTCGAGCAGATCAGCCACTGCATCAACAACATGATTGGTGACGTCTCCGGCATCATCTGCGACGGCGCCGGCAGCGCCTGCTCCATGAAGGTCTCCACCTCCACCTCGGCGGCGGTGAAATCCTCGCTGATGGCCATCAACAACCTGCGGGTGCCCCAGAGCGAGGGGATCGTCTCCGACGACGTGGATCAGACCATCGCCAACCTGGGGCGCCTCTCCAAGCAGGGGATGCTGGACACCGACATCGAGATCATCAACATCATGCGGGCCAAGCAGCAGGGTAAGGCCAGCTGACGAGCCGCAAGCCGGCATAGACCCATAAAAAAACCGGAGCCACTGGCTCCGGTTTTTCATTGTCCGTTGAACGCTCAGCCGCGGCCGAGGCGATTGTCCGGGTAGTTCTTGGCCAGCACTTCGCGGGCGTGGCGGGCCAGGGTCGGCATCTTGAGGGTGTCGTAGGCGTTGACCATGATCTCCAGCGCCTTCTCGGTTTCCGCCGTGTCGGGGTAGGTCTCGACGACCAGCTTGGCGCGGTTGGCGGCGGCGATCAGGGCGTCACGCTTGACGTAGTACTCGGCCACCCCCAGGTCGTAGCGGGCGAGGCGGTTCTTCAGGCCGATCATGCGGGCGCGGGCGTCGGCTGCATACTGGCTGTTGGGGTAGTTCTGCAGCAGGGTCTTGAAGTCCTGGAAGGCCTGACGGGCGTAGGAGGGGTCCTTGTCATCCCGATCGATGCCCAGGAAGTCCTGGAAGAAGTTGTAGTCTGCCGCCATGTTGGTCAGACCGCGCATGTAGAAGACGTAATCGATGTTCTTGTGCGCCGGATTGAGGCGGATGAAACGGTCGATGTTGGCGACCGCCTGGGCGGTGTCGTCCTGCTTGTAGTAGGCGTAGATGAGGTCGAGCTGTACCTGGTTGGAATAGGCACCGAACGGGTAGCGGGAATCCAGCGCCTCCAGCAACTCGATGGCATTCAGGTAGTTGCCTGCATCCAGCTTGAGCCGGGCTTTATGGTACAGGACTTCCGGCGGTTCGTCGGGAACCTTGGGTTTGGTGCTGGAACAGCCAGTGATCAGGGTGGCAACCAAGGCGAGCGACATCAGCAGGTGAGACTTCTTTCCCATCAACAACATCCGGTCCATTTCCACGAAATTGGCAAAGTATCCGTTATGCTTGGCTAAAAGAAAAGCTAGAATACCCGGATTATTTTGAATTGATACCCCCGCTCAAGAGACCATACATGAGCCAGCATATTGAACTGACAGGCGAATTTCAGGATCACCAATTCGGGCAGCGACTCGACCAGGCCCTGGCCGAATTGTTTCCCGACTACTCCCGCACCCGCATCAAGGAGTGGATTTTACAGGACAGAGTGACCCTAGACGGTCAGGTTGCCAATACCCCGCGCGAGAAAGTGGTGGCCGGGCAGCAGGTGCATGTGAATGTGGAACTGGCAGACGACACCCGCTGGGATGCCCAGAACATCGAGCTCAACATCGTCTATGAAGACGAACACATCCTGGTGATCGACAAGCCGGCCGGCCTGGTGGTCCACCCGGGCGCCGGCACGCCGGACGGCACAGTGCTCAACGCCCTGCTGCACCGCTACCCCGGCATCGCCGAGGTGCCTCGTGCCGGCATAGTGCACCGTCTGGACAAGGACACCACCGGCCTGATGGTGGTGGCCAAGACCATTCCGGCCCAGACCCACCTGGTGGAGGCGCTGCAGGCGCGCCAGATCACCCGTGAGTACGAGGCCATCGCCATCGGTCACATGACTGCGGGCGGCACCGTCGATGCCCCCATCGGCCGTCATCCGACCCAGCGTACCCACATGGCCGTGGTGCCCAATGGGCGCGAGTCCGTCACCCACTACCGGGTGCACGAGAAATTCCGTGGTCACACCCGCCTGCGGCTGCGGCTGGAGACCGGTCGCACCCACCAGATCCGCGTGCACATGGCCCACATCAAGCATCCCCTGGTGGGGGATCCCGCCTACGGCGGCCGTCTGCGTCTGCTGCGCAACGCCACCCCAGAGCTGACCGAGGCCCTGCGCAACTTCCATCGCCAGGCACTGCACGCCACCATGCTGAAGCTGGCCCACCCCATCACGGGTGAGGTGATGGAGTGGCACTCCCCCACGCCGCAGGACATGGTGGATCTGATGGAGGTGCTGCGGGCGGATACCCTGGCCAACCCGGACGATCTGGTCTGGAACTGAGACAGCGGCAGTTCTGCGACGATTCCTGCCGCAACCTGCCCAGCATGATCTGACACGGGGCCCCTTGACTGGTTGCAGCCAAGGGGCCCCGCTTTATATGACCGAAAGGAGCCACAGATGAACTGGATCGAACCCGACTGGCCCGCGCCGGGCAACGTCAGGGCCCTGTCGACCACCCGAAACGGGGGCCTGAGCGAGGGGGTCTTTGCCGGCCTGAACCTGGGGGCTCACGTGGGAGACGAGCCGGCCAGGGTCGAGGCCAACCGCACCTTGCTGCAAGAGGCCGCAGGGATCCCCGGCCCTCTCAACTGGCTCAACCAGGTGCATGGCACCGCCGTGCATCCCGTGAGTCGCGAGTATGGGGGGGCGCCGGAGGCCGATGCGGCCTGTGCCCGCGAGGCCGGGCTGGGCTGCATAGTGATGACCGCCGACTGCCTGCCGGTGCTGTTCTGCGATCGGGCCGGTACCGTAGTGGCGGCCGCCCATGCCGGCTGGCGCGGGCTGCAGGGGGGCGTGCTGGAGGAGAGCATCGCGGCCATGGGCTGCGAGCCGGGGGGGATCCTCGCCTGGCTGGGCCCGGCCATAGGCCCCACGGCCTTTGAGGTGGGCGGCGAGGTGCGCGACGTCTTTATGGCGGAGCAGGCGGAAGCGGCGGCTGCGTTCGTCCCTTCGTCCAGCGAAGGGAAATGGCTGGCGGATATCTATCAGCTGGCCCGGCTGCGGCTGGCCCGTGCCGGCGTCACCGCCGTTTATGGCGGCGAGCACTGTACCTTCAGCGATTCCGAGCGTTTCTACTCCTACCGCCGCGATGGCCAGACCGGTCGCATGGCCTCCATCGTCTGGCTGGCTCCCTAACCTCTTCCCCCGCCCTGCATCTTGCCGGGCGGGGGATGCTGCCTCCTTCCCGCCTTGCAGAAAAAATAACCAGGCCTGCCCCTTGAAATAGCCCGTACGGGCCTCATCTTTCATCTCAGAAAGTTATGTTGTTTGCCGCGCAAGCGGCGTCTGTCTTGAAGGGGGAGTGCAATGCGCCTCGATCGCCTGACCAGCAAATTCCAGATTGCCATTTCCGATGCCCAGTCTCTTGCACTGGGTCGTGACCACCAATTCATCGAACCCGTCCACCTGATGAGCGCCCTGCTCAATCAGGACGGCGGCTCCATTCGTCCGTTGCTCGCCCTGACCGGGCTCGACATCAATGCCCTGCGCTCGCGCCTCGGTGAGGAGCTCGATCGCCTGCCCCGCGTCAGCGGCGTGGAGGGGGACGTTCAGCTCTCCAACGGCCTCGGCCGGCTGCTCAACGTCTGCGACAAGCTGGCCCAGCAGCGCAAGGATCAGTTCATCTCGTCCGAGCTGTTCGTGCTGGCGGCCCTGGACGAGAAGGGGACCCTCGGCGAGCTGCTGCGCGCCCAGGGGCTGACCAAGGAAAAACTCGACGCGGCCATCGACAAGGTGCGCGGCGGCAAGAAGGTGGAGGATGCCAACGCCGAGGAGAACCGCCAGGCGCTGGAGAAGTACACCATAGATCTCACCGAGCGGGCCGAACTCGGCAAGCTCGACCCGGTGATCGGCCGGGATGACGAGATCCGCCGCACCATCCAGGTGCTGCAGCGCCGCACCAAGAACAACCCCGTGCTGATCGGCGCCCCCGGTGTCGGCAAGACCGCCATCGTCGAGGGGCTGGCCCAGCGCATCATCAACGGCGAGGTGCCGGAAGGGCTCAAGAACAAGCGGGTGCTCTCCCTCGACATGGGGGCCCTGGTGGCCGGAGCCAAGTATCGCGGCGAGTTCGAGGAGCGGCTCAAGGCGGTGCTCAGCGATCTGGCCAAGGAGGAGGGCAACGTCATCCTGTTCGTGGACGAGCTGCACACCATGGTCGGCGCCGGCAAGGGCGAGGGGGCCATGGACGCGGGCAACATGCTCAAACCCGCCCTGGCCCGTGGCGAGCTGCACTGCGTCGGCGCCACCACCCTCGATGAGTATCGCCAGTATGTGGAGAAGGATGCCGCCCTGGAGCGCCGCTTCCAGAAGGTGCTGGTGGAGGAGCCCTCGGTAGAGGACACCATCGCTATCCTGCGCGGCCTGAAGGAGCGCTACGAGCTGCACCACCACGTGCAGATCACCGACCCCGCCATCGTCGCGGCGGCCCAGCTGTCCCACCGCTACATCGCGGATCGCCAGCTGCCCGACAAGGCCATCGACCTCATCGACGAGGCGGCGGCCAGCATCCGGCTGCAGATCGACTCCAAGCCGGAATCCCTGGACCGCCTCGAGCGGCGCATCATCCAGTTGAAACTGGAGCAGCAGGCGCTGATGAAGGAGGACGACGACGCCAGCCGCAAGCGCCTCGATCTGCTCAATCAGGAGCTGAGTGAAAAAGAGCGGGAATACAACGAGCTGGAAGAGGTGTGGAAGGCCGAGAAGGCCGCCCTCGCCGGTACCCAGCACATCAAGGCGGCGCTGGAGCAGGCCCGTCAGGATCTCGAGGTGGCGCGTCGCGCAGGCGACCTGGGCCGCATGTCCGAGCTGCAGTATGGCCGCATCCCCGAGCTTGAGAAACAGCTCGACCTCGCCACCCAGGCGGAGATGCAGGAGACCAGCCTGCTGCGCAACCGGGTCACCGACGTGGAGATTGCAGACGTCCTGGCGCGCTGGACCGGCATTCCGGTGGCGCGGATGCTGGAGGGGGAGCGGGAGAAGCTGCTGCGGATGGAAGATCAGCTGCACAGCCGGGTGATCGGCCAGGAGGAGGCGGTGGACGCCGTCTCCAACGCCATTCGTCGCTCCCGTGCCGGGCTGTCCGACCCGAACCGCCCCATCGGCTCCTTCCTGTTCCTGGGCCCCACCGGGGTGGGCAAGACCGAGCTGTGCAAGGCGCTGGCGGAGTTCCTGTTCGATACCCAGGACGCCATGGTGCGCATCGACATGTCCGAATTCATGGAGAAACACAGCGTGGCCCGTCTGGTGGGGGCGCCTCCGGGATACGTGGGTTACGAGGAGGGGGGCTATCTCACCGAGGCGGTGCGCCGTCGCCCCTACTCGGTGATCCTGCTGGACGAGGTGGAGAAGGCGCACCCGGACGTGTTCAACATCCTGTTGCAGGTGCTGGACGACGGCCGACTGACCGATGGTCAGGGCCGCACCGTGGACTTCCGCAACACCGTGGTCATCATGACCTCCAACCTCGGTTCGGATCTCATCCAGGAGCACCACTCCGAGAAGGATTACGACGAGATGAAGGCCATGCTGATGGAGGTGCTGACCCGCAGCTTCCGCCCGGAGTTCATCAACCGGATCGACGAGACCGTGGTGTTCCACCCGCTCGGCGAGGAGCACATCAAGTCCATCGCCCGCATCCAGCTCAAGAGCCTGATGAGCCGTCTGGAGTCCCAGGGCTTCGAGGTGGAGGTGAGCGAGGAGCTGCTGACCAAGCTGGTGCACGCGGGCTTCGACCCCGTCTACGGGGCGCGGCCCCTCAAGCGGGCCATTCAGCACAAGGTGGAGAACCCGCTGGCCCAGGCTCTGCTCTCGGGTCGGGTCATCCCCGGCAAGCGGCTGCTGCTCGGGGCGGACAGCAACGGTCTCACCATGACCCAGTAACCGGTTGGTCGATAAAAAACGCAGGCTCAGTGCCTGCGTTTTGTTTTGAGGGAAAATCTGATGCTCACCTTTTCCGTGCTGGTGGATGACGATGTTTATCGGCCAGGCTGTCTGCCCGAGCGAGGATTGGCGCTGCTGCTGGAGTGCGACGGCCTCAGGGTGCTGTTCGACAGCGGCCGTGGCCGGGCTTTGCGTCACAACGCCACCGTGATGGGGATCGATCTCGCCTCCCTCACCCACGTGGTGCTCTCCCACGGTCATTACGACCATGTGGGCGGGGTCGGCTCGCTGCCCCGCTATGCCACGCCCATCCCGCTGATCGCCTGTCCGGATGTGTTCAATGAGCGGGGCTACTTCCTGCCAATCCCCTTCTGGCGATGCAACCTCTATCGCCTGTCGGGGGTGCTGGCTCAGGAGTCGCTGGCGGCCAAAGGTTTGCTCCCCCACTGCTCGGCCGATCCGGTGTGGATCTCTGATCGTCTGGTGTTCCTCGGCAGCATTGTGCGGCGCGACAGGGCCACCCCCTCGCTGCTCGGCTACATAGTGCGGGGCGGACGGGTGGAGAAAGACCTTATCAGCGACGACTCGGCACTGGCCTACAAGAGCGAGCAGGGGCTGATCGTCTTTATCGGCTGCGGTCACGCCGGGGTCGAGAACATCATAGCGCGGGCCAGGGAGGTGTGTGGCGAGGAGCGGATCCACGCCGTCATCGGCGGCCTGCATCTGAAGTTTTCCGGTCCGCAGCGGGCGGCGGCGCTCGGCGCCTATTTGGAAGAGGAAGCGGTGGAGAAGCTGTTTGCCTGTCACTGTACCGGCAGCAGAAAGGCGAGACTGCCGCGTCAGCACCCGATCGGGGCCGGTTTCGAGTACAGTTTTCCGACATAAAAAACGGCAATCCGAAGATTGCCGGGAGGAATGTATTCAATGCGACCTGGCGTGGGTCGAGCGGGTCGCAGGGGCAAGCCCCGTTTTCGCAGAGGGCCGTCGAAGATGGCCTCCTGCTTACAGCCTGTCCGGACTGCGCTCGCTCAGTCCGCACTGCCACACTTGCTGGCGTCCGGCGGGCATGCCGCCGGGCGCCATCCGTTCGTTACAGCATGCCGGGGATGCGCTCCTTCATCTCGGCCGGCCAGACGCCCACCTGCACCTGACCGATATGCTCTTTTTGCAGCAGCAGCATGGCCAGACGGGATTGGCCGATGCCGCCGCCTATGGTCTGGGGCATGCGCGCTGCCAGCAGATCCTGATGCCAGTCGTACTGCAGGCGATCCTCGTCCCCCGTAATGGCGAGCTGGCGGCGCAGCGCCTCGGCGTCAACCCGGATCCCCATGGAGGAGATCTCGAAGCTGTCTTCCAGCACCGGGTTCCACACCAGGATGTCGCCGTTCAGGCCGGCCAGCCCCAGCTCGCTCTCGCTGCTCCAGTCGTCGTAGTCCGGGGCGCGCACGTCGTGGCGCTCACCGTGGGACAGGGCACCGCCGATACCGATGAGGAAGACGGCGCCCAGCTCTTTGGCGATGGCGCGCTCGCGCCCCTTGGCGTCGAGATCCGGGTAGCGGGTCAGCAACTCTTCGCTGTGGAGGAACTGGATCTCGGCCGGCAGGAAGGGAGTCAGCGCGTGCTCGGCGCAGACCGCGCGCTCTGTGGCCTTGATGGCGGACCAGATGCCGCGCACGGTTTCCTGCAGGTAGGCGAGATCCCGGCGCTCGCTCGGCATCACCTTCTCCCAGTCCCACTGGTCCACGTAGACGGAGTGGATGGGGGTGAGGCGATCCTCGTCCGGACGCAGCGCCTTCATGTGGGTGTAGATGCCTTCGCCCGGGCCGAAACCGAAGCGACCCAGGGTCTGGCGCTTCCACTTGGCCAGCGAATGCACCACTTCGTAGCTGTGCTGCGGCAGGGTCTTCACCTTGACCTGCACCGCATTCTCGTGGCCGGACAGGTTGTCCTGAGTGCCATCACCGACCCGGCTCAGGATAGGGGCTTGTACCTCCATCAGGCCCAGTTGCAGGGCGAGTTGGCGGGAGAACATCTCTTTGACGAAGCTGATCTGTTGTTGGCTGCGAATGTAGTGCTGTTTCATGCTGAATGACCTGTCTTGAACCCGTTGAATGCGGTGATTCTTCAACAGATGGTGCAAACAATTCAATATTCGATAATAGAAATAGGCTTTATCTATTTTTTTCATCAAAATATGCGTGTAATTAATGAGGTATCGTTAACGGGAGTGCGAAAAAGTGTCAGAAAATTATCGGATCGATAATCTCGATCAGGCCATCCTCACCGCCCTGATGGAGAATGCGCGTATCCCCTATGCGGAGCTGGCCAAGCAGCTGGCGGTCAGCCCGGGGACCATCCACGTGCGGGTGGAGAAGATGAAGCAGGCGGGGATCATCGAGGGGACCAGGGTGCAGGTGAACCCCAAGAAGCTGGGTTACGACGTCTGCTGCTTTATCGGCATCAATCTGAAGAGCGCCAAGGATTATCCCTCGGCCCTGGCCAAGCTGCAGGCGCTGGACGAGGTGGTGGAGGCCTACTACACCACGGGTCACTACAGCATCTTCATGAAGGTGATGACCCGCTCCATCGACGAGCTGCAGACGGTGCTGATCCACAAGATCCAGACCATAGACGAGATCCAGTCCACCGAAACCCTGATCTCCCTGCAAAACCCCATCTTGAGAGATGTGAAACCCTGAGCGAGGTAGGAGATCCCTCTCCCGTGCGAGCCCCGGATTAGGGCTGTTGGCCGGCCTCAGGGCTCGAGATAGGGAATGCCGTACTTGTCGTAGAGGGCCTTGAGGCGCCCATCCTGCTTCATGTGCAGCAGTTCGGTGTCATAGGCCGCCATCAGGGCCGGGGTGTCGGCATCGGCCCGGGTGCGGGTCCAGACATTGAAGTAGGGGCTGGTCTTGAGGGGCTTTGGTAGGTAGTCGAGCCTGCCCTCCAGCCCCTCTTCCCTTATCTGGGCGAAGGCGGTGACCAGGGACATGGGGACCACATCGATGCGCCCGGCGATCAGCTTGCGCAGTTGCAGCTGGTTGATGGGGATCTCCTGGAAGCGGTAGGCAGGGTCGGCCATGGCTGCCGCGAGCTCGGGGGTGTAGGAGAAGTCACGGGTGACACCGATGCGCCAGGGCTTGAGATCCGCCAGATGGTCGTAGTGGATCTGCCCCACGGACTCCTTGCGTATGAAGAAGTGCCAGCTGTGGAGGATGTGGGCCTGCTTGGGGTAGAGCAGGTAGGCCTCCCGCTCCGGCTTGTAGGAGTGGGTCAGCAGCAGATCATAGAGGCCGCCCTCGGCATTGCGGGTGAGCCTGGCCCCGGAATCGATCAGCTCTATCTTGATGGGGATCCGGAGGGTGCCGAAGATGGCGCTGACCAGATCCACGTCCAGCCCCCTGGGGTGGCCGCCTTCATCCAGCCACTTCAGGGGCGGCTCAAGGATGCCGCCAATGACCAGCTCCCTGGCCGACAGCCAGCAGGGCAGCAGCAAGCAGAACACGAGCAAGCTTCGCACGTTACATCTCCTGAGCACGCGGGACGAGGTCACGCATGCCGGATGCGGTGGCCGTCAGATATCTAACTAGAGACGACCCCGGATGGCAAACCCTGAAATGGGGAGGGGACAAAAGAATGGCACCGGGGAAGGGGCGTGGCACTGCATCGGCAGGCCGCCCTGTGGCAGAGTCGGGAGGGGGGACCAGCCGCTCGTTGTTGTGCAGGGGAAGTTTGCAGGAGCCCGCCCCCTGCGTGGAACGTGCGTGGGGGCAGCGTCGCCTCAGGTCGCCTGACATTGCTTCAACTGGGTGTTGAGGGCCTGCATCACCCGGCGCCGGCTGATGAGGCCGATCACCCTGTCCCCCTCCATCACCGGATAGAGCCTGGGCTTGGCCCCGGTCATCTGGCGGGCGAGATCCAGAATGCTGTCGTCCGGGCCGACGAACAGCGGTGTCCGGCTCATCAGATCCTCGACCCGGGTGCGGCTGTCGCAGTGATAGCTGCCGGTGAGCAGGGCGGGAATGCAATCCCGCTCGGAGAGGAATCCGATGAGCCGTCTCTGGTCGTCCAGCACTGGCAGGCCGCCGAGATCGGCCAGGTGCAGCCTGTCCATGGCCTCGGCCAGGCCGAGCTCGGGGCTGAGTGAGTGGGTCAATGGCTGCATATGATCGCGAACTTGTAGCATGATGGTGGCTCCAACAGGGTCGATGGTGTCACTATGCCCGATCGGCCCGGCGTGGGGCCAATGGGTTTGGTCTCGGACATTGATAGGTCATTCACGAAGCAGAGGCCCTTCGCGGGATCCGGTATGGGTCGGGCAGGGCGACAACCACAAGGAGAGGGTATGCGTGCATTGGTAACGGGCTGTGGCCGCCGACTGGGATTCTATCTGTGCGAGCAGCTGGTGGCATCGGGTTGGCAGGTCACGGGCAGCTATCGCAGCGAGCGGCCCGAGTTGGCCCGCCTGCGGGCGCTGGGGGTGGAGCTGGTGCAGGCGGACTTCGCCGTGGAGGAGGAGGTCGCCCGCCTGGTCAGGGCGCTGGGTGTCCATGAGGATCTGGCGCTGATCATCCACAACGCCTCGGCCTTCGAGCCAGAAGCCGATGAGCAGGCGGCCCAGCTGGCCCAGTTCGATCAGTTCTACCGGGTGCACATGGCAGCACCCTTCCAGCTCAACCGGGCCCTGGCCCCCGTGCTGGCGCGCAATGCCAACGCCAGCATCATCCATATCACCGATATCTATATCCACGCCCCGGCGCCCCAGTTTGCCAGCTATGTGGCCACCAAGGCGGGGGCCCACTCGCTGGCCATGAGCTTTGCCCGGGAGTTGGCGCCCACCGTGCGGGTCAACACCATAGAGCCCGGGCCCATCCTGTTTCTCGACGAACACGGCGACGAGTGGCGCCAGCAGGTGCTGGCAAAGACGCCGCTGGCGCGGGAAGGGGGGCTGGCGCCCATCTGGCAGGCGGTGCAGTTGCTGATGCAGAACGACTATATGACCGGGGCCAGCATACGGGTGGACGGAGGGCGGGCCCTGGCCGTCATCTAGGAGGCATGATGACGCGAGGCGCCCCTGGGTGCCTCGCGGTTTTGAGCGGGGACTAGTGGTGGCGGATGGTCGCGTGATGGGACGCCCTGTCCGGCGGCGTGCCGCCGAGGCCCCTGTGCTCCTCGGGCAGCAGGAGATCGACGGGGGAGTGGCCGAAGTGCTGGCGTGCAAATACCTTGCTGCCAGGCAGGCTCAGCACCACCTTGCCGGCCTCGATGCGCCCGCCCAGATACATCTCGGCCAGCAGCTCGCCGAGGTAGGCATCCACCCCGACCGCGGCGAAGTCATCCCGCTCGTCCCAGGCCAGGATGTCGATGTCGAGCGGCCTGTCCGCCACCTTGCACAGAGGGTGGTTGCGATCCCGGCCGTGGGCCAGCTCCATGGTGACAAACTCGGCCTTGAGCTGGGCGGTGGAGAGTTCGCTCTGGACGACGAACAGGCAGTTGAGAAAGTCATGGTGCGAGTGCATGCCGACCGGTTTGGTCCGGATCACCGAGCTCAGGCGCAGGTGACCGAAGCGTGCCAGCAATTCCTCAACGGCCTGACAGACATGCAGGCCGGGGTCGAGATTGGATCCAATGCTGCAGAGATAAAACATGCGTACCCTTCCTTGGTTTGGGCTCGTCTGAAATATATACGCGGCTCACGGTTATTGGATTCACTATGAATTAACATATCGTTATCTGTTGTGATCCAACTCTGATTGGCAGAAAGGAGGTTTGCATGAGCGTGGAGATGAAATGGGCACTGTTGACCGCCGCGGGGGCCCTGGCCGTGATCATGATCATCTGTCTGGCGTCCGTCGGTCTGGCGTGATCCCGGGCCCCTGGTGCAATCAAACCGGCCTCCTGGCCGGTTTTGCTTTTTGGTGCAGTGCGGATATGCTGGCCCACCCATGACGACTCGAGACCGCAGAAGATGACCAAGGTTCGCCCCCGTTCCCTGCTCCAGGTGGTATTGATGGGCTTCGTGCTGGTGCTGATGCCCCTGGGGGGCATGATCTGGCACGACAGTCAGGCGCTCTCCCACCTGGGGCAGCTGACCAGCGACGAGATGGAGCGGGCGGTGCGGGATACCCGCCGGGCGACCCTGCTCACCACCCAGGCCACCGATCTGGAGCGCACCCTGCGCCGCTACGCGGTGCTGGGGGACGAGCGCATCCTCGCCAGCTATCAGCAGCAGCTGGCCCGTTATCGGGAACTGCTCGGCACCCATCAGCAGTCCATACCGGATGCCGAGGTCTATGGGGATCTCGAGGCCGCACTGACCTGGCTGGACGGCCTGCAGGATCTGCGCAAGGCCAGGCAGGAGGCGAACAGCCCCCATTTCACCGAGTTCAACGAACTGAACCAGCAGCTGGAGATCGTCACCCGGGGTCAGGTCGACGAGCACGTGACCCGGATGCGGGCCGCCATAGCGGAGCTGAGGAAGGAGATCTGGTGGGTCAGCGGCTTCGTGGTCGGGCTCAGCCTGTTGCTGGTGCTGCTGTTTACCTACCTCATCATCCACCCCGTACGTCAGATTGAGTCGCGGATCCTGAGCCTGGGGGCCGGGGTCGAGCCGGACACGCGCCCGGTGGACGGCCCGGCTGAGCTGGTGCTGCTGGGAGAGCGGATCGGCTGGTTGCACGACAAGCTCAAGGAGCTGGAACAGCAGAAGTACCAGTTCCTGCGCCACGTCTCCCACGAGCTGAAGACCCCCCTCGCCGTGCTGAGGGAGGGGGCGGATCTGCTCTCCGAACAGCTGGTGGGACCCCTCAACGGGGATCAGCAGGAGATCTGCCAGATGCTGGAGGAGAACAGCCGCCGGCTGCAGACCCTGATCGAGCGCCTGCTCGACTTCAACCGCCTCAGCCAGCAGGAGGTGTTCAGCCTGACGGCGGTCCCCCTGGCGCCCCTGTTGTCGGACTTGTCCGAAGAGTACCGGCTGGCGCTGGAATCCAAGCAAATCAGTGTACACTTGCCGCCCGAGCCCATCAGTCTGCAGGCCGAGCCCTATCGCCTGCGACTCATCCTCGACAACCTGTTTTCCAACGCGGTCAGCTACGGCGCCAAAGGGGGCCAGATCTGGATCCGGGCCGGTCAGGGGGAAAACGGGGGCTGGCTGGAGGTGGCCAACGAGGGGCCCGTCATCCCGCTGGCCGAGCGGGAACGGATCTTCGAACCCTTCGAGCAGGGCAGCATAGTGCGCCAGGGATTGTTGAAAGGGTCCGGGATGGGCCTCTCCATCGCCCGCGAGTCGGCGATGAGCCTGGGCGGCGAGCTCAGGCTCATCGAGGATGAGCAGGCGGATGTCTGCTTCCGGCTGGATTTGAAAGAGCGCCCGGCATGACGGGATCTGCCGTGTCGGCGATCGCCCGGCGCACCCTTGCAACCGAATATTGAGACGAACAGGCGGACGCCTGTTTTCCCTTGGATCTGAAGTGACGTTCAAGATGAAACGATTTGTTGTTCCCGTGTTGATGATGAGCCTGCTCGCGGGCTGTTCCCTGCTGCCATCCCCCAGCCTCACCGAGCCTTCCCAGGAGGCGATCGCCAGGCGGATGGAGTTTGCCAACAAGGAGATGCAGGTGCGCCTGCAGTACTCGGACTGGCTGCTGGCCAGCCACCCCCAGCAACGGGCACAGGAGCGCCAGCGGCTGGCGGGTGCCACCGATCTCGAGAGCCGGGTCAGCCTGGCCATGGTCAATACCCACCCGTCCGAATCGGTGGCCAGCCGTCGGGCCGGGCTGGACAAGCTCAAATCCCTGCTGCCCGAGCTCGGCCTGGATGCCCAGGCCTTCCTGCGTAGCTGGATAGCCCTCGGCGAGGAGCTGCTGGTGCGCGACAGCCGTCGCGACGACCAGAGTCAGGAGGTACAGCGTCTGCGCCGCCAGATAGAACAGCTCTCCGCCATCGACGAACAGCTCAACGAGCGTAAGCTCAATGGAGAGGGCCAGCCATGACACGCCGGTCCTGTGCCGGGGCTATCCCCCCGGTTCTTCACACAGAGGGAGTCAGAGCATGAGCCGCATTCTGCTGGTGGACGACGATGCCAGCCTGCTCAAGCTGATGAGCATGCGCCTGCGCAGCCAGGGCTACGAGGTGGATACCGCCGACAGCGCCGAGGGGGCTCTGGACAGGCTGCGGCAGCAGCGGGCCGACCTGGTGCTGAGCGATCTGCGCATGGGGGGCATGGACGGACTGGCGCTGTTCGAGCGGATCCAGTCCCAGTGGCTCGGCATGCCGGTGATCATCATGACCGCCCACGGCACCATTCCCGACGCCATCCAGGCGACCCGCTCCGGGGTGTTCAGCTTCCTCACCAAGCCCATCGACAAGGACGAGCTGCTGGTCACCATAGAACACGCCCTGAGCCTGACCCGCCCGAAGCAGCAGCAGGAGTGGCAGTCTCTCATCCAGACCCGCAACCCGCAGATGGAGCAGTTGCTGATCCAGGCGAGCAGCATCGCCACCATGGACGTGCCCGTGCTGATCCTGGGGCCTTCCGGCTCCGGCAAGGGGGTCATGACCCAGGCGCTGCATCAGGCCAGCCATCGTCGCGACAAGCCGCTGTACACCATCAACTGCGCCGCCCTGCCCTGGGCGGCGCTGGACCTGCAGCTGTTTGGGGAGGACGGCCAGTCCGGCCTGTTTGCCGATGCCAAGGGGGGGACCCTCTTCCTCGACGAGATCGGGGACCTGTCGGAGTCGCTGCAGGCCAAGCTGCTGCAGGTGCTGGCGGAGTATGGTCAGGGGGCCCCCGAGGTGCGGGTCATCAGCTCCAGCCACCAGGATCTGGTGGCGGCCATGGAGGAGGGGCGCTTTCGCGAGGATCTCTTCTATCGCCTCAACGTGGCGAACATCACCCTGCCGCCCCTCAGTGCCCGCAGCGAGGATATTCCGCTGCTGGCGCGCCAGGCGCTGGACGATTACCGCAGCCGCAACGACAACTGCGCCGCTCTCGGCTTCTCGCCGGAGGCGCTGGCCCTGCTGGCCGCGGCGGCCTGGCCCGGCAATGTGCGCCAGCTCTGCGGGGTGGTGGAACAGCTCGCCAGCCTCTGCTGCAGCCCGGTGATAGGCGCGGCCATGGTGGAGTCGGCCCTGAGTGGCGGCGGTGGCGGCATTCCCTCGTTCAACGAGGCGCGGGCCGAGTTTGAGAAGGAGTATCTGATCCGCCTGCTGCGCACCACGGAGGGGAACGTGACCCTGGCGGCCAACATGGCGGGGAGAAACCGCACCGACTTCTACAAGCTATTGAATCGGCACGGTATCGAGGCGGCAAACTTCAAGTCGAAGGGGTAAATGACAGAGGGGCGGCTCGTCGATGACGGGCCGCCCCTCTGGTTTCAGACCGAATCGGTCACATCGCTAGGATCAGGCCGGGTCGGTAACGCCAGCGGTGGCCTGGGTTTTCTGGGTCTTGTGGGAGAGCCAGAGGCCGCTCGCCTTCATCAGGTAGCCGAACAGGGCGCCTATCACCAGGGAGGGAAGGATGAGGCGCCACTCCCCTGCAGCGCCGAAGGTGGCGCAGCATCCGGCGAAGGTGCCGGGAATGTAGGCGAGCCACTGCTGCCTGGCCTGCACGCACATCAGGGTCGCCACCACCCCCGTCATCAGATAGCCGGCCATGCCGGCCCCCCACCAGGACTCCCCGTGGATCAGCAAGAGTGCCCACAGCATGCCGCTGGCGTTGCACAGCAGGGTCTGCAGCAGCGCCTTGTAACCGCCGCTCGAGGCGAAGTAGCTGGTGCAGCCGAGGAAGCCGACCCAGGAGATGAGGCCGAGGGCGGCGGCCAGTCCGCCCCAGACGGCGGAGAGGATCCCGGTCGTGATGGCGATGGCGATCAATGGGCTCATGGCGTGACTCTCAGTGGTTGAATCCGGAAAAGGAGGCAGCCTACCCTGCGGCAGGGGGGCGGCAAGCGGGGGCCGGATTGTGTGTGATCCGGGTCACTCTTTGCAACTCGGGAATACGCTTGCGCTCGCGAAAAAAATTCATTGGAGGCACCGCAGGCCTTGAACCATAGTTAGAGGCCCTGTCCTGCTCATGGAGTGAGTCTGATGGTGCCAAACGTGATAGTCCCTCTGCTGGTATTCATTCTGCTGTTCCTGGTCGGAACCATGGCCAAGGCACTGCCCATTTACCAACTCATGTGATCTCGTGTGAAATAAAACTCGACCGGGGCGGGTCTTATGATTGTCAGCCTCATCGCCCCGGGAGTTTTTCATGTTGATCAAACACCGCTCTTCTCGCCACCCCGTCGAACGGGACGTCACGCCGGAAGCCGTCTATCAGGATCGTCGGCGCATTCTCAAGGGGTTGGGCCTGGGCGTCGCCACCGCCACCCTGGCATTTCCCACGCACGCCAGCCTGCTGGATCTCTTCTCCACCGAGGAGAAAACCCCGGCACCTGCCAGCAAACCGCTCAATTACAAGGCTGCGACCCGGCCGGACGGATTGACCCTGACGCCGCTGGAAAAGGCCACCACCCACAACAACTTCTATGAGCTCGGCACCGACAAGGGGGATCCGGCCCGCAACGCCCACTACCTCAAGCCCGAGCCCTGGACCCTGAAGGTGGAGGGGGAGGTAGCCAAGCCCTTCACCCTGGATGTGTGGGATCTCATCAACAAGAGCACGCTGGAGGAGCGGATCTACCGGCTGCGCTGCGTGGAGGCCTGGTCCATGGTGCTGCCCTGGAGCGGCATCCCCCTGGCGGAGATCATCCGCCGCGCCGAGCCCAGCAGCCGCGCCAAGTTCGTGGCCTTCGAGACCCTCTATGACCCCGAGCAGCTGCCGGGCCAGGCCTCC
Source organism: Aeromonas sanarellii (assembly GCF_000820085.1). GTDB lineage: Bacteria > Pseudomonadota > Gammaproteobacteria > Enterobacterales > Aeromonadaceae > Aeromonas > Aeromonas sanarellii. The sequence goes on from NZ_CDBN01000087.1 coordinate 87,701, forward strand.
CGGACCCTCGGCGGCGGCATCGACTATCCCTACGTGGAGGGCTTGCGTCTCGACGAGGCCATGCACCCGCTCTCCTTCCTGGCGATGGGGCTCTACGGCAAGACGCTGCCCGCCCAGAACGGGGCGCCCATCCGGCTGGTGGTGCCCTGGAAATACGGCTTCAAGAGCATCAAGAGCATCGTCTCCATCCGCCTGGTGGAGGAGATGCCCCCCACCACCTGGAACCTGCTGGCACCGAACGAATATGGCTTCTATGCCAACGTCAATCCACGGGTGGATCACCCGCGCTGGAGCCAGGCCAGCGAGCGCTTCATCGGCGAGGGGGGCATCTTCGGTGCCAAGCGCCAGCCGACCCTGATGTTCAACGGCTATGGCGATGAGGTGGCCTCCCTCTATCAGGGCATGGATCTGCGCAAGTGGTATTGAGACGGGGGTCGACGCCATGACATTGAGACTGACCACACGCCATATCACTCTGCTGCGGGCCCTGGTACACCTGGCCTCGCTGGGCTTTTTGCTCTGGCTTGGCTATGCGGTGCCGGCGGGCCTGCTGGGGGGGGATCCGGTGCAGGGGCTGACCCACTACCTCGGCAAGGGGGCCCTGCACCTGCTGCTGCTGACCCTGCTGGTATCGCCGCTGGCCAAGCGCTGGCGCCAGGGCCAGCTCGTCAAGCTGCGCCGCCCCCTCGGGCTCTGGTGCGCCGCCTGGGCGTCCCTGCACTTTATGGTGTGGCTGGGGCTGGATCTGCAGTTCGACTGGGGTCTGATCGGCGGCGAGCTGGTGAAGCGCAGCTACATAGTGGTGGGGATGGTGGCGCTGCTGCTGTTGCTGGCGCTGAGCATCACCTCGATCCCGGCGCTGCTGCGGGCCATGGGGCCGGCCTGGCAGAAGCTGCACAACTGGATCTATGCGGTGGCCCTGCTGGTGCCGGTGCACTACTGGTGGTCGGTCAAGAGCGGGTGGCTGGAGCCCCTCATCTATCTGATGCTGGCCACCGCCCTGCTGTGGCCGCGTCGTGACAAGCTGCTGAGGCCCTGGCGCCCGCGCCAGTCACTGAAGGGGACGCAGGGTGCCGTGCAGCAGCCGTCGCGTCCATAGCAAAAGAGGCCTAATCGGCCTCTTTTTTGGTGATTTCCCCGCTGTAGGCATCGACCTCCAGCTGGACGCGCTGGTTGTCGGCATTCAGGGTGTCCACCTCGAATTTGTCTCCTTCCAGCGCCACTTCCCGAATGTCGTGGTACCCTTGTGCCAGCAACAACTTGACCAGTCCGGCCATGTCGAGACGGGTCTGGGCCGCCCAGCCAAAGGTGGAAAAGAGACACAAGATCAGCAGGATACTGCGTGGGATCATATTCATTCCGGATTCATGGCTGGCACACTATAAACGGCATTATGTTAGGTTTTGAGAGATGAATCACCCATGAATAGCGCCCTGCCCCTGCTTGGATTGCTGCTGCCGATGCTGGTGCAGGCGGCCCAGCCGAACGAGGCCTTGCTGCAACAGGCGGTCAGCGAGGGGCGGATCCGGCCTTTTCATGAGCTGATGGCGGTGGCGTCCCGTCTGCCGGTGCGCGTGCTGCGGGTCGACCTGGGGGAGGAGGACGGTGTCTGGTTGTACGAGCTCAGGCTCATCGACGAGGAGGACAGCGTCATCAAGGTGGGCTATCGGGCCGACAACCTGGAGATGGTGTGGCTCAAGGGTCATCATCTGGAACGCCTGTTCGAGCCCCGCCCGCCCCCGGAAGAGGAGTGAGCCGCCGGCTGCCCCGGTCTCTCCCCAATCGCCGCCGTGACAGGCACAACTCTGCTTTGGATACCCATTTATGCGAATTCTGATAGTTGAAGACGAGAAGATCCTGGCGGGCCAGCTGGCGGAACAGCTGCGCCTGTCCGGCTTTGTCACCGATCTCTGCCACGACGGCAACGAGGCCGGCTTTCTCGGCGAGACCGAACCCTATGACGCCATCATCCTGGATCTCGGCCTGCCCGGTCGCGACGGCCTGAGCGTGCTGAAGGAGTGGCGCAGCAAGGGCATCGACACCCCGGTACTGGTGCTGACCGCACGGGGCCAGCTGCACGAGAAGATAGAGGGGTTGAACGCCGGGGCCGACGACTACCTCACCAAGCCGTTCCAGGTGGCCGAGCTGGTGGCCAGGGTGCAGGCCCTGGTACGCCGGGCGGCGGGCAATGCCAGCTCCATCCTCGAGATCGGCGGCGTGCGCCTCGACATGGCGGCCTCCCAGGTCTGGTACGAGGGCACCCCCATCAAGCTCACCGCCCACGAATTCCGGGTGCTGGGCTACCTGATGCAGCACAGGGGCAAGGTGGTGTCCCGCAGCGAGCTCATCGACCACATCTATGCCCAGGATTTCGACCGGGATTCTAATACTGTTGAGGTGTTTATCGGCCGGATCCGCAAGAAGACCCACGCCGATCTCATCGAGACGGTGCGCGGCCTCGGCTACCGGATCAACGAATGAGCCGGGTCCAGGGGATCGCGAGGCGGGCTGAATGAGGCTGGTACGCACCCTGCGGGGACGGCTGGTGGTCATCGCCATGGTCTGGTGCGGTCTCTTCCTGTTCGCCACCGGCTTCAGCCTGCAGACCATGATGCGCAACTACTGGCAGGAGGCGGAGGCCGACGGCCTGCGCCTGCAACTCTACGATCTGCTCGCCCGCCTAGAGATCCAGCCGGACGGCCTGCCGGTCGTCACCGAACCCATGGCGGATCCCCGCTATCGCCAGCCTTACTCCGGCTACTACTGGCAGCTGGAGCTGGGGGAGACGGTGGTCAGCCGCTCCCGCTCCCTGTGGGATGCCCATCTGAGCGCCCATGGCCTGAAGTCGGCCTTCGGCGACCCGGATCTCTTCGTCGGCAAGGGGCCCAACAAGGAGCCCCTGCTGATCATGACCCGCACCGTGCTGCTGCCGGGCTCGGATAGGGTCTTTACCCTGGTGATGGCCAAGGACAGCAGCGCCCTGACCCAGACCCTGAAGAAGACGCGGATCAGCCTCTTCCTCGGTCTCGGCTTTGCCGCGACCGGCCTGGTGCTCGGCTTCATGTTCCAGATCGTCTACGGCCTGCGCCCGCTGCACCTGCTGCGCCGCGAGCTGGGGCGTGTTCATCAGGGCCATCAGGAGGGATTCAGGCTGCGCTACCCGCTGGAGATCCAGCCCCTGGTGGAGGACATCAACCGCCTGCTGCACCACTACGGTGAGCTGTTGCAGCGGGCGCGCTCCCACACCGGCAACCTGGCCCACGCCCTCAAGACCCCGCTCAGCATCATGCGCAACCAGGTGGCCCAGCTGCCGCCGGAGGATCAGGCCGCCATCGGCGAGCAGCTCGACCAGATCCAGCGCCACATCGACTACCACCTCGGCAAGGCGCGGGTGACCGGTGCCGCCAAGATCCTCGGGGTCTCGACCCCGGTGCGGGCCCGGGTGGAGTACATCTGCCGCGCCTTCTCCCGCCTCTATCCGGGCCGCGAGGTGGATCTGCAGGTGCCGGCCAGTCTGGCGGTCGGGGTGGAGGAGCAGGACTTCGACGAGATGGTGGGCAACCTGCTGGAAAACGCCTTCAAGTGGTCCGCCGGCCGGCTGCGCATCTCCAGCGCCGAGCTGGGGGGCTGGATCACCCTGCGCATCGAAGATGACGGCCCCGGCATGAGCGAGGATCAGATCGCCAAGGCGGTGCTGCGCGGGGTGCGGCTCGACGAGAAGGTGCCGGGTTCCGGTCTGGGTCTCAACATCGTCTCCGATCTAGCGGAAGCCTACCGCGGCAGCCTAATCATGGGGCGGGCCGAGCTGGGGGGATTGGCCGCTTCTCTGTCGCTGCCCAAGGTCGCCAGGGTCGAGAGTTAGGTCGGGGTTTGTCATCAGGGGCCTTCGGGCTGCCGCCCGCGCTGGCAAGGGACGGGTCGCCGGCATAAGATAAGGCTCTTGTTTCAAGGTTGAGGAAGGGTAGCAATGACTGACGATCCGTGGGCACTGTGTCATCTCGACGATTCGTTCGATGCCTCCGTGCTGGGCACCAAGGGGGCCCAGATCCAGTGGTTCGAGGACAGGGACGCCCTGATCCAGTTCCTGCTGGAGGATTTCGTCGACCTGCTGGCCGACGTGGGGGAGCTGGACGAAGATCAGACCGAGAGCGCCCGCGAGCGCTTCACCCTGCTGGTGGAGCAGAGCCTGGATGATCGCACCCTGATGGATGCCATCAACGATCTCGCCTCCGGCCTGCGCCGCATCGCCTGGCTGGGTCCCCTCTCCGAACTGGCGGAGCTGAGCGACGACTTCGCGAGCGGCCTGAGGGCCTTCTTCTGGAGCCAGTATGACGGTGACGAGGACGACCCCGAGGCCTGGGTGCCGGAAGAGCTCTGGCCACAGCTGGTGGAGTGTGCGGAAGAGTATATGGTGGAAGGGGACTTCTGAGTCATCTTGTCCGCGCGCACTCTGGCTGCAAGGCGGGTGGAGCGAGCGGAAGAGTATATGGTGGAAGGGGACTTCTGAGTCATCTTGTCCGCGCGCACTCTGGCTGCAAGGCGGGTGGAGTGAGCCGAAGAGTACATGGTCGGGGGTGACTTCTGAGTCACACAGGAAACGGGAACCCGCGATAAAAAATGGCGCCTTGATGGCGCCGTTTTTATTGGGTTACAACCTGCTTAGCCGTTGGCCGGTACCGCGTGGGCGGTGTTGGCCAGCACCGGGCCTGTGTACTTCTCGATCTGCAGCTGGGCCATGTGGCCGCAGTTGCCTTGCGCCAGACTGGACGAGCCTTCGTCGAAGGTGAGGCAGTTGACGTTGCCGTTCTTGCAGATGCTGCCCGCTTCGCCCGGCTTGGCCGGGTCATACCAGGCCCCTTCGCAGATCCGCACCACCCCCTGACGCACATCCTCGGAGAGCAGGGCGCCCACCAGGATCTGACCGCGCTCGTTGAAGGCGCGTACCAGATCCCCCTGAGCGATGCCACGAGCCTTGGCGTCGGCGGGATGGATCATGATCGCCTCGCGGTCGGCGATGGCGAACTTGTCCCGCAGCGGAGTGTTGTCGAGCTGGGAGTGCAGCCGCTGGGTCGGGTGGGAGGTGTTGAGGGACAGCGGATAGCGCGCCGCCATCTCGCTCTTCACCCACTCCCTGGGCTCATACCACTTGGGATGGCCGGCGCAGTCGGCGTAACCCATCCCGGCCACGGTATTGGAGAAGATCTCGATCTTGCCGGACGGCGTGCCGAGCGGGTTGAGCAGCGGGTTCTCGCGAAAATCGGCGTGACGGATCCACTGGCGGTTGGCCTCGGGGATCGGGAAGCGCACGTAGTTGTTGGACTCCCAGAACATGTCGAACGGCGGCAGCGCCACCCGGGCACCACGGGCCTGCGCCGCCATGCCGTCGTACATCTGCTTGAGCCACAGCATCTCGTCCTTGCCCTCGGTGTACTGCTCCTGCACGCCCAGCTTGGCGGCGATGGCGCTGAAGATGTCGAAGTCGTTGCGGGCTTCAAACTGGGGCGGCACGCACTGGTGCATGGGGAACACATAGCGCTGGGAGTAGTCGCCACCCATCTCCAGATCGTTGCGCTCGTAGCTGGTGGTGACCGGCAGCACGATGTCGGCGTGCTTGGCGGTCGCCGTCCAGTAGGGCTCGTGGACGATCACGGTCTGCGGCTTGCGCCACGCCTGCAGCAGGTTGTTGGTGTCCTGATGGTGGTGGAAGGGGTTGCCGCCCGCTACATAGACCAGCTTGATGTCCGGATAGGTCACCTTGCGGCCGTTGAAGTCGATGGTCTTGCCCGGGTTGGCGAGACAGTCGGCGATGCGGGCCACCGGGATCGGTGCCGGGCTGTTCTTCGGTGCGTTGCCGGCAGAGATACCCGCCAGAATGCCGCCCTTGGCGGTGGGGCTGCCACCGGAGGAGTAGTGGTAGCTGAAGCCGTAGCCGCCCCCCGGCAGGCCGATCTGGCCCAGCATGGCGGCCAGGGTCACCAGCATCCAGTTCGGCTGTTCGCCATGCTGCTGACGCTGCATGCCCCAACCGGCCATGATCATGGTGCGCTTGGCTGCCATGTCGAGGGCCAGCTGGCGAATGACCTTGGCCTCGACACCGCAGACGGTGCTCGCCCACTCGGCGCTCTTGGGCTGGCCGTCCTCCTTGCCGAGCAGATAGTCCAGGAACTTGTCGAAGCCGACGGTATAGCGATCGAGGAAGGCCTGATCGTGCTTCTTCTCGCTGTAGAGGGTGTGAGCGACACCCAGCATCATGGCCACGTCGGTGTAGGCGTTCGGCGCAATCCACTCGGCGCCGACCAGCTTGGCGGTCTCGTTGTAGACGGGATCGATGCTGATGACGCGGGTGCCCTTCTCTTTCAGCGCCATGAAACCGGCCTGACCCTCGTGGTCCGGCATGTTCCAGCTGTTCTTCAGGGTCACCTGAGCGTTGACCCCCCAGAGCACCACCAGTTCGGCGTTCTCCACCACGTTGGGCCAGGCGGTCTGTTGCTCGTACACCTCGATGGAGCCCATCACGTGGGACATGATCACCTGGGCCGCGCCAGTGGAGTAGTCCCCGGCATAGCCGGTAAAGCCCCCGGCGAGGTTCATCAGGCGGTGCAGCAGGGTGCGGCTGTTGTGGAACATGCCGACACTCTTCCAGCCGTAGGAACCGGCGTGGATCGCCTGCGGGCCGAAGTTGCTCTGGACCCGCTGGATCTCGCCGGCCACCAGTTCAATCGCCTTGTCCCAGCTCACCCGCACCCACTCGTCGGCACCGCGCAGCTCCGGCTTGGCGCCCGGGCCGTGCTCCAGCCAGCTCTTGCGTACCATGGGGTACTTGATGCGGTTCTTGGCGTGCACCTGGAACGGCGCCATATCGATGAGATCGTTCGGCGCCGGATCATCGGCTACCGGCTGCACCCGGATCATGCGGCCATCGGCGACTATGGCTTCGAAGGCCCCCCAGTGGGCGCCGGTCAGAATGCCCTTCTGGGCGGGCACCAGGGTCGGGAACTGACTCAATGCGGTGCTGATGGCTTGTGCCAGCGCACTCTTGGGAAAAATGCCGCCGAGCAGGGGCAGGGCTGCGCAGGCACCGAGTCCCTTGAGCAGGTTGCGGCGGGACAGATTGGTCTTCTTGTCATTGAAAAAAGTCATAACGGTTTTCCTCTGTGCCAGCCTCAGTGGGCCGCGCTCATGTCGCTGGCGTGCTTCTGCACGTATTGGGTCAACATGCGAGCCTGTTCCGGAGTCAGGGAGGTACGAGATTCCATCCCCTTGATGACGCCGATCCACTGGTTGGCGTTGAAGTGATCCAGCGCGGTGAGGCCGTGGCAGCCGGTACAGTTGTTGGACATCAGGGTGGAGGCGTACTGCCACAGCTTGCCCTGGTCGCCGATGAGCTGGCTCTGGTCCACCCAGGCGGTCAGCTTGACCTGATGCCAAGTGAGGTTGGTGGCGCTGTCGGTTTCGCTCTGGCCGGTGACCAGCGCTTTCTTGGCGGCATCGCCGACCAGTACGCTGAGGATCCGTTTGCCCGGTGCGGCGTAGAACACTTCGCTCACACCATCCTGTTGCCAGCCTTCGATCTGCACCTTGGCGCGGCCGTTTTCGTTGGCAAGCACTTCCACCTTGGTGGAGGGCATCAGGGTGCCTTCGTCGGTCTTGGCTGCGGCATCGAGGAACAGCGGGGCGGTGGCGATGGCGTAGCGGGTGGTGACGTTGGCCGGGGTCTGGGCCGCAGCCTGCGCCAGCTCGCTGGCACCGGCGGCAGCCAGGCCGCTCATGTCAGGCATGATGTGGGCGACACCGCGGTGGCAGTCGATACAGGTCTGGCCTTCCTTGATGGCGACCGGGTGCTCGGCACGGGCATTGGGGCGCTGGGCCAGCACGTCCATCGCCGCGTAGCTGTGGCAGCTGCGGCAGGTGGCGGAGTCGTTGGCCTTGAGCTGATCCCACACCGTCTGGGCCATCCGCAGCTTGTGGGCCTCGTATTTCTCAGGGGTGTCGAGCGTGCCGATCGCCTCGTGATAGATATCCTTCACGGCGCGGATCTTGGTCCAGAGGTAGGAGGCAGGCTCATTGGGGATGTGGCAGTCGGCGCACTCGGCGCGGATCCCCTTCACGTTCTGGAAGTGGACGCTGCCCTGGTATTCGGCGAGGGGGGTCTGCATGGAGTGGCAGGAGACGCAGAATTCGGTGGAGCTGGTCTTGTGCAGCACGGTGACGGTGACCCCCAGCGCGGCTATCCCCAGCAGGGCCCCGAGCAGCAGAAGCCAGAACCAGGGCTTTCTCAACATTTTTCCAAGCATGGTGGCAGTGTCCTTAGAATCGGGTAGTACCAATATAGTAGTAGTCCTGGGAACACAGGGGTTGACCTCGGTCATGGTTTTTATTTCGATGGAAACTATTTGGCTGTTAAAAGTTTTCCATTTTCGTTTTTTTATGAATTTAAGTCTGATTATCCTGTTTTGAACGGGTGAGACTCAGGTGCGGAGGGCGGAACAAGGTGACAGCCCGGGGCTTGGGGTTTGCGCCTGGCGGGATGTATACTGTTCGCATATACAGTATTCAGGTGTGTCTTCCATGCGACTCTTTATCGCCGAGAAACCCAGCCTTGGCCGCGCCATCGCCGACGTTCTGCCCAAGCCCCACAAGAAGGGGGAGGGTTTCATCGAGACGGCGCAGGGGGACGTGGTGACCTGGTGCATCGGCCACCTGCTGGAGCAGGCGGAGCCCGACGCCTATGACGCCGCCTACAAGCAGTGGCGGATGGAATCGCTTCCCATCATCCCCGAGCAGTGGCAACTGGTGGCCAAACCCAAGACCCGGGCTCAGCTCAATGTGATCAAGGGGCTCATCAAGCGGGCCGACTGCGTGGTCAACGCTGGCGACCCGGACAGGGAAGGGCAGCTGCTGGTGGACGAGGTGATCGACTTTCTCGGCTACCCCAAGAGCAAGCCGGTGCAGCGCTGCCTCATCAGCGATCTCAACCCGCCGGCGGTGCGTCGTGCCCTGGACCAGCTGCGGGACAACAAGGAGTTCGTGCCGCTGGCTGTGTCGGCCCTGGCCCGCAGCCGGGCCGACTGGCTCTATGGCATCAACATGACCCGGGCCTACACCCTGCTCGGCCGCAAGGGGGGTTGCAACGAGCTGCTGTCGGTGGGGCGGGTGCAGACGCCGCTGTTGGGGCTGGTGGTGCGGCGGGATCTCGAAATAGAAGCCTTCGTGCCCAAGCCGTTCTACGAGGTGCTGGCCCACCTGCTGACTGGGGGCAATGAGCGTTTCACCGCAAAGTGGCTCCCCTCGGAAGCCTGCCTCCCCTGGCAGGATGAAGAGGGGCGGGTGCTCAACCGGGCGCTGGCCGCCAAGGTGGTGGAGCGGATCCAGGGGCAACCCGCGTTGGTGGAAGAGGTGGAGGAGCAGGCCCGCAAGCAGGCGGCGCCGCTGCCCTACAACCTCTCCAGCCTGCAGATCGATGCGGCCAAGCGGTTCGGCATGGATGCCAAGCGGGTGCTGGACGTCTGCCAGAGCCTCTACGAGCGTCACAAGCTCATCACCTACCCCAGATCCGACAGCCGTTATCTGCCGAGCGATCACTTCCATCGGGCGCCCCAGGTGCGGGAGGCCATCGCCGCCACGGCGCCGGCGCTGGCGAAGGCGGTGGCCGAGGCGGACGGCAGGATCCGCAGCAAGGCGTGGAACGACGGCAAGGTGGATGCCCACCACGCCATCATCCCCACCGAGAAGCGGGGCAACGAGGGGAGCCTGAGCGGGGATGAGGCCAGGCTGTATGGTCTCATCGCCCGCCAGTATCTGCTGCAGTTCTACCCGCCGTTCGAGTACAACGACAGCAAGGTGCTGCTGCGCATCGCTGGCGGCCTGTTCCAGGCCAAGGCGCGTCGCATCCTCAAGGCGGGCTGGAAGGCGCTGCTCGGGGTGGAGGAGGATGACGAGGAGGAGGCGGGCACCCTGCCTGCCCTGAAGAAGGGGGAGCAACTATTTTGCGAGCGGGGCGAGCTGCTGGAGAAGATGACCCAGCCCCCCAAGCCGTTTACCGATGCCACCCTGCTAGCCGCCATGACAGGCATCGCCCGCTACGTTCAGGATCCCGAGATCCGCAAGACCCTGCGGGAGACCGACGGTCTGGGCACCGAGGCGACCCGGGCCGGGATCATAGATCTGCTGTTCAAGCGCCGCTTCCTGGTGCGCCAGGGCAAGAGCATCAAGGCGACACCCACCGGGCGGGCCCTGGTCCAGGCGCTGCCCCCTGGCGCCACCATGCCGGACATGACGGCACTGTGGGAGCAGAGCCTCGGCAGGATCGCCGAGCGTCACGGTAGCTACCAGCAGTTTATGGGGCCGCTGACGGAGCAGCTGAACGCCTTGATAGAGGGGGCCAGGCAGGACTCCGGCGCCAGCTTCAGCGCCCTGCCCAAGGCGGCCGCCGGCGCCGACAAGCGCCGTTTCACTCGTCGTAGCAGTGGAAAGCGCGGGGGCAAGGGTGGTGCTGGCACAGGAGCCAGCCCTCGCAAGGGCACGGGCAAGCGCACCACTCGAACCAAGGCGGCTTGAGAACCTGTTTACGATCTGTCGCGAGAGGTTGTCAGCAAGGTGAAGAGCAGCGCAGGAACCGGAGTGTATAAGCCATACATGAGGATTCCGAGCAGCACATGAGCCTTGATCACGGCCTCGCAGTAAGATCATAAACAGGTTCTAAGTCGTTCAGAGGCCGATGTCTGCCATAGAGAAGAGGGGCTTTCGCCCCTCTTCTCTATTGAAATAATCCAATAACAGCAGTGAATTAACCTGTATAGACCCCTTCCTCCGGGTAACGGATCCGGGTCTCGCTCGGTCTGGCCAGCATCAGGGCCAGGGTGAGGGGACCCAGACGGCCGCAGATCATCACCAGCACCAGGATCAGCTTGCCCGGTTCACTCAGGGAAGCGGTGATGCCGGTCGAGAGGCCGACGGTGGCGAAGGCCGAGATGGTCTCGAACATGATCTTGTCGAAGGAGTGTGATTCCGTGAGCATCAACAGAAACATGGCCAGCATCAGGGCCATGGTGCTGACGATGATGATGGCGAGCGATCGGGTCACTATCTGGGGGGATAGGGTGCGGCCAAAGGCGGTGACATGGGGGCGCTTGGTCAGAAACGCCCGGGTCGCGAGCAGGACGACGGCGAAGGTGGTGACCTTGATGCCGCCCCCTGTCGAGGTCGCCCCGGCACCGATGAACATCAGCATCATCATGAACAGCAGGGAGGCCGGCACCATCTGGCCGATATCCACCGTATTGAAGCCCGCCGTGCGTGCGGTGGCCGACTGGAAGAAGGCCGCCAGCCACTGGCCGCCCAGACTGCTCTGGCCCAGGGTGTTAGGGTTGTCGTGCTCCAGCAGCCAGAACATCTGGGTGCCCAGGAGCAGCAGGGCAGGGGTCATCAGCAGCATCAGCTTGCTGTGCAGCTTCAGCTTGCGCCAGCGGCGGTTGCGCACCAGATCGACGATGACGGTAAAGCCGATGCCGCCGAGGATGAGCAGGGCCGGAATGGTCAGGCTGATGAGGGGGTCGTCGCGATAGTCCATCAGATTGTTGGCAAACAGCGAGAAACCGGCGTTGTTGAAGGCCGACACCGCGTGGAAGAAGCTGACATAGAGGCCGTGGCTCCACCCCATCTCGGGGACCCAGCGAATGGCCATGATGCCGGTGCCGATCAGCTGGGCGATGAGGGCGAACAAGACGATGCGCTTCACCAGCTGGATGATGTTGACTGAGCCCTCCTGGCCCAGCGCCTCCTTGGCCAGAACCTGCTGGCGCAGGCCGACCCGTTTGCTGAACATGGCGATCAGCAGCAGCGTCATGGTCATCTGGCCCAGCCCGCCTATCTCCATCAGCATCAGCAGGATGATCTGCCCCTGCAGGGTGAAAGCGGTGCCGGTATCTACCACCCCCAGGCCGGTCACGCTGATGGCCGAGGTGGCGGTAAACAGGGCGTTGATGAAGGTGACCTCCCCCTTGTGGCTGGAGGGCTGCACCAGAAACAGGGTGCCGACCAGCAGTATGATGAGGAAGCTGCCCAGGATCAGCCTGGCCTCGCTCCAGCGGGAGTTGTCATCCCGATAAAGGGTGAAGGCGTAGTTGCTGCGCCAGCTGATCATAGGGTGTCGAGCCAGTGGTCGATGGCATGCTTGTTGCCCGCCAGGATCAGGATGTCACCCAGCTGCAGCTCCATCTTGCCGGTCAGCACGTTGTGCAGGACCTCGCCGCGCTTGATGGCCAGCAGCTGGAAGTCGTTTTGCTGCAACAGGTGCAGGTCGGCCAGGGTGCGGGCATTCTGCTGCAGGCCGATGACGAATTCGGTGAGCACCATGTCGTGCCCCAGCTCCAGATAGTCGAACAGCCGGTTGTCCAGCATGCTCTGGGCCACCCGGCGCCCCATGTCCCACTCCGGGTTGATCACCTTGTCGGCCCCCACCTTCTGCAGGATCTTGGCGTGGAACTTGTCGCGGGCCTTGACCCACACCTTTTTCACGCCGGCTTCCTTCAGAACGAGGGTGGTGAGGATGCTGGTCTCCAGGTTGTCGCCGATGGCGACGAAGACGATGTCGAAATTCGCCAGACCCAGTTCGGCGACCGTGGCCTCGTCGGTGGCATCGGCGACGATGACATGATTGCACAGGGTGGCTATCTGGCGGGTCTTGACCTCGTCGATGTCGATGGCCAGCACCTCGGCATCCTGCCGCTGCAACTCTTCGCACAGGGCGCTGCCAAACAGGCCGAGGCCGATGACGGCGAATTGATTGTTCATTCATGCTTCCTCAAGGAACTGAAGGCGTTACTCTACTCCAGCGATGTGAGTCCGAAAAGTGTCCGGGTTTTTTGTCCCGGAAGATCTGGGGTAAACTGCCCCCCTCTCCTTGTCGGAACACGCAGATGAAACTCACCCCCCAAGCCTCCCTGTCGACCCTCAATACCCTGGCGCTGGATGCGCACTGTCTCTGGCTGGCAGACGTGACCCAGCTGGATGACCTCGCACAGTTGCGGGTTCACCCCGAGCTGAGCGTCTTGCCGCGCCTGGTGCTGGGCGGCGGCAGCAACATCCTGTTCTGCGATGACTTCGCCGGTCTGGTGGTGCATAACGGCCTGAAGGGGATTGTGCTGCACGATGAGGGGGAGCACTGGCTGCTGCACGTGGCGGCCGGCGAGAACTGGCACGAGCTGGTGTGCCATGCCCTGCAGCAGGGTTGGTACGGCCTGGAGAACCTGGCGCTCATTCCCGGCACCGTCGGTGCCGCCCCGGTGCAGAACATCGGTGCCTACGGGGTCGAGCTGGCCAGTGTCTGCGCCTATGTGGAGGCATTCAATTGGCACAGCGGCGAGGTGGAGCATATCGACGCCGCCGATTGCCAGTTCGGTTACCGTGACAGCATCTTCAAGCACGCCTGTCAGGACTCCCACTTCATCACCGCCGTCGGCCTGCGTCTGCCCAAGGCCTGGCGACCGGTGGCGGGGTACGGCCCCCTTGCCGCCTTGGGGGAGGCGCCGAGTGCACAAGCCATCTTCGACACCGTCTGTGCCACTCGCATGGCCAAGCTGCCGGATCCCGCCGTGCTCGGCAATGCGGGCAGCTTCTTCAAGAACCCGGTGGTGCCTGCCGCATTGGCTGAGACCCTGAGACAGCAATACCCGCAGATGCCCAGCTACCCGGCCGGCGACGGTCAGGTGAAGCTGGCGGCGGGCTGGCTGATCGAACAGTGCGGCCTCAAGGGGTTCGCCATCGGCCGTGCCGCCGTCCATCAGGAGCAGGCGTTGGTGCTGGTTAACCTGGGAGGCGCCAGCGCCATGGAGCTGATCGCCCTGGCGGCCCATGTGCGGGACAGCGTGGAGCAGAAGTTCGGGGTGGTGCTGGAGCACGAGGTGCGCTTCATGGGCCGCAGCGGCGAGACCCGGCTCGATGAGGTACTGGCATGATCCTGACCCCCATCCGGCAGACGCTGATCACCCTGCTCAGCGACGGCCAGTTCCACTCGGGCGAGCAGCTCGGCGAGCGGCTCGGCATCAGCCGGGCGGCGGTGAGCAAGCACATGGCTGCGCTCAAGGAGCTGGGGCTGGACTTATTCAGCCTGACCGGCAAAGGCTACCGGCTCGCGGTGCCCATGGCGCTCTATGACGAGATGCAGCTGCGGGCGCTGGCTCCAATGGCACCGGTGCACTGCTTCCCGGTGATCGACTCCACCAACCAGTACCTGCTGGAGCGGGTCAACCAGCTGAGTTCAGGCGAGAGCTGTCTGGCCGAGTGTCAGACCGCCGGCCGGGGGCGCCGCGGCAAGCCCTGGGTCTCCCCCTTCGGCTGCCAGCTGATCCTCAGCATGTACTGGCGGCTGGAGCAGGGCATGGCGGCCGCCATGGGGCTCAGCCTGGCGGTGGGGGTGGCCGTGGTGGAGGCGCTGGAGTCGCTCGGTTATCCAGGGGTTGAGCTCAAGTGGCCGAACGATCTCTACTATCAGGGCCGCAAGCTGGCGGGCATCCTGGTGGAAATGAGCGGCAGTGCCGGCGCCAGCTGCAATCTGGTGATCGGGGTCGGCCTCAATCTTGCGATGCCGAGCCGGGAGGGGGAGAAGATCGACCAGGCCTGGTCCGAGCTGCGCCACATCCAGCCCGAACTGGTGGACCGCAACCAGCTGGCCGCCTGCGTGCTGTTGCATCTGCAGCAGGCCATGCAGACCTTCGAGCAGACCGGGCTGGCGAGCTTCGTCGAGAGCTGGAACCGGCTCGATCACTTCGCCGGCCAGCCGGTGAAACTATTGATGGGGGAGCAGGTGATCCGCGGGATCGCCAGGGGCATCGACGATCGCGGGGCCCTGCGGCTGGAGACGGAGGAGGGGATCAAGTTCTACCTGGGCGGGGAGATCTCCCTGCGCCGGGGGGACTGAGACTCCATCCGGCATGAATGAGAAGAGGGGGCCCATGGGCCCCCTCTTCGTCGCTGTCATTATTTGCGCAGCTTGATCTGCTCGATGGCGTGCTCCTTGCCCTTGGTCAGGATCAGGTTCGCCCGCTCCCGGGTCGGCAGGATGTTCTCTTGCAGATTCAGGTAGTTGATATCCTGCCAGATGTTGTTGGCGATCTCGGTGGCCTCGCTCTCCGCCAGCCTGGCATAGTGGTGGAAATAGGAGTCGGGATCCGAGAAGGCGCCGCTGCGGAACTTGAGGAAGCGGTCTATGTACCAGGTGCGCAGCAGCTCGGCGTCGGCGTCCACATAGATGGAGAAGTCGACGAAGTCGGACACGAAGACGCGATGGGGGTCCTGGGGATAGTCCATGCCGCTTTGCAGCACGTTGAGCCCTTCCAGGATCAGGATGTCCGGCTGCTCCACCACCTTCTTCTCGTCGGGCAGGATGTCGTAGACGAGGTGGGAGTAGACGGGGGCCTCGACCTTCTCGTGGCCGGCGCGGATATTGGCGACAAACTCCACCAGATGGCGGATGTCATAGGACTCGGGGAAGCCCTTGCGGCGCATCAGGCCGCGGGCTTCCAGCTCCTTGTTGGGAAACAGGAAGCCATCCGTGGTGACCAGCTCCACCCTGGGGTGCTCAGGCCAGCGTTCCAGCAGTGCCTGCAGGATGCGGGCCGTGGTGCTCTTGCCCCCCGCCACGCTGCCGGCGATGCTGATGATATAGGTGCCCTTACCGCGGGACTGGCCGAGAAACTGCTCCAGCACCCGGCTGCGCCGCTGCTTGGCCTTGACGTAGAGATTGAGCAGGCGGGAGAGGGGCAGGTAGATCTCTTCCACCTCCCGCAATGACACCTTCTCGTTGATCCCGCGCAGGGTCTGCAGATCGTGCTCGGTCAGGGTCAGGGGGACCGCATCGCGCAATAACGCCCATTGTTCGCGGGTGAATTGCAAATAGGGGTTATGCTCTGTCGTCATGGTGTCATCACTGTTTCTTGGGCAGGGCGACCATACACCAAGGGGTCGGGAGCGACAAGGGACGCGTCCGGTTGGGACGGAGAAGGAGCGCTTTTTTGCCTAGATCCCGGCAATAATGCACATTTTGCAAGGCGCAATGGTTGCATCCCCAAAATCCTTACCATAAAATGCGCGACGCTTGGATGTCTGTCGTCTATTTGCCCAGCAAAAGCGACAAAAACAACGGGTGCAAGCAGAATTACCGTTGTGGCATTTATGCAACCGGAGGGGTTCCCGAGCGGCCAAAGGGATCAGACTGTAAATCTGACGGCTCTGCCTTCGAAGGTTCGAATCCTTCTCCCTCCACCATATTTCTCTGCGGTTTGAGTTCTTTGGGTTAGAGAAATGCGGGCATCGTATAATGGCTATTACCTCAGCCTTCCAAGCTGATGATGCGGGTTCGATTCCCGCTGCCCGCTCCAAGATGCTGATATGGCTCAGGTAATTCTGAAAGCCACACCCTAGGGTGAGTTCGGCAATCGAACCAGCCTGTCAGCACCAGCCTCTCTGCTCCCCGTGATTCAAATCCATCATATAAACTGTTCTGTGGTTAGCTTGCCACCGCGTACTCAGCGTTAGTTTAGAGGGACGATCATGTCTAAAGAAAAATTTGAGCGTAATAAACCGCACGTTAACGTGGGTACCATCGGCCACGTTGACCA
>NZ_CDBN01000088.1:0-15860 GCF_000820085.1 Aeromonas sanarellii
CAGCGGGGTGGGGGAGACGGGGTGCTGGTCCAGCAGGATCCAGTCGTTCAGGCTCTTCATGGTGCGTCCTTGCGGTGGCGAGGGGAGCATCCTGCTCCCGTTTAGTTTGTTTAACAATGTTGCGGTTACGTTAAACGAAACGGGCCCCCTTTGCCAAGGGGCCCGTGTTGTGCGCTTGCCGCCCGGGGGCGGGGCAGGGGATCAGACGATGTCGATGTCGACCACGGAGTCGAAGATGTGGTTCGGTCGAAACGGCATGCGGTCGATGTCCGCCACCTTGCTCACCCCGGAGAGCACCAGCACCGTCTCGAGACCGGCCTGGAAGCCTGCCAGGATGTCGGTGCGCAGGTTGTCGCCGATGATGATGGTGTCGTCGGAGTGAGCCTCCATCCGGTTGAGGGCCGCGCGAATGATCCAGGCGCTCGGCTTGCCGACGTAGAAGGGCTTCTTGCCGGTCATCCGCTCGATGGGGGCACACAGGGCGCCGCAGGCCGGGTACATCAGGGGGCCGTGGGTGTCGGGGTTGGTGGCGATGAAGCGGGCCCCCTGATCCACGAACTTGGCGCCCTGCTGCATCATGGTCCAGTTGTAGTTGCGGGTCTCCCCCACCACCACGAAGTCCGGGTCGATATCGGTGATGGTGAAGCCGGCTTTATAGAGCTCGTGGGTCAGGGCCCCTTCGCCAATCACATAGGCCTTCTTGCCATCCTGGCGCTTGAGAAAGTCGGCGGTGCCCATGGCGGAGGTGTAGAAGCACTCCTCGGGCACCTCTATTCCGGCGGAGCGGAAGCGGTTTTGCAGATCTTTCTGGGTCTGGGCCGGGTAGTTGGTGAGGAACAGGAGCTTGCTGCCCTGCTCCAGCAGGCGGTGGACGAAGCGGTCGGCGCCGGGCACCAGATCGTTGTTGTGCAGGATGACGCCGTCGATGTCGCAGATGACGCTTTTTTTCATGGGGACTCCTTGTGTAGGCGCAAGAGGCGGCGGAACGTTGCGCCAACCCTCAAGATCTTCAAATAGTTATGTTGTTTTTTGTGACGCCATTATAAGGCGCTTTGATGACAAGTCTCCCCCGGCGCGCCAGATGGGTGCACAATGGAAGACAAGGGAGGGCGCCGCCCCGGCGGTGCCCGCACGGAGTCTGACGATGGAGCCGTCATCATGGAGCACTTTATTGCCGACTTGCCCAAGCTGGAACTGCACCTACATATCGAGGGGACCCTCGAACCCGAGCTGATGTTCGCCATCGGCCAGCGCAACGGGGTGGCGCTGCCCTGGCCCGATGTCTACAGCCTGCGCGCCGCCTATGAGTTCGACGGCCTGCAATCCTTCCTCGATCTCTACTACCTGGGGGCCAGCGTGCTCGTCACCGAGCAGGATTTTTTTGACCTCACCTGGGCCTATCTGGAGCGCTGCGCCGCCGACAAGGTGGTGCACGTGGAGATCTTCTTCGATCCCCAGACCCATACCGCTCGCGGCATTGCGTTCGAGACGGTGCTGGGGGGCATAGAGCGGGCGCTGCAGGAGGCGGAGCGGGTGTTCGGTATCAGCTGGCGCCTTATCATGAGCTTCCTGCGCCACCTGAGCGAGGAGGCGGCCTTCGCCACGCTGGCAGAGGCAAGCCCCTTCCTCTCCCGCATCCACGGCTTCGGTCTCGACTCGAGCGAGCTCGGCAACCCGCCCGGCAAGTTTGCCCGGGTCTTTGCCCGCTGCCGGGAGCTGGGGCTGCCGGTGGTGGCCCACGCCGGGGAGGAGGGGCCGGCGGCGTACATCTGGCAGACCATACGGGAGCTTGAGGTGAAGCGCATCGATCACGGGGTGCGCTGCAGCGAGGATCCCGAGCTGGTGAGCTATCTGGCGGATACCCGGCTGCCGCTCACCGTCTGCCCCCTCTCCAACGTGCGGCTCAAGGTGTTTGACGAGATGGCGCACCACAACGTGCTGACTCTGCTGGAGCAGGGGCTCTGCGTCACCATCAACTCCGACGATCCCGCCTATTTTGGCGGCTACCTGACGGCCAACTTCCAGGCGCTGGTGCAAGCGCTCGGCGCTAGCCGGGAGCAGCTCTGCCGCCTGTGCCTCAATGCGGTGGAGGCGAGCTGGCTGAGCCTGACGGACAAGGTGCGCCTGACCCGGGACATTCGCCAGCATGCTGCGTTGCACGGGGTGAGCCTGCACTGAGCCAGGCGCCGATGAAGATGAGAGGCAAAGAGGCCCGCCATCACTGGCGGGCCTCTCTCTTGTCAGCCTCGGCGGCGGGCCGAGCGGGTATCAGGCCACCCGCACCAGAAACTTCTCCCCTTGCCCCTCGCGCTTGAGACGGTCGAGCAGGGCGGGCAGCGCCTCGAAGTCGCCGATCACCAGCGGTGGCAAACCGAGCTCGCCGCTCGCCATTTGCGCCATCATGGTGACCCCGGCCGCCACCAGACGGCTCCACTGCCGGTCGGTGCCGAAGGCGTGCTGGGCCCCGAGCGCAATCTCGTGCAATGAGTGGCAATGACTAAAGGGGGGCTGCGGGTTGCTGGCGATGCGCCCGAGCACAGTCACCATGTGGCCGTAGTAGCCCAGGGCCGGCAGCAAGGCTTCGGCCTGCTGGCTGGAGACCAGATCGATGATCCCCTCGAAGGGTTCACCGCCGTTGGCGGCCTGCAACTGGGCCAGCCAGTCGGGATCCCGATAGTCCGCCACCCCCTGCACGCCTAGCTGTTTGAGCCACTGGTGGTGGCGCGGGCTGGCGCTGGCAAAGACCCGTGCCCCCTGCCTGAGCGCGAGCTGCACCGCGAAACGCCCCACATTGCTGCCTGCCCCCGTGATGAGCAGCGCCTCCCCGTGCAGGCGCGGCAGCTTGGCCAGCGCCTGCCAGGCGGTGAGGCCGGGGCAGGGCAGTGCGGCGGCGGCCTCGTCGCTCAGGGCATCGGGCACCGGCAGCAGGGCGCGGGCCGGCACGCAGCTGTGGTGGGCGAAGCTGCCGCCGTGGCGCAAGTCGGTGTGATAGGCGACCCGGGCGCCGAGGCGCAGATGGCTGACGTTGGCGCCCAGCGCCACTATGGTGCCCATGCCGTCGACGCCTGGCACATGGCCTGGCTGCCACTGGGGGTGGCCATGCTCGATGAGTTTCCAGTCCACCGGGTTGAGGGCGATGACCCGATTGGCGATGAGGACGTCGTTGGCCCCGGGGACGGGGAGCGCTTGCCGGGTGAGGGTGAGCTGGCCCGGCTCGCCGGGGGCGTGCCAGCACCAGGCCTGGGTATGGCTCATGGTGACTCCTTGTTGGATGGGGGGGATCCCCTGATTGAATAAGGTAGCGCGACAACACCATTCTCCATGGTTGCAGTCACAAGACAACGAGGCGGGCCCCCGCTGGTGGGGCCCGCCCGGGCTGTCGGTCGTCTCTGCGAGCTGGCCGCCTCAGGCCTGCGCGGCCTCATAGGCGGGATAGTCGGTCAGCCCCTTCTCGCCGCCGCCAAACAGGGTGGCGGGATCGTGGGGCGCGAGGGGGTAGCCGTGGCGCAGCCGGTTCGGCAGATCCGGATTGGCCACGAAGGGGCGGCCGAAGCCAATCATGTCGGCCCAGCCCGCCGCGAGGGCGGCGCGAGCCCGCTCGCCGTCGTACTTGCCCGCGTAGATGAGGGTGTTGGGGAAGGCGTCCCTCAGCCCCTGCTTGAAGCTCTCGGCCATCAGGGGCGCATCGTCCCAGTCCGCTTCGGCCACGTGCAGGTAGACGATGTCCATCTCCCCCAGCAGGCGGGCGGCGGCCAGGTAGGTCTCCTGGGGGTTCGCATCCACGGTGCCGTTCAAGGTGGTGAGGGGGGCCAGGCGCACGCCAACCCGATCGGACCCGATTTCGCGGCAGACCGCCTCGGTCACCTCTTTCAGGAAGCGCAGCCGGTTCTCCAGGGAGCCGCCGTAGCCATCGGTGCGGGCGTTGGACTCGGAGTCGAGGAACTGGTTGATGAGGTAGCCGTTGGCGGCGTGCAGCTCGATGCCGTCGAAACCGGCCTCCATGGCGTTGCGGGCTGCCCGGCGGAACTGGCCCACCACGGCGTCGATATCGGCCTGGGTCATGGCGCGCGGGGTAACCGTCTCCACAAACCCCGGAGCATCGCTGCCGTTGTCGACAAACACCCGTACCCCTTTCGCCTGGATGGCGGAGGCGGAGATGGGCTGGGTGCCGCCGATGTTGTCGGGATGAGTGACTCGGCCCACGTGCCAGAGCTGGGCGAAGATGGTGCCCCCCTTGGCGTGGACGGCATCGGTCACCCCCTTCCAGCCCGCGATCTGTTCGGCGCTGTGGATCCCCGGGGTCCAGGCATAGCCCTTGCCCATGGGATCGATCTGGGTGCCCTCGGAGATGATGAGGCCGGCCCCGGCGCGCTGGGCGTAATAGGTGGCCATCATGGCGTTCGCCACGTCGCCGGGCTGGCTGGCGCGGGAGCGGGTCATGGGGGGCATGACGATGCGGTTGGCAAGGTGCAGCTGGCCGAGGCGCAGGGGGCAGAACAGGTTGTCGTGGCTCATGGTGAACTCCTCATCTTGGAATGGAGGAGACTCTAGAGGGGATGGTCGTTGTGAAAAAGAGGGGGTATTGCAGAAGAGAATTGCCGTTTTCACAGCAATGGGTCGAACTCCCCGGGTTGTCGCCATAAAAAAGAGGGCCGGCGGCCCTCTCTTCATGTCATTGCCGTCGGGGATCAGGGGGCGAGCGGCGTGACCCGCACCCGCTCGATGCGGCGCTCGCTCACGCCCATGACCTCGAAGCAGAACCGGCCGAGCTGCAGCTGCTGGCCCACCTCGGGCAGGCTGCCGAAGTGGGAGAGCAGCATGCCCGCCAGGGTAACGTACTCGTCGCTCTCGCTCACCAGGCCGTCGCAGTTCAGGGCCTGCTCGACCTGATGGATGTTGGTGCTGCCGTTGATAAGCCAGCCGGCGCCGTCGATGACCACGTCCGGGGCCTCGTCCTCGTCCGGCAGCTCGCCCACGATGGCCTCCAGCAGGTCGTGGGTGGTGACCAGCCCCTGGATGACACCGAACTCGTCCGCCACCAGGATGAGGCTGCCTCTGGCCTGGCGCAGCTCCGCCAGCAGCCGGATCACGTTGATGGTCTGTGGCACGATGACGGGATCGTTCTGCCTGGCCAGCTCGGCGAGGGATTGTCCCTCGTTCAGGGCAAACAGCAGATCCCGGGCCTTCACCACACCGATGATCTCGTCCAGCTCCCCGTCGCAGACCGGGAACAGGCTGTGTGGGGCCCGCTGCAGCAGGGCGCGGATCTCCTCGGCGCCGTCGTTCACATCGACCCACTCCATCTCGGCGCGGGGGGTCATGATGGTGCGGATGGAGCGCTCGGCCAGGGAGAGCACACCGCTCACCATGTAGCGCTCCTCCTCACCGAAGCCGGGGGGCAGGGGAGCATCCTGCTCCTCTTCTTCGTCCTCCTGCGGGTGTGCCGAGCGCTTGTTGCCCCCCATCAGCTTGAAGATGGCGGCCGTGGTGCGCTCGCGCAGGGGCTGGCGCGCCTCATGGCGCAGGGCGCTGCGCTGGGCGAGCTGGTTGAAGAACTCGATGAGTACCGAGAAGCCGATGGCCGCGTAGAGGTAGCCCTTCGGAATGTGGAAGCCGAAGCCTTCCGCCACCAGGCTGAAGCCGATCATCAGCAGGAAGCTCAGGCAGAGCACCACCACCGTGGGGTGAGCGTTGACGAAGCGGGTCAGGGGCTTGGAGGCGAGCACCATCACCACCATGGCGATGGTCACGGCCGCCATCATGACGCCGAGGTGATCCACCATGCCGACGGCGGTGATGATGGAGTCCAGGGAGAAGACAGCATCCAGCACCAGGATCTGGGCGATCACCACCCCGAACCCGGCATAGACGCCGGTCGCGCCCTGCTCCTCCGGCCTGGCCTCGAGCCGCTCGTGCAGCTCTGACGTCGCCTTGAACAGCAGGAACAGGCCGCCCCCCATCAGGATGAGATCCCGCCCCGAGAAGGGGTGATCCCAGACGTGCAGAATGGGGGTCGTGAGAGTGACCAGCCAGGACATCACGCTGAGCAGCCCCAGGCGCATCAGCAGGGCCAGAGACAGGCCGATGATGCGCGCCCTGTCCCGCTGGGCGGGGGGCAGCTTTTTCACCAGGATGGCGATGAAGACCAGGTTGTCTATCCCGAGAACGATTTCCAGGATGATCAGGGTAAGCAGACCGACCCAGATAGAGGGGTCCAGCAGAAATTCCATGTCATAAACCTCAATGAAGACAGATGCAGTGAATCGCGGTCACGGCAAGGACGCCGTGGTGACAGGGGCGTTCGCTTCAGAGGCGTTGGTTGAGCAGGTACAGATAGGCTTTGATGGGAAAAGACGAAGGGCTACTTCGGGGATTGTCCATGATGGGCAATAAAACCTCGGGTCAAAAGTGAGCCCTGATGATAGCGGTTGGCACCGTTTTGGCAAGAGGGAACCCAGGAAGATGTGATGACAGGGGGAGGCGCGGATGGCCTCCCCCTCAGGGGCGTTACAGCCAGCGTTTCTCGCGGGTGAAGCAGACCGAGAGCCAGGCATCCCCCAGGGTGTCGCCGAGGCGGGACCAGAGCTCCTGGCGCAGGGCGTCCTGGCGTTCGACGGGCCACTCCTGGCCGGGGGCCACCAGGATGTTGAGTTCGAGATCGAAGCGGCGGCCGCTTTTCGCCAGGTGGCTGTAGCACTCGATCCCATGGCGCAGGCGCAGGGCCTCGACTTCGCTGGCCACCAGCCGGGAGACGTCTCCCTTGGGGGCAATCTTCAGCACTTCCCGCAGGTTGCGGCCCAGCACCTTGATGGGAATGAGGGTGGCACACAGGGCCAGCAGCGAGACCAGTACCGGGTCTATGAAGCGGTTGTAGTGGCCGTAACCCAGGGTATCGAGCCCGATGGCGACCAGGAAGCCGATGAGCAGGGTGGCGCTCAGCAGGGTGTCCACCAGCCACTCCTTGGAGTCCACCCGCACCAGCTCGGAGTCGACCCGCTCGGCCACGTCGGCTTCGATGAGGTAGAGAATGCCGCAGAAGAAGGTGGAGACGACGGCATAGATGAGGGCGTGGCCGAGATCGATTTCCCGTCCGCCCGCCAGCAGGGTGGTGAGGCCGTTGTAGAGTGCCGCCAGACAGAGCAGCAGAATGATGGCGCCGTTGATGACGTTGGCGATGGGTTCGAAGTGGGCGTAGCCGTACTGGAAGCGAGCGTCTGAGGGGCGGGTGACCAGGTAGGCGGTGATGAGTCCGAGGCCCGTCATGCCCATGCTGAACAGGGTGAAGATGCCGTCGAGCATGATGGCGTTGGAGCCGACGAAGAGGCCATAGCCGATGCCGAAAATGGCAAAGGTGATGCAACCAAACAGCGACAGGGTCAGCGCCTGTTTTTCGGTGCGGATCAGTGTACTGATAACATGGCTGTGATTAGCCATAAGAGTCCTCCTTTCAAATGGTGAAGATTGCGCGCGCAAGCGGTTTTCTAGCTGATATACTGCCCGCTCACATGTGAGCGGACTGGTTCGGGGGCCCGCGAAGAGGCTGGCCCGAACGGTCGTTGTCGCCGGAGTTCCGGCATCAAGCAAAGGAAGGGAACAAGGATTCATGATCCCGAGACTCGATTACCAGGACAGTTTGTCACCTACAACCCTGCAGTTTCTTGAGTTGCTGGCGCGCTCAGCATTTCGTGGTGATATCGAAAAGTCTTATGCAAGCCGGTTGGCGATGGCGACGGATAACAGCGTCTATCAGGTCGTACCTCAGGCGGTGCTCTATCCGCGCAGCGCGGATGACATAGCGGTGATGCTCAAGCTGGCCCAGGGGCCCGAGTACGCGGCCTTGAGTTTCTTCCCTCGCGGCGGCGGTACCGGCACCAATGGTCAGTCCTTGGGCGGCGGCATTATCGTCGATCTCTCGCGCCATATGAACCAGATCCTGGAAATTAATCTGGAAGAGGGTTGGGTACGGGCCCAGGCCGGGGTGGTCAAGGATCAGCTCAACGCCTATCTGAAACCCCACGGCTACTTCTTCTCGCCGGATCTCTCCACCTCGAACCGCGCCACCCTGGGGGGCATGGTCAACACCGACGCCTCGGGGCAGGGGTCCCTCGTCTACGGCAAGACTTCGGATCACGTGCTCGGCCTCAAAGCCGTGCTGGAGAACGGCGACATCATGGCCACCGAGCCGGTCAGCGGCACGCGTCTGGCGGACAAGCTGGCCCTGGAGAGCCGCGAGGGGGAGATCTATCGCACCCTCTATCGCATCGGCAAGGAGCGCCGCGCCGACATCGAGGCCACCTTCCCCAAGCTGAACCGCTTCTTGACCGGTTACGATCTCAAGCATCTCTATATCCCCGAGAGCGACACCCTGGACGTGAGCAGGGTGCTGTGCGGCTCCGAAGGGTCCCTCGGCTTTATCACCGAAGCCAGGCTTAACATCACCCCCATCCCGCGCTACCGGACCCTGGTCAACGTCAAGTACGACAGCTTTCCGTCGGCCCTGCGCAATGCCCCCTTTATGGTGGAGGCTCACGCCCTGTCGGTGGAGACGGTGGATTCCCGGGTGCTGGGGCTGGCCCGCGCCGACATCATCTGGCATTCGGTCAAAAACTTGATCCAGGATGTGCCCGGCAAGGATCTGCAGGGGCTCAACATCGTCGAGTTTGCGGATACCGACGAGGCCGAACACAAGGCCAAGGTGGCCGAGCTGTGCCGGCGCATCGACGCCCTGCTGGCCAAGGGGGAGGCGGGGATCATCGGCTATCAGGTGTGCGACCACCTGCCGAGCATCGAGACCATCTACGCCATGCGCAAGAAGTCGGTGGGGCTGCTCGGCAACGCCGAGGGGCGCAAGAAGCCGGTGGCCTTCACCGAAGACACCGCGGTGCCGCCGGAGTCTCTGGCGGACTTCATCATGGAGTTTCGCGCCCTGCTGGATGCCCATGGCCTCGACTACGGCATGTTCGGCCACGTGGATGCGGGGGTCTTGCACGTGCGCCCGGCGCTGGACCTGTGCGACCCCGAGCAGGAGGTGTTGCTGCGGCGCATCTCGGATCAGGTGGTGGCCCTCACCGCCAAATACGGCGGCCTGATGTGGGGGGAGCACGGCAAGGGGTTCCGCTCCGAATACAGCCCCGCCTTCTTCGGCGAGCTGTGGGAGGAGCTGCAACGGGTCAAAGGCGCCTTTGATCCCCAGAACCGCGTCAACCCCGGCAAGATCTGCATGCCCTATGGCAGCGGCGCTTCGCTTGTCTCGGTGGACGGGCCCAAGCGCGGCAAGTTCGATCGCCAGATCCCGCTGGCGGTGCGCACCAGCTACACTCGGGCCCTCGATTGCAACGGCAACGGTCTGTGCTTCACCTTCGAGACCGACTCCCCCATGTGCCCCTCGGTCAAGATAAGCAAGGACAGGCGTCACTCCCCCAAGGGGCGGGCAGGGCTGATGCGCGAATGGCTGCGCCAGCTCGCACAGCAGGGCTTCGATCCCCTGGCCGAGGAGGTGGCGCTGCAAAGCGGCGGCCTGCGCGTCAAGCAGATCGTCGACAAGTTCCGCAACACCCTGGCCCGCGCCCGCGGTCAGTATGACTTCTCCCACGAGGTGATGGAGGCGATGGAGGGGTGCCTCGCGTGCAAGGCGTGCACCAGCCAGTGCCCCATCAAGGTGGACGTGCCCACCTTCCGCGCCCGTTTCATGCAGCTCTATCACAGCCGCTACCTGCGCGGGCCCAAGGATTACTTCGTCGGCACCGTCGAGAGCTATACCCCCCTGCTCGCCAAGGCCCCCAAGCTGGTCAACTTCTTCCTGGAGAAGGAGTGGGCCCAGAAGGCGAGCGAGAAGAGCATCGGCATGGTGGACGTGCCGCTGCTCTCGGTACCGACCCTGGCCGAGGAGCTGCGCGATCACAAGGCCCGCTACTTCGACCTGCCGGGTCTGGAGGCCATGAGCCCCGAGCAGCGTAAAAAAGTGGTGCTCATCGTGCAGGATCCCTTCACCAGCTATTACGACGCCCCCGTGGTGCGTGACCTGGTGAAGCTCGCCAGCAAGCTCGGGCTGCAACCCTATCTGCTGCCGTTCAAGCCCAACGGCAAGCCCCAGCACGTGAAGGGCTTCCTGCGCGCCTTTGCCCGCACCGCGGCCAGCAGCGCCCAGTTCCTCAACAAGGTGGCGGCGCTCGGCATCCCCATGGTGGGGGTCGACCCCTCCCTGGTGCTCTGCTATCGGGACGAGTACGTGAAGGCGCTGGGCCCGGCCCGCGGCGACTTCCAGGTGCTGCTGCCCCAGGAGTGGCTGCTTTCCCTGTCGGCAGAGGTGCTGCCGGTGCGAGAAGCGCATGCCGCTGCCGAGCCCTGGTATCTGTTTGCCCACTGCACCGAGAAGACGGCGAAACCCTCCACCCACGGCGACTGGGGCACCCTGTTTGGCCGCTTCGGTGCCCGGCTGCAGCCGGTCTCGGTGGGGTGCTGCGGCATGGCGGGCACCTATGGTCACGATGCCAAACAGGTGGAGAACTCCAAGGGCATCTATGGCCTCAGCTGGGCCGAGCCCCTGGCCCGCCTGCCCAAGGAGCGTTGCCTGGCCACCGGTTATTCGTGCCGTAGCCAGGTCAAGCGGATGGAGGGGGAGAAGCTCAAGCACCCGTTGCAGGCCCTGCTGGAACTGCTCTGATGCTCAGCCTCCCCAAGGGATTTCGGGTGCCAAAGGCCCATCGGCACCCGCATTTTCTGTTGCTGCCGGTCAGCCCGGATCAGGCGGTGGTGGAGTTCGTCGCCATGCTGCGCGAGCGCGAGCAGCTCCATCAGCTGTTTCGCCCGGACGACGTCTGGCCCTCCGACCACTTCGGCCTGAGCCAGCATGAGGCCGATCTGGAGTGGCAGCGCTCGGAGTTTCTCGCCAAGCGCTCCTTTGCCTACGGCCTCTGGAGCCCGGATCGGGAGCCCGAGTTCTGGGGCGGCGTCTACCTCTATCCCTCGGTGCTGCCGGAGGTGCAAGTGGAGCTCTTCTTCTGGAAGGTGGCCGAGGCGCCGCTCACCGATGCCGAGCTTGAGGCCGAGCTGCGCGCCTGGCTCGGCAAGGTGTGGCGCTGGCCCGAGCCCCGCCTGCCGGGACGGGAACTGCCCTGGGCCGAGTGGCCAGGGGTGACCTATCCCTGGTGATCTCCAGCCCGGATACAGGATGCCCCACGCGGGGCATCTTTTTTTTCCGTCCTTTTTCGTCGACACTGCACGTTCGCCGACACAGCTCGACGATAACTCATTGATCACGCAAGGAGTCCGCTCGCCATGAGTCAAGATAACGCCCCCATCTGGCGCAAGCCCATGAGCCTGGAGGGGCTCAACGCCAGCTCCCGCCACACCCTGATGGCCCACCTCGACATCGTCTACACCGCCTTTGGTCCCGACTGGCTGGAGGCCACCATGCCGGTGGATCACCGCACCCATCAGCCGCTCGGCATGCTGCACGGCGGGGCGTCCGTGGTACTGGCGGAGACGCTCGGGTCTCTGGCCGCCAACATGGCGGTGGGGGAGGAGAACTACTGCGTGGGGCTGGAGGTCAATGCCAACCACCTGAGGGCCAAGCGGGAAGGGGTGGTGACGGGACGCTGCTGCCCGCTGCATCTGGGGGCGACCACCCAGGTGTGGCAGATTGAAATCCGCGATGAACGTGGGCGTTTATTGTGCACCAGCCGATTGACCATGGCGGTGCTCAAACACAAGCGGGGCAAGGACTCGAGTGATGAGTGATCGGCAATAACGCACCATGAGTGCAAAATAAGCAAGCCATAGTCGCGAGATCCCTCTATAATTGCCAACGTCTTGAGAGGCCTATCACATTTTTCAAGACAGCAGAACAAAGTGGCGCTATAATCGCCGCCTTTTTGCTATTCCGCGGTGTTAGCCGCCTGCCTTAATCTGGAAGAATCTATGTCTGATACCGAACAACTGCCCCTTTTTAGTGAGCTTGGACTGGCCGCGCCCGTATTGAAAGCGCTGCAGGACGTGGGCTATGAGCGCCCGTCCCCCATCCAGGCCGCAGCAATTCCCCACCTGATGGCGGGACACGATCTGCTGGGGCAGGCGCAAACCGGTACAGGGAAGACCGCTGCCTTTGCCTTGCCTCTGTTGTCTCGTCTGGAAGCTGGTAACCGCAACACCCAGATCCTGGTGCTGGCGCCGACCCGCGAACTGGCCCTGCAGGTGGCTGAAGCGTGCCAACGCTATGCCCACCACATGCCCGATTTCCACGTGCTGCCCATCTACGGCGGCGCCTCCTATGAAACCCAGACCCGCGCCCTGCGCCGCGGTGCCCAGGTGGTCGTCGGTACCCCGGGCCGTGTGATGGACCTGATCCGTCGCAAGAACCTGGACCTCTCCGGCCTGAAGGCCCTGGTGCTGGACGAAGCGGACGAAATGCTGCGCATGGGCTTCATCGACGACGTGGACTGGATCATGGATCAGTGCCCGGCCGGTCGTCAGGTCGCGCTCTTCTCCGCCACCATGCCGGAGCAGATCCGTCGCGTGGCCCAGAAGCACCTGAAGCAGCCCAAAGAGATCAAGATCGCCTCCAAGACTGCGACCGCCACCACCATTCGCCAGCGTTACTGGCAGGTGACCGGTCTGCACAAGCTGGACGCCATGACCCGTCTGCTGGAAGTGGAATCCTACGAAGCCCTGCTGGTGTTCGTGCGTACCAAGAACGCCGCCGAGGAGCTGGCTGGCAAGCTGGCCGCCCGCGGTCACGCCTGTGAGGCGCTGCACGGCGACATCCCGCAGAAGCTGCGTGAGCGCACCGTCGACAAGCTGCGTCAGGGCCAGCTGGACATTCTGATCGCTACCGACGTGGTCGCCCGTGGTCTGGACGTCGAGCGCATCACCCACGTGGTGAACTACGACATCCCCTACGACACCGAATCCTACGTGCACCGTATCGGCCGTACCGGTCGTGCCGGTCGCAAGGGCGAGGCCATCCTGTTCGTGGCTCCTCGCGAACGCCGCATGCTGCGCGCCATCGAGCACGCCACCCGCCAGGCCATCGAGCCGATGAAGATGCCGAGCACCGAGGACATCAACCAGCACCGTCTGGCCAAGTTCAAGGAGCGCATCCGCGAGACCATGATGGGCGAGGAGCTCGAGATCTACCACAACCTGGTGAACGAGCTGATCGAAGAGGATTCCGCCGATCCGCTGGAGCTGGCTGCCGCGCTGGCCAAGCTGGTGCAGGGCGACCAGCCGCTGCTGCTGGACGACTCCATCCCGGATCCGCTGCTGAACGCCGGCAACGATCGCGGTGGCTTCGAGCGCCGTGAGTTCAACGACCGCGGTGGTCGTGACTTCGGCAACCGTGACTTCGGTGACCGCGGCGATCGCCCGGCCCGTCGCATGCCGTCCCTGGAGCCGCGTCCGCTCAAGGACAACCCGGACGTGGAGATGGAGCGTTACCGCGTGGACGTGGGTGCCCATCACGGCGTCAAGCCGGGCCAGATCGTCGGCGCCATCGCCAACGAGGCGAACATCGAGAGCCGCTTCATCGGCAACATCGACATCGCCGACGACTTCTCCACCGTCGACTTGCCCAAGGGCATCAGCGCCGAGGTGCTGGAGGTGATCAAGAAGGCCCGTGTCTGCCAGCGTCCGCTGCAGATCACCCGCTACACCGAAGTGCCGGCCGGCAGCAACACTGCCCCCCGTCCGCCCCGTGGTGACCGCCCCTTCAACAAGGAGCGTCCTTTCAACAAGGATCGCCGTCCCAGCGGTGACCGTCCCTTCAACAAGGGTGGGGAGCGCCGTGAAGGTGGCTTCAACAAGGATCGCAAGTTCAGCAAGCGCCGCGACAGCTGAGTCCGGATCCTGCTGACAAGAGGCCGCTCATGATGAGCGGCCTTTTTTATGCGCGCTGCGCAGGGTGGACTCGCTCCTCGCCGCCTTGGCGACGTCCTGTTGCCTCTGGTGCCGCAACGCAAGAGTGGAGCCGGCCAGGGCCTGGTGTTACCTTGGCCGGGCGGCGTGACGCCGTCGTAGCCGGGGATTGAGGGGGAAGCATGGATCGATTGGGGATGATGGAGGTGTTCGTGCTGGCGGTGGAGACAGGCTCCTTCTCGGCGGTGGCCCGCCGGCTGGGGCTGGGGCAGCCCACAGTCTCCAGGCTGATCGCCCAGCTGGAGGAGCACCTCGGCAGCCGCCTGCTGCTGCGTTCGACCCGCGGCCTGACGCCCACCGAGGCGGGGGAGGCCTATTACCAGAAGGCCAGGGAGATCCTGCTCCAGGTCAACGAGGCCGAGGCCATGGTGCAGCAGTGCCGGGCCGGGCTGAACGGACGCCTGCGGGTGAGCGCCCCCGTCACCTTCGCCCGCCTGCACATCATCCCCCGTCTTGCCGGCTTTCTGGCGGACCATCCCGGACTGGAGCTCGAGATCCTGCTGGATGACGGCAACATCGATCTCATCCCGGCCGGCATCGACGTCGCCTTGCGGCTGGGGGCACAGGCGGACTCGGCGCTGGTGGCCCGCCGCCTCTCCCGGTGCGGGATGCGGGTGCTGGCCACCCCGGCCTATCTGGCGACCAGGGGGGAGCCGGCCTCTCCCGGGGATCTGCAAGACCATGAGCTGGTGATCTACAGCCCGAAACCCGGGATGGGGCAGCAGTGGCGGTTTCATCGGGGGGAGGAGGAGGTGACGGTGTCGGGGCGTGGCCGGCTGACGGTCTCGGCGGCCGAGGGCATGCGTGCCGCCGTGCTGGCAGGGCTGGGGCTTGGCATCGCATCGGAGTGGATGTTCGCCCCCGAGCTCGCCAGCGGGGAGGTGGTGGCGGTGCTGCCTGCGTGGCAACTACCCACGCTGGATCTCTGGGCACTGCTGCCGGCTGGCCGCGAGCTCAACGCCAAGGCCGGCGCCTTCCTGAGCTTCATGGCAGGCCACTGTGGTCTGGGGCATGCGCAGGCGGAATAGCTGTTATGGCGTGAGGCCGCCTACTGGCGACCCGCGTCCCCGGGTAGGCTGTGTGCATCCGGCCCGCCTCAGCGCGGGATCCATTCAGCCAAGAGGATGACAACGTGAGCACATCGCAACCCAGCCCCTCCCTGCTCTTCGCCATGGCCCTGTCGTGCGGCCTGGCGGTCGCCAACATCTATTACAACCAGCCCATGCTGGCGGTGATGGCCAACGACTTTCCCGGGCAGCCCGCCCTCGCCCTGATCGCCATGCTGACCCAGCTCGGCTATGCCGCAGGCCTGCTGCTCCTGGTGCCGCTTGGCGATGTGGTCGAGCGCCGCTGGCTCATCGTGGGGCAGTTCGGGCTGATCGCCCTGGCCTCCCTGCTGGCCGCCACGGCCAGCGGGGCCACCAGCCTGATGCTGGCCTCTGTGCTGCTCGGCATCGGTGCCACGGCGGCCCAGCAGATAGTGCCGGTGGCGGCGACCCTGGCGGCTCCGGCCCGACGTGGCGCCGTGGTCGGCAGCGTGATGAGCGGTTTGCTTGCCGGGATCCTGCTCAGCCGCACCCTCGCCGGGCTGGTCACCGCCTACGGCAGCTGGCGTGCCATGTTCTGGCTCGCCGTACCCCTGGCCCTGCTGGGGGCCCTGCTGATGGCCAGGACGATCCCGCTCGGGTTGCCGCGCACCACCCTGGGGTATGGCCGTCTGCTGCGCTCGCTCATGGGCCTGTGGCGGGAGGAGCCCGCCTTGCGCCGTGCCACCCTGATCCAGGCCCTGTTGTTTGCCTCCTTCAGCGCCTTCTGGACAGTGCTGGCCTTCTATCTCGCCGAGCCCGGCTACGGGCTGGGGGCCGATGTCGCCGGCCTGTTCGGCGCCATCGGGGTGGCGGGGGTGGTGGCCGCCCCGCTGGCGGGCCGGCTGGCGGACAGCCTGGGGG
>NZ_CDBN01000088.1:15949-16248 GCF_000820085.1 Aeromonas sanarellii
GCTGGCGGACAGCCTGGGGGCCAGGCCCGTGGTGCTGGGAGGAGCCGTGCTGGTGGCGCTGGCCTGGGTCTGTTTCGAGGCCTGGATCTCCCTGGCCGGGTTGGCGTGCGGAGTCATCCTGCTGGATCTCGGGGTACAGAGCGCACTGGTCGCCCATCAGCAGCGGATCTATGGCCTCAGGGCCGAGGCGAGGGGGCGAGTCAACACCCTCTTCATGACCGGCATGTTTCTGGGAGGCACCCTGGGGTCGACTCTGGCCATGCTGGCCTGGCAGCAGGGGCACTGGGTGGGGGTGGGCT
>NZ_CDBN01000089.1 GCF_000820085.1 Aeromonas sanarellii
CCCCGCTCAAATGAGCGGGGTTTTTCGTGTTGGGTGCCTGGCAGTGTCCTACTCTCGCATGGCGAATGCCACACTACCATCGGCGCTACAGCGTTTCACTTCTGAGTTCGGCATGGGGTCAGGTGGTTCCACTGCGCTATTGCCGCCAGGCAAAATCTTCAATCTGAAAAAGCTGATTTAATTCTTCGTTCTCGGTATCTGCTACAAGCCTTCGAACACTTCTTGGGTGTTGTATGGTTAAGCCTCACGGGTAATTAGTATGGGTTAGCTCAACACGTCGCCGCGCTTACACACCCCACCTATCAACGTTGTGGTCTCCAACGGCCCTTTAGGACCCTCAAGGGGTCAGGGATGACTCATCTCAGGGCTCGCTTCCCGCTTAGATGCTTTCAGCGGTTATCGATTCCGAACTTAGCTACCGGGCAGTGCCACTGGCGTGACAACCCGAACACCAGAGGTTCGTTCACTCCGGTCCTCTCGTACTAGGAGCAACTCCCTTCAATCATCCAACGCCCACGGCAGATAGGGACCGAACTGTCTCACGACGTTCTGAACCCAGCTCGCGTACCACTTTAAATGGCGAACAGCCATACCCTTGGGACCGACTTCAGCCCCAGGATGTGATGAGCCGACATCGAGGTGCCAAACACCGCCGTCGATATGAACTCTTGGGCGGTATCAGCCTGTTATCCCCGGAGTACCTTTTATCCGTTGAGCGATGGCCCTTCCATTCAGAACCACCGGATCACTATGACCTACTTTCGTACCTGCTCGACCTGTCCGTCTCGCAGTTAAGCTGGCTTATGCCATTGCACTAACCTCCTGATGTCCGACCAGGATTAGCCAACCTTCGTGCTCCTCCGTTACTCTTTGGGAGGAGACCGCCCCAGTCAAACTACCCACCAGGCACTGTCCGCGAGCCCGATTCAGGGCCCTGCGTTAGAACATCAAACATACAAGGGTGGTATTTCAAGGACGGCTCCAGCGCAACTGGCGTCACGCCTTCAAAGCCTCCCACCTATCCTACACATGTAGGTTCAATGTTCAGTGCCAAGCTGTAGTAAAGGTTCACGGGGTCTTTCCGTCTAGCCGCGGGTACACCGCATCTTCACGGCGAATTCGATTTCACTGAGTCTCGGGTGGAGACAGCATGGCCATGGTTACACCATTCGTGCAGGTCGGAACTTACCCGACAAGGAATTTCGCTACCTTAGGACCGTTATAGTTACGGCCGCCGTTTACCGGGGCTTCGATCAAGAGCTTCGCTTGCGCTAACCCCATCAATTAACCTTCCGGCACCGGGCAGGTGTCACACCCTATACGTCCACTTTCGTGTTTGCAGAGTGCTGTGTTTTTGATAAACAGTCCCAGCCATCTGGTCACTGCGACTCCCGTCAGCTCCATCCGCAAGGGACTTCACCAACAAGAGCGAACCTTCTCCCGAAGTTACGGTTCTATTTTGCCTAGTTCCTTCACCCGAGTTCTCTCAAGCGCCTTGGTATTCTCTACCCGACCACCTGTGTCGGTTTGGGGTACGATGACTTGTAATCTGAAGCTTAGAGGCTTTTCCTGGAAGCAGGGCATCAATGGCTTCCGCACCGTGGTGCGTTCGTCTCGTGTCTCAGTGTTGTGTCTGCGGATTTGCCTACAAACACCACCTACGCACTTTCACCAGGACAACCGTCGCCTGGCCCACCTAGCCTTCTCCGTCCCCCCATCGCAATTACAAGTCGTGCAGGAATATTAACCTGCTTCCCATCGACTACGCCTTTCGGCCTCGCCTTAGGGGTCGACTCACCCTGCCCCGATTAACGTTGGACAGGAACCCTTGGTCTTCCGGCGAGGAGGCTTTTCACCCCCTTTATCGTTACTTACGTCAGCATTCGCACTTCTGATATCTCCAGCATACCTCTCGATACACCTTCGCAGACTTACAGAACGCTCCCCTACCACTCACGCTTAGCGTGAATCCGCGGCTTCGGTGCCTGGTTTGAGCCCCGTTACATCTTCCGCGCAGGCCGACTCGACTAGTGAGCTATTACGCTTTCTTTAAATGATGGCTGCTTCTAAGCCAACATCCTAGCTGTCTGAGCCTTCCCACATCGTTTCCCACTTAACCAGAACTTTGGGACCTTAGCCGGCGGTCTGGGTTGTTTCCCTCTTCACGACGGACGTTAGCACCCGCCGTGTGTCTCCCGGATAGTACTTACTGGTATTCGGAGTTTGCATGGGGTTGGTAAGTCGGGATGACCCCCTAGCCCAAACAGTGCTCTACCCCCAGTAGTATTCGTCCGAGGCGCTACCTAAATAGCTTTCGGGGAGAACCAGCTATCTCCGAGTTTGATTGGCCTTTCACCCCCAGCCACAGGTCATCCCCTAACTTTGCAACGTTAGTGGGTTCGGTCCTCCAGTTGATGTTACTCAACCTTCAACCTGCCCATGGCTAGATCACCCGGTTTCGGGTCTACACCTTGCAACTAGACGCCCAGTTAAGACTCGGTTTCCCTACGGCTCCCCTATACGGTTAACCTCGCTACAAAATGTAAGTCGCTGACCCATTATACAAAAGGTACGCAGTCACCCCGAAGGGCTCCCACTGCTTGTACGTACACGGTTTCAGGTTCTATTTCACTCCCCTCACAGGGGTTCTTTTCGCCTTTCCCTCACGGTACTGGTTCACTATCGGTCAGTCAGGAGTATTTAGCCTTGGAGGATGGTCCCCCCATATTCAGACAGGATGTCACGTGTCCCGCCCTACTCGATTTCACATCAAGGTTGTTTTCGTGTACGGGGCTATCACCCTGTATCGCCGGCCTTTCCAGGACCGTTCCACTAACTTCCAAGATGCTTAAGGGCTAATCCCCGTTCGCTCGCCGCTACTGAGGGAATCTCGGTTGATTTCTTTTCCTCGGGGTACTTAGATGTTTCAGTTCTCCCGGTTCGCCTCGCTACGCTATGTATTCACGTAGCGATACCTAGCTTATGCTAGGTGGGTTTCCCCATTCGGAAATCCGTGAGTCGTAATGTCTCTTACCGACTGCTCACGGCTTATCGCAGGTTAGTACGTCCTTCATCGCCTCTGACTGCCAAGGCATCCACCATGTACGCTTAGTCACTTAACCATACAACCCCAAGAAGTGTCGTCGAAACGGCATTCAAGTTGCTGTACAACAAGGACCAAATAAAATTTGGTTTTCGCCAAGAAGTTTCCAAAGCACTTGTAACAAATGTTTGAGAACTACTTTTTAAATCAGCTTTCCAGATTGTTAAAGAGCA
>NZ_CDBN01000090.1 GCF_000820085.1 Aeromonas sanarellii
GGGCGCCATCCTGATCGAGCCGGGGGACGCGGGGCTCAGGATCCGGGCCGAGCGGGAGCAGGGGCCCTGGTACAGGCGCGGCGGAGCCTGGTGGCGACCCCAGGTATGGCGGGAGGAGTGAGCGGCCGGCAAGTCGCCCCTTGCCAGGAGCCCCCCCTTTGTGACCCGGGTTCGGCCCATCGCGCCGGCGGCGCTTGGTGAAGCTTCAAGGTTTGGCTAGAATAGCCCGTCATTTCCCTTATTAACGGCTATTCATGCAACAAGAAACCTCACAAGAGAGCTGGACCGTCTTCAAGCGCCTGCTCGGTTATGTCCGGGATCGCAAGCTGGGACTGGTTGGCGGCATCATCGGCATGCTGGGTTATGCGGCCGTGGATACCACCTTCGTCTACTCCATCAAGCCGCTCATCGATCAGGGGCTCAACGGCAACGACAGCAGCGTGCTGAAGTGGATGCCCTTCTTCGTGCTCGGCATCGTGGCCCTGCGTGGCTGCGCCGCCTTCCTCTCCAACTACTGCATGGCCTGGGTCGGCAACCACGTGGTGATGCGTCTGCAGCAGCAGGTGTTCAGCCACCTGATGGCGATGCCCATGAGCTTCTTCGATCGTCAGAACACCGGCAACCTACTCTCCAAGGTGACCTATGACGCCGGCCAGGTGTCGTCTGCCGCCAGCTCCACCCTGGTCTCCCTGGTGCGGGAAGGGGCCACCGTCATCGGCCTGCTCGGCCTGATGTTCTGGCACTCCTGGCAGTTGTCGGTGATCTTCCTGGTGGTGGGTCCCCTGGTCGGGATCCTCATCAGCATCATCAGCCGACGTTTTCGCAAGATCAGCCGCCACATCCAGCAGGCGGTGGGTGACATCACTACCTCCACCGAGCAGATGCTCAAGGGGCACAAGGAGGTGCTGATGTTCGGTGGCCAGGAGGTGGAGGACAAGCGCTTCTACCAGGTGAGCAACCGGATGCGCCAGCAGACCATGAAGATGGTCGCCGCCGACGCCATCGGCAGCCCCATCGTCCAGATGGTGGCCTCCGTGGCCCTCGCGGTCTTCCTCTATGTGGCCACCATCGACAGCGTCAAGGCGACCCTGACCGCGGGCACCTTCACCGTCATGGTCACCTCCATGATGATGCTGCTCAAGCCGCTCAAAAGCCTGACCGACGTGAACAACCAGTTCCAGCGCGGCATCACCGCCTGCCAGAGCCTGTTCGGCCTGCTGGACTCCACCCCGGAGCAGGATACCGGCACCCGCACCCTGGAGCGTGCCCGCGGCGAAATTGAATTCCGCAATGTCACCTTCACCTACCCGACCAAGGACACCCCGGCGCTGCACAACATCAGCTTCAAGGTTGAGGCGGGCAAGTCCGTGGCCCTGGTGGGCCGTTCCGGCTCCGGCAAGAGCACCATCGCGAGCCTATTGACCCGCTTCTATGACATCGAAGAGGGGGAGATCCTGCTGGATGGCGTCAACATCCGCGAATACCGCTTGAGCGAGCTGCGCAAGCAGTACGCCCTGGTCTCCCAGCACGTGCACCTGTTCAACGACTCCGTGGCCAACAACATCGCCTACGCGGCGGAAGAGAAGTACAGCCGCGACGAGATCCAGCAGGCGGCCCGCATCGCCCATGCGGACGACTTCGTGCGCAAGATGCCGGACGGCTATGACACCGTCATCGGCGAGAACGGCGCCTCCCTCTCCGGCGGCCAGCGCCAGCGCATCGCCATCGCCCGCGCCCTGCTGCGGGACTCCCCGGTGCTGCTGCTGGACGAGGCCACCTCGGCCCTGGACACCGAGTCCGAGCGCCACATCCAGGCGGCCATCGACGAGCTGTGCAAGGCGCGCACTTCGCTGGTGATAGCGCACCGCCTCTCCACCATCGAGAAGGCGGACGAGATCCTGGTGATCGACGAGGGCCACATCGTCGAGCGTGGCAACCACCAGGCACTGATGGCCCGGCAGGGCACCTATGCCCAACTGCGCGCCATCCAGTTCGGCCATGCGGCGGCCGGCGCTGCCGTGGATAACCAGGCCTGATGCTGGCGCGGCTCTGGTACGGAAACAGCGGCTGGCGCTGGTGGCTGGCCCCCTTCGCCCTGCTGTTTGCCCTGGTCAGCGGCATCCGCCGTCTGGGGTATCGCCGGGGCTGGCTCGCGAGCTATCGCGCCAGCCTGCCGGTCATCGTGGTGGGCAACCTGTCGGTGGGGGGCAACGGCAAGACCCCGGTGGTGGTCTGGCTGGTGGAGCAACTGCAGGCCCGCGGCTGGCGCCCCGGCGTGGTGAGCCGGGGTTATGGCGGCAAGGCCCCCCATTATCCCTATCGGCTCGATGAGACCAGCACCCCGACCGAAGCGGGGGATGAGCCCGTGCTCATCGCCAGACGCTGCGGCTGCCCCGTGGCGGTGGCCCCCAAACGGGCCGACGCGGTGCGCCTGCTGGAGCATAGCGGCGAGGTGGACATCATAGTCACCGACGACGGCCTGCAGCACTATGCCCTGGCCCGCGACATCGAACTGGTGGTGGTGGACGGGATGCGCCGCTTCGGCAATGGCTGCCTGCTGCCCATGGGGCCTCTGCGCGAGCCGATCACCCGCTTGAAGCGGGTGGATGCCATCCTCTGCAACGGCGGCGAGCCCGCGCCGGGCGAGTACGCCATGGGCCTGATCCCGGGCACCCCTCGCCGGGTGTGCGACGACGCGCCGCTCGAGGCACCCCTCTCGGGGCCTGTGGACGCCCTGGCGGGCATCGGCCATCCCCCCCGCTTCTTCGCCACTCTGACGTCTCTCGGCTACGAGCTGGAGCAGAGCGTCGGCTACGGGGATCACCAGGCGTTCGACGCCGCCGAACTGCTCGCCCGCTTCGGCCAGCGCCCCTTGCTGATGACGGAGAAGGATGCGGTCAAGTGCCGCCCCTTCGCGCCGGCGCACTGGTGGTACCTGCCGGTCAGCGCCGAGCTGCCCGATGCCCTGGGGGAGGCGCTGCTGCGTACCCTGCAGGGGGCGGGTGTGTCGGCCCCGGCCGGCAACCGGAAAACATAGAGAGGGCGCACGGCCTGACCCCGCGCCCACGCAACGGAACGGGCCCGGCAGCGGGCCCGGCACAGCATATCAATGGCCAGGCATCATCGCCTGTCCGACATCGTTAAAGGAGTTTGGTTGTGGCACTGGATATTAAACTGCTCGACATCATCGCCTGCCCGGTCTGCAAGGGTAAGCTGCACTATCAGGCTCACGCGGGTTCCCAGGAGCTCATCTGCCGCTTCGACAGGCTGGCCTATCCGCTGGAAGAGGGGATCCCGGTGCTGCTGGAGAACCGGGCCCGCCACCTGCCGCTGGAAGAGCTGAAGCCATGAGTTTCGTCGTCGTCATTCCGGCCCGTTATGCCTCCACCCGGCTGCCGGGCAAGCCGCTGGCCGACATCCACGGCAAGCCCATGGTGCAGCACGTGGTGGAGAAGGCCCTGCAATCGGGCGCCGATCGGGTGATAGTCGCCACCGATGACGAGCGGGTGCAGGAGGCCCTGGCCCCCTTTGCCGCCGCTGCCGGGGTCGAGGTGTGCATGACCTCACCGGATCACCAGTCCGGCACCGAGCGTCTGGCCGAGGTGTGCCGTCACTACGGCTTTGCCGCCGACACTATCGTGGTCAACGTGCAGGGGGATGAGCCCCTCATTCCCCCCGCCATCATCCGCCAGGTGGCGGACAACCTGGCCGTCGCCACGGCGCCCATGGCGACCCTGTCGGTGCCGATCCACGATGCCGAAGAGGTGTTCAACCCCAATGCCGTCAAGGTGGTGACCGATAGGGAGGGGTATGCCCTCTACTTCAGCCGCGCCCCCATTCCCTGGGATCGGGATCGCTTTGCGGGGAGCCACGAGCAGATTGGCGCGCACTACCAGCGCCACATCGGCATCTACGCCTATCGCGCCGGCTTCATCCAGCGTTACGTGGACTGTGCGCCCAGCGCGCTCGAGCAGGTCGAGGCGCTGGAGCAGCTGCGGGTGCTCTGGTACGGGGAGAAGATCCACGTGGCCCAGGCGCTCGAGGCCCCGCCGGTGGGGGTGGATACCCAGGCCGACCTCGACAAGGTGCGCGCGCTGCTGGCCGGATGAGGCCGGCTGAACGGGTTTGATGCATTACGGCGCCTCAAGGCGC
Source organism: Aeromonas sanarellii (assembly GCF_000820085.1). Taxonomy (GTDB): domain Bacteria; phylum Pseudomonadota; class Gammaproteobacteria; order Enterobacterales; family Aeromonadaceae; genus Aeromonas; species Aeromonas sanarellii. The sequence continues at coordinate 4,153 of NZ_CDBN01000090.1, forward strand.
CGTTTTTCTGTTGATTCTTTATATAGTAATTTGATTTAAAACGGATTTTACGAGCAGTTTCAAACTTTTCCCGGCCATGGTTTGCCAAATCGGCGAGTTTGGTTATGATGCAAGACGCCGTGTTAACCCTAACTGGCATATAACGAGATAAAAAACGGGGTGTTTGGGTGATTAATGTATTCCTGGTCGATGATCATGAGTTGGTGCGTACAGGGATAAGACGCATTTTGGAAGACGTCCGCGGGATCAAGGTGGTGGGCGAGGCGCAGAGCGGGGAGACCGCGGTGGCCTTCTGTCGGCAACATCACCCCGACGTGATCCTGATGGACATGAACATGCCGGGCATCGGCGGTCTGGAAGCGACCCGCAAGATCCTGCGGATCCGCCCCGATGTGCGCATCATAGTGCTGACCATTCATTCAGAAAATCCGTTCCCCACCAAGGTGATGCAGGCGGGCGCCGCCGGTTATCTCACCAAGGGAGCCGCCCCGGACGAGATGATCCACGCCATTCGCCTGGTGCATTCCGGTCAGCGCTACATCTCCCCTGAGATCGCCCAGCAGATGGCCCTGAGCCAGTTTGCCTCCGCCGACGAGAACCCCTTCAAGTCCCTCTCCGAGCGGGAGCTGCAGATCATGATGATGATCACCAAGGGGCAGAAGGTGACCGACATCTCCGAGCAGCTCAACCTGAGCCCGAAGACGGTCAACAGCTACCGCTACCGCCTGTTCAGCAAGCTGGGCATCAACGGCGATGTGGAGCTGACCCATCTGGCCATTCGCTATGGCATGCTGGATGCCGACACCCTGTAAGGGGGCGTGTGGACACCAAAGGCGGCCTGTGCCGCCTTTTGCTTTTTCAGCCCCTTTTGCTTTTCAGTCTGCGGGCGCAGTATGCTTCCCCCGTCTTTTTGCATTCATCCGTTGAGTCGAGTTGCCCATGACCCCCTCTCCCGAGCCCCTGTTTGACAGCAAGGCGTTTCTCGGCGCCGTCACCCACCAGAGCGGCGTCTACCGCATGTACGACAGCGGCGGCACCGTCATCTACGTGGGCAAGGCCAAGGATCTGAAAAAACGGCTCGCCTCCTATTTTCGGGCCAACGTCGACAGCATCAAGACCCGCACCCTGGTGCGCCAGATCGCCGACGTGCAGGTAACGGTCACCCACACCGAGACCGAGGCGCTGATCCTCGAGCACAACCTCATCAAGCAGTACCAGCCTCGCTACAACGTGCTGCTGCGGGACGACAAGTCCTACCCCTGGATCATCATCACCGACCATCAGCACCCGCGTATCGGTGTCCATCGCGGTGCCCGCAAGGTGAAGGGGGAGTATTTCGGTCCGTATCCTTCCGGCGGCGCGGTGCGCGAGAGCCTGCACCTGATGCAGAAGATCTTCCCGGTGCGCCAGTGCGAGGACGCCGTCTATGCCAACCGCACCCGCCCCTGCCTGCTCTACCAGCTCAAGCGCTGCGCCGGCCCCTGCGTGGCGGGGCTGGTGAGCGAGGTCGAGTATGCCCAGCAGGTGGCACTGGCCAAGCTGTTCCTCGCGGGCAAGAACCAGCAGGTGATAGGGGAACTGGTGGGCAAGATGGAGTCCGCCAGCGGCGATCTGCGCTTCGAGGAGGCGGCCCGCTATCGGGATCAGATCCAGGCCCTGCGCCGGGTCACCGAGCAGCAGTCGGTGAGCGGCAACGTGCTGGACGAGCTGGACGTGGTGGGGGTCGCCTTCGAGCAGGGGACCGCCTGCATCCACGTGCTCTTCATCCGCCAGGGCAAGGTGCTGGGCTCGCGCAGCTACTTCCCCAAGGTGCCGGCCGACACGCCGCTGGAGGAGGTGGTGCAATCCTTCCTGCTGCAGTTCTACCTGTCGGGGCAGGGGGGGCGGCAGATCCCGAGCGAGGTGCTGCTGGACGTGGCGCTGGAGGATGAGAGCGTCATCGCCGACACCCTGAGCCAGACCGCCGGCTACAGGGTGCGGGTGGTGAGCCGGACGCGCAGCGAACGGGCGCGTTTCATCAAGCTCGCCGCCATCAACGCCCAGACCGCGCTGCGCTCGCGCCTCGCCCACAAGAGCACCATCACCGCCCGTTACGATCAGCTGGAGGAGCTGCTGGAGCTCGAGACCCCCATCGCCCGCATGGAGTGTTTCGACATCTCCCACACCATGGGGGAGCGCACCGTGGCCTCCTGCGTGGTGTTCAACCGGGAGGGGCCGCTCTCCTCGGAATACCGCCGCTTCAATATCGACGGCATCACAGGCGGCGATGACTACGCCGCCATGGAGCAGGCGCTGGAGCGCCGCTTTGGCAAGCAGCAGGAGCCGGACAAGGTGCCGGACGTGCTCTTCATCGACGGCGGTCTCGGCCAGTTGCGCCGCGCCGAGGAGATCCTGGCCCGCCAGCTGGAGTTTCTCGGCGGCAAGTATCCGCTCCTGGTGGGCATCGCCAAGGGAGTGACCCGCAAGGCGGGGCTGGAGACCCTGATCCTGGGGGACAGTCACGAGGAGCTGCACCTGCCGGCGGACATGCCCGCCCTGCACCTCATCCAGCACATTCGCGATGAATCCCACCGCTTCGCCATCACCGGCCACCGGGCCAGACGGGCAAAGGCGCGCACCACCAGTACCCTGGAAGACATTCCCGGGGTGGGACCGAAACGGAGGCAGGCGCTGCTCAAATACCTGGGTGGCCTGCAGGAGGTGAAAAAAGCCGGGGTGGACGAGCTGGCCAAGGTGCCCGGCATCAGCCAGGAGTTGGCCCAGTCCATCCACGACGCCCTGCACTCGCTCTAGCGGTGATCTCGCTGTAGGTTGTTTACTCGGGGCATTCCCGGAGAGTGGGAGGCGCCCAACCAAGCATCCGAGGTGCCCGAGTGAACGACCATAGAGTGCGGTTTCGCCCAGGCTTGGATAGATAGCCGCCATGCCGGCGCGGGATGAGCCTGGCGATTCACGATCCGTCCCTCGTTTTGGTGCTCAGGCCTCGCACCAGACGCACAAGAGCCGTGACGCAGGGGGGCCGCAAATGCCATAATGGCCCGCATCCTGAGGTTATTGATGGATTAATAGACCAAGGCGGGCACCTGTCCGGTTGCATCGACGATCGGCTTGGGGCTACCATGTAGCGGCATACAAGAAGTGGCTGAAAATAATGACAAATATTCCTAACCTGCTGACGTTCTTTCGGATTTTGCTCATCCCCGTCTTCGTCATCCTGTTCTACCTTCCCTACCAATGGTCCTACATGGCGGCGGCCATCGTCTTCATCCTGGCGGCCGCGACCGACTGGTTTGACGGCTATCTCGCCCGCAAGCTGAACCAGTCCACCGCCTTCGGCGCCTTCCTCGATCCGGTCGCCGACAAGATCATGGTGGCCGCGGCCCTGGTGGTCATCGTCGAGCATTACAACACCGTCTGGGTCACCATCCCCGCCATGACCATGATCGGCCGCGAGATCATCATCTCCGCCCTGCGCGAATGGATGGCCGAGCTTGGCAAGCGCTCCTCGGTGGCGGTCAGCTGGATTGGCAAGTGGAAGACCATGATCCAGATGGTGTCGCTCACCGGCCTCATCTGGCAATACGACATCTGGATGGTGTGGCTCGCCTATGTGCTGCTCTATGTGGCCACCGTGCTTACCTTCTGGTCCATGTTCCAGTACATGAAGGCGGCCTGGGGCGATCTGACCTACCACTCCCGCTTCTAGTCGCCGATGGGAAAATGATCGTTTCTTTGCCACTGGGGCCGAGAAACGGCCATGAGTGCTGAAAGTGCGGGACAAGGGTAAAAAACACCCGAACGATCAGCGTATTAAATGTTTTTGGTTGACTGGACGAGGAACATCGCTAGAATGCGTTCTCACAGTCAGGCAGTCAGCCGGACCGATGCGGGAATAGCTCAGTTGGTAGAGCACGACCTTGCCAAGGTCGGGGTCGCGAGTTCGAGTCTCGTTTCCCGCTCCAAATTCAGACAATCGAGAGTTTCTCTCTTTTGCATGGCGCGTTAGCAAAGCGGTTATGCAGCGGATTGCAAATCCGTTTAGTCCGGTTCGACTCCGGAACGTGCCTCCATATTGACAAGCCCGCCGCGCGGACTTGATACCGATTGCGGTGCCCGAGTGGTGAAATCGGTAGACACAAGGGATTTAAAATCCCTCGCCGTTCGCGGCGTGCCGGTTCGATTCCGGCCTCGGGCACCATTAAGATTAAAGAAAAATTTCTGACAGATTAAACAGATACGACGCCTCATGGCGTCGTTTTTGTTTCTGCTCCCCAGCGTTTCCCCTCTCTCACTTTTCCTTTTTTGTCCATTTCTTGTCTACACAGCTTGCAACTGGCGACACAGATCCCACCCGCTTTCCCCACATCGCTAGGGAGATGAGGTAATCCCACCTTAAGAGTGGGGGAATCACCGTTAGGCCACTACACTTGGAGTCCAGGTGCAGCCTTCCAATGGTTGACGGGAAGTGCCATCAGACTCGCCAGTGCGCAATGGGAATCGCGCGGAGCAGGATACCTGATTGGAAAGAAGGAGACGGTGATGACTGAGATCAGACCACGCTGGGAGTGGCGTTCATTTGGAAGGCGCTTCGGGGCTGCAGAGGAGCGGCTGGCTCGGCTCGCTCCTAGCGGAGTCCAGGAAAGCGACGAGATCTACCTGCTATCCGGCGCTGGCGAGAACGTGAAAGTACGAGATGCGTTGATGGATATCAAGGTGTTGCGGGAGGTTAACGCCGATGGACTGGAGCAGTGGACGCCCGTCATGAAGGCCGGTTTCCCGCTTCCTGGGGTTGAGGCCGTGAAAGTACTTGAGGCCCTCCGGCTGCCGGTGCCGACGTCGGTGCGTGAGGGCTATACGCTCGATGAATTCATTGGGCAGTTTGCCGCGCCGGGTGGGACAGTCCGAGCCGTGAGGGTGCACAAGCGACGAGTTCGCTATACGGTCGATGGCTGCATGGCAGAGCTCTCAGAGGTGGTGGCGGACGGCAAGTCGACCCGAACCCTTGCGGTCGAATCGGAGGACGCTGCCGGCGTAATGCGGGCTGTGCAGGGGCTTGGCCTGGAGGGTTACACGAACACCAGCTATCCCCGGGGTCTGGCCGCCCTGATAGACGATGTTAACGAACGCTACGCCGTGATAGACGCCGGCACCAACTCCATCAAGTTTCACGTCGGCGAGCGCAGCATCGACGGAAAATGGCGGACCGTCGTCGATCGGGCTGAGATGACCCGCTTGGGTGAAGGCCTTTCACAAGGGGGCAGAATCATCGAAGCGGCCATCGAGCGGACGATTGCAGCGATAGCAAGCATGGTTGGCGAAGCCAACCAGCATGGCGTACGGGCCATCGCCGCCGTCGGTACCGCCGGGCTGAGAATTGCATCAAATGGAGGTGACGTTGTAGATGCCATTCGAGCGCGTACCGGCATTCATATCGAAGTCATCTCGGGTGAAGAGGAAAGCCGGATGGCCTATCTGGCTGCCAAGGCCGGCCTGGGTCTGAACTGGGGTTCGCTGGTCGTCTTCGACACAGGCGGTGGCAGTTCCCAGTTCACCTTCGGGCACGATGCCGTGGTCGACACGCGTTTCAGCGTCAACGTCGGAGCGGTGAGTTACACCGAGCGTTTCGGGCTCGACCGTGCCGTCTCGCCCGAGGTGCTGCGCGAGGTCATGGCGGCCATTTCGGCCGACCTCTCGCGCCTTGACGGGCACCTGGTACCGGACGCGCTGGCCGGGATGGGCGGTGCGGTAACCAATATCACGGCCGTGATGCATCGTCTCGCGACCTATGACCCGGTAGTTGTTCAGGGCAGCATCGTCGATCGTGGGGAGCTTGACCGTCAGATCGAGCTCTACCGGTCGAGGGATGCGGATGCCCGTCGAGCCATCGTCGGCCTGCAGCCGAAGCGTGCGGAGGTGATCCTCGCCGGAGCCTGCGTGGTGCGAACGATAATGGAGAAACTGGGCAAGGACAGTTTCACCGTCAGCGATCGCGGTCTGCGTCACGGCGTGCTGGCCGAGCGTTTCGGAGACTGAATGTTGCTCTATTTGCAATGAGAAAGGTTTTGGCGATCGAGCCGAATGGTTTGCTGAATGCAGCGAAGGGGATGTCATCATGATGAGCAAGGCGACCACAACACCCACACTGAGCGCGAAGCCTGTAAGTACCACCAAGGCCGTCGCTCCCCAGCAGCAAGCACCAGTGCCCCACAAGACGGTGAAGCCAGCACTGGCCAAGCCCCTTACGAGCGAGCAGATAATCGAAATGTTCAGGCTCGTGAAGGGGTCTACCAGTGTTGAACTCAAGTTGTCGGTTCCCCTCACCAGCGCCCGTGCGACGATCAAGAGCATAGGGCTCGATCCGGTCGAGGCCCAGCCGCGACAGGCTTTCTTCTTCGATACACCCGATCTGGCCCTGTATAAGGCCGGCATCGTCGTCCGGGCGCGGCGCATCCAGGGGGGGGATGGAGACACTGTCATCAAGCTTCGTCCGGTAGATCCCTCCACCATAGATGCTGAGCTGCGCCGCGTGGCAGCGTTCAAAATCGAGGTGGATGCGATGCCGGGTGGATTCGTCTGCTCGGCTTCGTTCAAGGGGGTCTGTACCGGTCAGGAGGTGCTTGACGTGGCCTCGGGCGAGATGCCTTTGCGTAAGCTGTTCTCCAAGGAACAACGTGCCTTCTATGATGCCCATGCTCCTGCGGATATCCCGATGGACCAGTTGGTCCTCCTCGGACCCGCCTTCCTGCTCAAGGCCAAGCACACGCCGAAAACGACGGTGTTCGATCGCCCCATCGTCACCGAGGTCTGGCTCTATCCTGATGGCTCACACATCATGGAGCTGTCCGTCAAGAGCCTGCCGAAAGAGGCCTTCCAGGTCGCGGCCGATTTCAAGGCTTACCTGGCCAGCCACGGGATCGCCCTCGGCGCGGACCAGTCAGCAAAGACCCAGACAGCGCTGAAGTTTTTCAGCGCCAGACTCAAGAAGGAGGGATTAGCCGGCTGAGAAGCTGCGTGACAGGTTGACGGGCCTGTATTCAAAATCGGTCTGCCAAAGGCTGTTGGGGTCTTGATCGCGCCTGTGATGAGACTCAAGGATGCATTTTTCTGTAGACGACCCTGAACAGCCAGTTGGCACGAGGACTCGGGGGAGATTCGGTCACCGCCGCCTTGTTCTCCTTCGCGGCCGGGGCATTCAGCCTTGGGATCTTCTCGCTGCTGCGCGGCGGATTATTCACCTCCCTTGCGGCTATTCCGTCACAGCCTCTGTGGAGTCTGGCTGGCGGCCTGATCGGTGCATGCGCCCTGTTCAGCTATGTCGTGCTGGCACCGAAAATCGGTTTTTCGGCCCTGCTTGGGCTGGCCATCGTCGGACAGCTGCTGTCATCACAGGCCATCGACCATTTTGGTCTGCTGGGCACCATCCAGCGGCCGGTATCTGTGATAAGGCTGGGGGGAATGCTGGTCATGCTGACCGGGCTCGTCGTCATGCTGTTCGGTGATCGGCTAGCAGATCGTTTTCTGTACTGACGAAGTGGCATTCTGATTTTTGACCTTCACGAACGTCTGCCCCAGGGGCAGGCGTTCTGCTGATGGAATTGGCATCCCGGCTTGGTTGCCATGGCCTGAATAAGCCTGGCCACAGAGAGGATCGCCTGACCTGGTCAGGCGATCCGGCTCATATCGCGTCAGTCATCACCCCTGGACATTGACCAGGATCCGGCCGCGCACCTGGCCTGCCAGGAAGGCATCCCCCAGGGCCACGACCTGGGAGAGGGGCACTTCCCGGGTGAGGAGATGGAGGCGGGTCAGGTCGAGGTCCTCGGCCAGCCGGGCCCAGGCCTGCTGGCGCAGCGGACGCGGCGCCATCACGCTGTCTATGCCATAGAGGGTGACGCCGCGCAGGATGAAGGGCATGACGGTGGAGGGGAAGTCCATCCCCCCTGCCAGGCCGCAGGCGGCTACGGCGCCGCCGTAGCGGGTAGTGGCGCAGGCGTTGGCCAGGGTATGGCTGCCGACGGTGTCGATGACGCCGGCCCAGCGCTCCTTGCCCAGAGGTCGCCCCGGCGCGGCCAGGTCGGCGCGATCGATCACCTCGGCGGCGCCGAGGGACTTGAGATAGTCCGCCTCGTTCAGCCGTCCGGTGGCGGCCACGACCCGATAGCCCAGCTTGGCCAGGAGGGCGATCGCCACGCTGCCCACGCCGCCGTTGGCGCCGGTCACCAGAATGTCACCGTCCCCGGGGGCCACGCCGTGCTTCTCCAGCGCCATCACGCAGAGCATGGCGGTGTACCCTGCGGTGCCGATGGCCATGGCATCCCGGGGGCTCAAGCCAGAGGGCAGAGGCACCAGCCAGTCGCCCTGGACCCGTGCCCGCTCCGCCAGCCCGCCGCTGTGGGTCTCACCCACGCCCCATCCGTTCAGCACCACCTTGTCGCCGGGGCGCCAGTCGGGGTGCTGGCTCTCCAGCACTGTGCCGGCAAGGTCGATGCCGGGGATCAGGGGGAAGCGGCGCACCACGGGGGCGGCACCGGTGAGGGCCAGGCCGTCCTTGTAGTTGAGGGAAGACCACTCCACCGCCACGGTCACATCCCCGGCAGGCAGTACCTCCTCGGGGAGGCTCTGGTAGCTGGCGCGATAACCCGCCTCGTCTTTCTCGATCAGAATACCCTTGATCATCTTGCTTCCTCGCATTAATTGGACTGCGTGACTATTAATGAGCGTTAAAAAATCACTTGGCTAACTTCATGAAAAAATTGAGAAAAGAGAGCATCGGCTCGGTATTGCCCACCAGGCGTGCGCGCAGTACGGCGCCTTCCCAGCCGATCCAGAACTGATGGGCGAGGGCGGGGCAGTCGCTGTCGTGAGGCAGATCCCCCGTCGTCACCGCCTCCCTCAGGCACTGGGCGAGCAGCGCCTCCCAGTCGAGCAGGATCTGCTCGAGGCGAAGGCGCAGCTCGGGGGAGAGTTGCACCACCTCCTGGCCCAGGTTGCCCACGAGGCAGCCACGCTGGAACGCGAAGCGGGTCATGCCCAGGCAGGCGCTGTCGACGAAGGCGCCAAGGCGCGCCAGGGGGGGCAGGCTCGCATCCCCCAGATAGCGCGTCAGCTTGCGGCAGAAGTAGTGGTGATAGGCATCCATGACCGCCAGGGTGAAGTCGTGCTTGGTGGCGAAGTAGTGATAGAAGGAGCCCTTGGGGATCCGGGTCGACTGCAACACCCGCTCGATGGAGGTGGCGGCGATGCCCTGCTCGGTCAGCAGCTCCATGCCCCGGCGGATCAGCAGATCCCGGGTGTCGGCATAGGTGTGTCCGTGCTGGGCAGGGCGGCCGCGGGGGCGG